>CANPVD010000070.1 GCA_947581615.1 Candidatus Humimonas hydrogenitrophica
CGTCGGCGTGGTTCGGGGGGAAGGCGAGCGTGACGACGAGCCACGCGGCGGGAGGGACGGTGACGAAGGTGGAGCTGGACGCCGCCCACGACTTCCCCGACGTCGACCGCTCCAACGACAGCTGGACGAAGCGCTGAACCGACTCGGCTGACGCGCTCCGTCCGGCGGATGCGGAGGCGCCGCCGGACGGAGCTCCCTGTGCGGAGCCCGCCCATGCCCTCTCCCTCGCTGGAGTCATCGGCCCCCGCGGCCGCGCACGGCGCCCCGGACCATGGTCCGGCGGTCCTGGCCGGCTTCCTGGGCTGGACGCTCGACGCGTTCGACTTCTTCCTGGTCGTGTTCACCCTCACGGCCATCGGCTCCGAGTTCGGACGCTCGGATGCCGACATGGCCCTGGCCCTCCTTCTCACCCTAGCCTTCCGCCCGGTCGGCGCGTTCATCTTCGGCCTGGTGGCGGATCGGTACGGACGGCGCCTGCCGCTCATCCTCGACCTCGTGTTCTTTTCGATCATCGAGGTGCTGACGGGTCTCGCGCCGAGCTACGGGACCTTCCTCGTCCTGCGAGCCCTGTTCGGGATCGGCATGGGAGCCGAGTGGGGAGTGGGCGCCTCGCTGGCCATGGAGAAGGCGCCGGCGGGCCGGAGAGGGATCCTCTCCGGACTCCTGCAGGAGGGCTACGCGTTCGGCTACCTGCTGGCGGCCGGCTGCTACTTCCTGGTGTACCCGCGCTTCGGTTGGCGGCCCATGTTCTTCATCGGCGGCCTCCCCGCCCTCCTCGCCCTGTACGTTCGGTCGAAGGTGAAGGAGTCGGAGGTGTGGGAGAGGTCGCGGCACACCACGTGGCGGTCGCTGTTCGGGGAGATCGCGGCCAACTGGAGGCTGTTCCTGTACATCGCGCTCCTCATGACCCTCATGAACGCGATCTCGCACGGGACGCAGGACCTGTATCCGACGTTCCTTCAGCGCGACTGGGGGTTCACACCGGAGGGCCGGGCCGCGCTCACGGCGTTCACGATGGTGGGGGCGATCGCGGGCGGAGTGCTCACCGGCTACATCTCGGACCGCGTCGGGCGCCGGCGTGCCATCATCGGGGCGCTCCTCCTGGCCGTCGTGGCCATCCCGCTGTGGGCGTTCGCGCCCTCCCTGGTGCCGTTGTGGATCGGCGGCTTCATCATGCAGTTCATGGTGCAGGGCGCCTGGGGCGTGATCCCGGCGCACATCACCGAGCTCTCACCGGACGGCGTGCGCGGCTTCCTGCCGGGGTTCGCCTACCAGTGCGGCGCCGGCCTCGCCGGCTTCATGCCCTGGATCCAGTCCCGGGTGGCCGAGCACCTCAGCTACGCCCGCTCGATGGCCCTGTCGGCGGGAGTGGTCTTCGTTCTCGGCGCCGTGGTCGCCGGGCTGGGCCGCGAGCGGCGCGGCGTGCGCTTCGGAGAGTGAGGGGCCCAGGGGGAGCGCGTGGACTCGTCGGGATTTGCCGTCGGGCCGCCGTCACCGGATTCCGAACACCACCCCCAGATTCAGCGTGACCAGGTTCGCCCCGCTGCGCACCGGCGTGATGGTCACCGAGCCGTCGGGCTGCTCGACGATGCTCTCCTTGCGCAGGTAGCGCGTTCGACCGTTGTGCACGTAGGTGGCCTCGAGGGAGAGGTCGATCGGCGTTCGGCTCCCGCCCAGGTGGATCCACAGGCCGCCCCCTCCCTCCAGCGCCAGCCGGGTGTCGTGGAAGTTGGTCGTCTGCGCGAAGGAGGACGTGTTGGACGTGCCCTTCACGGAGCTCGTGGTGACGAAGTAGGATACGCCCAGGCCGCCGCGAAGGAAGGGGCGCACCGGTCCGATCGGGAAGGTGATCTGCGGGCCGAACGAGCCGAACACGATCTGGTTGTCCGTGTTCACCCGCACGTCGATGAGCGGCACCGTGGGGCTCAACGGCACGACCCGGCTCTGGTGGCCATACACCACGTAGCTGGCGTCCAGCCTGAGTCCGAAGATGCCGTAGGGATCCAGGGCCAGGAGGCCGAAGGCGCGGACGCCACCTCCGTTGTCCACGTACTCGTGGAACTGGCCGACCGGCAGCGCCAGGTCGGCGCCGATGCCGAGGCGGCCGCGGATCGGGTCGAGGCCGCGCCCCTGGGCGGCCAGGGGGGCCGACCCGGCGATCGTGAGGAGCGTGAGGACGGCCAGCCTACTGGCGAACGTGCGCGCACGACGGTCACCCATGGGAGGCTCCGGGGGTTGGTCGTTGTGGTGCCCACGCGAGACCGGCGCCCGGGTGGGCGCCGGCGCTCGGGCACGTATCGAGAAGGACTGTCACGAGCTTATACCACGGCTTGGCTCGAGCGGGTCCGGGGTGGCGCGATGCCTGCAAGGTGGGGGGAACGTCGAACCGGTCCGGGACGCGAGGGCGCGCGGACAGGGTAGCGGTACGGCCGGGGGCCGGAGCACGCACGGGCCAGTGAGGAGGCGGGAGTCATGAACTTCAACGCGGCGCACCTCCACATCATGCTGAACCACTTCCCGATCGTGGGGGTGTTCGCGGGCACGGGTCTGCTGACCCTGTGGCTCCTGTGGAGGAAGGAGGGGATCGCCGTGGCCGGGCTGTGGACCCTCGTCGGCTCGGGCCTGTCGGCGGTCCCCGTCTACATCCTCGGCAACGAGGCCGAGGACGTCGTCGAGAACATGCCCGGAATCACGCACGCGGCCATCGAGCGCCACCAGGAAGCCGCGCTGTGGGTGCTGATCGGACTCCTGGTGCTGGCCGTCCTCTCGGCCTGGATCCTGTGGCGCCGGCGCGCGGGCCGAGTCCCGCGCGGTCCGATCCTCGCGGTGTGGGTCCTGGCCCTGGTGGCGTCGGGCATCACGGCCTGGGCCGCGGAGCTGGGCGGTGAGATCCACCATCCCGAAATCCGGCCCGGCTGGATGCCGCCGGCCGGGACGGAGAAAGGCGCGCCGGCCGGCGAGGAAGGCACCACGCTCACGGCTCCCGGCGTGCGGTTGCCGGCTTCGGCGGAGTCGCGGTCCGCCTAGTCCGGGGTCGTCTCCCCCTGGGAGCGATGCAGCTCCCGACCGTCCTGGTCGAGCACGGTGACGTCGACTTCGATGCCACGACGCACGCTCTGCGTGACGATGCAGTAGTCCTCGAATACCTCCATGCAACGCCCCACCCTGTCGCGCTCCTCGTCGCCCAGGGCCAGGTGGATGTGCACGGACGTCTCCCCGATTCGGAGCCGTCCCCGGTCGTTCCGCTCCACCGCCGTGCTCACCGCGGTCTTCAGTCCCGAGGGCCGAATCTTCGACTTCTGAAGGCAGAAGAGGAGACTGGCGCTCAGGCAGTTGCCGATCGCGGCCGACAGGACCCGGGCCGCGTTCGGGCCCCGGTCTTCGCCGAGAGGAGGGGGCTCGTCCATGACCAGCTCCTCCCACGCGTCGTTGAACCGGACGCGGAACTCGAAGCCCTCCACGAGCTCGAGCTCCACCTGCAGCTTCTTGTCGCTCATCGGTTTCCTCCGGAAAGGTCGGATTCAGGTCGGACCGTGCCGGGAACGGGGCTCACCCGCTCGCCGGACTCCAGGCGGCGGCGCGCTTCCCCCAGCTCCGCCGGGCGGTCCAGGTCCAGGGTCCAGCTCGAGGCGTCCGGGCGCTTCAGCCACGCCTCCAGCTCGGCCTCCGGCAGGCGGCGCAGCGACAGGTGGTCCAGGAGCGCGTCGACCCTCGACGCTCCCGCGTCGAGGCAGGCCGTGGCCGTCGCGGCCGCGCGCCGCTCGTAGGCGGCGCACAGGGGCTGCTCGCGACCGCCGCGCACGGGCACGACGGCCCGCGGCGCGTCTCCCGGTTCGCCGGGCCCACTCCCCGCACCCTTCGCGCCAGCCGCCGTGACATCCCCGGACAGCGCGAGGAGGAGGCCCGTCACCAGAGCCGGATCCAGGTAGGCCAGGTCGCAGGCCGCCACGAAGCACAGGGGAAGGGAGGCGGCCGCCAGCCCGGCCTCGAGGCCCGCCAGCGGTCCCCGGTCGGGACGCCGGTCGGTCACGGCCCGCAGCGGCCACTCGGGGTGAGGTCGGCTTTCGAGGAGGTCCGCGTACCGGCCCGGCCGGTCGGTTACGAGGATGCCCTCGAGGCAGGCGCGGCGTCCGGCGTCGAGGACGCGCAGCAGGAGCGGCACGCCGTCGATCCGGAGACGCGCCTTGTCACGGCCCATCCGGCGGCTGCTACCGCCCGCGAGGAGCACGAAGGAGCCGCGGCGCTCGGGAGGCCGCTCGCGGGCATCGGCAGGCGTGTCGTCGGCAATCACGCCCGCACGGTAGGAGGCCGAACCGCCGCGGGCAAAGGGCCCGGTGCTGGATCGCGGGCGGGCCGGCAGCGTAGCTTCGAGGGGATGACGACCGAGCGTACCCACGTTCCGGAAGACGAGCCGCTCACCTCCGTCCACGACGCCTGGAGGGTGGAGGAGGGAGGTGCCCGCGTGGAGCGGCGATCGGAGGAGGTGGCGGCGGAGCACCCCCTGACCCTGGTCGTCAACGACCGCGAGCTCGCCACCCTCGTGTGTTCTCCCTCGCACCTCGAGGAGCTCGCCCTGGGCTTCCTGACCGCCGAGGGCATCCTGCGGCGGGGCGAGCGGATCGAGCGCTTCTTCCTGGACGCCGAGCGGGGACGGGCCGTGGTGGAGGCGCCCGACCGGGACGCCGAGCTCGAGCAGGCCCTGTTCGGCAAGCGCTACGTGGGCTCCTGCTGCGGAAAGAGCCGCACGGGCTTCTACCTGGCCAACGACGCCCGCACGGCGCGGCGCGTGGAGGCCGACCTGCACGTCGATCCGGCCACCTGCCTGCGGCTCGTGGAGGAGCTGCAGGCCGCCTCGCCCGTGTTCGGCCGCACCGGCGGCGTGCACAACGCCGGTCTGGCTTCGGGCGGCCGCCTGGAGGTGGTTCGAACCGACATCGGGCGCCACAACACGCTGGACAAGCTGTACGGTTGGGCGCTGAGGGCCGGGCTCGACCCCGGCGAGCGCGCGGTCGTGTTCAGCGGGCGCATCTCGTCCGAGATCGTGCTCAAGGTGGCGAAGATGGGATGCCCGGTGCTGGTCTCGAAGTCGGCTCCGACCGGGCTGGCCCTGCGGATGGCCGATGACCTGGGGATCACGGCGGCCGGCTTCGCCCGCGGCGACCGGCTCAACGTGTACACCCACCCCCGCCGCATCCTGGAAGAGGCCGGGGAGGATGGGGCCCCGGAGGCTCGACCTAGGCCTTGAGCACCTTTCGGATCTCGGAGCAGGGGATGTAGCCTACGATCTCCTCGTCCGGGTCCAGGAGGACGTAGTGCTTTCCGTCCTTGGTGGGAGCCAGCCGATCCGCCTGGACCGTTTCCACCGTTCCGTCCTTGTAGTGAACTTCGTACGTGGCCATCACGGGTCTCCCATGGAGTGATCGGTCCGGCCGGGCGACGACGGCCGACTGCCGGCCGCGACCCGGAAACGGGGGATCGCCCGCACAGTCTACGCGCTGCGGCGCACGGGAGACAAGCCCGTGGCGCACTGGAGTAAACGCCTGGAGCCCCCACCGCGTCTCATGCTCGCAGTCGGGGGGCGGACCCGGAAAGGGAGTGACGACTGAGCGAGCCGCTGCCGGGCGAGAACTCTCTGGTCGGCCTCGTGGAGGATGCCCGCGCGGGCGATGCGGCCGCGTTCGGTCGCTTGGCCCGCCGCGTGGAGCCGCTCGTCCGTCGTTGGGCGCTCGTGCGGACCGGCGACCCCGTGCGGGCGGATGAGGTAGTACAGAGTGTCCTACTTCGGGCCCACGGGCACCTGTCAGACTTCCGCGGCGAGGCGCGTCTCGAGACGTGGCTGTACCGGATCACTGCCAACGAGGCGGCCACGCTGGAGCGGAAACGGGGCCGTCCGACAATGTCGCTGGACCGGCTCGGAGAGGAGGCGGTGCCCGTCGGCGAGGCGGCGCCGGCGGCCGCGGGGGCCGACAGGGCGGACGAAATCGACGCCCTTTACGCCCGTGAGGTGGCCGGGCTGGTGCGGGCCTTCTTCCGGGAGCTCCCCGACCGCCAGCGACAGGTGTTCGACCTCGTGGACCTGCAGGGACACGCCGCGGCGGAGATCGCCGAGATCCTGGAGCTGAGCCCCTCCACCGTGCGGGTGACGCTGCTCCGTGCCCGGCGGCAGATCCGCGCGAGGATCCTGGAGATGCACCCGGAGCTGGAGGAGGGTTACGGACGTGGACTGTGAGACCGCCCGAGACGCGATGCTCGAGTGCGGGCCAGCCGAGCTCGAGGGACGGGGAGACAACGCCCTGGCGGCGCACCTGCGCTCCTGCGAGGTGTGCCGCCGCCGCGCCGGGATTCTCCTCGCGGAGCTCGGGGCCCTGGACGGCGCGCTGGCGGCCCTCTCGGCCGCGCCGTGCCGGCCGGCGGCGGAGCCAGCCGGGCGGCCCTCGGGGGTGCCGTCTTTCTGCGCGCTGCCCACCGACGCGCGCGGCGCCCGCGGCCTCGCCGCCGGGCTGTCCGGGAACGCGCGCTGGCAGCGGCTGTGGCGCCTCGCCGCCCCCGTGGCCGTGGCGGCGGCCCTGGCGGTGCTGGTCCTGGCGTGGCCGCGCGGCGCGGGCCCGGTTCCCGGTGCCGATCGTCCGACGGCCGCCGCCGGAAGCCCGGCGGCCGCGACCGCCGCTTCCGGACGGCCGGAACTCCGGGTCCGGGTGCCGTCCGACGCCCGCGTGGCCGTCTTCCAGACGCGCGACCCATCGGTCGCCGTCGTGTGGTTCTTTCCAGTCGAGAACGGAGGGTGAGGTCATGGGCAGTCGATCGAGTGGTACCCCGAGCCTCTACCGGAGGCGGGGCGTACTTCCTCGCCTTCGGTTCCGCGGCATCGTCTCGTCGCTCGTCCTGGTGGTGGCCGCGGCGTTGGCGGCCGGTTGCCGGGCGGGTGCGCCCTCCCTCGAGACCCGCACCTTCCGGCTGCAATACCTCCAGCCGAAGGACGCCGCGCAGATCGTCGCCCCGTACGTGTACGCGGCGCGGAAGGAAGCGGCGGGCTCGATCAGCACCTTCGGGGCCGGCCTGACCGTCCGGGAGACGCCCGAGAACCTGGCTCGCATCGACAGCGTGCTGAAGCAGTACGACCGGCCGGTCCCGAACCTGAGGCTCCGCTTCCAGCTCATCGAGGCGGACGGTGCCGGGAAGCCGGATCCCCGCATCGCATCGCTGGACTCTCTGCTCCGGGGGCTCTTCCGCTACAAGGGCTACCGCCTCCTGGACGAGGCCGAGGTGACCGCCGCCAGCGGCGGCATGTCCTCGGCCAGGCTCCTCGTCGATGGGCGTGCCATCTCGCTGAACGTGTGGCTCGATCGGGTCCGGGGAGCCGGCGATGGAGGCGAGGCGGATCTGCGCGTCGACCTCGAGTCGCGGGCTTTCGGGCAGATTCTCGCGACCTCCCTCACGGTTCCGATCGGGAAGACCGTGGTGCTCGGAAGCGGCCGGCCCGACCCGGAGCGTGGCGCCTTCATCGTGGCCGTGAAGCCGGAGGCGATCGTGGGCGGGGCGGGTGGCGCAGCCCACTGATTCACGACCTGTAGCGTGCATCCGTCTCACTAGAGACGGTTGGCGCAAGAGGACGTCTCCGCGGAGACGTCCCGCAGGGGGGACGTACGTTCAGCCCTTCCCGGAAGCCCCACCTCGACCTAGCGTGGGGGTGCGGGCGCCACGCGCGCCCCTGCCCCGTACGGGAGGTCGGGATGGACGAGAAGAGCCGTATCCTGGAGGAGCTGCGCGGGAGCTTCGAAGGCCCCCTGTGGCTGGGCCCGCCCGTGCGCGAGATCCTGCGGGACGTGGACGCGAAGCTCGCCTCGGCCCGGCCCATCCCGGGCCGACACTCGATCTGGGAGATCCTCCTGCACGTCACCATCTGGGAGGATGCGGTTCGGCAGCGGACCCGGGGCGAACCGGCCTGGGTGACGACCGCCGAGCAGGACTGGCCCCCGGTCGGAGCGTCCGACGAGGCGGCCTGGCGGGAGGTGGTGGATGAGCTGGAGCGGGTGCACGCTGCCCTGGTGGACGCCGCGGCCGCGTTACGTCCCGAGGACCTGGACCGCACCGCACCCGGGCAGACGTACACGATCGGGTACATGCTGCACGGCGTGGTGCAGCACACCCTCTACCATCTGGGCCAGATCGCGCTGCTCAAGCGCGCCGCGACGGTTCAGCTCTAGGAGGCGGCGCGGCGCGCGGTCCGTGCGATCGACCGGGTCGCCGCTGCCGTCCTCGCGCTCCAGGACGCTCCACCGGAAAGTGGCACGCGCGGGCGCGGCGGACGTATTACCTTCCTCGCCGACCCCCGACCCCGTAGCTCAGGCGGATAGAGCGCGGGATTCCTAATCCCGAGGCCGCTGGTTCGAGTCCAGCCGGGGTCATTCCCCAGAGCCCGCTCGCCGAGCAGGCTCTCGGCGATTTCGCCGGTCGGTTGGGACGGCGAGAGCCCGAGCCGTGTGTCAACGAGTCTGTCACAAGGCGCCGCCGGGTCGAAGCGCGGAGGGCCAGCTGTGACCCACCGAAGGGTCACGAGCTTACCGGGCGTGGAGGGGCAGGGGTGTCTCATGGCCCCACAGTAAGGGCCCGTCACCGCCCGTTCCCAGGTCGCTGGCCGATACCACGCGTGCCGCCGCGCCGGAGGTCGGAGGCTTCATGCAGGGCCCCGTTCGTCCGGTAGGCGGGCCTCGAGCAGCTCCATGAGATCGGTCAGGTGACCTTCAACGTCCGCCCGGGCGGACGTGAGCGCCATTCCCTCGCGTTCGGCCAGGATTGCCCCGGCCGCAGCATGGTAGCGCGGGCCCACCATCCGCAGCTGGCCCGCTGCGCGTCCCCAGTCCACAAGCACGCGGCCTTGCTGCTAGCTCCCGGCCATGCGTCCCAGATCCTCCTCCAGCACCGCGTGGGCCTCCTCGCCCGCGGCCATAATGTCCCGGAGGTACAGGAGGTCCTTCCCAGCCTTCACCTCGCGGTCGGCGCCGCCGCGGAGGTCGAACGTGTTGGCCTTGTTCAGGGCGAACGCCGCGAGGAGGGGAACCCTGACGGAAAGATGCCGGCTCCCCTCTCCAGGGGCCGGGATCAGGATCTCTTCCGTGAAGGCTTCCTGGATCCAGAGGCGCTCCAGCGAGAGGGCGCGCACTCGAGGCTGGTCCTCGACCTCGATGGGGCTGCCGCTCCTCAGCAGGGGTCCATGGTGCGTGCGCAGGAACTCGATCTTCTCACCCCGTTCGACGTCCCGGCCCCAGACGACGCCCGAGCCCCCGATGGGACGGAAGCCGGCCGTCTCCAGGATCTCGGCGATCGGGAGGCGCTCCCTCCTCGCCAGCGCCGCGGGGAAGACGAGGTCGGCCTCCCCCGTCAGCGAGGTGCGCGCACCCTCCACGGCGGCGCGACCGTAGGCGAGGTGGAGATAGGGCACCCAGCCCCCGACGAGAACCAGGTCCTCCAGGTAGGCGCCAAGGGTCTCGAGGATGGTCCCGAGGGCCGCCTCCAGCTCAGTTCGGTTCTGCACTCGATTCCCAGATAGGCCGGAGGATCGTGTCGACGAGGTGCTCGGCCTGCTCGCGGCCCCGCACGGGATAGTGCCACAGGTCGATCACGAGCTGCACGGGGCTCACCACGGGAAGGCCGCGTACCTCCTGTACCTGGAACCAGACCGACTCGGCGTAGTGGGGGCGGAGCAGGACGAGTTTTCCGGACCCCGATGGCTCCCAGTCCCTCTCGAGGGCGATCTCCTCGAGTTCGGCATCGCTCTCGACGTCCACATAGGCGTGCACGATGTCGAGGGATGCGTGGGGGGCGAGAACGGCTGCCCCGGCCTGGAGGGCGAGGGCCCAGCGCTCCTCCTGCAGGAGCTTGGGCAGCCTCGCCATGAACCGTTTCGGGGAGCCGACCGGGGCAGCCAGCCGAAGCCGGGGGTTGTCGAGCCACCGGTAGGAACGTGCCCAGTCCTCGATGAGGGCCTCCGGGACGGGGATCCGGATCTCTGAACGCCGCCTCTCGCCGGGCCGCTCGTCGCGGACCAGCTCCCGCCGCCGCAGCTCGCGGATCGTGCGCGAGGCCGTCGAGGGATCCACGCCGGCCGCTTCCGCGAGGCCCCGGATCGACCACGCCTGCGCGGCCGGGGCCATGAGGAGGGTCCGCACGACCCGGGAAGCCACGTCCGTGTAGGGATCCCCTCGCGCCTCCACCGACGGCCTCGTGGGCACCGGGGAAAGGTCGGACCGGTCGATGTAGAACCCCGGGGCCCGGATGTGGACGGCCCCGGCCAGGTCGATGAAGTTCCGGCCTGCCCACCGGAGGCGCTCTCGCTCACGGGGATTGCGGGTCCGGAGGGTCAGGACCGGGACGTGGCGTGCGTCCGCCCGGATCCCGGCTGCGGCGGCACGGCGCACGAACTCGAGGCGGAGCTGCGGCAGGCCCGTGACGTGGACCTCTGCTGCGGGAGCGGCAGTGTCCCGCACGAGGCGGACCCTCGCATCCTTCGGAAGCGCCTGCTCCAGCATGGCCAGAGCGGCGCCCCATTCCGTAGTCCTGTCTTTCTGTTGCATATTAGGCTATCTGTTGCGTGTTTATGCAACAGTACAATAATTGCGCAACAGATGCAAGGCGTGATGCCGCAGCATGGGGAAGGGCCTCCAGGACACGATGGCATTCGCGTCTCCTGGAGGCCCTTCAGCACAGGGTGCGTGGGGGCGCGTCCCGTCAGAAATGGAGGCGCCGGCCGGCGCTGGACCTCACCGTCCGTTTCCGAAGCGGTGGTCGTTCACGATCCGGTCGACCTCGGAGGAGCCCAGCACTTCCCGGAAGAAAGCCTCGCCCGGCGGGCTGCCGTCCGGCAGCCGGTACTCGACGAACTCCTTCCGGGTCCCCCGGGCCTTCCCCACGTGCCGATAGACCCGGTCCAGGAGCTCCTGGGAATTGTGCCCCAGCTCGCCGGCCACGGTCGCCTCGGCGACCGGGTGCCCGTGATCGAGCGTCTGCACCCTGGCCGTGGCGTACGTCGGCCGCCACGCCTGCACGGTAACCCGCTTCTCGTCGAGTCCGTCGAGCAACCTCGCGCGCACCTGTTTGTACCGCAGGCGACCCTCCTTCTTCGCCGCCTGCACATGCTCCGGGTCGGTCTCCTCTATCCGGAGCTCGGCGACCTGGTGCGTCGGCGTTCGGACGACCGCGTCGACCGTGGCGTCCCGGAACTCGGAGGGGAGGGCGTCGACGGGGGCAATCTCCCGGGCCAGACGTGCCCGTCCGGCCCGGTCCCAGAGCCGATGGTCCATGCCCATGGCGTCCAGGAGATCGGCGGCCGCTTCCTGCGCGGCGTCGAGACGGTTCTTCACGGAGGTGATCATCGTCTCTTCGCCGTCGGCTCCACGGGTCGGAAGCAGAAGCCCGGACGGCGACAGGTCGAAGAGCTTCCGGTACGCCGCCAGGAACAGGTCGAGCTCCGGCCAGATCGGAACGGCCCTGTGGCCCTTGTCCCTACGAGGGGAACCTCCGCTGAGCGGTCCTCGATCGACGGGGGGTTCAATGGAGATCCGCGAGGCGCAACGCGACGTTCGCCACGCCTATCTCGGCGGGTTCGCCGGACAGCTCGTATCGGCTACCCTGTGGCTGGGATCCGCGGCCCTGGCGACCTGGGGAACAACGCGCCAGGCAATCCTGTTCCTCGTCGTAGGCGGGTTCTTCATCCCCCCGATCACATGGCTATCGCTTCGCGCAACGGGGCACTCCGCACGACTGGCGCCGGGCAATCCTATGAACCAATTGGGCATGCAGGTGGCGTTCACGCTTCCCATGATGCTTCCGCTCGTGGGAGCCGCCACGCTCCACGAGACGATCTGGTTCTATCCGAGCTTCATGATCGTACCGGGAGCCCACTACCTCCCGTTCAACTTCCTGTACGGCATGCCCCTGTTCACGGGGCTGTGCGCGGCGCTGGTCGGAGCTGGCCTCGGACTGGTGCTGTGGGGCCCGGAGCTGTTCTCGCTCGGGGGCTGGGTCACGGGCGCCGTGCTGGTGGTGGCCGGCATCGCGGGGCGGCTCCAGGTGGTTCAGGAGCTGGCCATTGCTACGAGCGAGGTTCGGGGTTCGTGAGACGGTTCGGCGCCGGTCCCCTTCTCCACGTGCCGGGATGATGCATCGGGCCGCGGCGGCGCTTGCAGTCCTTCTGTGCGTGGTGCCCGGCACGGCCGCCAGGGCACAGGGCCGGCACGCACGGAGCGACTCCCTGCGCGCCGCGGCGGCCCGCCTCGAGCCGGGCACGCCCGTGCGGCTCGAGCTGCGCGGTGGAGACGTGGTGACGGGGCGCCTCGGGGAGGTCGGCGGCGAGGGCCTGCGGCTCGAGGGATGCCCGGCGGCGGTTCCTTTCGCCTCCGTTGGCCGCCTCACGGCCCGGGGCCGCTCGACGGGCACCGGGTTGAAGGTGGGAGGGATCGCCGGCGGGATCGGGGGAGTCGTCGGCGGGGCCCTGATCGGATGGGTCGCGGGCGCGCTGTGCGAGGCCTCGGACTGTGCCGGAGTGGGCACCGACATTCTGGTGGGCGGAGGCCTCGGACTCCTGGCGGGCGCGGCGGGCGGAGGCGCCCTCGGCGCGATCGTGGGAGCGACCATGCCTCGCTGGGTCGCCCCGGAGCGGGCCGGGCCGGCAGGCGTGGGCGAGGTGAGCGCCACGGGCGCCTGGTCCCGGTCCGGCAGCGGCGCCGGCGGTTTCGGTCTGGGCGGAGACCTCTCCCTGCTCGCGGTCTTCGGCCCGGTCCAGGCGGGGCCCGAAGCCGGCTATCAGGATTTCGGTACCCTCACGACCACCACGCACGTGCCCTGCCCGTCATCGGGGGGCACGACGGTGCCCGATTCCACGGGGCTGTGCGATACGGAGATCCCGATCGCGCAGCATGCGTGGCACGTCGGCGGCGCGGTTCGGGTCGATCCCTTCCGCGGCCCGCTCCGGCCCTACGCGGTCGGCGGGCTGGGCTACTACTCCTGGTCTGGCCTTAACCTGGCGGGCTACTCGATCGGCGCCGGGCTCCGGTGGGCGCGCGGCCGATTCGGACCGGAGCTCCACCTCGAGGCGCGCTGGCACTCCAACCTGAGCCGCGCCGGAACCTCCTCGCCGCTCGGCTTCTTCACGATCGGTGCCGGGGGCGCCTTCCGCTGGTAGTCTCGCTACCCATCGTCTAGGTGATGTCGAGTCTCAGCGTCGACCATAGCCTGACATATCCCCGGGTCCCCCGCAGTCTTCTTGACATAACATAGACATAACTTACGTTCCGCACCTCCCCGAACTCGCTTCGTGGACCGCGGGGGCACGAGGAGGGAGCATGATGGGCAAGCGTGCGTGGTTCGGACTGGCGACCGCCGTGTTGACGACCCTGGCCGCGACCGCACCGGTCTCGGCACAGGACATGGGCTCCGGGAAGAGGGTGTCGCTGGAAGCGAGGGGAGGGCTCAACGTACCCACCTTCGACATCGCCGACGTGGCCTCGGCAAGGTCGGCTACGACCTCCTCCAGCCGGGGTCGAGCCGATGGAGCCTGCTCGTAAACGCCGGAGCGGGCGCGGTGACGTTTGACATCCGGTCGCCCGCCACCCCGACGAAGACGTACTTCGCCATCAACGTCGGAGCCAGGATCGGCTACCGCCTCTCCGATGGGGTGGACCTTCTGCTGAGCCCGCAGGGCGACATCGCCTTCACTGCCAAGGCCGTGCTCGGGACGAACAACTCCTGGGTGTGGCCGTTCACCGCCGGGCTGAGGTTCCGCTTCTAGGCGAAGCCGCAGGACAGGAGGACGAGACGGCGGGCCGAGGGGAATCGACCCTCCGGCCCGCTTCTTTCATGGGGGCGCGTTCGGACCGAATCCCCGCGTTCCGGAGCGCCAATGCCCGATGACGGACACGATCTCCTCGAGATCCCGGGAGCCCTCGAAGGCCCGCACGCACCGCCCCGCGTCCTCCTCGGCGGCGAGGCTCCCGAGCGGGCACGGGCCGCCGCAGTGCTGTGTCACGGACGCGGCGGCCGCCCGGAGGACATGCAGGGTCTGCGCCGGGAGCTGAATGTACCGGGGGTGACCTTCGTGGCCCCCGGGGCGGCTGGCTCGACCTGGTATCCCCTGCCCTTCATCGCGCCCCTCGAGTACAACGAGCCGTACCTGTCCTCGGCCCTGGCGCTGCTCGGAGCCGTGGTCGCCGAGCTCGAGCGCCGGGGCGTTCCGGCCGAACGGCAGCTCCTCCTCGGCTTCTCGCAGGGGGGCTGTCTCGCGCTCGAGTACGCCGTGCGCAACGCTCGTCGGTACGGGGCCGTCGCGGGGCTGTCCGCCGGCCTCATCGGGCCGTCCGGCACGCGCTGGGACTTCGGGGGAGACCTGGAGTCGACGCCCGTGTTGCTGGGCTGCGGCGATCCCGATCCGCACATTCCGCGGGACCGACTCGAGGAGACCGCCAGCGTCCTCGGCGAGCGTGGCGCCGACGTGGACCTGCGGGTCTATTCCGGCCTGGGCCACACCGTAAACCGGGACGAGCTCCGGGCCGCACGCGCCCTGCTGGAGGGAATGGCGGGCCCCAGCGGCTGAGCACGCACCGCGGGCCCGTATCTTCCAGTGTCCCGGCACCACACGACCGTTGCGGCGCCGCTCCAGCGCGAGGTGATCATGAGCCAGTCCGACCGACTTGCCGGGGCCAGGCGGATCATGGAGTGGTTCGCGCGCTCCACCGGGTTGGAGCCGGAGGGGACGCCGCGCCGCTATCTGTGGACCGATGCGTTCGCGGTGTGCAACTACCTGGGTCTGGCGGAGGCCACCGGAGACGATGAACTGCTCGGGCTGGCCATCCGGCTGGTCGACCAGGTCCACCACGTGCTCGGACGACACCGTCCCGACGATGCGCGCCGGGGGTGGATCAGCGGCCTCGAGGGAGACGAGGCGGAGCGGCACCCGACGGCGGGTGGCCTCAGGATCGGGAAGCTCCGCGCGGAGCGGGCCCCGGACGAGCCGCTCGATCCCGAAGCCGAGTGGGACCGGGACGGCCAGTACTTCCACTACCTGACCCGGTGGATGTGGGCGCTGGGCCGCGTCTCTCGGGTCACCGGGGAGTCGCGCTACCACGCGTGGGCGGTGGAGCTCGCCGGGGTCGCCTACCGCGCCTTCGCGTACCCGCGGGACGACGGTGTCCCCAGGCACCTCTCCTGGAAGATGAGCGTCGATCTCTCCCGGCCGCTCGTCGCGTCCACGGGACAGCACGATGCCCTGGATGGATTCGTGACGATGAGTTGCCTGCAGGCGATGGCGCCCGAAGGGCGACCGGTCCTCGTGCGGGAGGTGTCCGAGCTGGAGGGGCTGTGCCGGGATGGTGCGTGGGCGACCGCCGATGCCCTCGGGATCGGGGGGCTCCTCACGGATGGCTGGAGGCTGGTGCAGCTGGCCCTGGCCGGTCGGCAACGAGGGCGCGCCCTGCTCGCCTCGGTGCTCGATCAGGCCCGCTGGAGCCTCGACGCCTTCGGGAGGTCGCGGGCCCTGCGGGGAGGTGCGGCCGGCCGTCTCCCCTTCCGGGAGCTGGGGCTGTCGATCGGCCTGGCGGCGGTGGCGCGCATCGCGCGGGAGGCGACGTCCGGATCCGTCCGCGTCTCGGGCCCGGTGCTCGAGTCCCTGGCCCGGCACGTGCCGCTCCGTGGCGCGATCGAGTCCTTCTGGGTGGATCCGGGTCACCGGGAGGCGGAGACGTGGACCGGCCACCGGGACATCAACGCCGTGATGCTCGCGACCTCCCTGGCGCCGGACGGCTACCTGGACCTGTAGGGCCGGCGGCGGCGCCCCGGGGGGAGCGCCGCCGGCCGTCGCGTCACTCCACGGTGAAGGGGTGGACCAGCCCCTGGTCGGCCCCGAGCTCCGAGATCCAGGCGTAGCTACCCGGCGTCAGGGTCACGTGCACGTAGGTCGTGTGGCCCGCCGGCATCTCCTGCACGCCGCCCAGGAACGTGGCCGGCGCCGGGACCTCGAGCCCGCCGACGTTCATCCAGTCCATCCACGGCACCAGCTGCTCGACGGTCTGGCCCTCCCCCAGACGGGCCAGGTGGAGGTCGTAGCCCACCAGCCCCGCGGGCTGCTCCCGGTAGTGGACCGCGACCACGTGCTCGCCCGCGGTGGGCGTGCCCCGGACCGCGATGCCCTGGCTGGAGAGCGTCACATCCAGGTCCGCGCTGGGCGGCTCGCCGCCCGCCTGGGCGTCGGTCACGGTCAGGGCCCGGAGCATTCCGAGTCCCGAGTGGAAGGTGCCGTCGGCGTTCTTGACGTAGCACTCCAGCAGGTAGTGGCCGGCCGGGAGCCGCTCGGAGAACCGGACGCTGTGGCCGGGCGCCGTGAGCCCGGCCCCGCCCATCTCGTGCAGGTCCGCGAACCACGACGGGAGGCCCTCGGCCAGGATCTTCCCCGCCTCCGCCTTGGTGCCGCCCTTCTGAAGGAGCTCCATCGCCTTGCCGAACGGGCCGGCGGCGCCGTCGATGTAGTCCTGCATGGTGATGCCCTCGGGCAGCTGGTGCAGGACGAAGAAGTGCGTCTCCTTCCCCTGGTTCTCGAACCGGAACGTCACCCACCCGGAGGCGATGGAGTCGGGCGCCTCGAGGGCGTAGTCGCGGGCCACCACCTGGATCGCTCCGTCGGTCGGCGAGGCGGAGGCGGAGGCCTGCTCTCCCCCGGACGCCGCCCGGTCGGCGGGACCGCAAGCGGCCTGCAGGGAGAGGAGAGCGACGAGGGTGGCGGAGAGCGAGATGGCCGGGAGTCTGGCGCGCGTGCGCGTCATGGATTCCTCTCGGGCGCGGGAAATGGAGGGACCGATGTTCGGGGCACGGAAACGGAGATTTCCGCCGAGCTTAGGCCCGGGCTCGACCGAGAGCAAGGCCGCGTCCCCGGACGCGTGCACGCCGGGACGCGTCGCCCACTCGCTGGCCCGCCGTCGGACCCTCCCCTCACCCCGTTGTCTTGGAGTACTGCCGCAGCGCCAGTGAGAGCACGGTGACACCCATCACGGCGAGGACGGCCAGTGGCCGCCACAGGTCGGCGAACCCCGCTCCCTTGAGGAGGATGCCCCGCATGATGAGGAGGAAGTGCCTGACCGGGTTGAGCTCCGTGAGCGCGCGGGCCCAGCCCGGCATGCTTTCGATCGGGGTCATGAAGCCGCTCATGAACACGTACAGCATCATGACGAAGAAGGTGAGGAACATGGCCTGCTGCTGGGTCTCGACGACTGTGGAGATCCACAGGCCCACCCCCAGCGCGACCACCATGTAGAGCCCGGCGGCGCCGAACAACAGGAGAAGGTTCCCTCGAACGGGCAGCGCGAAGGCGAGCCGGGCGATGACCAGCCCCACCGACAGCTCGGCGAGGGCGATGATCCAGAAGGGGACGAGCTTCCCCGCCACGAACTCGCTCTTTCGGAGCGGGGTCACGTTGAGCTGCTCCAGGGTGCCGATCTCCTTCTCGCGCGCGATGTTCATGGAGGTGATGAGCGTGCCGATCAGGGTGACCAGGAGCACCAGGATCCCCGGAACGATGAAGTCTTTGTAGTCCAGCGTCGGGTTGAACAGGCCCCGGCTTCGGACGGCGAGGGGGGCCGCCGGGCCGGCGACCGCACCCCTCGTTCCGGGCGCGGGACCCGCCTCCGCCTCGAGCTCGGCGCCGTGGCGCTCGACGATCGCCCCCAGGTAGGAGCGCACCACCCCCGCCGTGGCCCCGTCCACCGCGTCGAGGACCAGCTGCACGGGCGCCGTCCGGCCGGACTCGATGCGGTCCGCGAACCGACGGGGGATTCGCACGATCACCGAGGCGCGTCCGGTCGCGAGGTCCCGCTCCGCCTTCGCCATGGACGGGTCGCTGGAGACGACGGTGAAGTACCGGGAGGCCCCGATCCGGCGAACGAGCCCGCGCGACTCCGCCGTGCGGGACTCGTCCACCACGTGCACCCGGCTGTCGTGCACCTCGAAGGTCGCCGCGTTGGAGAGGATGAGGAGCTGGATGATCGGGATGGCGATCATCTCGAACAGCATCACCCGGTCCCGGAACACCTGCAGAAACTCCTTGCGGACCAGAAAGCCCACCGTGCGGAACCAGCGGCGCAGCCGCGCTCCGCGCTCTGCGCTCGTCATGCCAACCTCACTTTGAAGAGTCGTGTGCTGGCCCCGAGGAGGAGAGCCGCCATCAGGGCCAGGACGAGCGTGTCCGGCCACAGGACGCCGAGGCCCACTCCCTTGAGGAGAATCCCGCGCGCGATCGTGATGAACCAGCGCGCCGGGATCACGTATGTGATCGGCCGCAGCCACGCGGGCATGCTCGAGATCGGGAAGATCATGCCCGACAGGACGGTCGTCGGGAGGAGGAGTCCCGCCATCGAGGCCAGCATGGCGGCGCGCTGGGAATCGGTCCGGGTGGAGATGAACACCCCCAGCCCCGTGCACACGAGGAGGAACAACAGGCCCTCCGCCAGGAGCAGCGTAACCGAACCCCGCACGGGGACAGTGAAGATGATCCGCGCGGCGGCCAGGGCGGTGACCAGGTTCACGAATCCGAGCACCAGGTAGGGCGCGACCTTTCCGACGAGGATCTGCCAGGGGCGCAGCGGAGACACCAGGAGCGTCTCCATGGTGCCCCGCTCCTTCTCGCGCGTCAGCGTGATGGAGGTCATCACCGCCGAGACGATCGTGAGCACCAGCGCGATGAGGCCTGGAACGAACAGGTCCTCGCTGGCCAGGGTCGGGTTGAAGCGGAGCCGCGTCTCGGGCACGACGTTCGGAGCCGTCCGGACCGACACGAGCACGCCGGGGCCCGCCGCCTCGGACGCGATCCACTCGGCCGCCCAGCTCTGTATCACGGCCTCGGCGTAAGCGGTCATGATGCTGCCGATGTTGGGGTCGGTCGCGTCCGCGAGGACCTGTACGCGTCCCGCTCCCTCTCCCAGGCTCCGGGCGAAGTCGGCAGGGAGCACGACGGCCTCATCGATGGCGCTCCGCCGGAACAACGGGTCCAGAGCCCGCGTCGAGGCGACGGTGGCCACCGCGTGGAAGGTCGGGGTCCCCTGGAAGCGGTTCTCCAGCGACAGGGAGGCCGCGCTCGGGCTCGAGTCCACGAACGCCACCCGTATGGACCGGATGTCCGTGCGGATCGCGAACCCGAACAGGATCACGAGGACCAGCGGCAGGAGGAGGAGGAGCGCCAGGGTCTGTCGGTCGCGCAGGATGTGGCGAACTTCCTTGACGATGAACCCTCGCAGCGCGGTCACGACGCCACTCCCGGGGCGGGCGCCGGGTCCGGCCGCACGAGCCGCAGGAAGAGCTCGTCGATCGACGGGACTCCGTACGCTTCGCGCAGCTCCCGTGGCGTGCCCATCGCGCCGATCCGTCCGTCCACCATGATGGAGATCCGGTCGCAGTACTCCGCTTCGTCCATGTAGTGGGTGGTCACGAACACCGTCGTGCCGCCGTCGGCGGCCCGGTAGATCATCTCCCAGAACTGCCGGCGAGTGATCGGGTCCACGCCCCCCGTCGGCTCGTCCAGGAAGAGAATCTCCGGCTCGTGCAGGGAGGCGACCGAGAAGGCCAGCTTCTGACGCCACCCGAGCGGGATGGAGGCCACCAGCTCGTCGGCGGCGTGTTCGAGCCCGAGGTCGGACAGGAGTCGCTCTCCGCGACGATGGATCGTGCGGTCGGGAAGGCCGTAGATGCCGCCGTACAGCCGAATGTTCTCGCGCACGCGCAGATCCTCGTACAGCGAGAACCGCTGGCTCATGTAACCGATGGATCGACGGATCGCCTCCGTCTCCCCGTACACGTCGTGGCCGGCGACCCATGCCTCGCCAGCGCTCGGCGACAGGAGGCCCGTGAGCATGCGGATCGCCGTCGTCTTGCCGGCGCCATTGGCGCCCAGGAAGCCGAACACCTCCCCGCGCTCCACCCGGAAGCTGATCGCGTCGACGGCGGTGAAGTCGCCGAAACGGCGCGTGAGCCCCCGGGCCTCGATGGCCGCGCTCACGGTGTCTCCCCGGCGCCCATGAGCGCGATGAACACGTCCTCGATGCCGGGCTGGATGGGTCGGGCCTCGACGTCCTTGACGCCCCGCGACGCGAGGAAGCCCCGCACCTCGTCGGCCGTCCGGGCAGGCTCCAGCTCCGTGCGCC
>CANPVD010000071.1 GCA_947581615.1 Candidatus Humimonas hydrogenitrophica
ACCGCCGATGCCGGCGCCCTGGATGGCGATCTTCATGGTTGGCTCTTCCCCGTGCTCGAAGGAGTCCTCGGCCCGGGAGACGGAGCGGAGGCCCCGATCGTGACAGGGGCGGCGGTCCGCCTACAGCGGCAGCCAGTAGGTGATCTTGAGCTCGAAGGTGTTGTCGGGTGGAAGGTTCCCGAGCGCGCTCAGGTCCCGTCCCAGGGCCATGGTGCCCAGGCCCGCCCGGCCGCCCCGGGTCTGGGTCCACACCAGATAGGCAGTGGAGCCGGGGCGCCACTCCCAGCGCAGGACCGCGGTGCCGCGCAGCGAGCGGCGATCGAAATTGGGGTTGGTGAGCTGGAAGCTGGACGCGGGTCCCGACCCGTCCGGGTCGATCGTGTAGCCGGTGACCACGCCGCTCTCTCGGGTCGCGGCGATCGTCCCGATGTCCTGTCCGTACACGAGCTTCTTCTCGCGCCGCGGCGCGGCGTATTCCTCGAAGTCGTAGAACCGCCCGCTGGCGATCAGGGGCTGCAGGTAGAGCTCGAACGTGAGGGACGGCGTGAAGGTGACGTTCACGCGCGTCTCCATCGACAGCTCCTTCTCGTCCAGGTGCGAGAACACGTACCGGTGGCCGTAGAAGGCGGCCGCCGTCGGGTCGGCGACGGTGGCCACGTACTGGTCGGTCAGGACCGTGTGGCTGAAGGCCGGGCCGAGGCTGACCGAGATGTTGGGGGAGGGCCGCCAGGTGGCCGACAGGTCGATCTTGCGCTGGGAGCCGCCGGCGTCCGTCTGGGACAGCGAGCCGGTCGCGTCCACGGTCACGGACTGTCGCGGGTCGCTGGTCACCTGGAGCGACTCGAAGTTCGTCCCCGGGACCCTCACGAGCGGCCCGCCGCGCGTGGCCCGGTCGTCGAGCGAGGGCAGGTCGCGCTGGTAGATGGCCTTGAGCTGCCAGTAGTCGAGGAGCTGCCAGATGACGGCGCCGGTCGCGTCGGTCTGCGTGATGTCGCCGTCGTAGTTCCAGTAGCGCTCGACGCCGCCCCCGAACAGGAGGGAGCGGTACCAGCCGCTCGGCACGGTGAGCTGGCGGATGAGGGAGCCGTTCAGCCACAGGTAGTCGGAGCGCGTCTGGAAGCCGAGGTCGTTGGCGTCGAAGCCGGGGCTCATGGCGGCGGCGTTGATGTCGCCGATCCAGCCCCCGCCCTCGCGGTCGAGCCGCATGCGGACCGAGTAGCCGTCCAGGGCGGTGGCGCCGGGCCGGTAGGCGGCCGAGAACAGGCCGTCGCCGGTCGTGGTGCGGTCGGGACGCTGGAAGTACCGCGCGCTCGACTGCTGGACGCCGAGCATGGCGGCCGAGTCCCCGGTGACGCGCGAGGCGGCGACCGCCGCGTAGAACTCGTAGTTGTGCTGGTCCCAGTAGTAGTCGAGGTCCGCGCCCGCCACCCGGGCCGAGGCGGGGAGGAGGTTCCTGAGGCCGGGGCTGGAGAGCTTGCGGTCCACCGACGTGAACAGCCCTCCGATGACCAGGTTCCCGCCAGCCAGGTCATGCTTCACCCGGCCCACGAAGTCGTTGGTCAGCGGCGCCACCGGCTGGTCGAACAGGCTGCCGTCGGCGCGGGCCACGCGGGCCGTCTCGGTGCCGGTGAGGGCGTCGAGCACGCCGACCGTGGTGCCGCCGCGCGTGCGGCCGGTGAGCTTGGCGGCGCCCAGGATGGTGGTGTTGCCGGGCACCTTCGAGAACGCCCCCTCGGAGCTGGCCAGGTCGGCGCCGGGCGGGGCGGAGCCGATGCGCCGGGAGTAGAACAGGGACATGCCGCGGCAGTTGATGTGGCAGCCCGGGCTCCCGAAGCCGAACACGCCCGCGCCCTGCACGAAGAAGGGCCGCTTCTCCGAGAAGTAGGTCTCGTAGGCCGACAGGTTCACGACCGCCGGGTCGACCTCCACCTGCCCGAAGTCCGGGTTCACCGTCCCCGACAGGGTGAAGCTCGAGTTCACCAGGTACTTGAAGCTGCCGCCGAAGCGGAGCCGGGCCGTGTGCGGGTCGAAGAAGGGGCTGTTCGGGTCCGCCGTGCCCAGCCGCTGCATGCGGGTGGTCACGTACGGGAGGATCTCGGCGTGCAGCGGCTCGCGGCCCAGCCGGATCCCCGCGAGCGTGCCGTAGAAGGAGGGGCCGCCCGTCTGGTCGAGCCGGTAGAAGGACCACAGGTCCTTCTCCTGGGTGCGGTGCACGAGGCGCGTGATCTCGAGCCCCCACTTCTGGGTCGAGTCGCTCGAGAACTGGAGCTGGCTGAAGGGGATGCGGATCTCGGCCGTCCAGCCGCCCGAGTCGACGCTGGTCGCCTCCTCCCACACCGGGTCCCAGGAGTCGTCGCCGTCGTTGGAGTCGCCGCGCCAGCCGGCCGGGTCGACGTCGAACTGCACGTGGTGGAGGCGGTCGTGGTAGAGGTCGAGGTCGACCTGGAGCTCGTCCGACTGCGGGTCGTCGTCGCGGCGCGCCAGGCGGGCCGTGATCCCGGCGGGCGCCTTGGGGTCGTGCATGCGCGCCCCGATGTAGAGCGCGTCGCCATCGTACAGGAAGCGCACGTCCGTGCGCTCCGAGGGATCCGTGCCCTCGTCGGGGGTCTGCTGCGTGAAGTGCGTGGCCGGCGAGGCCTTCTTCCAGGCCGCTTCGTCCAGGTGGCCGTCGATGCTCACCGGGCCCGAGCGGCGGACGGCGATCGCCCGGGGGCGGACGTGCCGCGCGCTCCGGGCCGAGTCGGATCGGGTCCGCCTCGCCGAGGCCGGCCGCGCCTGGGCCGCGAGGGCTGCCGGGGCGAGGAGGGCGGCGAGGGCCAGGAGGGCGGGAGGCGCGAGGATCCTCGTGAGCGACTTCGCGCGAGCGTCTCTATGTCGAACTGTCCGACGGTACGGCAAGGCTGTCTTCCCTTCGTCCCGAACGTCCACACGTCCCATCGATCCCGTCACGGGGATCCGTACGAGGGAGTCGAGGACACGGTTTCGGGGACGGGGGTCGCGGGCGCGCGGCCGCGGCGGGCCGGCCGGTCACGGCCCCGCGGGGACGTCCGGCCCGGCGCTCAGAGCGGCAGCCAGTAGCTGATCTTGAGCTCGAAGGTGTTGTCCGGGGGGATGTTCACGAGCGCGTCGAGGTCGTGGCCCACCGCCAGGCTCCGGTCCCGGGCCGTGCCGCCGCGCGTCTGCGTCCACACCAGGTAGGCGGTCGAGCCCGGGCGCCACTCCCACCTGAGGACCGCGGTGCCGCGCAGGGAGCGGCTGTCGAAGCTGGGGTTGGCGAACGCGAAGCTGGAGGCGGGACCCGAGCCGTCCGGGTCGACCTGGTAGCCCGTGACGGTGCCGTCTCGGGTCAAGGAGCGGATCGTCCCCACGTCCCGCCCGAACACCCGCTTCGTCTCCCGCCTCGGGGCGGCGAACTCCTCGAAGGCGTGGTAGCGGCCGCTGGCCAGCAGGGGCTGCAGGAAGAGCTCGAAGGAGAGGTCGGGCGTGAAGGTGACGTTCACGCGCGTCTCCATCGAGAGCTGCTTCTCGCTCAGGTGCGAGAACACGTACCGGTGGCCGTAGAAGGCGGTCGCCGTCGGGTCGGCGACGCTGGTCACGTACTGGGTGTGCGAGTCTACGTAGCTGTACTGCGGGCCGAGCGAGACCTGGACGTTGGGGGAGGGTCGGAAGGAGGCGGACAGCCCCACCTCGCTGCTGTAACCCCCGTCGTCATCGTGGTTGTAGGTGAAGCTCCCGTCGAGCGTGAGCGCCTTTCGAGAGTCCGTGGACACGGCGACCTGGCCGCCGGTGGAGCCCGTCGTGCGCACCACGGGGCCGCCGCGGGTGAGGCGGTCGGACCGGGCCGGGAAGGCGCGCTGGGCGAACAGGACGACGTTCCAGTAGTCGAGGAGCTGGAGGCTGGAGTAGACGGACACGGTCGAGGCGGTCGGATCCCCGTCGTAGTTCCAGGTGTGGTCCGCCTCGACCATGGCCACCAGCGACCGGTACCAGCTCGTGGGCGTGTTGAGCTGCCGCCCGACCGAGCCGTTGACCCACAGCTTGTCCGCCTCGCGCTGGAAGCCGAGGTCGTCGATCGCGTAGCCCGGGCTCTCAGCCATCCCGTTCAGGTCCCACAGCCAGCTCCCGCCCTGCTTGGCCACCCGGAAGATGGCCGCGTAGCCGTCCAGGGCCGTGGCGCCCGGCCGGTAGGCGGCCGAGAACAGGCCGTCGCCCGTGGTGGTGCGGTCGGGGCGCTGGAAGTAGCGGGCGCTGGCGCGCTGCAGGCGGAGGATGGAGGCCGAGTCGCCGGTCACGCGCGAGGCGGTGAGGGCCGCGTAGAAGAAGTAGTCGTGGCCGCCCCAGTAGTAGCGGACGTCCGCGCCGCCGGCGCGCGAGGAGGAGGGGAGGAGGCCGGCCAGCCCCGGGTCGCGCAGGTGCCGGTCCACCGACGTGAACAGCCCGCCGATCACCAGGTTTCCGCCGTCGAGGTCCTGCTTCACCCGGCCCACGAAGTCGTTGGTGAGGGGCGCGACCGGCTGCCGGAAGGTGGAGCTGTCCGCGCGGGCCACCCGCGCCGTCTCCGAGCCCGTCACCGCGTCCAGCACCCCGACCGTGGTGCCGCCCGGGGTGCGGCCGGTGAGCTTGGCGGCGCCCAGGATGGTGGTGTTGTCGGGAATGTCCGCCCAGCGGCCCTCCGGGAAGGCCAGCGTCCACCCCGGCGGCCGGGCTCCGATCCGCCGCGAGTAGAACAGGTCGAGGCCGAGCCCGCAGTTGATGTTGCAGCCCGGGCTCCCGAAGTCGAATACGTTCGAGCCCTGCACGAAGAAGGGTCGCTTCTCCGAGAAGTAGGTCTCGAACTGGGTGAGGTTCACGACCGCCGGGTCGACCTCGACCTGCCCGAAGTCCGGGTTCACGGTGGCCGACAGGGTGAAGCTGGAGTTCACCAGGTACTCGAGGTCTCCGCCGACACGGAGGCGGGTGGGGTGCGGGTCGAAGAAGGGACTGTTCGGATCCGCGTGGCCCAGCCGCTCCATGCGCGTGGTCACGTAGGGGAGGATCTCGGCGTGCAGCGGCTCGCGCCCCAGGTGGATCCCCCGGAGCGTGCCGTAGAAGGCGGGGCCGCCCGACTGGTCGAGGCCGTAGAAGGACCACAGGTCCGTCTCGTGGTCGCGGTGGGTGAGACGGACGAGCTCGAGGCCCCAGGTCTGCGCCGAGTCGCTCGGGAACTGGAGCTGGCTGAACGGGATCCGGATCTCCGACGTCCAGCCGGCCGAGTCGACGCTGGTGGCCACCTCCCACACCGGGTCCCAGGAGGCATCGCCGTCGTTGAAGTCGCCGCGCCACCCTGCCGGGTCGACCGAGAACGTCACGCGGTGGAGCCGGTCGTGGTAGAGGTCCAGGTCCACCTCGAGCTGGTCCGACTGCGGGTACTCGTCCCGGCGGGCCAGGCGGGCCGTGACCCCGCCCGGCGCCCTGGTGTCCCACATGCGGGCGCCGATGTAGAGCGCCGAGCCATCGTACAGGAAGCGCACTTCCGTCCGCTGGGTGGCCCGCTTCCCCTCGTCCGGCGCCTGCTCGGTGAAGCCGGTGGCCGGCGAGGCTTTGCTCCAGGCCGCCTCGTCCAGGTGGCCGTCCAGGTCGATCGGACCCGAGCGGCGGACCGCGACCGCCGTGGGCCGGGCGTGGGAGGCCGAGTCGGGACGGCTGCGGCGGCCGGGCCGGGTGGCCTGAGCGCGCAGGCCGGCGGGGAGGAGACAGACCGAGAGGGTGACGACGGCGACGGGCGGGAGGAGGGCCGGGAAGCGGCGGGCGCGAGCTCGTGCGCGTGGGGGCGGCTGCTTCATTTCACGTCCCGTTAAGGAGGAGGCAGAATGCGCACTTCACCTAACGGACAGGCCGATGGGCGGGTTTCGTTGCACCGGGGGCGCCGGTGCCGGCGCCGCGCCTCAGCTCCCCAGCACCTCGCGGGCGAAGCGGGCATCGGCCGGAGCGAGGGGGAGGGAGGCGAGGTCGGCGGGCGCGACCCAGCGCACCTCCTGGTGCTCGACCGCCTCGGGCGTCCCCTCGATCGCCACCTCGACGAAGTGGATCTCGAAGGGCGAGCCCGGGTCGCGGGCCACGAACAGGGCGGGGCCGGCCGCGCTGCCGGACCCGGCGCGGGCGGGGGTGCCTGCGTCAGCCGCGGCCTCGCCCTCGCGGCGGATCACACGGACCCGCAGCTCCTCGCGGAGCTCCCGGACGAGCGCGTCCTGGAGCGATTCCCCGTCCAGCACCTTGCCGCCCGGGAACTCCCACCTGGAGCCGTGCCGCTTGTGGGCCGGGCGCAGGCCGAGGAGGACAGTGCCCTCGCGGCGGACGACGGCGGCGACGACCGGGATGACGGGGACGGGGGCCGGCGCGCGATCGGCGGCGTCAGGTCCGGGATCGGTCATGCCGCACGGTAGGCGGGCGGCGCGGCCGACGCGAGCCGGCCGCGGCTTCGGAGGGCCATTGCCGGAGGATCATTCGGGTGGTACATTAAAGTTTCGCCGGCCAAATTAGTGACTTTCGCCGATGGACCATCATTCGGCGGGCATTCACAGCTCCCCCTCACCTGCCGGCGCCCTCAGACCTTCTCGTCCGGCAACGTGTCCGTGCTCCGCAAGGAGCCACTGATGTCCCCGTATGGAGGATGCCCCATGTCCGAGCACAAGAAGGCCGTCGTAGGCCCCTGGACCGATGTCTGGAACGGTGCCGACCCCTCGAAGCTCCGCGAGTTCACCGATCCGGACATCCACTTCGAGAGCAGCGGGCTTCCAGGCTCGGACGGGATCGACGGCCTGGTCGAGGTGATCACGGAGCTGCGCAGGGCCTTCCCTGACGGCGAGTTCGTGACCCACGAGGTGATCGCCGAAGGCGACACGGTCGTCAACAGGTGGACCTTCCGCGGCACGCAGAAGGGCGAGTGGATGGGTCGGCCCGGGACGGGCCGGTCAGTCGAGGTCAACGGCACGTCCACCAACCATTTCCGGAACGGGAAGGTCGTCGAGCATCTGGCCGACTGGAACTCCCTGGGCATGATGCAGCAGCTGGGAGTGATCGAGCTGTAGGGACATGCGGGGCGGGGGCACGCTTCGTTTCCGCCCCGGGTCACGAACAGACGAAAGCCGCCCGGCCGCCCGTGCCGGGCGGCTCGTGGTACGGCCTGTCGGCGGCAAGGTGACCGGGCTCACGCTGGATCCCGGGCCATGGGGGACGAGGGCGCCGCGGAGGGAGTAAGGTTCGGGGTCCCGAGGAGCCGGGATGCGGTGATCTCGGGTCAGCTGGCGCGGGCCTGCCTCAAGAACTCGTCGTAGCGTTCGGCGAGGCGGTCCGCGTCCGGCCACTGCGAGCGGCTCCGCGGGAGCTGGATCCGCTCGTGGTGGAGCGACTGGATGCTGTGGACGAGGGTGGGCCCGTCTTCCTCCTCCAGGAGGTCGGGCCGCGCCTCGAGCACGAAGTCGGGCCGGACGCCCAGGAAGCCGCGGTCGAAGGCGGCGTGGTGGAAGCGGCACAGGGCGAGGCCGTTGGTGACCTCGGGCGTGCCGCGCGGGTCGGCGTCGGGGATGATGTGAGCGGCGTCGAGCAGCTCCTCGTGCCGGAAGTGGCAGAAGGAGCACTCCGAGCGGTAGGCGGCCAGCACCCGCTCCCGGAAGGCGCGCTGGTGGAGGCGGCCGCGCACGACCGAGGTGACGTACCGGCGGCGGCCCTCGTCCTCGGCCTCGTGGACGGACGCTGCCCCGCCACCGTTCGGCGGATTGAGGCCGATCGCGAGCTCGGCTGGATCGTCCGCCTCGACCATGAAGGTGAGCGAGGCCGGGTCGTCCCCCACGATGTAGACCGGCCAGGTGGCCAGGTAACGACCCGGGACGAGGCCGAGGAAGTAGACGAGCGGAAGCCGCCGCTCGAAGCACTCCCTGAGGCCCACGTTGTCCCGGTGGCTCGGGTCCTTCCCCCGGTAGCGGTAGTGCAGGGGACCCTCCCGCATGAACTCGTCGTCGTAGGGACCGCGGGGCGCCGTGGTGATCGACAGGGGCAGCTCCATCGCGGCCGGCTTGAAGATCCCCTGCGGGGCGATGAGCGGGACGCGCCGGCCGCGGTACTCGAAGCCTTCAGCGAGGAGGGTGCGGGGGAGGACGTCCCCGTGGTGGTCGACCCGGCCGGCCAGCCACTCGAACGCCGCGTTCCGGACGCGGGCGTCGTGGAGCTGGTCAAACATCGCGCGACGGGGCGGGCACGCGGGGGCGCATGCCTGAGGTTAGAGGCGAGGGAGCTTCGAAGCGAGGGGCGAATGTAGAGGTCGGGAATGCGCGGCCTGAACCCTCATGCGCTTTCAGCGGGCCAGGATCTCCCCGGGCTCGTGGCGGAACGGGTCGATGACTACGAGGCCGTCCAGGTCCTGCCCGTCCTGCAGGTGCTCGGTGAGCAGGTGGTCGCACCCCAAGCGACGCGCGGCGGCCACGATTAGGGTGTCCCAGAAGGCGAAGCCGAACCGATCCTCGGCCTCCCAGGCGGACTCGAGGAGCGGGGCATCCAGATCGAGTGGACGCCATGCCTCGAGCGCGCGCACGTCCGTCCTGGCTTGGTCCCGGTCCAGCCCCGGCTCGAGCTTGCGGGTGACGGCCACGTAATACTCCTGCAGGACCTGCGTGCTGAGCCGTCCCTCGCGCGACTCCCACAGGGACTTGATCCACGCGGAGGCGAGAGGCTGCTTGTCGCTCTCCGAGGCGTCGCGCGCGTACACCAGGACATTGGTGTCCACGAAGACGCTCACGTCCCGTCCCCGCGCTCGTGCAGTTCCTCGCGAGAAGGGTAGCGGCCGCCGCGCTTGAGGGGGCGCAGAGGGCCGGCGAGCCAACGATGCATTGCCGCCTCGTAACTCTGTTCGCGCTCCATGTGCTCCCGGAGGAGGTCGCCGAGCAGGCTCGAGACGCTCGTGTCCCGTCGGGCGGCCTCGACTCGGGCCCAGCGCGCCGTCTCCTCGTCCATGCTCACGGTCACGTTTCGCTTCGACATGACACGAAGTTCGTGTAGCACGATTCTCGTGTCAATGCCTGCGTGCCGGAGCCGCGTCACCAGGCGTGCTTGTCCTCCAGGTGGCTGCGGAAGTCACCGATGTCAGCGTCGTGGCCCAGGATGCCACGGAGCTCGGACACGATCGGCGTCCCGGCCAGGTCCTCGGCCGTAAGCTCGCGCAAGTGCTCCTCGACGAGCCTCGAGAGGCCGGTACCCGAACGGCGGGCGAGGGCCCTGGCAGCTCAGATGACCTCGCGGTCGATGATCAAGGTGAGCCTGTCTTTCCTGGGCATGGCAGCCACCGCAGCAGGAGTGGGTATGCTCACAGAGTGTGAGACGGGCTTTCGTCGGGGCCCCCAGGAAAAGGGAAGCACCCGTCCGTTCAAGCCATGAGGACCCCCAGGCGTTTTACCGAAACACCTCGGCCAGGTCGATCTCGCCGACCGTCTCGTCCCCGGCGCGCACGGGGAGGCGGTCGGCGACGCGCTCGTGGCGGCGCTCCTCTCCGAAGCGCCAGACCTCGACCGCCTCGCTCTCCGGGTCCACGATCCAGTATTCGCGGACGCCCTGGCGCTCGTAGAGGCGGCGCTTGATGCCCCGGTCGCGATGCGACGTGGTGGGAG
Source organism: Candidatus Humimonas hydrogenitrophica (assembly GCA_947581615.1). Classification (GTDB taxonomy): domain Bacteria; phylum Gemmatimonadota; class Gemmatimonadetes; order Palauibacterales; family Palauibacteraceae; genus Humimonas; species Humimonas hydrogenitrophica. The sequence continues at coordinate 9,636 of CANPVD010000071.1, forward strand.
AGAGGATCTCGACGACCAGGTCGGGGGCGCCCACGAGCCAGCGGTCGGCCACGATCCCGCGGCGCTCCTCCGAGACGAACAGGAGGTCCGGCTGCACGCCCTCGCCGGTGGCCGGGAATTCCACGCCGAGGGGCGCGTAGAACACCTCGCCGTAGCCCGGATCCTCGAGGAGACGCAGCAGGGCGCGGTGCAGCCGCTTGCTGATCCTCTGGTGGCGGACCGAGGGAGAGGGCGTCACGTACAGCTCCCCACCGATCGCCTCGTAGCGATTGCCGTCGTCCGGGAGCTGCTGGACGTCCTGCCAGGTGATCTGCGGAAGAGCCATACCTTCCACATTATACCTCCGCGCACGGGTCAGCGGGAACGTGGGCGTCCCCGCGGGGACGTCTCCCCGGGGACGCGCAGCCGTCGATCCCCCGCTTTCCTTCTCCCCGCCTTTCCGCAATCTTGTCGAACAGCACGACCGGGCCCGGCGCCGACCTCCGCGGCGGCCGGGCGAGCCGACCCGAGCCAGGAGC
>CANPVD010000072.1 GCA_947581615.1 Candidatus Humimonas hydrogenitrophica
CCGTGGGAGCCGGACCCGATGAGCCCAGATGACGCACCGCTGCTCGTGAGGCGCGAGGACGACCTCCTCGTGCTCACCCTGAACCGACCCGATCGACTGAACGCCGTGAGCCTGCCCCTGTACCGGGCCCTGGTCGAGGCGCTGCGCGAAGCGGGGGAGGATGCCGGCGTGCGGGCCGTGGTGCTCGCCGGCGCCGGCCGGGCGTTCTCGGTGGGGGCGGACCTCAAGGCGCACGCGTCCGAGCCCCTGGCCGAAGCGGCGAGGCGGGAGTACGTGCGCCTGGCCCAGGAGGCCAACGAGCTCCTCCAGTCCCTTCCGCGCCCCGTGGTCGCGGCCGTGAACGGGCATGCCATCGGGGGCGGCCTCGAGATGGCCCTGTCCTCGGACTTCATCGTGGTGGCCGAGGCGGCCAAGCTCCGCTTCCCCGAGGTCACGCTCGGGACGTTTCTGGGCGGCGGGGTCACCCGGACCCTTTCCGCGCGCGTCGGGCTGGCGAAGGCCCGGGAGCTCCTCTACCTGGGCGAGTTCTTCTCGGGGGCCGAGGCCGCCGTGATGGGCCTGGCCGACCGGGCGCTGTCCACGGAGCGGGTGCTCCCCGAGGCGCTGGAGCTGGCCGGGCGGCTGGCCCGGAAGGCGCCCCGGTCGCTGGCGCACGCCAAGCGGCTCCTGGGCCTGGCGCCGGGCCTGGACCGTCGGCGCTTGCTGGACCTGGAGGCCGAGGCGCTCCTGGACATCATGGGCACGCGCGACTGGCAGGAGGGGCTGGACGCGTTTCACGAGGGCCGCGAGCCGGAGTACACGGGTGAGTGAGCTCGACGCGCTGCTCCGGCCCCGCTCGGTCGTGGTGGTGGGGGCCTCGTCGGACCCGGGCAAGCGCGGCTACCAGGTGATCCCGGCCCTGCGGGAGGCGGGCTTCCGGGGGGAGGTCCACCTGGTGAACCCCAGGGGCGGCGAGATCCTCGGGCTTCCCGTGGCGCCGTCGATCGGGGCACTCCCGTCCGCGGTGGATCTGGCCCTGGTGTGCACGCCGGCGCCCACCGTGCCGGGGATCCTGGAGGAGTGCGCCGCGCGCGGCGTGCCGGGCGCGGTCGTCCTGGCCACCGGTTTCCGGGAGATCGGGAAGGACGGGGCGGCGCTCGAGGAGCGCCTGCGGGACGTCATCCAGCGCACGGGCGTGCGGGTCATCGGGCCCAACACCTCCGGGATCCTCAACATGACCCACGGGCTCAACCTGATCGGCGCCCGCGACGTGCGTTCCGGCTCGGTCGCCCTCCTGCTCCAGTCCGGGAACGTGGCGCTCCAGCTGATGACCGAGATCACCGAGCGCACCTCGGCCGGGATCTCCGTGTGCGTCGGCGTCGGAAACGAGGTCGACGTGGGTTTCCACGAAGTGCTGGACTGGATGGGTCGTGACCCCGGCACGAGCGCCGTGCTCATGTACGCGGACGCATTCCGGGAGCCGCGTGCCCTGCTGGAGACGGCGTCGCGGGTCAGCCGGCACAAGCCGGTCGTGCTCCTGGGGGCCGGGCGCACCGGGGAAGGGGCGACCGCGGCGCGCTCGCACACCGGCGCGATGTCGGGTCCGCACGACGTGCTGGCCGCGGGGCTGGCGCAGGCGGGGATCACGGAGGTCCGGCGCTCGGACGAGCTCCTCCCCGTGGGACTCTCCCTCGCAACGCAGGCCGCGGCGGCCCGAGGCGGCGTGGCCATCCTGTCCGATGGCGGCGGTCACGGGGTGCTGGCCGCCGACGCCCTCATCGAGGGGGGCACGCGGCTCTCCGACCTCGCCGGGGCCACCCGCGACGCGCTTCGCGAGGTCCTCGGCCCCCGGGCCGCGGTGGGCAATCCCGTCGACGTCGGCGGTCCCGCGGACGCCGACCCCACCGTGTTCGCCAGGGTGGCGGAGACGCTGGCGACCGATCCCGACGTGGCCACGATCCTGGTCATCGGGCTGTTCGGAGGCTACCACCTTCGCTTCGATCCGGCCCTGGAGGAGGCAGAGGGCGCCGCGGCCCGCGGCATGGCGGAGGCGGCGCGCCGGGCCGGGAAGGGACTGGTGGTGCACTCCATGTACGCGCTCCGCCGACCCTCGCCGCTCCGGGCCCTGGAAGAGGAGGGCGTGCCGGTCGTCGCGTCGCTCGACGCCGCGTGCACGGCCGCCACGGCGCTCGTGCGCCGCGCGGCGGGACGGGCGACCTGGCCGCCGCCGACCGCGCCGGAGCCCGCGGAGCGGGCGGATGAAGCGGACGTGGCGGAGGCGGCCGGTCGGACGCGCGAGGCGGCCGCCGCCGGGCGCACGGCCCTCACCGAGCCCGAGGCGCGGCGGCTCCTGGCCGCTTTCGGCGTCCCGATGGTCGAGGCCGAGCTGTGCACCTCGTCCGAGGAGGCCGTGGCGGCGTCGGAGCGGTTCGGCGGGGAGGTGGCCGTGAAGGTCGTGGCCCGCGAGGTCCTCCACAAGACGGAGGCGGGCGGGGTCGTGCTGGGCGTCCGGGGGCCGAAGGCGGTCCGTGAGGCGTTCGAAGCCATCCGGGCGCGGACGCCGGGGCTGGAGGGCGTGCTCGTGTCACCCATGCTCCCCGAGCCCGTGGCCGAGGTCCTGGTCGGAGCCAGGCGCGATCCGGGGCTCGGTCCCGTCCTCGCGCTCGGGGCTGGCGGCGTGGCCGTCGAGCTCCTGCACGACGTCGTCCACCGGGTGCTCCCGGTGGGTCCCGGGGAAGTTTCGTCGATGGCGCGGGCGCTGAAGACGGCGGCCCTTCTCTTCGGGCACCGCGGCGCCCCGCCCGCCGACCTCTCCGCTCTCGAGGCCGCGGCGGCGGGCGTGGCCCGCTGCCTCGCCGAAGTGACCGTGGTGACCGACGTGGAGGTCAACCCCCTGTTCCTGTATTCGGACGGTGCCCGGGCGGTGGACGCCCGGGTCCTCCTGGAAGGAGACTCATGACTGCTGCGAGATCGGATGCCGTGAACGTCATCGTGCTCGGGGCCGGACGCGTGGGAGCCGCCATGGCCAGGGACCTGGCCTCCAGCTCGCGGTTCGAGACCACCGTCGTGGACGTGTCGGGGGAGGCGCTGGACCGTCTCCAGGACGTCCCGCGCATGGAGACCGCGCGAGCCGACCTGTCCGACGCCTCGGTCCTGCGGACTCTGGTCGAAGGCCACGACCTGGTGGTGAGCGCCGTGCCGGGACCCATGGGCTTCCGCACCGTATGGACGGTCCTGGAGGCCGGACGGAACGTGGTCGACATCTCCTTCTTCGACGAGGACCCGTTCGAGCTCGACGGCCTGGCCCGGGAGAAGGGCTGCACCGCCGTGGTCGACTGCGGCGTGGTCCCGGGCTTCTCCAACATCCTGGTCGGACGCTACGAGCAGGAGCTCGATCCGCTGCGGAGCGTTCGTTGCCTGTGCGGGGGCGTTCCCACCGTGCGTTACTGGCCGTACGAGTACCGTGCCACCTTCTCTCCCATCGACGTCATCGCGGAATACACGCGGCCCGCGCGCCTGCGGAGAGGAGGCCGGAACCTGACCCTGCCCGCGCTCTCGGAGGTCGAGCCCGCGGAGTTCGAGGGCGTCGGCACCCTGGAGGCCTTCAACACGGACGGGCTGCGCACCCTCCTTCGGACCGTGGACTGCGAGGACATGGTGGACAAGACGGTCCGCTATCCGGGCCACGCGGACAAGATGCGGCTGCTGCGCGAGACCGGTTACTTCTCCGAGGAGCCGGTCCGGATCGGTGACGACGAGGTCCGGCCCATCGACCTCACGGCGGAGCTCCTGTTCGAGGAGTGGCAGTTCCGGGAGGGCGAAGAGGACCTCACGGTCATGCGGGTCGAGCTGGAGGGCGGCAGCGAGGGACGGGAGGTGTGCCACACCTGGAGCCTGGTGGACCGGTACGACCGCGAACAGGGGATCTCTTCCATGGCGCGGGCCACGGGCTACACCTGCACGGCGGCCGTCCACCTGCTGGCCGACGGGCGCTACCCGACTCCCGGGATGTCGCCTCCGGAGTTCCTGGGCCGGGACGCGGACTGCTTCGAGTTCATCGTGGGCTACCTGCGCGAACGGGGCGTGGACTGGCGCCACGATGTCGTGGACGCGTGAGGCGGACGCGTCGATGAAGCCCCTGGCCGCCGCCGGCCGCGCCGCACGCCGTCGTTGGACGGGCCGGTCCGGTCCCGGTAGCTTGGCCCGCCGTCCAACCGTCCGCCCGCCGGCTCCGGCCGGCGCGCCGCCGCGGCCCCGCTCCTCGGGGCTCCACGACGGGCCGGACGCTACGGATCACTCGCCGTACGCCACTGGAGGTCTCGTGAGCCGCTTCGACCGTGGTGGGCGCCTTCCCGGCGCCTCGCTCTCCCTCGTCAGGATCCTCCCGGCGGTGGCCGGGGCCCTCCTGGCGCTCTCCCTCTCCCTCGCCGTGCGGCCCGCCCCCGTGGCCGCCCAGGCCGCGCCCCGCGCCCGGGATCTCGGCATCCCGTTCGAGGGGACGCCCGGGCACTTCGATGCCATCACCGACGTGCCGGGCGTGGAAGTCGGCGAGAAGACGGTCATCGAGGGGAGCGGCCAGCTCGTGGTCGGGAAGGGGCCGGCCCGGACGGGCGTGACGGCCGTCTTCCCGCTCGGCAAGGAGGCCACGGACGGGGTCGCCGCGGGCATGTTCACGCTCAACGGCGACGGGGAGATGACCGGCTCCCACTACGTCAACGAGTTCGGGGAGCTCTACGGACCGGTCATGATCACCAACACCGTGAGCGTGGGCACGGTGTCGGCCGCCACCATCGAGTGGGACCGCCGGCACATCCATCTGCCGCCCGCCCTGTACGCCCGCGTCCTCCCGGTCGTGGCGGAGACGTGGGACGGATTCCTGAACGACATCTACGGTCAGCACGTGACCCCGTCCGACGTGTTCGCCGCGCTGGACAGCGCGCACGGCGGTCCGGTCGCCGAGGGCGACGTGGGCGGCGGTACCGGGATGAACTGCTACAACTTCAAATGTGGGACCGGGACGGCCTCCCGGATCGTCCAGACCGAGCACGGCCAGTACACGGTGGGCGTCCTCGTGCAGGCCAACTACGGGAGCCGCGACGAGCTCCGGGTCGCGGGCGTCCCGGTCGGGCGCGAGATCACGGACCTCACGCCCCAGCGGGGCGAGGACGCCCGGAAGCGACAGCAGGGCGGCCACTCCATCATCGTCGTGGTGGCCACGGACGCTCCGCTCATCCCCAAGCAGTGCGAGCGCCTGGCCCGCCGCGTGTCGCTCGGCCTGGGCCGCAACGGCAGCATCTCCGAGAACGGCTCGGGCGACATGTTCATCGCCTTCTCGACGGCCAACCACGTGCGGCACTGGGGCTCCGACATCAAGCACCTGGGGATGGTCACCGACATCACGCCCATCTTCCGGGGGGTGGTGGACGCGACGGAAGAGGCGGTCATCAACGCGCTGGTGGCGGGCAAGACGATGGTGGGGCGGGACGGCAACACGGTCTACAACATTCCCCACGACCGGCTGCGGGCCATCCTGAAGAAGTACGGCCGGCTGAACGAGCGGTGAGTCCCGCGGCCGCGCAGGACCCCGGGCCGGGGACGGTCCGCGGGATCGGCCTGTGGACGGCGGGCGCGCTCGTCGTCGGCAACATGATCGGCTCGGGCGTCTACCTCCTGCCTGCCGCGCTCGGCCCCTTCGGGGGGATCAGCCTGGTCGGCTGGCTGTTCTCGGCCGCGGGCGCCATGCTGCTCGGGGTCGTGTTCGCCCGGCTGTCGCGTCGGGTGTCGGGAGCGGGAGGTCCCTACGCGTACAGCCGGGCGGGCTTCGGGGACTTCGCCGGCTTCCTGGTGGCGTGGGGCTACTGGATCTCGATCTGGGCCGGCAACGCGGCCATCGCCGTGGGGTTCACGACCTACCTGGGCTACCTGGTGCCGCCCCTGTCCGCCACCCCGGCCACCGGTGCCCTGACGGCCGTGGCGGCGATCTGGGTGGTGACGGCGATCAACGCACGCGGCGTCCGCGAGGCCGCCATCGTCCAGGGAGTGACCACGATTCTCAAGATCGTGCCCCTGGTGGCCGTGGGGGTCATCGGGTGCCTGTTCTTCTTCAACGGCGCTCACTTCCACCCGTTCAACGCGAGCGGCGGCTCCACCCTCGGAGCGGTGGCGACCACCGGCTCCCTCACCCTGTGGGCCTTCCTCGGGCTCGAGTCGGCCACGGTGCCCGCCGAGGAAGTCCGCGACCCCGGCCGTACCATCCCGCGGGCGACGCTCCTCGGGACGGGCGTCGCCGCCCTGATCTACATCGTGGCCACGGCGGGGGTCATGGGCGTGATCGCCCCCTCGGCGCTGGCCGTCTCCCAGGCCCCGTTCGCCGACGCTGCGCGGGCGATGTGGGGAAGCTGGGCGGGGAAGGCCGTGGCCGCGGGTGCCGCGATCTCCTGCCTGGGCGCGCTGAACGGGTGGGTCCTGCTGCAGGCCCGGGTGCCCTGGGCCGCCGCGCGCGACGGCCTGTTTCCGGAGCGCTTCGGCCGGCTGTCCGGCGGCGGCACGCCCGTGTTCGGGCTGGTCGTGTCGAGCGCCCTCGCCACCGTCCTCATGGCTACGAACTACACGGGCGGCCTGATCGCCGTGTACAAGTTCGTGATCCTTCTCTCCACCCTGACCTCTCTGTTCCCGTACGCCCTGTGCGCCATGGCGGAGCTCGTGCTCTTCGTCCGGGAACGCCAGCGCTTCGAGGGCGAGAGGCTGGCGGCGGCCGGTGCCATCGCGGGCACGGCGTTCCTCTACTCGCTGTGGGCCATCTACGGGACCGGCCAGAAGACCGTGTTCTGGGGCTTCCTGCTCCTCATGGCCGGGGTGCCCGTGTACGTGTGGCTGGTGTCGAGCCGGGCGCGTACGGCGGCGGGTTCGGAGGCCGGGAGCGTAGGACCGACCGGGGACCCCGCGTAGGAAGGGTCGCAACACCCCTCGTCGGGGAAGGTTCCCTCCCGGGGGCGCGCGGTGGTGTGGCGCGGAGGAGGCGCGAAGCTGAGTTGAGGCCACGTTGATACTTTGTAACAACGCGCGGAGCGGTGACTTGTGGTCATGCCAGGGCGCGCGCTTCCCCGGGCTTCCGTTGACGACTCTTGACAGTGATCGAGCCCCTGTATACGGTGTGCCAATGTTAGCGGGGGTGTCCGTCCGATTGGACTGGATGCCTGCGCACGGACAAAGAGACGCCGTACCTCGACGTGGCGGAGAGCGGATTCGTGGCGCCACGGACCCCCGGGTCGCGGGGTACGCACTGAGCCGAGGTACTGCCATGCGCGCACTTCGTTCTGCGGCCCTGCTTCTCGCCGTCTCTCTCCTCACACTCTTCGCTCCGCCGCTGCACGCGCAGCAGGCCCAGGGCGTGATCGCCGGCCGCGTCATCGACGCGTCCAGCGGCAAGCCCCTGGCGGGAGCGCAGGTCTCGATTCCCGGCACCGGGCTCGGGGCGATCTGCAACGCCCAGGGCCAGTTCCGGATCGAAGGCGTGACCAGCAGCTCGGTCACGCTGCGGGTGCAGCTCATCGGCTACACGACCAAGAACGTTCCGGCCTCTCCAGGGGTGACGGACCTGACGGTCTCCCTGGACCAGTCGGCGGTGTCGCTGGAACGGATCGTGGTCACCGCGACGGCGGGCGGCACCAAGGAGCGGGCACTCGGCAACAAGATCGCCTCGATCAACGCGTCCGAGATCCAGAACGCGCCCGTGTCGAACATCTCGGACGTCCTGCACGGTCGCGTGACGGGCATGGTGGTGAGCCAGGGCACCGGCAACGTGGGCTCCGCCTCGAGGATCGTGGTCCGCGGCCGCGCGACCATGTCGCTGAACAACTCGCCGATCGTCTACATCGACGGCGTGCGAATGAACAGCCAGACCGAGGGGAGCTGGGGCGATCCTCAGGTGTCCCGACTGGACGACCTAGACCCGGCGGACATCCAGGACGTCGAAGTCATCAAGGGGCCCTCGGCCGCCACCCTGTACGGAACCGAGGCGTCCAACGGCGTCATCCTCATCACCACCAAGAAGGGGAGCGCCAGCAAGCCGCGGCTGCGGCTCGACGTCCAGATGGGCAACAACTGGCTGAGGAATCCCTCCAGCCGGTTCCTGATGCCCAACTACTACCGCGACCCGAGCTCGGGAACCGTGACCTCGGACAACCCGATCCAGCGGTACGCGGACGCCGGGAAGAACATCTTCCGAAACGGGCTCAACCAGCAGTATACCGCGTCGCTCTCGGGCGGGAACGAGGGCCTGCGCTACTACATGAGCGGCCACACGGGACTGAACAACGGCGCCGATCCGGAGAACTTCGCCGACAAGTACGGCGGACGCCTCAACCTGACCTTCAGCCCGATCCCGAGCCTGGACATCGAGAGCGGCGTCGGCGTCCACATCGACCGCATCGGGATCGCCCAGCAGGGCGTCGCCGAGCTCGGCGTGATCCCATCGATCATGTGGGGCTGCCCGTGCGATCTGAACAGCCCGCTGGACGGGTTCGAGATCGCGCCGCCGGAGGTGCTACGGCGGGCGCAGAACTCGTTCAACAACTCCAACCGGTTCATCCCGAGCCTCACGATCACCCACAGGCCGTGGTCGTGGCTCACGGAGCGTCTGAACTTCGGCGTGGACTTCACCGACCAGCAGATCGTCCACTTCACGCCGAAGCTCGACACCTACGACTCCCAGTTCTTCGGGCCGGGGACGTCCAACGGCACCAAGCAGGTGGACCGCGAGGACGACATCTACACGACGCTGGACTACGGGGCGACGGCCACCGCCCAGGTGAACGACAACCTGCAGTCCAAGACCTCCGTCGGCCTGCAGATCTACGCCAAGCATTTGGAGTACACGACGGCCAGCGGTCAGAACTTCCCCAACGCGGGCATCAAGGTCGTGGCCGGGGCCGGGATCCGGCTGGGAACGGACAACTACCTGCAGAACAACACGGTGGGCGGCTTCGTCCAGGAGCAGCTCGGGTGGAAGGACCGGCTCTTCCTGACCGGCGCCGTGCGCGGTGACAAGAACAGCGCCTTCGGCTCGGGCTACAACCTGGCCTACTACCCGAAGGCGAGCCTGAGCTGGGTGCTGAGCGAGGAGCCCTGGTGGAACCTCGGCTTCATCAACTCCTTCAAGATCCGGGCGGCCTACGGTCAGAGCGGCCAGCAGCCGGACGCGTTCGCGGCGCTGCGCACCTTCCAGCCCCAGTCGATGCCGGACGGCTCTTCGGCGATCACGCCGATGGCGATCGGCAACCCGGACCTGGGTCCCGAGCGCGGCAAGGAGATCGAGGCGGGCTTCGACGCCAGCATGTTCTCCGACCGGGTGTCGATGAGCCTCACCTACTACAACGATCACACGACCGACGCGATCCTGCAGCGCAACGTCGCCCCCTCGAGCGGGTTCGGCGCCAGCCAGCAGTACGTCAACGTCGGTGAGGTATTCAATCGCGGCTTCGAGGTCGACGTCCACGGCCAGCCGATCAACTCGAGCATGGTGCAGTGGGGCGTGGGCGTCACGCTGGCGACCAACCACAACCTGATCACCAAGCTCGGCATCCCGGGCTACCTGGCCACGGGCTGGGTCGGTCGTGACCAGCAGGGTTACCCGGTCGGCTCGGAGTGGGCCCACAAGATCGTCAGCGCCGAGTTCGATCCTAACACGCAGCAGGCCGTCAACATCCAGTGCCAGCCCACCAACGGTGGCACCACGGACTGCCTGGACGGCGCCCGGGTCTATCTGGGCCACCCGTATCCCAGCGTGTCCGGCTCCTTCCGGACGAACGTGACGCTGGCCGGACGGCTCACCCTCAACGGCCTGGTCGATTTCAGGGCGGGGCAGAGCAAGTACGTGACGGAGTACTGGAACCGCTGCGTGTGGCGGCAGGTGTGCCGCGAGAACGCGTACCCCTCCCAGACCGACCCGAAGGTCCTCGGGGCCATCCAGCTCGGCGGCGCCGACGAGTTCAGCTGGTGGATCCAGAAGGCGAGCTTCGCCCGGCTGCGGGAGGTGTCGCTGGACTACACTCTCCCGGAGCGGTGGGCGCACCGGCTCGGCGCGACCAGCGCGCGCGTCAGCGTGGCCGCCAACAACCTGGGCTATGTGTCCAACTGGCCGGGCATCGACCCGGAGGCGGTGAACCTCGCCTACGCGAACTCGACGCCCGAGAGCCAGGCGCTGATGCCCCCGCTGCAGTCGATCACCGCCCGCATCGACCTGGTGTGGTGACCGTGGGGATCCCGACGTCGAACGCGTTCCGCGGAAGGACAGGAGAGGCAACCATGGCAGGTCGACATAGCAGAAGCTGGATGGAGCGAGGCGTCCGCGTGGTCGTGGCGGTGTCCGCGGCCGCGTTCCTGGCGGCGTGCGGGCCGCTGGACAGCCTCACGAACGTGGAGGCGCCCTCGCAGGTGCAGGCCTCGGACGTGCAGGACCCCGCCAGCGCGGACCTGCTCGTCAACAGCGCCGTGAACGACTTCCAGTGCGCCCTGGCCGGCTACATCGTCGCGACCGGCTACGTGGGGACGGAGCTGGAGGCGGCGTCGAACACGGGCGGCTCGTCGTACGTGTTCTACGACCAGCGGGCGTGGACGCCGGAGGGGTACGGCGCCGGGACATACGCGACCGGTGACTGCGCCAGCACGAGCCCGGCGATCTATGAGCCGCTGTCCACGGCGCGCTGGATGGCCGACAACGCCCTCAATCACCTGAACGACTGGACGGACGCGCAGGTGTCCGGCCGCAAGGAGCTCATCGCGACGGCGGCGGCATACGCCGGCTACAGCTACGCCCTCCTCGGTGAGAGCATGTGCTCGGCGGCGTTCGACCTCGGACCGGCCCTCAAGCCGGCCGACATCTTCAAGCTGGCCGAGACTCGCTTCACCACGGCGATCCAGAACGCCAGCGTGGACAGCATCAAGATCATGGCGCTCGTCGGCCGCGCACGCGTGCGGCTGGACCTGGGCGACATGGCCAACGCGAAAGCCGACGCCGACCAGGTGCCTCAGGGCTTCGCCGTGTACGGGAACTACTCCAACGTGGCGCCGTCCACCGAGAACCGGATCTGGACGACCATGAACCGGGAGCTCACCGCCTCGGTCGAGGGCCCGCCCTACCGGAACATGGAGTTCCAGGGGACGTCCGATCCGCGCGTGCAGCTCACGGACCTGGGCATCAAGGGGCCGGGCAGCAACGTGGAGATGTTCGCGGCCGACAAGTACCCGAGCATCTCGAGCCCCATCCCGATCGCCACCTGGCGCGAGGCCTGGCTCATCCGGGCCGAAGCCGACCTGGCGGGGGGGGACGTCCAGTCGGCCGTGGATCGGATCAACGACCTCCACGACAACGTCGGACTGCCCCACTACAACAGCACCAACGCGGACTCGGTCATGCAGCAGCTCATCTACGAGCGGCGGGCCGAGCTCTTCCTGGAGGGGCAGCACCTGGAGGACATCAGGCGGCTCAACCTGCCGCTGGTGCCGGCGCCCGGCCAGCCGTTCCGGTTCGGCGGCGTGTACCAGGACCAGACCTGCTTCCCGCTTCCGGGCGTGGAGTACCTGAACAACCCGAACGCGAACGGGTGAGGTCGACCCGGCGCGATCTGGCGGTATGACAGGAATCGCGCTCGTGAGGGCGGTGCGTCCGGCGCTTCGACGTCCGGACGCGCCGCCTTCGCATATCCGGCTGCTCGCGTCGGCCGTGGCCTGCGCGGCGCTGCTGGCGTGGGGTGCGGTGTCGGCGGCGGCGCAGGCGGGAGCCGGGGGCGAGGCGGCGACGGGGCGGCTGGGTCCGGTGCTGCCGGTGCCCTACGAGCGGGCGATCGAGGCGGGGACGCGGAGCCGGACGGGGGCGGCGGGTCCGAAGTACTGGCAGAACGGGGCGGACTACGACATCCGGGCGCGGGTCTCGCCGCGCGACTCGCTCCTGTCGGCCGACGAGCGGGTGGTCTACCACAACCGCTCGCCCGACACCCTGAAGGTCGTGGTCTTCCACCTGTACCAGAACCTCATGAG
>CANPVD010000073.1 GCA_947581615.1 Candidatus Humimonas hydrogenitrophica
GCGTAGGCGCTCTCGGCCGCGATCCACGTCTTCACCTCCGGGGCGCTCCCGTCGGCCAGCCACAGGTAGGGGTCCGAGAATCGCTGGCCGTGCACCGTGAAGGTGGCCGTGTCGCGGCGGGTGGCGGGCGGCTCCGGGGCCGACCGGGCCGACCCGGCCGGCCGGCAGCCGGCGGCGATCCAGGCGGGAGCCGCGGCGAGGGTGGCGAGAGAGGCGCGGCGGAGCGCGCGAGCGAAGCGGGCGCCTGAGCGGTGGACGTCGGCGGGGCTTCGCGACGATCCGGGCATGGCGCTCCCTACTCTTTCAGGTCCAGGTGGTAGAGCCGGATGGCGTTGTCGCGGAGGACCATGCGGGCCAGCTCCTCGGCCCGCGTACGGTCGACCTCCCCCTCCCGCATCAGCCGCGTGAGGGCCAGCCCCAGCGCGCGTCGGGCGGTGTGGGAAGCCACCCAGGCGCCCTCCTCCCAGCCCTGGTCGGGGCCGCCCTGGAAGGAGTCGGTGCCGAACAGGACCTTGTCGGGGAAGCGCATGAGCCAGTGCTCCAGCACGCTGGCCAGCTCGTCGGGGGCCAGCATCTGGTCCATCATGGAGAAGTCCGCGTACACGTTGGGCTTGCTGATCATGGCCTCGGTCTCGCCCCACGCGGGCCAGCCGCCGTGGAGCATCACGAAGTTCGTGTTCCGGAGGGTGGAGTCGTCGAACACGGGCTCCAGCCGCTCGGGCCGCGACCCGGCGGCGTCGTAGTAGCCGCCGAACGTCTCGAGCACGTGGATGTGGACGGCGAGCCCGAGCCTCCCGGCCTCGTGCGCGACCACCCGGAACAGGTAGTCCTCGAGCGTCCTGTATTCGGCGTGCGTGGGCGCCCCTCCGCCCACGTACTTCGCGTACACGCGGTGGGCCGCCGCCGGGTCCGGGGCCGCGAAGTCCAGGCTCCGCAGGTAGGCCGCCTCGAACTTGACCGCCACCGCCCCGGCCTTCTCCTGTCGCTCGAGCGTCGGCACGATGACGCGGACGATGTACTCGTCCAGGGAGCGGGGCGGGGCGCGGAAGCCCAGATCACCCAGGTAGCGCCGCAGGAGGGCCGCCTCCCTGGGGTACAGAGAGCGGGTGTCCGGCGTGCGCGTCGCCTCGCGCCGCGTGTCGAGCGGGAAGAGGAGCGCGTCGTCGAACGGGACCCACCGGAACCGGGTCGCATGGAGCCCCGGACCCATGGCCACCCGGTTGGCGAACATCACCTGGATCCCGGCCCGGTCCAGGGCCCAGTCCGGGAAGCCGTTCCCCAGCGCCCGGAGCGCGCTGTCCCGAGCCGCCTCCAGCGCCTTCCTCCCGGCGGCATCCGTATCGGCGGCCGCGGGTCCGTACAGGGCCGCGGCCGCCCGGGACCACACCGGCGACGCCAGGGTCAGGCGCCACGGGAGGGGGAAGGGCGGGATTCCGTCCAGGGGAAGGGCGTCGAACTCGGTGTCGGGCGGGGCGCCGGGCGGAATCGGCCGCATCGGGTGCGCGTGGTTGTCGACCGCGCGGATCCCGGCGATGGTGCGGGCCAGGCCGGAGTCCACGGCCAGGGCGCCGCGCCCCGGGCCGCCGCGCGGCGCTCCGGCACGTGGGCTCGACTGCGCCGCGACCGGGCCGGCCGAGAGCAGGAGAGCCAGGGCGAGGACGGGCGGGGCGGCGATCGGGGCGCGAGGGCGCGCGAACGGACCGGTCCGGAACGGGCTTCGACGCATGGAGGGCTTCCTCAGCTCATCAGGGTATCGAGGTGGGCGGCGAGGCTGTCGGGTCCCATCCAGCTCGACTGGCAGCCCATGCAGAATCCGGTCACCCTCCCCTCCGGGTCGACCAGGACCATCTCCGGCACGCCGGTGACGCGATAGCGCACGTCCACACCGCCCTCGCCCATCACGATCGGGTAGGCCCGGCCGCCGTGGGTGCGCAGCCAGGCAGCAGCCCGGTCGGGCGAGTCCTGGAACAGGATCCCGAGGATCGAGAACTTCGTGCCCCGCGTGCGCCGCGCGAGGCGGAGGAGGGAGGGGTACTCCTCCTGGCAGGGCTCGCACCACGTCCCGAAGATCGAGACCAGGACCCAGCGGCCCCGGTAGTCGCGGAGCCGGACGCTGTCGGAGGTGAGCACGCGGCCGTCGGGACCGAGCCGCGGCAAGGTGAAATCCGGGGCCGGCGTGCCCGAGTCGGGGAAGGCCTTCTCGTGGTGGGCCTCCTCGATCGGACGGTGGGCGCACAGGTAGGTCACCACGCCCCGCTCCAGGACGCTGTCGGCGCCTGCCTCGAACAGCGCCGCCAGGCGGCCGGCGAGGGCGACGTCGTGGTCCCGATCGGCCTGGTGGATCACCTGGAGCGCGAAGCCCCGGATCAGGGCCGTCTGGGCGGGCGTCGACGCCCGGGACCGACCGGCGTCGCTCCCGCACGCGTATTCCAGCGACACGCTGCCGTCGGGACTCTCGAGGCGGACCTTTCGGGCGCAGCCGGCCAGCAGCAGGGAGATGACCAGGACCCCGGCGGCGAGCGCCGCCGGGGTCGATCGGGGAGAGTCGAGGGAAGCCGACCGGGTCACAGACCCCCTGAGCCCGCTCCCATCCGGCGGAGGATGCGCCGCCCGATGACGACCCCTGCGAGGCCGATCACCATCGCGATAATGGACATGAGGTCCATGCCGCCGCCCCGGCTGAGGATTATCACGAAGGCCGATAGTCCGAGCAGGAAGACGAGGATGCCGAGGACGATCGTGAACTTCGGAAATGTCGAGGAGCCTGCCATGGTCACTGCCTCCAGCGCGGGTGGGGTGCCATGCGCGGCCGGCCGCGATCGAGGCCGCCGCGCGGGATCATGAGACGCGTACCGAGAGTCCGAACAGAGCCCCCGAACCGAGGACGAAGCCCAGGTCGTACCAGCGTCCCCGGTTCCGGGTCTCGTAGATGCCGACCGAAGGCCACACGAGGCTGACGAGAAACGCCAGTCCCATGAGGACACCGTGCCACAGGCCGGCCCAGAATCCAGCCGGGTCCACCAGCGGGTTCTTCCACCGGGAGCCCGGTCCGGCGAGACCGATCGGGTTCGCCACCCTTCACCTCCTGGGTGCGGAGACGACTGACGTCAAAATCGGGGGTTCCAGCCGTCCAGCCAAGGGGGTGGGATCAGCGGACGAGGCGGTGGCGCTGCACGCGCTCGGTTCCCAGCGGGCCCACGACGACGCCCAGCACGTAGTTTTCCCCGATCTCCTCCACCTGGAGCCCGGCTGGCGTGTCCACCGAGCCGAGCGGCTTGCCGCCCTCGAACACGGTCCATCGCCGGGGCCGATCGTCCGCCTCCTGCACGAAGCGGCGCGCCCACACGTCCCCCAGCCGGTCGACGACCAGCCGGTCGAACAGAGGCCGGGTGGACGGGGGCGACATGCGCCCGTATACGCGGCGCAGGCGCGCCGCCGCTTCCTCGTCGCGGGCGGCCGCGATGCGCCGCCGGATGCCCGCCTCGAACTCGGACCGCTTCAGGTGAGGGAGTCCGCCACGCACCCTCGCGATCCGCACCAGCCGGCCGTCGGCCCTGTAGGTCCGGATCTCGGGCGCACGGGTGAGGGCCACGTACACGAGGTCGCCGGCGACGGCACCGCTCGGATCGGTCGTGAGCGGAACGCGGAGGAACCCGACCGTCGCTCCCTCCCGCCATACGTAGGCGGGCGCACCCGGCGTGACGGCGACGGTGTCCAGCACGCCCGCCCGGGCGTCCACGGCCAGGAATCTCACCGTGTCGGGAAGCTCCCCCTCCGGGGTGTCGGGTCCGGCACCGGCGCTCCCCAGGGAGGTCACGAACCGGCCACCCGACAGACGCCCTACCGGGAGTCCCACGAAGCGAGCCGGCGTCGCGGACCGGACGTGCCGGCCCCGGCCGTCGAGCACCGTGAAGCGTCCGGACCGGAGGTCGGACACGACGATCGTGTCGCCCGACGTGACGGCCACGAGGCGGGGGACGCGGTACTCTCCCGGCCCGTCACCCTCTCCGCCGACCGAGGTGAGGAACCGCCCGCGTCCATCGTAGAACCGGAGCTCCTGCGTTCCGCCGTTGACGACCAGGATGCGGCCGTCGTCGAGCTGCGCCGCCCCGGAGACCCCGAACAACATGTCGGAGGAGTCACCCTCCGTGGCGCCGATCACGACGTCCGGCTCCGGCGCCACCTTCCACGCGGACGGACGGTCGACCAGCGAACGGGGGCTCTCGACGATGCGGACGTCGGCGCTGTCGCGCACGGTGACTGCGCCGGATCCCGGCTTCCCTCCACACGCCGTCGCCGCCAGCGCCAGGCCGCCGGACAGGGCGGCCAGGAGAGTCGGCGCGGTGGGGCCGGAGCGGTGTGCGCGCCTCACGCTCGGGAGATCGGACTCCGATCCTTCCAGCTCCACCACTTCAGCAGCTCCGGGTCGTGCTCCTCGCGGGAGGCGAAGTACACGGCGCACCGGAAGGCGTACAGCACGCACCGGTCCACCCGGCACCCGCAGCGGTGGCAGTGGCGCTCGTACAGCTCCTCGGGATCGGACGCGCCGAGCTCTTCGAGGCCGTGGATGCCGAGCGCGACGAGGTCCCGCCCGAGGCTCGGTCCGATGCCCGGGGCGGCCTGTAGCTCCTCGACGGCTCGCTTGAGAGGGTCGCCGACCGGCTCGCCGCTTCGATCTGGGGCCATGGGGACGGTCCTTTCCCTCGGGCCCGGCTCAGGAGCCCGGCTGGTTGAAGCTGAACATGTCCACCATCGCCTTCCACTGGCCGTTCCGCTTCACCCAGATGACCACGTACTTGCCGTCGACCTGGCGCGTCGAGCCGTCCGAGGCGGGCATCTCGATCGTGGCGTGACCGATGTCATAGGCCATGTCGCCCGAGGCGGCCACCTTGATGACGTCGGGCCCGAACGTCAGGGAGGGGAGGGCCAGCATGCCGGACCAGACCGAACGGATCGCGTCCAGTCCGATGGCCGCGGGCGCGTCGGGCGGCATGACGCGGCCGTCGGCGGCGTACATGCTCACGACCCCGGCCGTGTCGTGGTCCGCCACCATCTGCACCCAGCGGCGATCCAGGCTGCGGATCGAGTCCGAGGCGGCGGCCAGGGCGGAGCTGTCGGGAGCGGCCATGGAGGAGGATCCGCCTCCGGCGGGCGGGGCCTGGCAGGCGACGAGGAGCAGGGCGGGCAGAGGGAACAGCCGGGTCAGACGTCGCATGCGTGCCTCCGGAGCGAGGGTCCTGGTGCCATAATTCGCATCCACTGGATCCGGTCCGGGCGGGGACCGGCTGCCCCAATGTCGACGGTACGCCGCCGCGGCGCCATGCCCCGCCCACCTCGCCGCCCGGTCGGCGCTCAGCCTCCGTCGCCCCCTCCCTGGCCCGCGCGGCGGGCCTTGTCGGGGAAGGGCGGATGTCCGGGCGGTGTCACGTCCTCCGTCTTCAGCAGCTCCAGCGCCTCGCGGACCGCGCGCTCCAGCTGTGGGTCGCGACCGGTGGCCCAGTCCTTCGCATCGTAGTAGACGGGGATGTCGGGCGGCACGCCCTGGTTCTCGGCCACCCAGTGGTCACCCGAGTAGACCGCGCTGCACGGCGAGGTGATGTAGCCGCCGTCCACGAGCGGGTAGGGCACACAGGCCGCGACCAGGCCGCCCCAGGTACGGGCGCCGAGGAGCGGGCCGATGCGGTGCTGGCGGAACGCCCACGGGAAGTAGTCTCCGCCCGAGCCCGCGCGCTCGTTGATGAGGAGGACCTTGGGACCCAGCACGCCCGCCTCGGGCAGCCGGAAGTCCTTGCCGCCCGCCGCGTCGTTGGTGATGCCGCCGATGAGCTTGCGGCCCATCATGTCGACCATGTAGTCGTCGAGCAGCCCGCCACCGTTGAAGCGCTCGTCGATGACGGCGCCGTCCCTGTCCTGCTGGGCGAAGAAGTATCGGTTGAAGGAGACGAACCCCCCACCCCCCGTGTTCGGCACCCACACGTAGGCCAGGCGGCCGTGCGACAGGGAGTCGACCGTGCGCCGGTTGTCCTCCACCCAGGCGCGCTGGCGGAGGGCCACCTCGCTGCGCACTGGCACCACGGTGACCGTCCAGGAGCCCTTCTCCGAGGGTCCGCCGTTCAGCCGCAGGACCGTCTGCCGGTCGGCCGTGCCGTCCAGCAGCCGGTAGGGGTTCTCGGAGGCGGTCAGCTCGCGGCCGTTCACGGCCAGCAGGTAGTCGCCCTCCGCCGCGCGGACGCCGGGAGCGGCGAGCGGTGCGCGCAGGTCCGGGTTCCAGCTCTCCGAGGTGAGGATGCGCGTGATCCGCCAGCGTCCGTCGTGCGCCTCGAGGTCGGCGCCCAGGAGGCCGGTGCGGACCGTGTCCACCGCCGGGTAGTCGCCGCCGCCCGTGAAGCTGTGCCCCACGCTGAGCTCGCCGCCCACCTGGTCCAGGACGTAGCGCAGGTCCTCGCGGCTCCTCACCCAGGGCACCAGGGGCGCGTAACGCGCGTGCACGGCCGGCCAGTCGGCGCCGTGCAGGTTGGGAGCGTAGAAGAAGTCGCGCTCGATGCGCCACGCCTCCTGGAAGATCTGTCGCCACTCGGCCGAGGGGACCGTCCTCATGCGAAGGGTGACGTGGATGGCCCCTCCGCCCGGCTTGGGCGGCGTGGCCGTCCCCACGATGTGCCACCCCGGTCCCTGCTGGAGGAGGATGTGGCTCCCGTCCTCCGACAGCGCCAGGCGTCGCACTCCGCTCGCGAAGGTCTCCTCCTTGCGCTTCTCCATGTCGAAGCGGTGCAGCGTGAGGCCGGGCTCGTCCGGCACCCTCTCGGCCAGGAAGACCGTTCCGGCCTCGCCCGCGGCCAGCGCCTGGTAGCGCCGGACCGGGACGGGGAGGGCGACGATGCGGCGGGCGATCCCGTCGGGGTCGATCCGCACCTGGACGGCGGAGTCGGCCTTCGAAGCGGACTCGCCGCTCGTCTGTCCGGCTGCGGACTTCGCTCCGCTCTTCGCAGCCGCGGCCCCGGCCGCCGCGGACTGGCCGCCCGACCCGTTCCCCGACGCCCCGCCCTCCTCGTCGCTCCGGGGCGCGAACGGCGTCGCATCTCCGGCCCGCAGCACGGCGACGTAGGCCCCGTAGGTGGGCTTCGCCTGCTGGTTGCTCAGGTTGGCCCATCCGCTGGCCAGCCCGAGGTCCGTGCTCGCCAGGAAGTAGAGCCATCGGCCGCCCTTGTCCCAGGCGGGGGAGGCCGCGTCGGCCATGGCGTCGGTGAGCGCGGTGGCCTTCCCCGTCTCCAGGGACCACACCACGATGCGGTGGAAGTGGTTCGGGTATTCCTTCGCGTACGCCAGCCACTTCGAGTCGGGGGACCAGGTGAGGTCGAGGCCGCCCCGGTTCTGGATCGTGCCGTCCGTGTCCGCGGTGACCCGCTTGCCGGAGGCGACGTCGAGCACGTGGATGCGGGCGCGCTGGTCGACCCACGCGATGTGCTTCCCGTCCGGCGACCAGGTGGCCGACCAGGCGTACCTCGTCTGCTCTCCGAGCGGGATCGCCCGCGGCGTCTCGAGTCCCTTCTGGTCGCCGACCAGGAGTCGGTAGCCCTCCCCGGCGTCCGAGAACCACGCCACGTGCTCGCCGTCCGGGGACCACATGGGCGAGCGGTCGGCCGCGCCCGGCGAGCGGGTGAGGTCGCGGACGTCGCCCTCCTCGGCCGGCACCGTGAAGATGTCGCCGCGCGACTCGAACAGGGCTCGCTTGCCGGTCGGCGACAGCGAGGCCGAGGCGATCTCTCGGCTCACGTCCTCCCAGTGGGGCATGGCCCACGGGAAGTCGCCGCGCACGGTGATGTCCAGCTTGTCCGCCTTCCCCGTAGCCGGGTCCAGGAGCCAGATCCAGCCGTCCTCCTCGAAGGCGAGGGCGTCCTTCGCCCCGCCACCCAGCGTCTTCACGTCGGCGTCGGTGAAGTGGGTGACCTGCGCGAGCGCCTTCGTGGACGGGTCGTAGGACCACACGTTGGTCGTGTGGTCGCGGTCGGAGAGGAACCAGATCTCGTCACCCAGCCACACGGGCCACGTGTCCGTGGTGCGTTCGTTGGGGAGCTTCGTCTCGTCCAGGGTCTTCCGGTCCAGGATGGTGAGCGGCGTGTTCTGGCCGCCGCGGTAGTTCCGGAACTCGGTGTCCCAGCGATCCACCCGGTCGACCACCAGCCGACGGCCGTCGGGCGAGAAGGAGCCGCGGAAGGCCATGGCCTCGGGCACCGGGTGCGGCGGGCCGCCCGCCGCCGGGACCAGCCACAGGTGCGCGTAGGGCACGGGCGCCGAGCCGCGGTCCGAGGCGTACAGCACCTCCTTGCCGTCCGGCGTCCAGCCGCGCGCGTAGGACGGCGACGGGTGCCAGGTGAGCCGCCGGGGCTCCCCGCCCTCCGAGGAGACCACCCATACCTGCGGGCTCCCCGTGCGGTTCGAGGTGAACGCCACCCACTTCCCGTCGGGCGAGAAATGGGGGTCCGTCTCGATCGCCGGCGTCGAGGTGAGCCGCCGGGCCTCGCCCCCGGTCCGGCCGACGACCCACAGATCGCCGCCGTACTCGAACGCCACCTGCGTGGCGCTCAGGGTGGGCTCGCGCAGGAGCCGCGTGCCGCCCGTGTCCGCCCCCGCCTGGGCATACAGGGGCGATGCGGGGGAGAGGAGGGCGGCCAGCGCGAGGAAGCAGGCGGGGACGATGCGAGCGTGACGCACGGCGACGTCGAGCATGGAGGCTCCTGGTTCGCGGTGGGCGGGGTGCCGGCGGCTTCCAAGATCGGGGGCACGGGCCGGCGGCGCGAGCGCTTGACACGGATCGGCAACCGGATGTGATTGGAGGCTCGGTCCCGGTCCTGGTTCGGCCACTCGTTCCCACGCTTCCGAAGGCGGTGTCCGCGTGAACCACGCCGCACCCGCGCAGCCCGGCCTCGTGCGCGCCGTCGGTCGCTGGGAGATCGTCGTCATCTCGGTGAACCAGGTCGTGGGGAGCGGCGTGTACCTGCTCCCGGCGGTCGCCGCCGCGGTGCTCGGCGCCGCCAGCCTCGTGGCGGTGGTGGCGGCGGGGGCCGCCGTGAGCCTGGTGGCGCTGTGCTTCGCCGAGGCGTCCAGCCACTTCGACCAGCCGGGGGGCGCCTACCTGTACGCGCGGGAGGCGTTCGGGCCGCTGGTGGCCTGCGAGGTGGGGTGGATGTGCTGGCTGGCGCGCGTAGCGGCGGTCGCGTCGCTGGCCAACGGGATCGCGCTGGCGGCCGGCTACCTGTGGCCGGCGGTGGGCTCCGGGTGGGGGAGAGGGGTCGTCATCCTCTTGCCCCTGGCGCTCCTCGCCTGGATCAACGTGGTCGGGGTGAAGGCGGGCGCGCAGGCGGCGGTCGTGCTCACCGTCGCCAAGGGGCTCCCGCTCCTCTTCTTCATCGGTGTGGGCGCCTGGTTCGTGGACTGGTCCGTCGTCGCCGACCTCCACGTGCCGGGGTCCGCCGGGCTCGGCCGCGCCGCCCTCCTCCTCCTGTTCGCCTACGCTGGCTTCGAGAACGCGCCCGCGGCCGCCGGTGAGTATCGGAACCCGCGCCGCGACGTGCCCTTCGCCATGCTGGCCACGGTGGTGATCGTCACCGTGCTGTACGCGGGCGTCCAGCTGGTGGCGCTGGGGACCCTGCCGGGCCTGGCGCACGCGTCCTCCCCCCTCGCGGCGGCGGCCGGGCGCTTCGCGGGCCCCGGTGCCGCACTCCTGCTCACGGTCGGAGCCCTGGTCTCGATGCTGGGGACCAACGCGAGCGCCACGCTGGCCGGCCCGCGCTACCTCCTCGCGCTGGCGGCCGACGGGTTCGGTCCGCGCGCGCTGGGCCGCATCCACCCTCGCTACCGCACTCCCGCGGCGGCCATCCTCCTGCAGACGACCGCCTCCGTGCTCCTGGCGCTGTCGGGCACCTTCGTGACCCTCGCCCTCCTGTCGCTGATCGCGCGGCTGCTCACCTACGTGACGACGGTGGCCTCGGTGCCGATCCTGCGACGCAGGCTAGGGAACCCTCCCGGGACGGTCCGGTTGCCGGGCGGCCCGCTGATCCCGGGGGCGGCGCTGCTCGTTTCGCTCGGACTCCTGGGGAGCTCGAGCCGTGCGAGCCTCGTGGCGGGGGGCGTGGCGCTCCTGGCCGGAGCGGGGCTCTACCTGTTCCGGAGGGCGCCCACCGCGGACCCGGCGGTCTCGCCCCCCTCCTGAGCTGGCCCCGCCGGGCCCGATTCAGCTTCCGCCGATCGAGTCGACGCGCGCGGTGCGCGCCCGGGCCGAGTCCTGGATCTGCAGCGCCTTGCGTACGCCGCTGGCGCCGGGGATCGGCGTCTCGCCCAGGACGCTGTCGCGCTGGCGGGTGGTGAGGGTGTCGGCCGGGGTCTTCTTCGACGTTCGGCCCGAGCCGTCCGGGCAGGCCACGAGGAAGAGGCCGGCGACCAGGATGAGCACGTGCGTCCTCACGGAGACCTCCGGTGCTGGGGGAGGGGTCGCTGGCGCGAAGCTAGGGACCCGGAGCGGCGCCGGGAAGGCGGGGGACCGCCGCACGGAGAGCACCCGGTCGGGGCTTTCGACCCGGCGTTCCATCGTGACGCGCTTCCGAGGCGCCGCGGCCCTGGCAGCGACGAGAGGGGCCGGCCTCCGGGCCGGCCCCCGTCGCATCAGCGTCCGCCGGTCCCGTTCGCGCCTGGAAACGACATCAGATTATGCACTACAACTGTATGGTAGGACATTGTTTGACTACGACTGTATGACCCCGTGTCGATCCGCGGATGCCCCGCCTCGGGCCCCCGACCACTCGGCCGGCACGGGGGCTTTCCAGCACCGCATGTTCTTGCCGTCTCCGGTGGCGCTGGCTCAGCCTGCCCCGGGTGGCTCCTCCGGCACCGGTGAGGCGCTCATGCCCCCGACAATGCGCCAGGTGCCGTCCGCTCGGAGCCACGTGTGCGTGAGCCGACTGTCACCGCTCGACTCCGTTCCGTCCGCGGTCCTGTAGGTGGTGTGGACCGTGTAGAAGGTGACGGCCACGTCCCCCACGACCGTGACGGACAGGGGGTGGAGCTCGTAGTCGAAGTCGCCGGCGCGGATGAACTCGAACTGCTTCTGGACCATGGCGAGGAGGGCCGCGTGGTCCACGGGCTCGGACGTGGCGTGGGGCCAGTCCGCGAGGTGCGGGTCCCACAGGGCCATGAAGCCCTCCACGTCGGCGGCCTTCCACAGCCTCCAGTAGGTCGTCTCGCGCTCCCACACCTGCCGCTGCCGGGGCGACAGTCGCTCGGGCGAGAGCTGCTGCGCGCGGATGGCCGACGGGGCCGCCACGACCAGAGCCGCGAGCGTCGCCGCCGTGAAGAGGGTCGACCGCGCGGCGGCCCGGAGGCGCCGGTCGTACTCACCCATGCTACTCCTCCTCGAGCCAGGCTCGCGCCTCGATCTCCACGAGCATGCGCGGATCGATGAGGCGACTCACCTCGACCATGCTGGTGGCGGGCCGCGGCTCGCCGAAGAACTCCGCGTGCGCGAGCCCTACCTCCTCCCAGTCGTCGATGTCGGTGACGTACACACGGGTGCGGACGACATCGGCCGCGGTGGCTCCCAGTCGCTCGAGGGCGGCTACGATGTTCGTGAGGGCCTGCACGGCCTGCCGGTATGCATCCCCCTCGCCCACGAGCTCGCCGGACCGGTCCAGCGCCGTGGTGCCCGACACCTCGACGAGCGGGCCGACCCGCACGGCCCGCGAGTAACCGACGCGCGCCTCCCACTCCGTGCCGGAGCCCACCCGCCTGCGGATCATGGGGCGGGCGCTCCGCAGGTCGCCGTTTCCGCCGCCGCGGGCTCGCGCCACGCCGCGACCACCGCGAAGCCGGGCTCGCGCCAGCGCACCTCCGGCGACAGGCGGGCCTCCCGCAGCCACCCGAGCTCCTCCCGGAGCGGGAAGTACGTATCCTCGTCCGCCCAGGCGGAAAGGTAGCCCTCCGCCTCGGCGCGGCTGCAGGAGCGCTCCAGGTGCGTGAGCCACGCCTCCCGCTCGGCGGCGTCGGTGGAGGGCTCGCCGGCCAGGAAGCGGTCGGCCGAGACCAGCGCTCCGCCCGGACGCAGCGCCTGCGCGCAGCGACCGTAGAAGGCGCGCTTGGCGGCGGCGGTGGGCACGTGGTGGAGCGCCAGGGAGGCCACGATCGCGTCGCAGGCCGGGAGTGGAGCCTCGAGGAAGTCGGCTTCGATGAGCCGCACCGGCGGACCGCCGTCGAGGCCGGCCCCGGAGAGCCGGTCCCGCGCCGCCGCCAGGATCTCCGGATCCACGTCGATGCCGGTCAGACGCGCGCCCGGACGCACGGCCAGGCACGCCGCCGCCAGGGCACCCGTGCCGATCCCCACGTCGACCACGTCCGGCGTCGCCGCGGGGAGGTCGCCGAGCACGGCCGCGGCCTCGCGCAGCATCGCCGCGTACCCGGGCACGAACGCCCGGATGCTCGCGTCGTACTCCTCGAGCACGATCCGCAGGTGGCCCGCCACGCTCATGCTTTCCCCTGTTCGGGAGGCCCGGACGCGACGGCTGGTCCCGGCCGTCCCGGGCCCCGCGGCCGGCGTTCGAACGCAACATAGGCCACCAGGCCGAGCGCCGCCGTGCCCAGGGCGCCGAGCACGGCCGGGAGGCCGTAGTCCGGCTGCGTGATCTCCATGCCCACGACGACGACCAGGATCGCCATCGGGATGGCGGCCATCACGGTGACGCCCGCGTCGCCCACGGGAATCCGGAAGGCGCCCCGGAGCTCCGGGGCGCGCCGCCGGAGCGCGATGAGGGCGCCGAACTCGAGTGACAGCGCCATGGCGTACAGGAGGACGTCCGCCACCACCAGGCCCTCGAGCGGGATGAGCGCGAAGGCCGAATAGAACAGGGCGGCGAACAACACCGCGTTGCGGGGCGTCCCGTTCCGGTCCGTCTTCGCGATGGCCGCGGGCAGCATGCCGTCCTCCGCCATGGCCAGCGGGATGCGCGAGTAGGCGAGAAGGAGCGAGTTGTACAGGGCGAGGGCGCTCAGCATGCCTCCGAGGGCGACCGCCACGGCGAGCGCGGGCCCGGCGCCGCCGCCCGCCATGCGCGCGATCTCGGGCCACGGCCGGCCGGGCCACGCCGCCCAGTCGGTGGCCGCCAGGGCGGCGGTCAGGGGCACCAGGTAGTTGAGCACCACGAGGGGGACGCCCCATGCCAGGGCGCGGGGGTAGCTGCGGGTGGCGTCCACCACCTCGCCCTGCACGGTCGAGGCGTTGTCCCAGCCGATGTAGTTCCACAGCGCCAGGGAGAGGGCCACGCCGATGGCGCCCACTCCAGCGTGCTCGGGCGCGTGGAAGGGGGCCCACGGGACGTGGTGGATGTGAGGGAGCGCGGAAAGGACGACCGCGGCGAACGCGGCGAGGATCAGCCCGCCGGCCACCACCGAGACGCGGCCCACGGGGAGCGCACCCCGCAGGTTGATCGCCGTGGCGCCCCAGATCACCACGAGGGCCACGATCCACTGCCGGCCGGCGGTCAGGTGAGGAAAGAAGTAGGCCAGGTACGTGTTGAACATGACCGGGTAGATGGCCATGTCGAACAGGGAGTACATCCAGGTCCACCATCCGTTCTGAAACGCCCAGAACCGGCCAAAGGCCCGGTATACCCACCGATAGTAGCCGCCTTCCTCGGGGAGCATGCTGGCCAGCTCGCCCACGATGAGGGCTTCGGGGACCGACCAGAACACGGGCACGAGCAGGAGGATGAGCAGCCCCAGCCCCGGTCCGACCCGGGCCACCAGCTCCTCGGTCGTGTACGGCCCTCCCGAGGTGCAGAAGTAGAGGATGAAGACGAGGGGAAGGGTGGAGAGGGTACGGCGCAGCTTCACCGGCGGCTCCGACCTGGAGGCGGCCGTCGGCGAGGCCGGGCCGTGGTCGGTGTCGTCAACGGCCGTCCCGTCGGGGGAGGAGGATCGACCCCACGTGCTCGTCCACCTCCCGGCGCGTGAGGAGGATCAGCAGGGCCTCCGTCTCGGTGAGGATGCCGAGCGCGCCGGCCGGGACGATGATCCAGTCCAGCCTTCCGGGGAGGAGCAGGGCGGACACGATGAAGGCGTACAGGGCCACGGCCGCGACCTTGGCGGAGTACAGGTGGAGATTTCCGAAGCGCCGGAAGCGGATCCAGCCCGCCCCGATCGAGACCACGAACAGCCCCACCCAGGCGAGGACCAGGACGGGGTGTGCGCGGAGCAGCTCGGGGCGAAGGAGCCACAGCCACACCGCGCAAGAGGGGAGGAGCAGGTTGTCTGCGAGCGAGTCGAACCGTGCGCCGAACGCGGTGCCACCCGATCCCAGTCTCCGGGCCGCGAAGCCGTCCGCCGCGTCCGTGAGGCCGGCCAGGAGAAGGCCCCAACCCACGGTGCCGGCTCGTCCGGTCAGCGCCGCCACCCACAGGAGCGGGACCAGCGCCAGGCGGATCGCGGTGAGCAGGTCCGGCAGACGGGCCAGCGCTCGGATCATGGGGTCGCCTCCAGGGTCCCGGGCTCGGCCGACCGCCGGCCGGACCGCACCATGATCGCGACGCGGGCCGGCCGCGTCCATAGCCGGCCGGCGCCGTCGTGGCATCGCCGGACACGGCCCGGGGAACCTCGTCCGGGCCCGCCGCCGTCGATAGCTTGCCGGCCGGTGCCGGCCGGCCTCGCGCCGCGCACGCTCCCCCAACGAGCAGGAGACGCCCCGCCATGCCGACCCCACGCGACCGTCCCCCCACGAACGCCCTGCTGCGCTCCGCCGCCGAGCGCTCCATCCGTTACCTGGAGGACGTGCCGGGTCGCCGCGTCACGCCCGACCCGGAGGCCGTGGCGGCCCTGTCGCGCTTGGACGAGCCGCTTCCCGCCGGTCCGCGTGATCCCGGCGAGACCCTGGCCCTCCTGGACGAGGTCGGCTCGCCGGCCACGGTGACCAGCACCGGGGGCCGCTATTTCGGGTTCGTGGTGGGCGGCGCCCTCCCGGCCACGGTGGCCGCCAACTGGCTGGCGGCGGCCTGGGATCAGAACGCCGGGGCCGTGGCCCTGGCCCCCGGGTGCGCGGCCCTCGAGGGCGTCGCGCTGCGCTGGGTGCTCGACGTCCTCGGCCTGCCCGCCGGGTCGGGGGTCGGCTTCGTCACCGGCGCCACGGCGGCCAACCTGTGCGGCCTGGCCGCGGCCAGGCATGCCCTCCTGGAGCGGCGGGGCTGGGACGTGGAGGCGCGCGGTCTGTTCGGGGCTCCCGAGATCACGGT
This sequence comes from Candidatus Humimonas hydrogenitrophica, assembly GCA_947581615.1. GTDB lineage: Bacteria > Gemmatimonadota > Gemmatimonadetes > Palauibacterales > Palauibacteraceae > Humimonas > Humimonas hydrogenitrophica. Next base: position 15,267 of record CANPVD010000073.1, read on the forward strand.
GGTGGTCGGGGACGAGGTGCACGTCAGCCTCCTCAAGGGGCTCGGCCTGCTCGGGCTGGGCCGCGAGCGCGTGGTGCGCGTCCCGACCGACGCGCAGGGACGGATGCGGGCCGACGCCCTGCCGCCCCTGTCGGATTCCACGGTGTTATGCCTGCAGGCCGGCAACGTGGACACGGGGGCGTTCGACCCGGCCCCGGAGCTGTGCGCGGCCGCGCGAGAGGCCGGCACCTGGGTGCACGTGGACGGCGCCTTCGGGCTGTGGGCCAGGGTGTCTCCGGACCGGTCCCGGCTGGCCCCCGGGTTCGAGGAGGCGGACTCGTGGTGCCTGGATGCCCACAAGTGGCTCAACGTCCCGCAGGACTGCGGCATCGCCATCTGCCGCGAGCCCGAGCACCTGCGCCGGGCCATGGTGGTGAGCGCCGGGTACCTGGTGCTCGGCAAGGAACGCGAGCCCTATTCGTTCACGCCGGAGATGTCGCGAAGGGCCCGCGGCGTGGAGGTGTGGGCGGCGCTGCGCTCGCTGGGCCGATCGGGCGTGGAGGAGCTCGTGGACCGCTGCTGCCGCCACGCGACGCGCTTCGCCGAGGGCCTGTCGGCGGCCGGTTTCGAGGTCCTCAACGACGTGGTGCTGAATCAGGTCCTGGTCTCGTTCGGGGAGCCGGAGACCACTCGCCGCGTGATCGCGACGCTGCAGGCCGACGGGACCTGCTGGTGCGGTGGCACGACCTGGCACGGCCGCACCGCCATGCGCATCAGCGTCAGTTCGTGGGCCACTACGGACGAGGACGTCGAGGTGAGTCTGGAGGCCATGCTGAGAGCGGCGGGGTCGGTCGAGGCCTAGCCCGCCGCGCCGCGGCGGCCCTTCCGGGCCCGCTTCAGCCGGCGGCGCGCGTCACCCCCGGATTCGCCCGGCCGGCGCTCCTCGACGTGCACGCCGCCCATGAGGGCCAAGCCCCGCACCCGGAGGACGGGGGCCCCGGGGTCGGTCACGGGCTCGAGCTGGCGGTGGTCGAAGCCGCCCATGATCCCGAGTCCGTGGGCCTCCACGCGAATCCCCGGCGGGACCAGGATGTGCACGCCTCCCATCACGGCCAGCACCTCGACGTCGGTGACCGGGGCCCCGAAGCGGGCCTGCCGGAAGTCGAGCTCGACGCCTCCCATGGCGGCGAGCACGCGGATCTGGCGCGGGGGGACCCACGCCCCCTCGCGGCTCGATCCACCCAGGAGGGCGAGCACGTAGCCGTGATCCCGGGGCGTGACGCCGGGCTCGACGCCGAAGGCGTCCTCGGCGGGGGACGTGGGCGTGGGCCGGACCTCGGCCTCGACCGGCAGGGCCGGGAGGTCCCGGACGAGGGCGTCGAGTGCACCGCGGTCGCGCGCGGCGATGGCCGCGTCCAGCCGCCGCTCGAGCTCCTCGACCTCCAGGTGGTCGCGCGAGAAGTGCCGCGTGAGCTCCTGGATGGTGGCCTCCCGCTCCTCCTCGAGCGTGCGCGCGGGGCGAGTCGGCGGTCCGGCGTCCGCGCTCATGTGCGCTGCTCCGTCTCCACGCTGCTCCTCCCTCCGGGCTCCGAGCGGCGGTCCCGCACCCGTTCCTCCGCGAGGAGCGGACTAGCCGATGTTGGGATCCAGACCCAAGATCGCCCCCCGCCGGCCGGCCGTCGAGTCGGCGGCGCGCTCCGTTAGCCTCGGATCGCGGGCGCCGACGGTGCCCGGGCGGCTACAGCCGCCACAGGTAGCTGGCCTTGATGAAGAAGCCGTCGTTCACCCGGCGCAGCCCGGGTCCCGAGAAGCTGAACGCCCGGGGCTGGGTGAACAGCACGCCGTAGCCGAAGAAGAACACGGTGCCCGGCGACGGCTTGTAGGAGAACAGGACGTCGTTCCGGTAGGTATTCGAGGTGAAGCCCGCGCCCGACGCATAGGCGCCGGCGGCGGTGTCGAACGGTGCCAGCGGCTCGCCGGTGCGCGGGTCGCGCAGCGTCGCCTGGCGCTGGGCCACGTACTGGCCGATGTAGCGGACGAACAGGGGCCGGCTGAGCTGGAAGTCGACCTCGAGCCGCGGGATGTTGGCGAGGGCGAACTCGGTCCCGTCGCGCGACCGGGTGATGCGGTCGTGGACCCAGGACGCCGACACCCGGAGGGCCTGGGTGGGCTTCCATGCCAGCGACAGCGTCGTGTTCAGCTCCCGGCCCTCGCTCGCCTCCTCGAAGATCGCGGCCCCGCCGTACGACCCGCTCCCCGACGCCTGCAGTGCCCGGTTCGGACTCGAGAATCCCAGCGAGCCCCTCCAGAAGTGGTGCGTTCCGGCCGGCACCCGGAAGGCGACGGTGTCCGCGCCGCGCACCACCCCGTAGCCGGCGAAGGCGGCCGTGTCGAACCGGACGGGGTTGTCGTTCAGGCTGGTGTTCACGCTCCACCCGCCCCGCAGGGTCGCGTTCCAGTTGTTGCCGTACGTCCCCTCGAGCGGGCTGCGGGCGTGCAGGAAGTCCTCGTAGCGCCACAGCGGCTGGACCATGAAGTAGGTCGAGAGCTGCTCGATCAGGGCCCCGGGCGCGCCGTACCAGGTGAAGCGGTTGAACAGGCGCCCGGAGACGATCCCCGTGCGGTTCACGAAGCCGCTCTGCGCCCGGAAGCCGGGGCTCACGCCCTCGAACTCGAAGTGGTTGCCGTAGTTCCTCCCCGTGCGGTCGCCGAGCACCACGTCCCACAGCAGCCCGTCGTTCGAGCCGGTGCCGTCCCCCGTCCACGAGCGCACCAGCTGCAGCTGCGAGAACCACTTCTTGAGCCACACGACCCGCGCGTCGCCGCCCGCGATGCGGTTGTAGGCGCTCCCCTCGATCCGGTCGGTGTACACGAGGCCGAGCGTGGAGCTGGCCCCGAGGTCGCGGCGCACCCGCAGCAGGTTGAACACCGGGTTGTCGCCCGTGAGCGGGTCGCGCGTGTCGACCGCGCCCAGGTACGCCACGTTCGTGGAGCCCACCTTGCCGATCAGCTTGGCGCCGGCCACCGGCTGCACGATCTGACGGGTGTAGATGAGCGTGTTGGGGGTGTCGTACTGCTCGAGGCCGTCCAGGAAGAAGGGGCGCTTCTCGGGATAGAACAGGGCGAAGCGCTGGTTCACCGTCACCTGGGCCACGTCCGCCTCGACCTGCGAGAAGTCGGGGTGGGCCGTGGCGGCCAGGCCCAGATTGTTGGTGATCCCCCAGTGCAGCGTGCCGCCCACCTCCGGCGTGGTCGTGTAGCCGTACCCCGAGCTCCCCGGCGCGCCGTCGATCCGCGTCGTGACCTCGGGGTTCACGTCCATGACCAGGCCGCGCTCGAGGTCGTGGAGCCCGACCAGCGTCCCGGACTGGATGAGGAAGCTGGCGTTGGCCCTCACCACCGGGGTCCAGGTGTCCTCGTAGGCCGAGTGCTGCACCTTCCGCACGACCTGGAGCCCCCAGGTCTGCGTCTTCGTGCTCTGGTAGCGGAGACTCTTGAACGGGATCCGGATCTCGACCTGGTAGCCCCAGTCGGTCACGTGGCCCCGGGACCGCCACACGAAGTCGGGGTTCAGGTCGACGTTGCCGTCGAAGCGGCCATGGGTGTTGTTGCCGCCCGCCGTGCCGAACTGGCCCTCGCTCCGCACCCCGTCCTCCTGGATGCCCAGCGGGTTGACCGCGAACTCGAGGGCCCGCCGGTGGTCGTCGTAGGTGTCGAGGAGGATCTGGACGTTGTCGTCGGCGTCGATCGCGTCGCGGTCGGCCAGGGTGGCGCGCACGGCGCCGCGGCCGTGTGGCTCGAAGGCGCGCACGCCGAAGTAGATGGCGCGCGGGCCGTACCACACGAGAATCTCGGTCGAGTCGGTGGCGGGGAGCCCGTCGACGGGCTGGTACTGCGAGAAGCCGGTGAGCACGGCGGCCCGCCGCCAGGCGGCCTCGTCCAGCTCGCCGTCGATCGTGACCTCGGCCGAGTCGATCCGGGGCATCCGGACGGAGATCTGGTGGGCCCTGCCGTCGTAGACGCGACCGGAGTCCTGGGCTGGGAGAGCGGCGTGGGCCGTCGTCAGCGCGAACAGTAGTGGAACCAGCACGTATGGGCATCCAGGGCTCAGAGTGAGCGCTACAGGGTGCCGGGCGGGGGCACGGGCGTCAAGGGATGTCTCCCCAGCGTTCCCGCGTCGCGGCTCCCGGCCCGATGCCGCGCTCGTCCAACGTGCGCCGCGGACCGGTTCGTTCCCGGGCGAAATCCGGCTGAGAGGCGCCCGGGCCGGTGCCCGGTTCCAGGTGAGGAAGGGCCGTCGCGCCCCGATCCGGGCGCTACGCGGCGACCCGTTCCAGCCGCTGCCGAAGCCTGCGGAGCTCTCGTCGGGACTCGCTCCCGCTTCGGCCTTGCGTCAGGAGCTCACGCAGGGCCCCGAGCTCCTCCAGGACGTCAAAGCCCGGCGGGTGGATGGTGTGGGTCGCGAGGACCTGGTTGGAGGGCACGGCGTCCCGATCGAGGAGCAGCACACTCGCGCCCGCCCGAGACAGGAGGGTGGCCAGCCGTGCCCCGGCGCCTCACACGACGGCGCCGAACAGCCGTCCGACCGCGGCGGTGATCGCCATGGCGAGCGCGCCCCAAAACGTCACCCGCAGCACGCCCCGCGCGATCGGGGCACCGCCCGCCCCGGCGGCGAGCCCACCGAGCAGGGCTAGCGAGACCAGGGACACCGCCGACACCGAGATCACGATGCTCGTCGGAGGAACTACGGCGGCGGTGACCAGGGGGAGCGCGGCGCCGGCCGAAAAGGTGGCCGCCGATGCCAGGGCGGCCTGGACCGGCCGCGCCATCTGGACTTCTGAGATCCCGAGCTCGTCGCGGGCGTGCGCGCCGAGAGCGTCCTTCTCCATCAGCTGGTCCGCGACCCGGCCCGCAAGGTCGGGATCGAGCCCTCGCTTCACGTAGATCGAGCGCAGCTCCTCGCGCTCCGGGCCGGGCATGGTCTCCAGCTCGTGGCGCTCGCGACCGAGGTCGGCCTTTTCGGTGTCCGACTGGGAGCTGACGGATACGTACTCGCCGGCCGCCATCGACATGGCCCCTGCCACGAGCCCGGCGACGCCCGCTACGAGCACGGCGCTGCGACCTGCCTCGGCGGCCGCCACGCCCACCAGGAGGCTCGCCGTCGACACGATGCCGTCGTTGGCGCCGAGGACTGCGGCGCGCAGCCAGCCGATGCGCTCGCTGCGGTGGCGCTCGGCGTGGCGGGAGGCCGGTGCGCGGGGGGTCACGGGAGCCCGCTCACCGCGACCCGCCTGCCGGTCGCGTCGAAGGTGAGCCGTGCCCGGGTCCCGTCACGGCTCCTCCTTCACCCTGACCTCGACCGTGGCGCGCGTCCGCTCCCACGCCAAGGCGATGGAGCCCTCGCCGGCCTCGCCGCCCGCCACCGTGATCGTGAAGCGCTCGACGGGTCGATCCGAGCGCGTCACCGTGAGCGGAACGCGGACCAGGTCCTGATCCGGATGATACTCGGTGCCCCACTGGCCGTGCTGTCGGTTGACGATCAGGGTCCAGCCGTCGCGGCCGGGGATGGTCCACAGCGTGTAGGTCCCGGCCGGCACGGGCTGGCCGCCGATCTCCAGGTCGTGGTCCGTGATGAGCTGCGTGGCCGCGTTCGCTCCCGTGCGCCACACCTGGCCGAAGGGGACGATGCCGCCGAAGACCTGGCGGCCGCGCATGGAGGGACGGCCGTAGTCCACCGCGACCGTGGCGCTTCCGATCTCGGCGCTCGCCGTGTCCCGCGGCGACAGCGATCCGGGCTGCGGCCGGGCCGCCCAGGCCGTCTCGTGGGCCGCCAGATCCACCGACGGCACGCGTTCGACGGCGTACTTGGTCGTCGTGCCCGTCATGTCGAAGCTCCTGGCCCCGCCGTCGGGCCGGAGTTCGATCCGACCGCTCCCCCACTCGTCCGCGCTCAGCTCCACCGTGGACGCGCCGCCGCGGCGGAACGTGACGGGGAGCAGCCTCCGGCCCGCCACCGTCTGGATCGTGGCGCTGTCGGCCGATCCGGCGGCGAACCTCCGCGCGGCCATCTCCCAGAAGGCGAACAGGTCCTCGAAGAAGGGCAGGGGGTGGTCGCCGTCCGTAGCCACCGCGAAACGGCGGGTCGTGGTGTCGCGGCGGACCTCGACCCGGACACTGTCCCTCCCGTAGACGTAGTCGGCGATGGTCGAGGGCGCCGCGCCCGCCGGGCCCACCTCCAGGTGCAGGTGTCGGATCCCGCCGTCGACTCCGAGCACCGCGCGGTAGGACCGGACGCGGGCGGTCGGGTAGGCGGTGAGGCTCGAGCCCGACAGCGTGTCCCCGGACCAGGCGTAGCTCTCGAAGGCGACCGTGTCCCGGCCGAGGGTGGCCACGAACGAGCCGTTCGGCGGGGACTGGGCGGCGGCCGGCGGCGCCAGGCCGATCAGGAGGGCCGCGGCGAGCGACGGAAGGTGGATCAGCGTGTGCGAGGGCATGCGTCCTCCCCGGAGAGTCGTACGGTTCACGCTAGCGTGCCCGAAAAACGACGGCAACCGCGCTCAGGATCTCCAGTCCGATTCCGCTCCCGACGAGAGCCCGGCCGACGGCGGAGGTCACGGTCCGCGGCTCCTCGCCGCGGTGACCGCACCGCGCGTCTCGCTCATCGGCCCATCTCCCTGTCTGGAGGGACGAGGCTAGGAGTGCCCCTGGATCTCCCGCGGCCGATACGGAGCCTCGAGCCTCTCGATCTCCTCGTCGTCGAGGTCGAGGTCGACCGCCTCCACGGCCTCCTCGAGGTGATTCATCTTCGTCGCCCCGATGATGGGGGCGGTCACGCCCTCCCGGGCCAGGAGCCAGGCGAGCGCCACCTGGGCCCGTGTGGCGCCGCGTGCCCCGGCCACCTCTCCCACGGCCCGCTGGATCGCCTCCCGCTCCGGGAAGTCGTACATGCGGCGCGAGAAGTCGTCCGTCTCGCCGCGCTCCGTGGCCTCCCGCTCCGCCGGCGGACGGGCCAGGTAGCCGCGGGCCAGGGGACTCCACGGCACCAGGCCGATCCCCTCCTCGCGGCACAGCGGCACCATCTCCCGCTCTTCCTCGCGGTAGAGGAGGTTCCAGTGGTTCTGCATGGACACGAACCGGGTCCAGCCGTTGATGTCGGCCACGTGCTGGGCGCGCGCGAACTGGTAGGCGTACATGCTCGAGGCGCCGATGTAGCGGGCGTAGCCGGCGCGCACGCAGTCGTGCAGCGCCTCCATCGTCTCCTCGATGGGCGTCCCGTAGTCCCAGCGGTGGATCTGGTAGAGGTCGATGTACTCCAGGTCGAGGCGGCGCAGGGAGTCGCGCACGGAATCAAGGATGTGCTTGCGGCCCAGGCCGCCGCGGTTGGGGCGGTCCGAGTGGGGAAAGTAGACCTTGGTGGCGACGACGACCTCGTCGCGCCGGGCCATCTCGCCCAGCAGCCTGCCCGTCACCTCCTCGCTCGCCCCGCGCGAGTATATGTCGGCCGTGTCGAAGTAGTTGATCCCGAGCTCCAGGGCGCGCTCTATGAACGGCCGGGCGTCCTCCTCCCCCAGGACCCAGGAGCGCCACTCCGGGTCGCCGTAGCTCATCATCCCCAGGCACAGCCGCGAGACCTCGAGGCCGGTGTAGCCGAGCTTCACGTACTCCATGCCTTCCTCGCTGCAGGATCGTCTACAAATGTAGTCGCTCTCCGCCCGTCGCTTTCCGTGCGCGGTGGCGATGTCGTCCGCGCCCCGAGGCGAGCAAGGTTGGTGCCCGGTCCGCGGTTCAGCGGTCGGGGGTCGGGGCCGGTGACAGGGCCTCCGCTCCGGCGGGCGCGGAGGAGGCGGTGGCGGGCTCGCGGGGGGTGCGGTGCCGGTCGGCCCACGCCGCCCAGAAGGGCAGGAGCCACATCCCGAGGGAGACCCAGGCGACGGCCCGCGCGCTCGGCGGCGGAGGCGAGAAGGGACCGGGCAGCCACATCGCCGTCATCACCAGAATCCAGCTCCAGTAGGCGAACACGCCCGTGCGGTCGGCGGGCCGGGTGGCGCGTACGTACAGGAAGATGCCGGCCGCGAACAGGACGCCCTCGACGATCAGCGACCAGGCGACCGAGTTCCACAGCCCCAGCCCCACCAGCGGCGAGGCTCCGGGCCACAACGGCAGGTCGGGTCGGTGGACGATCACGTCCAGGACCCAGTGGCTGAGGACCAGGGCGCCCAGGAGTCCCGACGTGCCGCGGCTCACGCCGCGCCAGCGCGCCAGCCCGTAGGCGACGAGGCTCCAGGCGAGGGTCATGAGCAGGCTGTGGGACCACGGGTAGTAGTCGAACCGCAGCGGGCTCGCCGCCGTGATGCCCGGCACGATGCTGACGCGCTCGAGCCCGACCAGGAGGAAGACGGGCCACAGGAGATCGAGACCGAAGGCGGCGGCCACCAGCCACCCCAGGGAGACCGAGCGGGCCTTCTTCCTGGCCGCGAGCGCCACCGCCGCGTGTCCGACGAACATGGTCCCCTCTTCCCCGCCGCTATACGACTTCGAGCGCCTGCTCGAGGTCCGCGATGAGGTCCTGCGGCGCCTCGATGCCGACCGACAGACGGACCAGCCCCGGCGTGATGCCCATGCGCTCGCGCTCGGCCGGCTCGATGTCCGAGTGCGTCATGGTGCCGGGGTGCTCGGCCAGGCTCTCCGTGCCCCCGAGGCTCACGGCCAGCTTCACCAGCTCCAGCCGGTTCAGGAAGCGGAAGGCCTCCTCCTCGCCTCCGTCGATCTCGAACGAGAAGGTGCTCCCGGGGGCTACGCACTGGCCCTCGTAGATCTCCCGCTGCGGGCCGTGCTCGGGGAGAAAGCCCAGGTAGTGCACGCTGCGGATGAGCGGGTGGTCCCGGAGGAACTCGGCCACGTAACGGGCGTTCTTCATCTGGCTGGTCATGCGCAGCTTCACGGTCTCGAGGCTCCGCATGAGGAGCCAGCCGGTGTGCGGGTCGCACATCGTGCCGAGGATGGTGCGCATGCCGCGCACGGGCGACACGTGCTGCTCCGCGCCCAGGCAGGCCCCGGCGATGACGTCCGAGTGTCCGCCCACGTACTTGGTCAGGGAATAGAGGACGAGGTCGGCTCCGTGCCGGAGCGGCTGCTGCCACAGGGGCCCCAGGAAGGTGTTGTCGACGGCGACCAGCGGCCGGCCCCCCTCCTGGCCCGAGAGCGCCCTCGCCGCCTCCGCGCAGGCCTCGATGTCCACCATGGCGTTGGTCGGGTTGGCCGGCGTCTCCACGTAGACCAGCCCGATCCGGGCGGACGAGCCGGCCTCGCGGATCCTCCGGCGGGCCGCCTCGCGGTCGGCGGCCGGGAAGCCCACGTGCCGGATCCCGAACTGGGGCAGGATCCGGTTCAGGAGGAAGTCCGTGCCCCCGTACACGGGCTCGCTGTGCACGACCACGTCGCCCGGCCTCAGGAAGGTGAGGAGGGTGGTGGAGATGGCGGCCATGCCGCTGGAGAACACCAGGCCCGACTCGGCCCCGTCCCATAGCGTGAGACGATCCTCCAGGATCTCGAGGTCGGGATTGTTGATCCGCGAGTAGATGAGGCCCGGCTCCTCGGCAGGCGCGCGCTCCCGGAGGCCGTAAGCCAGCTCGAAAAACGCCTTCCCGTCCTCGGCGCTCTCGAACACGAAGGTCGAGGTCAGGAACAGCGGGCACTTCACGGCGCCCTCGGAGAGGGAGGGGTCGTACCCGTAGCTCATCATGAGCGACTCGGGACGTAGAGCCCGGTCGCCGATCATCCGCTGGTGACGGAGCTTCCCAGGTTCGGTCATGGCGAGCTATGCCCTCGTTGGGTGTGTTCGGCCGGTTCGGTTGGGGTCGCGAGGCGATCGGTGCGGATGGCCGCCCGGGCGAAGCTGGGCGCGTGGCAGGGGAGGGGCAAGGAGGAGGGGCGGCGAACCGGCCGCCCGCGGAAGGTCAGGGAGCGAACGGGTCCGTGGGCGAGCGCCGGGCCGCGGCGGGGCGGCGCTTGTCAGGCGTTGTCGGCGTCCTCCTCTCGGCGAAAGGCCATGCCGAGGACGACCCCCGCCACGAGCCCGATCACCAGGCCCACCGTTCCGTGGTGGAGGGCCAGGCCGACCGCCCAAGCCACGCCGGTCGCCAACCCGATCCAAGTCGCCATCTTCATCTCGGTCGGCTCCTGTCGAGGAGCGGGCCGAAGGGCGGACGATCGGGCGGACACGTGGGTCCGCGTCGCGTCGTCGGTGGCGGCGGTGCGAAAGCCGGGCGGAACATCGTCGCTTCTCCCGTTCGGGGACCGTGGTATGTCCTTCTCGCTCTCGGTCTCCCCTACGAGTGAGGCCGGGATCCGGTTTCGTGTCGCGTCGCCCAGGTCGCTCCCAGCCAGTCCCCCAGGAGGGCCGCCGGCGCCATGAGGACGAGGACGGCCAGCTGTGCCAGGGTGGAGGCATCGTCCGGCCGCTCCATGATGGACACCACGGCGCCCGCCGCGATCACCAGGGCCAGGCACAGAGCCGCGATCCGATGCCGCTCGCGTGCGATCCGACCCGCCAGCAGCCCCGCCAGGGCCGCGAACGCGATCCCGTACACGACCCGGCCCAGCATGGAGGAAAGGGTCGCGGCCGCGTGCGGGTCGCGGCCGGTGAGGAGGAACGGGACCAGCGTCGAGAACGCGAACACGACGTAGCCCGCCACGACGCCCAGCGCGATGCGCACGAGGTCCCTCCCGGTCGGAGGTGAGCTTCCGGCTCCCCCCAACCTACGGCGGGGGCGGCGGTCGCCGGAAGGGCCGGGCTGCCCCATACTGTAGCCGCTCGTCCGGCGGCCCCGGTGCGGTCTCCCCGGTCCCGGCGCGACGCCCCACGTTCCAGTCGACCAGGAGGCAGCGGTGCTCACCGTCCAGGACCTCGTCAAGGTCTACCCCGGCCCCGTGGCGGCGCTGCGGGGCGTCTCCCTCGAAATCGGAGACGGGATGTTCGGCCTCCTGGGTCCGAACGGCGCCGGCAAGACGACCCTGATGAAGATCGTGGCGGGCGTGCTCGAGGCCACGGCCGGCTCCGTGAATCTGGACGGGCACGACGTGCTGCACCATCCGGACTACGTCTGGGAGCGGCTCGGCTACCTGCCGCAGGAGTTCGGGTTCTATCCGCACCTGTCCGGCCGGGAGATGCTCGAGCACCTGCTGCGCCTCAAGGGGGTCGTCGCCCCGGCGGGCATGCGCCCCCTGTGCGACGCCCTCCTCGAGGAGGTCAACCTGCTCGAAGAGGGGGGCCGGAAGGTGAAGAGCTACTCGGGCGGAATGCGGCAGAGGCTGGGCATCGCCCAGGCGCTGGCGGGCGACCCCCGGCTCATCATCGTCGACGAGCCGACCGCCGGCCTCGACCCCGAGGAGAGGAACCGCTTCTACCGTCTCCTGGCGCGGCTGGCCGAGAACCGGATCGTGCTGCTCTCGACCCACATCGTCGAGGACGTCTCCGTGCTGTGCCCCCGCTTCGCCATCATCCACCAGGGGCGCCTGGTGGAGGAGACGACGCCGGCGGAGGCCCGCGCGGCCGTGGCCGGCCTCGTGTTCGAGGGACGGGTCGAGCCGGAACGGGTCGACGCCCTGGAGCGGGGCGGCCAGGTGGTGCGCTCCGTCGTGTCCGAGGGTCGCCACCACGTACGGCTGTACGTTCCGGACGGCCGTCCCCCCGAGGGATTCGAGTCCGCCGAGCCCACCCTGGAGGACGCCTACCTGGTGACGATCCGGCGCGTCTCGGGTCGCCTCGCGCCGGAGGAGCCCGAGCTCGCTTCGCAGGGGAGCGCCCCGGCGTGAGCCTCTCGCGCCTCGGCCGGATCTTCTGGCTGGATCTGACGCGGCACCTGCGGCGGCCCCTGTTCTGGATCTGGCTGCTGGTTCTTCTCCTGCTCGCCTGGGGGATGTCGACCGGCTCGGTCCGCATCCAGACCGGCGATACGCAGGTCGGCGGAACCCGGGCGTGGATCACGTCCGAGTTCGCTCTCGCCCAGATCCTCTCCGCCACGATCTTCACGTTCTACGTGTTCTTCGTGGCCGCCCTGGCGGGGACGACCGTGGTGCAGGACGAGGACGAGTGGAGGGTGGGGCCGCTTCTCCACGCGACGCCGCTCACCGCGGGCGAGTACATCGGTGGGAAGGCCCTGGCCGTGCTCGCCACGATCCTGGTGGTTCTCGTGGCGCATCTGGGGTTCATGGCCCTCTTCAACCACCTGGTGCCGACGGTCGGCCACGCCGACATCCACGGGCCGTTCTCGGCGCTCAACTATCTGGTCCCGGCCGTGGTGTTCGGGCTGCCGTCGCTGATCGGGGTCGCCGGGGTGAGCTTCTGGATCGGCACCCGCACCCGCCGGCCGGTCCTGGTCTACCTGTTTCCGCTGGTGCTCGTGGCCGCGATCGTCTTCCTGTGGGAGTGGACGCCTTCCTGGCTCGATCCGCGGGTCGATCGGCTGCTGATGTGGGCGGATCCGAGCGGGTTCCGTTGGCTCAGCCAGACGTGGCTCAAGGTCGACCGGGGCGTCGAGTTCTACAACACGGGCTCGATCACCTTCTCCGTCGGCTTCCTGGTCAGCCGGGCCGCGTGGGCGGGCCTCGGGGCGGCGGCTCTGTGGTGGACGGAGAGGAGCTTCGCGCGGTCCCTGCGCGGGCCGGACGCCGGCCCGTCCGCCGTCGCGGCCGCCCTGGCCGGCGGCGCCACGTCCCCCGGCCGGGCTCGCTCGCCGGAGGCATCGTGGCGCGGCGCCGCCCCGTGGGCGGTCGACCGACTCGGGGGCCACGGAGGGAAGCCGTGGGCCGGTCTGGCGGCGCTCCGGGTGGCGCGATCCGAGATCCGGGAGCTGTTCGCCTCCCCGGCCCTGTACGTGTTCTCGCTCCTCGTCCTGAGCCAGGTGCTCGGGAACGCGCTCGTCGGCGTGGGGCCGTTCGGAACGCGCGTGCTGGCCACGCCGGGCCAGGTGGCGGTCCGCGGGAGCGACACGCTGGCCCTCCTCGTCTGCCTCCTCCTCGTGTTCTACACGGTCGACGTGCTCGAGCGGGACCGCTCCAGCGGGCTCCTGTCGCTGTCTCGCGCCCTGCCGGTGGGCGAGGGCGTCCGGGTGGTGGGTAAGGCGCTGGCCGTGCTGGCCCTGCCGGTCGTCGTGCTGCTGGCCGCCGTGCTGGGCGGGGTGGTCGCGATCCTCGTGCAGCACACGGTTCCCGTTCGGATCGGTCCGTTCGCGTGGGTGTGGGGCGTGGGACTCATGCCCACCTTCCTGGTGTGGGTCGCCTTCCTGGCAGCCGTGCACGGCCTCACGGACAGCCGCGGGGCCACCTGGGCGGTGGGTCTCGGCGTGATCGGCCTCACGGTCTACCGCCAGGTGGCCGGCCACGGCACGTGGCTCACCAACTGGATGCTGTGGGGCTCCATGAACTGGACCGACATGGGCCTCTTCCCCCTCAACCGCACGCCCTTCTTCCTCAACCGACTGTTCTACGTGGCGCTCGCCGTGCTCCTCCTGGCGCTGGCGGCGGCCTGGGGGCGGCGGCGGGAGCCCGATTCGGTGGCCTGGTGGCGGCGGCTGCAGCCGGGCCGGCTGTCGCTCGGCGTCCTGCGCCTTTCGCCCCTGGCCGTCGGACCGGTGGCGGTGGGGCTGGCCCTGTGGCTGGGCGTCCAGCACGGCTTCCAGGGAGCGAAAGCCGAGAAGCAGGCGGCGGACTACTGGAAGAAGAACGTGGCCACTTACTGGCACGTGGCCACGCCCGCGGTCGCCCACGTGGACCTCGACCTGCGCCTGTGGCCGGGCCGCGGGCGGCTGCGGAGTGCCGGCACGCTGGTCCTGGTGAACCGCCAGGACACCACCCTGCGCCGCGTGCCACTGACCGGCGGCTTCTTCTGGGAGCACCCGACCTGGACCGTGGACGGGGACTCCGTCCAGCCGGAGGACCGGGCCGGCCTGTACGTCTTCTACCCCGACTCCGGCCTCGCGCCGGGCGATACCCTGCGGGTGGGCTGGCGCTACTCCGGTCGGTACCCGGACGGATGGACCAAGGACGGGGGCGGCACGGGCACCTTCGTGCTCCCGGCGGGCGTGGTCCTGACCTCGTTCGGCCCGATGCTGACGCCGATCCCTGGTTACGTGCCCGGCATCGGGAGCTCCAGGGAGCGGGCGTACGAGGCCCGCGACTGGCCGGATCGGTTCTGGGAGGGGCGGAACCCGCCGGCCTTCGGCGCCTCCACGCCCTTCTCCGCCCGCATCCGCATTGCCGGACCCCCGCAGTTCACCTACAACTCGGTCGGGCGCCTGGTGACCGACAGCTCGGCGGACAGCCTGCGCACGGTCGTGTGGGAGACGGATCACCCGGTGCGGTTCTTCAACGTCGTCGCGGGCCGCTGGGCCGTTCGGGAGGGGGACGGCACGGAGGTGTTCTACCACCCGGCGCACACGTACGATCTCGATGAGATCGCCTCGGCCCTCCAGGCTGCGCGGCGCGATTACTCCCGCTGGTTCGCGCCCTATCCCTGGGAGCAGCTCAAGCTGAGCGAGTTCCCGGACCTGGCCACCTACGCGCAGGGCTTCCCCACCGACATCACCTTCTCGGAGGGCATTGGCTTCCTGGCCAGGAAGGGAGACTGGAACCTGGCGCCGTACATGGTCACGGCGCACGAGTCCGCCCACCAGTGGTGGGGCAACATGGTGACGCCGGGAGAGGGTCCGGGCGGGAACGTGCTCTCCGAGGGTCTGGCGCACTTCTCCACGGCCATGCTCCTCCAGGCCGAGAAGGGCGACGCGATCCGGCGGGAGTTCATGCGCCGCATCGAGTCGGACTACGCCGACTCTCGCCGGCCGGACCACGAGCGTCCGCTGGTGTGGACGGACGGCTCGCGCTCGGGGGACCGGGCGGTCACCTACGACAAGGGGGGGTGGGCCTTCTGGATGCTGATGGAGCACATGGGCCGGGAGCGGATGATGGAGGGACTTCGCGACTACGTGGCCCGCTACCGCGACGGGCCCGACTATCCCCTCCTGCCCGACTTCCTGCTCGTGATGCGCAGCCACGCGCGGGATGTGGACTCGTTCAACGCCTTCGTGCAGCGGTGGTTCTGGGAGGTGAAAGTCCCCGAGTACCGGGTGAGCCGCGCCGCGGCGCGCCCGGACGGACAGGGCGGCTGGGAGACCGAGGTGGCGCTCCATAACGATGGGACCGGGGATCCGCCGGTGGTGCTGGCGGTCGTGGCGGGGCATCGGGACTCCCTGGCATCCGGCCAGCCGGCGACCGCGGCGGGCGCGGCGGCGAGGGACGACTCCCCTGCGGGCGACTCGGCGTCGGGGGCCTCCGGAGGTGGGGGAACGACCGTGGCCCGGGACTCCTCCGGCTACCGGGCCGCCTCGGTCATCGTGCGGGTGCCGGCCGGGGGCGACACCACGGTCGTCGTCCCATCCGCCTTCCGGCCGGAGCGCGCCCTCGTCGACCCCGACGTCCACCTCCTGATGCTGGGCCGGAAGTCGGCGCGGCGGAAGGTGTCGGTGCCCGACGACTCGTCGGGCTGAGGACGCGCGGCGGACGGGGCGCGGCCGGTCGCGCCCCGGACGGATCGCGGGTCACGTGGCGGGCGGCTCGCCGCCGCCTCCACTGCCTCCGAGGGCCGCCACGACATCGGCGTCCAGGTGCAGGTCGAGCTGCGGGAAGGCGATGGTGATGCCGGCGGCCTTGAGGGCGTTCCACGATGCCTGCTGGAGCTCGGAGAGGACGATCCGCGCGCTCCACGGGTCGTCGATCCACACCGACGTCTCCCAGTCCACCGACGAGGATCCGAATCCAGTGAGCAACACCATGGGGTTGCGGGCCGAGTGCCGGCCGGGGAAACCGTTCGCCACACCCTCCAGCACCTGTCGCACCCTGGACATGTCGGATCCGTAGCTCACGCCCACGGGGGCCCTCACCCGGTACAGCGAGTCCCGCATCGTGAAGTTCTTGACCGTGGACGCCACCAGGGCGGAGTTGGGGACGATGAGCTCTTCGTCGTCTCGCGTTCGCCCCACGGTCGAGCGGATCCTCATCTCTTCGACGCGGATCACCTGGCCGTCCACCTCGAGCACGTCCCCGGGCTGGATGGAGCGTTCCACGAGGAGGATGACGCCCGACACGAAGTTCTGGGTGATGTTCTGCATCGCGAAGCCGATGGCTACCGCGAACAGGGCTCCCGCCGCGAACAGGGCGGACACGTTCACGCCCATCACGTCGAGGGCGAGGAGCGTGGCCAGGAGCATGATCGTGTAGTGCACCAGGCGCTGGCTCACCTGGGCGCCATGGCGGCGGTGCGCGCCCGTGCCGCCCACGAGTCGCTGGACCGCCCTGCGCACGAGCGAGGAGAGGACCCAGCCGACCGCCAGAACGACGCAGGCCGAGACGATCGACCCCAGCGTGACGACGGTCCCGGCGAGCCGGAACAGGTTCACGTCCATGATGTCGCGAATGGCCTGGAGGAGCTGGCCCCAGTTCATGTCGGCATCCTCGAGGACGGAGACGTGGCTGCCCCGTGCGGCCGCCGGCCGAGTCGGCGGCATCGCGTCCGCGGGACCGTCTGCACGAGACAGTACCGCCGGGAGGTCCGCAAGGTAGATGGCTGGCGCACCTCTTGCTCACCGTGGGCGGGGCCCCGGTCGCCGACGCGTGAACGGCGGGGGGACTCCCCGCGTGCCGTGCTCATCGAGCGGATTCGAATTCATGGAGGTCCAGGATGCAGGTCGGTGCAGGCGATCTCACTGCCACGGTCGTACGCGCTGTGTCCACGTGGGGGTTGCGCGTGCTCGGCGCGGGGGCGGTGCTGGTGATCGGCTGGAGCATGGCGAAATGGGTACGACGGCTGGTGCGCCGCGGTCTCTCGCACACCAGGACGGAGCCCGTGCTGATCGGTTTCGTCAGCGGTCTGGCCTACTATGGGCTCCTGGCGTTCGTGGCCCTCGCCGTGCTCAACCTGTTCGGCATTCAGACCACCTCCTTCGTGGCGGTTCTGGGCGCCGCGAGCTTCGCCGTGGGGCTCGCCTTCCAGGGTACGCTCGGTAACTTCTCCGCCGGAGTCATGCTGCTCATCTTCCGGCCCTTCTCGGCGGGCGACTTCGTGGAAGCCGGTGGAGTGTCGGGGACCGTCCGGGACATCGGTCTGTTCACGACGCGCCTGGACACGCCGGACAACGTCCGGATCCTGGTGCCCAACTCCTCGGTGTTCGGCAGCGTGATACGGAACTTCAACGGCAACGAGACGCGCCGCCTGGACCTGGAGGTCGGCATCGACTACGACGACGACATCGGGACGGCGATCGCCGCGTGCGAGGATCTCCTCGCCCGGGAAGGACGGGTCCTGTCCGAGCCGGCACCGGTGGTGGCGGTGGCGGGGCTGGGGGACTCCTCGGTGAAACTGATGGTGCGGCCGTGGTGCCGGACGGAAGACTACTGGCCGCTTCGCAACGACCTGACCAGAGGTCTCAAGGAAGGCCTCGAGGCGGCCGGCTGCAGCCTGCCCTTCCCGCAGCGAGACGTGCACCTGTTCGGATCCGAGGCGGCCGGGGAGGTCGCGTGAGGCGGGCGGCGCCGCTCGTCGTCTCGGCCGTCGCCGCCGGGCTCGTCCTCCTCCGGCCGGTCCCGCTCCGGGCCCAGAACGGCCCCTCGGACTGGAGCCTGGATGCGTTCGAGGCCGGGCCGGCCGCCGCGACGACCGATACCACTGGCTGGGGCGGCAGCGCCGACCTCGGCTTCACGCTCACGGCGGGCAACTCCAAGACCACGAACCTGTCGGTCGGCGGCAAGGTGGCGTACCGGCTCAAGCGCCAGGCCTGGACGCTGGGCGGTCAGTACCTCCGGGCCACCACGGACGGCGACCAGACGGCCAACCGGGGCACGGGAGCGCTCCAGTACGACTTCTACCCGACGGCGCGCTTCTTCCTGTTCGCGCGGGCCCAGGCCGGATTCGACAAGCCGGCCGGCCTGTCGCGCCGGCTCGCCCCCGCGGTCGGCGTCGGCTACCAGGTGGTGGCCACCGACGGGGTCACCCTGAGCCTCCAGGGGGGCGGCAGCTGGATCCAGGACCGGTTCGTGAACGACTCTACGGACGCGGCGGTGCACGCCGCGATCGGGCAGGACCTCACCTGGACGGTGAGTGGGACGACGGACCTCACGCAGTCGCTGACCTGGAATCCCAAGCTGTCCGACTTCGGTGAGTACCTCGTGCACGGCGAGGTGGGGCTGACGACGAGGATCGTGGGTGGTCTGGGGCTCAGCGTGAACTTCCAGGACGACTACAACTCGGACCCGTTCGTCGACCCGGGCACCGGTCTGCCGAGGAAGAAGAACGACCTCACGCTGGTGACGGGCCTGAGCTACAAGTTCTGAGTCGCCCGGTGCGCCGCCTTCCGGCGAGCGGCGGCGGGCTCTCGGGCCCTACCAGGGGCTGTCCGGTAGCGTAATGCGCGGGGCGCGTCTACCGAAGGTCCTGCTCGCTCCAGGCGTAGTGGACCGTGTACTCCAGTGTGGCGCGGCCTCCGGCCGGCACCGTGATCCTCCACTCGGCGTGCTCCGCGTCGGGCTTCGCGTGCCGGGCCGGCTTCCCGTCGACCATCTCCGCCGTGATCCTCCACTCGTGCCATCGGAACATGCGCTCGGTCACGTGCACCTGGACGGGCTCCTTCTTGGCGCTCCGCAGCGTGATCCGGTAGCCCTCCTCCAGGTTGTGGGCGTCGGGCCGGCGAAACGCCGTGCGGGTGCGCTCGGCCGTGAGGTCGAAGGCCCGGCCAAGCGGGAGGCGGACCGTGTCGCCGACCATGAGGTCGGGCACC
Source organism: Candidatus Humimonas hydrogenitrophica (assembly GCA_947581615.1). Classification (GTDB taxonomy): domain Bacteria; phylum Gemmatimonadota; class Gemmatimonadetes; order Palauibacterales; family Palauibacteraceae; genus Humimonas; species Humimonas hydrogenitrophica. Next base: position 34,070 of record CANPVD010000073.1, read on the forward strand.
GGAGCCTCGCCGGCGAGCAGCGTGGAGCCGTCCTCGTCCTCCTCGTAGATGCGGGCGCGCCCGGCCGGCAGCGGCCGGTCCACCGGGGTGTGCTCCCCCGAGGCGAGCTCGAGGACCGCCTGGACGTGCGTCCGGCCGGAGCTCCCGCCCGGCTGGGTCTGGGTGATGGGGCGGCTGGACCCGTACCCGTAGGCCTCTCCGCCATCGTACATGTAGAGCTTCCGGGTGGGGACGTCGGTGGCGCGCAGGAGGAGGGCCCGCACGGTCTGGCCGTCTTCCAGCGACACGGCGCGCGGCAGCTCGAACACGTGGTACTCGGAGAAGCTCCGCTCCTCGGCCTGGGCGACGGACGGCGCCGCCGCCTCCATGACCTTGGCCCGGGCCGCGTCCGCCAGGGACTGCGGGCTCCCGGTCCGGTTGAGCTCGCCGGCGACGAGCCGCACCCGGGCGTTGGGCCAGCTCCGCCCCGAGCCGTCCCGCAGGTCGGCCCACGCCTCGAGCTCGAGGCTCCCGCCCGAGGGGGCGAGCGTGATCGCGTACTCGGCGTTCCAGGTGAGGCCTCCGGTCAGGTAGCGGGCCGTGGCCGTGGACTGGCCGCCCCGCGCCGCGCGAACGGTCCAGGTGACGGCCGGGGCTAGCCGCTGGCCCTCGGGCAGGCCGGGAAGGAGGAGCTGCCGGACCTGGCCGGGCCCCAGGGACACGATCGAGCCGTTCTCTTTCCTCAGGAGGAGTCCGCCCGAGCCGGAGAGCAGGGTGGCGCGCAGCGTGTCGCCGCCCGCCAGCACGAGGTCGACCGCGCGCCCGACCGAGGCCCGCAGCAAATCCTCCATGCTCGCGCCGCCGGGCAGGCTGCGCTGCTCCACGACGCTCGCCGAGGTCCGGTCCGGGAACAGGAGCGACAGGCTCGACAGGTCCAGAGTCGAGGGGGGCGCTCCCCAGGTGATCCGACCCTCCCCGTCCGGCAGGCGGAAGCGCAGAGCTTCCCGCACGAGGGCGGGTCCGCCCGGATAGACCGCGATGTCCGCCCCGGTCGACGCGGTGGCGCCGGTGACCTCCGGCCCGGCTTGCTGCGCCGCCGCCAGCCCGAGCGGGGCGAGGGCCGCGGCAGCCAGGGTCACGAGTGCCGCTCCGGCGAGCGGGATCGAGGCTGCGGTAAGGCGCGGCGGGCTACCGGGGCTCCCTGTGGTCATGATCTCCTCCGCGAGGCCGGGTGGAGTGAGGCGTCGGTGAAGTGCTGGCGATCCTTACCCCGACGCGAGCGGCGGGGTCGGGGTCACCGGCTGTTCCTCCTCCACGAGGGGGCCGGTCGCACGGCCCCCCTCAAAGCTCCTTGACCTCCCGCACCAGGGCCCCCAGCGAGTCTGCCGCGTCCCCGAACAGCATGGAGTTGTTCGGCAGGTAGAAGAGCGGGTTGTCGACGCCGGCGAAGCCCGGGTTCAGGCTCCGCTTCAGGACGATGCACTGCCTGGCCCGGTCGACCTCGACGATCGGCATCCCCGCGATCGGGCTCGTCGGATCGTCGCGCGCCGCCGGGTTGACCACGTCGTTGGCGCCGACCACCAGCGCTACGTCCGTGTCCGCCATCTCCGGATTCACGTCCTCGATCTCGTACAGCTGGTCGTAGGGGACGTTGGCCTCCGCCAGGAGCACGTTCATGTGCCCGGGCATGCGGCCGGCCACCGGATGGATGGCGTATTTCACGGTGACGCCCTTGCGTCCCAGGAGATCGCCCAGCTCGCGGAGCTTGTGCTGCGCCTGCGCGACCGCGAGGCCGTAGCCCGGCACCACCACGACCTGCCGGGCGTAGGCCAGCATCATGGCCGCCGACTCGGCGTTGATCTCCCGGGCCGTGCGCTCGCCGCCCGGTCCGCCGCCCGAAGCCGCTTGCGGCCCGCCGCCCCCGCCGAACGCCCCGAACAGGACGTTGGCCAGGGAGCGGTTCATGCCCCGGCACATGATCCCGGTGAGGATGAGTCCCGAGGCTCCCACCAGCGCGCCGCTGATGATGAGCGACATGTTCTCGAGCACGAAGCCGGCCGCCGAGGCCGCCAGGCCCGAGTAGGAGTTGAGGAGCGCGATCACGACCGGCATGTCGGCGCCGCCGATCGGGATGACGACCAGCACGCCCAGGAGGAGCGAGGCTCCGATCAGGAAATAGAACACGTCGACGCCGCCCGCCGGGGCGGACAGCGAGAGCCACGTCCCCGCCGCCAGCATGGCGATGAGGAGGATGAAGTTGGAGGTCTTCTGCAGCGGGTACGTCACCGGCTTCTCCGTCACCAGCCCCTGCAGCTTCCCGAAGGCGACGAAGCTCCCCGAGAGCGTGACGCCACCGATGAGGACGCCGGCCACGATCGAGACACCGTGCGCCACCTCCAGCCCCGAGGCCCGCTTGGCCAGCTCCAGGAAGTCCGCGATGGCCACCAGGGCCGAGGCGCCTCCGCCGAAGCCGTTGAACACCGCCACCATCTGCGGCATGGCGGTCATGGGCACGCTCTGCGCCATGATGAGGCCGATGGCGGAGCCCAGAATGGCGCCGATCACGATCCACTCGAAGGAGACCAGGTGCTCTCCCAGGAGCGTGGCCACGATGGCGATCAGCATGCCGAGCGACGCGATGGCGTTGCCGCCGCGGGCGGTCTCGGGAGAGGAGAGCTTCTGGAGGCCGACGATGAACAGGACGGCCGACAGGAGGTAGGCGAGCTGGAAGAGCGACGAGCTCATGACCTAAGCCTCCGGCCGGTCGCCCGAGGGGCGGCGGTGGAACATCTTCAGCATCCGGTCGGTGACCAGGAAGCCTCCCACCACGTTGATCGTGGCCATGGCCACCGCCGCCACCCCCAGCACCGTCATGAGGGTGTCCGAAGCGGTCCCGGCGATGACGAGCGCCCCCACGATGGAGATGCCGGAGATCGCGTTCGAGCCGGACATCAGGGGCGTGTGCAGCGTGGGCGGCACCCTGGTGATCACCTGCCAGCCGACGAACATGGCCAGCACGAACACGTAGACGCCGACCAGAAGCGGTCCGATCATCCGCCCTCCTCTATGGTTGCCGACCGCGACGCGTGCGATGTCGCGGTCATGGCTGGAAGCGCACCTGGCCGTCGTGGACGACGCAGATGGCGCTCGTGATCTCGTCTTCGAGGTCGAGGGTCGCTTCGCCTTCCGGGGCCAGGTGACCCAGCAGGGTGACGACCGTGCGCGCGTACATCTGGCTGGCGTGGAAGGGGAGCGAGGCGGCCAGGTTGAGCGGACCGTGGATCTTGACGCCCGCGTGGACCACGGTCTCGCCGGGAGAGGTGACTTCGCAGTTTCCTCCGGCCGGCGCCGCCATGTCGACCACGACCGAGCCGGGAGCCATGCCCTCCACCATCGCCCGGGTGAGGAGCCGGGGAGCCGGTCCGCCGGGGACGAGCGCGGTGGTGATCACGACGTCCGAGGCCGCGACGTGCTCGGCGATGACCTCCTGCTCGCGGGCCCGCTCCTCCTCGCTGACCTCCCGAGCGTAGCCGCCCTCGGTCTCGGCTTCCTCCTTCACCTCCTCGGCGGCCACGAACGAGGCGCCCAGGCTCTCGACCTGCTCCCGGGCGGCCGGTCGGATGTCGAAGGCCTCGACCTTGGCGCCCAGGCGGCGCGCCGTGGCGATAGCCTGGAGGCCCGCCACGCCCGCGCCCAGCACGAACACCTTCGCCGGGGCGATCGTGCCCGCCGCCGTCATCATCATCGGGAAGAACTTGACCGAGGTGTCCGCCCCCAGCAGCGCGGCCTTGTAGCCGGTCACGGTGCTCATGGCCGAGAGCGCGTCCATGCTCTGGGCCCGGGTGATTCGCGGCATGAGCTCCATGGCCAGTGCCGTCACCCCGCTCTCGGCGAGCCGCTGCAGGATGTCGCCGTTCCGATGCGGGTCCAGCAGGCCGATCAGGATGGAGCCGGCCGGGAGCTCGGCGATCTCATCCAGCCCGCCTTCCCTCCGAAGCGGAGGTCCGACCCGCGCCACGACCCGGGCGCCCTCCATGAGGGAGCCGGAGCCCGTCACCTCCGCGCCCGCCTCCCGGTAGGAGGCGTCGGTGAAGCTGGCCGCGAGCCCGGCCTCCTCCTGGACCGCCACCGAGTGGCCGGCCTTGATGAGCTTGCCCGCCGCATCGGGCGTCAGCGCCACCCGGGTCTCGCCCGGGGCCGTCTCCATGGGAACGGCGATTCGCATCTCCACCTTCTTCCTGTTCGGTCGCGTGAGCCGGCGGACCGGCGTGGAGCACGCTACGGTCCCGGCGCCGGGCGTTCAACGCCCCCCGGCGTCGGGACCGAACGGCCATCGGGGCACGGACGGCCCGAAGCTACCGTCCGCTGCCGCCATCGTCTGTCCGGCAAAGAGTGCACGGGGCGGTGGGGAAGCCGCGCAGGAGCCTGTGGGGCGTTTCCCCGCAGAGCGTCTCAGGCTTCCAGCGAAAACCAGACCCGCAGGCGCACCTGGAACTCGGTGACGTCACCCTGTCCGATGTGCCCTCGCTGCTCCACCACCTCGAACCAGCGCAGGTCGCGCATCGTCTCGGAGGCGCGTCGGACCGCGCGACGCGTGGCATCGGCGTAGCTGTCGGGAGAGGTGCCCACCAGCTCGATCGACTTGTACGTGGCGCCGGACATGGAGAGGTTCCTCCGCGGAAGAGATCGTTTCGGGTCCCGGGCTCCGTTGCACCGCGGCAGGATGGCGGCGGACGGGACGGGGCCGCAACCGGCGGACCGTGCGGGGGGTGTTCTTGGCACAGCTGACCAGGCATCAGATGGGAGCGTCCCTCCTGGAGGCGCTCCGGCAGGCCGGACTCGGGGTCCGAGACCTGTTCGAGGGCAGGCAGGAGCCCCTGTCGTGGTTCTTCCGTGGGCTGGCGTACGACCAGTCGGAGCTCGACATCCTCGAGTCGGGCGCGGTCGACATCCTGCACTCGCCCTCGGCGCTGGTGGAGCTGGCGGTGGACGAGATGGCCCTGGCCTGCGCCAACCTCGGCCCCGAGGGCGTGGCCGGCTACCTGGCCGTGCCGCCGGCCGCCGGTGTCGAAGCGCCACCCGACGCGGTGGATCCGGCCGGACTGCTGCTGGCTCCCGATGTCAGGCTGGGCTGGATGAACCTCGATGTGGCGCCGCCGGCCCTGTGGTTGGAGCGCCGGGACTCGGATCCGGCTTCGGACGAGCTCCTGGCCAGTCAGCTGGCGCGACTCGCCCGGGAGACGGGCGAGGACGCCGACTCGGTGGAGGTGCACATCGAGGGGGCCCTGGAGACGGAGGGCGCGTGGGCGGAAGCCCCGGCGGGTGTCCGCCCGGCCGGGGTGTCGGTCTACTTCAGCTTCGAGCTTCCCAGGGTCACCGACGAGCCGGGCGAAAGGGAGCTGGCCCATGTGTTCGAGCGGGGGGCCAGCACCGCGTCCGCGGCGCTGGAGCGCATGCGCTCGATCTTCCGGGGCGACTGAGGCGTCAGCCGCCCGGCGTCTTCCCCTTCCCGGAATCCGCCGGCGCCCGGCCCGCGCCCGCCTTCGCGGGGCCCGCCTTGCCGCTGCGCTTGGCGATGAGGGAGTCGAGGACTTCCCTGAACTTGGCGAACGGCGCCGCCCCCTCCATGGAGATCGAGTCCCCGATGATGAAGAAGGGGGTCCCGTTCACGCCGACCCGGGTCACGCTGGCCAGGTCGCGCACCTGCAGCGGGGACGGGCGGTCCTCCTCCAGGCACTGCCGGTAGGAGGCGGAGTCGATCCCGAGCTTCTCCGCGTACTTCATGAAGAAGTCCACCGGGGTGTCGGACTTGGTCCACTCGGCCTGGTTCCGGAACAGCAGGTCGTGCATGGGCCAGAACTTCCCCACCGCCCCCGCGCAGAAGCCCGCCTCGATGGCCGGCCACGAGTGCACGTGGCGCGGGTTGGGGAAGGAGATCCACAGGTACTGGATCTTCCCCGTCTTCACGTAGGCGCTGTCGATCTTCGGATAGGTCTCGTCGAAGTACTGCTTGCAGAAGGGGCACTCGAAGTCGGAGACCTCGATCATCCGGACGGGCGCCGACGTGTCCCCCATGATCCGGGCCCGGTCCGCCCGTTGCATGATCACCGACACATCGGACGGGACCACGGAGCCGTCGGGCGTGGTCTGTGCCTTCCCGTCCTTGTCGGCGCACGCGGAGGCGACCAGGGGGAGGAGCGTGAACAGGAGGAGTGCCAGGCGGCGTCGCGGCATGGGATGGCGTCCCTCGTCGGGGGAAGCGGAGCGGCTGTCCGGGAATCGTCCGGGTGCCGCGGGTCGGAAGAGTCTAACCCGAGCGCCCCGGGCCGTCCAACGGGACCGCCGGGAGCGGAACGTCGCCGGTCTCGGGACCCGTGGCGGCACACGGGTGGGACGTGTCAGTTTGGGCCGCCGTCGGACGGGCGGGGCCGGGGCGTCCGGCTCCTGCGGGTTCCGGGCGATCCAGAGGGAAGAGGGAGTGGTGGTCGGCTTCGAGGTGCGGGCGGCATGGGGCGCGGCGCAGGGACGGGGGGGACGATGAGGGGCGAGGAGGAGTCCAGGGTGCCGGCCCTGTTGTATGCGAGGGGGGAGGGGACGCCCGTCGACCTGCGGATCCACCAACATTCACGCGGTCACCGGATTCGGCGCGCCGTGGCCGGGCTGGGCCTCCTGTGGCTCATGGCGGCCGTGGCCGTCTTCATCCCGATCGCGCACCTGATCCTCGTGCCGGGCCTGTTCTTCGGCGGGATCGGCCTGTTCATCGTGCGCTGGAGGCGCCGGAACCGGTTCGAGGCCTTCGAGGCGACCTGTCCCGCGTGTGGGGCGCGGGCGTCCTTCGACCTGGCGGAGGGGGCCGAGCTGCCGCTCCGGATCCACTGCCCCTGCTGCGACGCGGCCCTCACCCTCAAGTCGAGGTAGCGCCGGGCCGAAGGCCCCACGGCGAGCCGATCGGTCGGGGACGGTAGCGCGCGAACCGGTCGGCGATGGGGGCGGGGCGCTCAACTCCCGATCAGCACCTCCCATGTGCGCCCCAGGGCCTCGTACGCACCCCGCACGTGCTCCTCCCGCGTCAGATACGAGCCCACGGCGAGGCGGAGCACCGTTCGCCCGCCCAGGGCCGTATGGGACAGGAACACGCGTCCCTCGCGGTTCACCCGCTCCATGATGCGCCGGGTCAACGCGTCCGCCTCCTCCCCGCCGGCCTCCGGGTCGAAGGCGCCCGGGGCATCCGGCGCCGGGCGCCGCTGCCCCGGCCCCAACGCGCGGAAGCACACGGTCGAGAAGGAGGGCGGGGCCGCCAGCGTGAAGCGGGGGTCCTCGCGGATCCAGCCCGCGAACGCCTCGGCCCAGGCAATGTGCCGTCGCAGCAGGGCCCTGAGGCCCTCGGCGCCGTGCCATCGGATCAGAAACCACAGCTTCAGCGCCCTGAAGCGCCGCCCCATGGAAAGGCCGTAGTCGTGGAGGTTGACCTCGGCGTCGTCGTCGCTCGTCAGGTACTCGGGCGTGAGCGCCAGGGACGCCCGGAAGGGGCCCGGGTCCCGGAACAGGAGCAGGCTGCAGTCCACCGGCGTGGCCAGCCACTTGTGCGGATTCAGGACGATGGAGTCGGCCCGCTCCCAGCCGGAAAACCGGGTCCGCTGCTCCGGCAGCATGGCGGCGGGCCCCGCGTATGCCGCGTCCACGTGCATCCACACCCCGTGCGCCTCGCACAGCTCCGCGATGGGTCCGGCCGGGTCGACGCTCGCCGTGGAGGTGGTGCCGATGGTGGCGCCCACCATGACGGGCCGGATCCCGGCGCGCTCGTCCTCGACCAGCGCCCGCTCCAGCGCGTCCGGGTCCATCCGGAACGCCGGGTCGGCCGCCACCCGGCGGACGCCCCGCTGGCCGAGGCCGGCGGCGATGGCCGCCTTCTCGAGGGAGGAGTGGCCGTGGTCGGAGATGTAGAGGCGCAGGAGCGGCAGGTCGTCCCTCCCCGCCAGTCCCCGCACCCGGGCGTCCACTCCCGCCGCCTCGCGAGCGGCGAGCAGCGCCGTGAAGCTGCTCTGCGAGGCGGTGTCCTGGATCACGCCCCGGAAGCCCGGGGGGAGTCCCACGAGCTGGCGCACCCAGTCGGCCATGCGCGTCTCGAGCTCGGTGGCCACCGGCGAGGTTCGCCACAGGATGGCGTTCTGGTTGAGCGCGGCCGCGACGAGCTCCGCCAGGATGGCCGGCGGCGCCGACGAGCTCGGGAAGTAGGCGAAGAAGCCCGGGTGGCACCAGTTCGTGAGCCCCGGCACCACCACCTGGTCCAGGTCGTCCACCAGTGCGTCGAACGGCTCCCCTTCCTCCGGTGGGGCGACCGGCAGCAGGGCGGCGATCTCCCCCGGTCGCGCGCGAGAGAGCACCGGGAGCTCCTCGATCGTCTCGCGGTAGCGCGCCACCCACTCCGCGGTCCGGCGCGCGGCCTCGCGGAACGCATCGGGGGTCATGTCCGGACGCTCCCGCCCGACGCCAGCCGGCCGTTCGTTGCTCACCGCGGCCTCCCGGCCGTCGGGCCGTCGGCCTCCGCGCCCGTCGCGGACCGGAGGGCCGTGACCAGGTGACGGTCTTCGTCCAGGCGCCGGAAGCGGGCGGCGGCCAGCCCCGCGTCCGCGAGCCACGCCTGGTAGGTGGACCGGTCGTACGTGTCGCCGCCATGCCGGCTGTTGAGGAGCATGGTGACCGCGAACAGGGCCGCGAACGGCGACTGGCCCCTCACGAAGTCCAGGATGGCCAGGAGCCCGCCCGGGCGGAGGACTCCGGCCGCGTCGGCCACGAGGCGCGCGTTCGTGGGCTCGTCGTAGATGTGCGTGATGTTTCCGATGAAGACGACGTCGAACTCGCCCTCGGGGAACGGATCGAGGAAGTCGCCCGCGCGGAGCTCGATGCCGGGCTCGCCGTCCAGACCGTACGCCCCACGGACGTGCTCGATGACCTCGGGCTGGTCGAACAGCACGGCCTGGAGCCCGCGCCGCGCGAACGCCCGGGAGAAGGTCCCCGGGCCGCCTCCGAGGTCCAGCACGGTCCGGGCGTCGGGGACCCGCTCGAGGCAGGCTTCGACCGCGGCCTCCACCAGCCCGGGGTCCTTGTTGGCCATGGCCGCCATGAACGCGGCGAGTCCCTCCGGCGACCGGCCGCCCGGCCCGACCTGGGGCGCCCCGGTGCGTACGGCCTCCGGGAGCCCGTCCGTCCAGCGGCGGAGGCTTCGCAGCCAGAAGCGGAGCGCGTCGCCCTCGAAGTCCGGCGTATCCCGGTCCACGAGGCGGGCGCGGCCGATCCCGGTGAGAACCACGCCTTCGGGGTCGAAGCGGACGAGGGCCAGCTCCTCGAGGGCGCCGAGCAGGATCCGGACGCCGCGAGCGGCGAGATCCAGACGCCCGGCCAGCGCCTCCGCCGTGGTCGGCCCCTCCGACAGGGCCTCGATGAGGCCCATCTCGAGGCCGGTCGCGGCCACGAGCGCCCACTCCGCACCCCGTCGGCCGGCGGCCAGCTCCCCCGGTCCCGGACTCAACTCTTCAGCCCCGGCGCCTGGTGGAGCACGAAGAACATCAGCGCCGCTCCCGCCAGCGACAGGTTCTTCATGAAGTGCGCGAGCTCCGTCTGCTTGGCCCGGGGGTCCTCGACGGCCCAGAAGTCGTGCACCAGGAGCGCCGCGGCCACGAGAAAGCCGATGAGGAGCCACGCTCCGATCGAGACCTGCCACCAGAGGAGGATGCTGAGCCCGCCGGCCAGGATGACCACGCCGCTGGCGGCCGTCGAAAGACGCGGAGCCGGGATTCCCTTGGAACTCGCGAACTCCGCCATTGCCTCCAGCTCACCGAAGTGGTTGAGTCCCGACATGATGAAGATGAGCGAGAACAGTATCCGGCCGATCCAGAATAGAGCCTTCATCACGCACCTCGTGTCCGAGTTCCGGGCTTCCCGCGCTCACGCGGCAGCTCGTCCAGGAGCTCGACCGCGCGCCGGAGGTGCGGGATCACGATGGATCCCCCGACCACGAGCGCCACGTTGAAGACGTCGAACATCTCTTCGTCGGCGACGCCCTCTTCCCGGCAGCGGATCACGTGGTAGGCCACGCAATCGTCACACCGGAGGACCATCGAGGCGACCAGGCCGAGCATCTCCAGGGTGCGGGTCTCGAGCGCGGTGTCCTCGTAGGCTGCCTGGTCGAGGCGGAAGAAACGTCGGATCCCGAGGTGTCCGGACGACAGGATGCGGTCGTTCATGCGCTCCCGGTACGCCCGGAACTCGTCCAGTCGATCCGTCATCGTGCCCCCCCGTGATTCAGTTCGGTCGCCCGGCCCGGGCCGCCCCGTCTTGGCGAGTCTCATCATGTCGGCCCTCCGGTTCCGCCGCCACGGATGACGCGTGCCAGGTCGCCGGTTGATAAGGCCTTGATCGGTGCGGGCGACGATGGGCACCGGTCGGGCGGCGCCGACCGCGGTGCGAGAAGGAGACGGGTGCCGCCGCCCCGGCGCTCCCATAGCTTGTGGCTTCCATGACAGAGGTGGCGCTGGATCACGAGTTCGCGGCGATCCTCGACGGGTGTCTCGAGGCGCTCGGCGAGGAAGTCATGGCCGTGCAGGAGGAGCTCGCCCGGCGCGGCCTGGACCGTCCCCTGCCGGGGCTCCAGGGGCGCGTGCAGGACTCGGCCGGCGGCAGCTTCTTCTACGAGTGGAAGGTGCCGGACGGAACCTACGACATCCGACCGGACGACGCCGTGCGGATTCGGACCGAGGCCTCGGAGGCGCAGGGCTTCGTCCTCGGCTACCAGCGTGCCAGGTCCGTGGTGCGCGTGGCCGTCGGCGACTGGCTGGGCCGCCATCCCGAGCCCGTCGAGCTCGAGTTCGATCCCACCTGGCTGCTCGCGGCCCTCGCCATGCGCCTGGAGGCGATGCGGGAGGAGCCGGGCAGGTTCCACCCGGACACCGTCCTGCGCCTGTTCGGTCGCGCCTATCCCGAGCTCGGCGAGGATGCGCCGCGCCTGTCCGGCTCGGAGACACTGAACGCGTCCCAGCGGCACGCCCTGGGACGGCTGCTGGGGAGCGACGTGCACTTCGTGTGGGGCCCTCCCGGCACCGGCAAGACGCTTCTGCTCGGGCACGCGGTGGCCGAGCTGGCCGAACGGGGCAGCGTGCTGGTGGCGGCGACCACGAACGGTGCCCTGGACGAGGCGGCCGCCCGGGTGGCCGAGGTCCTGGGACGCGGTGCCGTCGAGGCCAACCGCATCGTGCGGGTGGGCGCCGAGTACAGCGGCACGGGGGATCCGTCCCTGTCGCTGGACGCAGCCGTCGAGCGCCGGGTGCACGATCGTGGCCGCCGCGTCTCCGACGCCGTGGAGGAGATGGAGCGCGAGATGCTGTCCCGCGCCCAGCGCCGCGAGGCGGACGGGAGCATCCGGCGACGCCACGGACGCCTGGTGGCCATGGCGCGCTCGGCCCGTGACGAGGAGGCCATGCGACGCCTGTCCCGGATCGCCGGGGAGCTCCAGAAGCAGGCTGTCCTGGCGCTGCGAGAGGCCGACATCGTGCTCTCCACGCTCGCCCGGCTGGCCGTGTGGGACGACCTGGCCGCCCTGCGCTTCGACTCGCTGGTCCTCGACGAAGCCTCCACATCCCCCCTCCCCTACGTGTGCCTGGCCGCGGCCCAGACGGCGGGCCGCGCCGTGGCGATCGGCGACTTCCAACAGCTCCCCGCCGTGGTCGTCTCGCGCGGAGAGTCGGCCGAGCGCTGGCTGTCCAGGGATGCGTTCAGGGAAGCGGGGGTCGTCGGGGACGCTCCGCCCGGAGAGCTCGTGCTCCCGGCCGCGCACGACCAGCTGTGCGCGATGCTCACCGAACAGTACCGCATGGCGCCGCCGGTTCGAGAGCTGGTCAGCGACCTGTTCTACGGCGGACGGCTCGAGGACGCGGCCGAGGTCGTCGAGCGGAAGGGGCCGGCCTGGCCGCTGGTGCTGCTGGACACCGACTCGCTCGACCCGTCCGTCCAGCGCCGGGAAGGCTCGCGCGCCAACGCAGAGCACGTGGAGGCCGTGGTCCGCTTCCTGGAGGTGGCCGCGAGGGAGGGGATCGACGACGTGGCCGTCGTGGTCCCGTACCGATTGCAGGCCCGGCGGCTGGCACAGCTCGTCCGCACGCGGCTCGGCCGGGCGGCGCCCCGGGACCTCGAGGTGAGCACCGTGCACCGTTTCCAGGGTCGCGAGAAGAGCCTGGTCGTGTTCGACACGGTCGACGCGCCGCCGGACCGGAGCTGGTTCCTGCACGAGGGGCGGAACCGGGACTTCCCGCGCCTGCTCAACGTGGCGCTGTCGCGGACCCGTTTCATGCTGGTGGTGGTCGCCGCGGTGGAGGGGCTGCGCCAGGTGCTCCCCGAGGAGGCCCTCCTGAACCGCGTCGTGGACCGGATCCGGGAGCGCGGCACCGTCCTCGACGCGAAGCACATTGCCGATGCGCCGCGCCTGTTCCGGGAGGTCTCGTGAGGGTGGTCGTGCAGCGCGTGTCGCGCGCGGAGGTCCGGGTCGAGGGAAGGGTGGTCGGGGCCATCGGCGTCGGCCTCCTCGTGCTGGCCGCCTTCGCGCCGGGGGACGGCGAGCAGGAGCTGGCCTGGTTGGCGGACAAGCTGGCGGGCCTGCGGGTGTTCGCGGACGCGGAGGGCCGCATGAACGTTTCGGCGCGCGACGTGGGCGGGGCCCTCCTGGTCGTGTCGCAGTTCACGCTGTACGGGGACGTGTCCCGCGGTCGCCGGCCCTCCTTCATCGGCGCCGCGGAGCCAGCCCAGGCCGAGCGGCTCTACGACCGGTTCCTCGAGCTGTGCCGGGGCACGGGCCTGCCGGTCCACAGCGGCGAGTTCGGGGCCATGATGGACGTCGAGCTCGTCAACGACGGGCCGGTCACGCTCCTCATCGACCGGGACGGGTCGTGAGGGGGGGCGGTCGGGGGCGGCGCTCCCTTTGGCGTGGTCGGCCGGGAGGACGGACGGGGAGGGCTCCCTCGGTCGCCTGCGCTGCACGCCCGCCGGTCGGCTCGGTGATGCCCGGATCCCGGTTCGCCATGGACCACGGACCACGACGCATCCAGGCCGCTTCGCTTCGGCTCGGCTCGGGAGCCCTCCCCGTCCACCCTCCCTCCCATCGCCTCGGGCCCGGACGCGCCGGGCCCGCCCGTACCTCCACGCCGGGAGGGAAGGGGTCACGGGGCTCTCCCGAACGAAGCCGGAGCGGAGCAGCGGTAAGCGCCTCCTTGCCCAACGTCCCAGGCGCACCGGGGCCCTCACCGGACACCGTGGCGTTCGGCGGGTGCGAAGCGAAGGAACAGAGAGGGAGAGCCCCGTGACCCCTTCCCCGCCCACCCGCGCTCCGAGGCCGCTCAGGATCGGCGTGATCGGCTCGTCCGACGCCGGGCCGGAGGCGCTCGCGGCGGCGCGGGGCGCAGGTCGCGCCCTGGCCCGGGCGCGGGCCATCGTGGTGTGCGGAGGGCTCGGCGGCGTCATGGCGGCGGCCGCCGGGGGCGCGGCGGCCGAGGGGGGACTGGTGCTCGGCTTCCTGCCTGGCGAGGATCCGTCGGCGGCGGCGCCCGGAGTCGGGCTCCCGGTCGCCACCGGATTCGGCGAGGCGCGTAACGTGCTGGTGGTGCGCGCCTCGGAGGCCGTCCTGGCGGTGGCGGGCGGCTGGGGAACGCGGAACGAGGCGGCCCTCTGCCTCAAGCTGGGGGTTCCGCTCGTCGGGCTGCTCGACACGCTGGGCGGCTCGTTCTCGATCGAACGGTTCACCGATCCTGACGCGGCGGTGGCGCGGGCCCTGGAGATGGCCACGGGCCGCCGGCGCGAACAGCATACACACGGGGAGACCTCATGATCGCTTATCTCCTGCTCGTCACCCTCCTGGTGGCGCTCATCGTGAGCGTCGTCGCCTCGGCGACCAGGGACCGCAAGCAATCGCTCGAGGAAGACGCGCGTCCGGCGGCGAAGGCCCGGCAGGACGCCTTGCTCGAGGAGCTGCGCGAGCTCGAATTCGACCACGAGACCGGCGTGGTCTCTGAAGAGGAGTACGCCAGCCGGAGGCCGGCGTTGGAGAAGGAGGCCGTGGCGGCGCATCAGAGGGTCCAGGAGCTCGGGGGGGCGAGCCCCGACGGGGCTTCCCTGATTCGGGAAGCGCCGGCGGGCTCGTCGTGCACGTCCTGCGGGGCGCCCCTCCGCGAGGGCGCCCGGTTCTGCGGACGATGCGGATCGCCCGTCGTCGGAGCGGCGGGGCCCGACGCCTCCGGGGCGCGGCGGGAGAACGCGTGACCGATCCGCTGCCCATCGATTTGCGCTCCGACACGGTCACGCGTCCCACGCCCGAGATGCGCCGCGCCATGGCTGAGGCCGAGGTCGGCGATGACGTGCTCGACAAGGACCCGACCGCTGCGCGGCTCGAGCGACGCGTGGCGGATCTGCTCGGCAAGGAGGCGGCGCTGTTCTTCCCCTCGGGCACACAGGCCAACCAGGCGGCCCTCCTGCTGCACGGCCGGTCCGGGACCGAGGCCGTGTGCGAGGCGGAAGCGCACCTGTTCCACTACGAGTATGCCGACGCGGCCTTCCTGTCGGGCATGCAGCTCCGGACGGTGGCCACGGAGCGGGGGCACCCGGGCCGCCAGGCCTACGACGCGGCCATCCGACCCGGAGACCCGCATCATCCCCTGACCAGCGTCCTGTGCGTCGAGAACACCCACAACCTGCACGGCGGCGTGGTGGTCCCGCTCGAGGCGCTGCGGGAGGTGAAGCGGCTCGGCGAGGAGCGCGGGCTCCCGGTTCACATGGATGGAGCCCGGCTGTGGAACGCGGCGGCGGCCGGCGGCGCCTCGCTGGAGGAATACGCGGCCTGCGCCGACACGGTCATGGTCTCTCTCTCCAAGGGGCTCGGCTGTCCGGTGGGATCGATGCTGGCCGGATCGCGGGAGGCGATCGACGAGGCCTGGCGAGTGCGAAAGCGTCTGGGTGGCGGCATGCGCCAGGTCGGGATCCTGGCGGCGGCCGGGCTTTGGGCGCTGGACCACCACCTGGACCGGCTCCCCGAGGATCACGCCCGGGCCCGGCGGCTGGCCGAGGGATGCGCGCGGATCGACGGGCTCCGCCCGGACGCGCCGGAGACGAACATCCTCATGATCCACCTGGAACATCCCGCCCCGGAGCCGGCCGAGCTCTCGCGTCGTCTCGAGGATCGCGGCGTCCTCATATCGCCGGAGGGGCCCGGTCGCTTGCGGGCGGTGACTCACCTCGACGTGGACGACGCCGGGATCGACCGGGCGCTCGAGGCGCTTCGGGCCGCGGCGGCCTGACGCGCGACGCGTCCCCGGTTCGGCCTCCCCGGCCCGGGCCGCGATGCGCCCGGGAGCGGTCACGGCGGAGGAGGGCTTCCCGATCGCGCGATGAGGCCCGCGTGAGGCCGCCTCGGACCGTGTCGACGGGTCGGACCGGACGTCCGCGGCGGACCCGAACAAATTGCGAAGGGTCCCCCGGCGGAGTATACTCGAGATCCGCGCTGGACGCCGCACGAACGAGAGGAAGAGGCAGGGAGCTTCGATGGCGGTAGAGATGACGGACGAAAAGAAGAAGGCGCTCGACGTGGCGATCAACCAGATCGAGCGCCAGCACGGCAAGGGCGCCATCATGCGGCTCGGGGCCGAAGGGGCGCGCGTGAAGACGGAGGCCATCTCGACGGGCGCCCTCAACCTGGACCACGCCGTCGGCATCGGGGGGGTTCCGCGGGGCCGCGTCACAGAGATCTACGGCCCGGAGTCCTCCGGTAAGACGACGCTCACCCTGCACGTGATCGCCAACGCGCAGAAGGGCGGGGGCGTGGCGGCCTTCATCGACGCCGAGCACGCCCTGGACGTCCAGTACGCGGAGAAGCTGGGCGTGGACACGGAGAACCTCCTCGTCTCCCAGCCGGACACCGGGGAACAGGCGCTGGAGATCGCCGAGGTCCTGGTCCGGTCGGGGGCCCTGGACGTCGTCGTCGTCGACTCGGTGGCGGCGCTCGTGCCCCGCGCCGAGATCGAGGGCGAGATGGGGGACGCGCACGTGGGGCTCCAGGCGCGGCTCATGTCGCAGGCGATGCGGAAGCTCACGGGGGCCATCGGCCGGTCCCGCACCGCCCTCATCTTCACCAACCAGATCCGGGAGAAGATCGGGGTCATGTTCGGCAACCCCGAGACGACCTCGGGCGGCCGGGCGCTCAAATTTTACGCCTCTCTGCGCCTCGACATCCGCCGCATCGCCTCCATCAAGGAGGGGAACGAGCAGGTGGGGAACCGGACGCGCGTGAAGGTCGTGAAGAACAAGTGCCTGGCGGCCGGGACGAAGGTGTTCGATCCCACCATGGGCGAGGTTCGGCGCATCGAGGAAATTGCGGCCACCGACGACCCGGTCGAGGTCGTGGGCGTCGACAAGCGGGGTCGGCTGGGCGCCCGGCACGTGTTGCGCCGATTCGACCAGGGAGAGGCCGAGGTGACCGGTCTTCGGCTCCGCGATGGCACGGAGCTGTGGGTCACGCCCGACCACGAGGTCATGACGGACGACGGGTGGCGCCAGGCGGGCCATCTCGATGTGGGCGATCGCGTGGCTCGGCCGCGGCGGGCCTTCGGTTTTGGAGACGAGGAGCCCGTCACGCCCGCCGCAGCGCGCCTCCTGGGCTACCTGATCGGCGATGGCTACGTGGGTGGCAAGACGCCGGTGACGTTCGTCAATACGTCGGAGGCACTGCGGGACGACGTCACTCGCATAGCCGCCGACCTGGGCTGCGTGTCGGAGCTCCGTGGACGCGGTTACGAGCTCGCGCTGTCCCACCGTCCTGGCGAGAAGAACGGTGTCCTGGAGCTCTGTCGCTGGGCCGGAATCCACGGCTGCCTCGCCTGGGAGAAGCGCATTCCCGCAGCCTTCTTTTCCGAAAACACCTCCGCGTGGGTCGTGGCGAACCTCGTGCAGGGCATCTGGGAATCCGACGGCCACCTGTCCCGCGAGCGGACGGGCGGGCTGCGGATCGGTTTCACGACGACCTCGGAACAGCTCGCGCACCAGCTCCACTGGATCTTGCTTCGTTGGGAGATCGGGAGCTCGGTGCGGGAGTACGATACGAGTCAGAAGCGGCCCGGCCTCGTGGACGGCCGGCGGATACAGCACCGCCGCCCGTGCTGGGAGGTCCACGTGTCCGGAATCGAGAACGTTACCCGGTTCGCGGAGGCGATTCCCACGTGGGGTCCAAAGGGCCGGGTGCTGGAAGAGCGTTTGAGCGACCCGGCGCTGGCGACACACCGGGGCTCGCAGCGGGCCTACCTGCCGGCGAATCAAGCGGAGCCCGTCCTGGAGTGGCTCAGGGATCAGGACGTTTCACCAGCACTGGCGGCCACTCTCGCGGGTGCGCCGGATCCAACCGGTGGACTGCGACAGGTGATCGGCACCAGCAGGCCGCGTCGGGATCGAGTGCAGGCTCTGGCCGACGGCCTTCAGAGTGAGTTCCTCGCCGGCGTGCTCGAAGGACAACTGTGGTACGATCGAATCGTGGAGGTGCTTCCGAGCCGTCGGGCGCACGTCTATGACGTCGAGGTCCCTGCCGATCACTCGTTCGTGGCGAGCGACGTGGTCGTGTCGAACTGCGCGCCTCCCTTCAAGCAGGCGGAGTTCGACATCATGTTCAACGAGGGGATCAGCAACGAGGGACTCCTCATCGATCTCGGCGAGGAGGCCGGCGTGGTGGACCGGGCCGGCGCCTGGTACTCGTACGGCGAGGACGTCCGGCTCGGCCAGGGCCGGGAGAACTCCAAGCAGTTCCTCAAGGAGAACCCGGACATCGCGGCCGAGATCGAGACGAAGATCAAGGACGAGCTCGGCCTCCGGAAGCCCGACGCGGCCTCCGGGGAGGACGAGGAGGTCGAGGCGGCGGAGGAGGACTGAGCCGGCCCGGCGACCCGTGACGACCGACGAGGCCCTGCGCGAGGAGGCCCTGCGGCGGGCCTTCCGCCACCTCTCGCATCGCCCTCGCACGCGGTCCGAGCTGGAGCGTCACCTGGTGCGCCGCGGCTACGACGACGCGCTCGTGGCGGCCACCCTGCGGCGATGCGAGGAGCTGGGGTACGTGGACGACCGCGCCTTCGCGGTCTCCTGGACCCTGGACCGGATCCGCCTCAAGCCGCGCGGAGTAGCCAGGATCCGCTTGGAGCTCCGGGAGAAGGGCGTGTCGGAGGAGGACGCGTGGGCGGGCATCCGCCACGCATTCGCCGAGGAAGGGATCGAGGAGCGAGACCTGCTCGAGCGCGCGGCCGAGAAGCGTTGGAGGGCCCGGCGCTCGGAGGACCCGCGGACCGTCCGCCGCCGCCTGGCGGCCTACCTCGAGCGGCGCGGCTTTCCCTCCAACGACATCCGCGAGATCGTGGACCACCTGGTGCGGTAGGCGGCGAGGACACGTACGGCCACAGCGCTGAACGGAGCACCCGAGAGGTCGATGGCGTCTGCCATGCTACCGGAATTCTTCGGAGCGGCAGGTTCGACGTTCGCAGCGGGGCTCTCATCGAATGCTGGGGTGGTACACAGGGATAATCTACGACTCGCTCCTTGACAAAAAAAGAAATTTGAGCGAAATGCCGATTCCAGCGGTTACGGAGTTTGTGGAATCGTCGCCCGGGAGGAGACCATGCCCGAGCGCTTGATCGTAGCCATCTCCGCCGCGATTATGACCCTTTCGGGGTCGGCCTACCTGTTGTTGCCAGCTAACGTCCAGGCCGCTACCGCGTCTGCCGGGCTGTGCGACCAGAGTTGCCATTCGAATTCTGATTGCAGCGCTGATCCCCTGTGCTCGAAGTGCTCAGCGAATCCAAAGTCTCCCGCAAATGGCTCGTGTGGTGGCACATGAACCTGACACATTTCCGGTCGCTGACGAGTTGACCGGACCGAAGGTCGGGTCGGCTCATTCACTTTCTGTCGGGACGGTCGGGTGGGCCGGTCGGATCAATTTCAGAACGTAGCCGTGGGCGTCCTCGCCGCGTGCGCGGTGGTCACGACGGCCTTGGTTGCGCGTCACGAACTGACCTCTCGTCGGCGAGCTCCCGAGAATCCAGGTCGGTACCGAGTCGATGCCCGGACGCAGAAGACCGCGCAGGACGGGGGGCACCTGATCGGCAATCGACAAGCCGCCTTG
>CANPVD010000074.1 GCA_947581615.1 Candidatus Humimonas hydrogenitrophica
GTTGTTGATCGACATGCGCTCGCGGACCAGCCGCGCCATCCGGGAGAGCCCCACCGAGAACTGGTTCGCGATGAGC
The DNA here is from genome assembly GCA_947581615.1 of Candidatus Humimonas hydrogenitrophica. Lineage (GTDB taxonomy): Bacteria > Gemmatimonadota > Gemmatimonadetes > Palauibacterales > Palauibacteraceae > Humimonas > Humimonas hydrogenitrophica. The sequence goes on from CANPVD010000074.1 coordinate 77, forward strand.
TCTCCGATCGAGCGCACGCGCCGGTTGCCCAGGTGGTCGATGTCGTCGGTGTACCCGCGTCCCTCGTGCAGCTCGATGAGCTGCCGCATGATGGCCACGAAGTCCGACGGCTCCAGCACCACCTTGTCGGCGGGCGGGAGATCGAAGTCCAGGAGCCGGTAGACGTCCCTGAGGCGCTGGTTGAGCTTGTGTCGGCCCACCCGGCCCAGGTCGTAGCGCTTCGGATTGAAGAACAACCGATCCAGTGCCGTCCGCGCCGTGGCCAGGTTCGGGGCCTCGCCCGGGCGTACGAGCGAATAGATGGAGTGGAGCGCCTCGGCCTCGCTGTGCGTCGGGTCCTTGGCCAGCGTGTTCTTGACGAGCGGCGACTCGCCCCGCGGGCCGCCCGTGAACACCAGCGCCTCCCGGACCCTGTGGGACTTGAGCTCCTGGAACAGGTCGACGGTGAAGTCGTCCCCACGCTCCGCCAGCACCTCGCCCGTGTCCGGGTCGACCACGTCGGCCGCGAGCTGCGGGTTGTGGCTCCAGTCCCGCCGCATGGTGAGCTCCTCGTAGGAGCCCCGCACGGGAATGAACGTGGCCGTCGAGTAGATCTCGATCTCCTCGATCTCGGCCCGGCGGAGACGCTTCAGCGTGGCCTCGTCGATCTCCTCGCTCCGGTGGATGAGGAAAGCCTCCGGGTCGTCGGTGACCTCGACCGTCTCGACGCCGGCGAAGCGCAGGTGGTCGGCCAGGGCGGCGTCGAGGTGGTCGCCGAGCGCCGCGAGGAGTGCCTCCGTCTCGGGGTGCCGCACCTCGGCGGTGATCCACACCGGCTCGGCGTCCTCGGCCGTCGGATCGAACCCCTTGAGCTTGAGGGTCACGCCCTCGGCGTCGCTCTCGGGGTTGAGGACGGACGCGGCCACCACCGTTCCGGTGACCTCGCGGCGCGCGCCATGGTCGTCGGCGACCTCGTCGAGCCGGACGGACCGGGTCTCGTGGAACAGGTCCAGGATCTGCGCATCCGTCCCGTATCCGAAGGCCCGCAGCAACGACGTGGCGGGGAACTTCTTCTTCTTGTCGATGTGGACGTAGATCACGTCCCGGATGTCGAGCGTGAACTCCACCCACGAGCCCCGGAACGGGATGATCCGCGCCGAGAACAGCCGCGTCCCATTCGGGTGGATCTCCTCCTCGAACACCACGCCGGGAGAGCGATGGAGCTGGCTGACGATCACCCGCTCCGCACCGTTCACGACGAACGTCCCCTGCTCGGTGAGGATGGGCAGGTCACCGAGATAGACTTCCTTCTCGAGGATGTCCTTGGGGCGCTTCTCCCCGTCCCCGACCTCCTCGTACATGACCAGGCGCAGCGTCGCCTTGAGCGGCGCCGCGTAGGTCATGTCGCGCTCCATGCACTCCTCGACCGTGTACTTGGGCTCGCCGAGGGAGTAGTCGACGAACTCCAGGGCGAAGTTCTCGTTGACGTCCGTGATCGGGAAGATCTCGCTGAACACCCGCTCGAGGCCGACGTCCTTCCGGTCCTCGGCGGTCTCCTCCGGTTGGAGGAGCCTCCGGAACGCCTCCAGCTGCACATCGAGGAAGTGCGGCTGGGGCATGGGAGTGGAGAGCTTCGCGAACGAGACTACAGATGTATCCTTCTCAGCCAAGATGCCTCTCCTGCCAGTTCGGAAGGACCGCGGGCACGGGCCACGCGATCAGGGTCGACACGACCTCGGCGCCCGGTCCCCGGACGTGCCGTGACCGCCCCGTCGCCGGGCCGGTCGCCTGCGAGAAGAAACGCGGAGGACGAGGCTGGCGGACCCCTCGGGGACCGCCACCGGCTTCGTCATCCGCGTTCTCCGGCCCGCACGGAAACGCCCCCCGGCTCGAGCCGGGTGTCCGTGCGAGGGTATGTGATTCGTTGTTTCTTTCGTCCATAGCAGCGAGCTTGGGGGCCCTTTCCGGACACCGATCTCTCCGGCCCGTCCGGCCGGGGAAGCGAACGCGGGGCACGGGCCCCGCGCCGGCTCGCAGCTATTTCAGCTCGACGGTCGCACCCTGCTCCTCGAGCTTCGCCTTGATGGACTCGGCCTCCTCCTTCGTCACGCTCTCGCGGACCGGTCCGGGCGCGTTGTCCACCACTTCTTTGGCCTCCTTGAGACCGAGGCTCGTCACCTCGCGCACGACCTTGATGACCTGGATCTTCTTGTCACCAATGCCCGTGAGGATGACGTCGAAGGAGGTCTGCTCCTCCTCCTCGGCGCCCGCTCCGGGGCCAGCGCCGCCGGCCGCCACGGCCACCGGGGCCGCCGCGGTGACTCCGAACTTCTCCTCCATCTTGTCCTTCAGCTCGGCCGCCTCGAGGACGGTGAGCGAGCCGATGGACTCCAGGATTTCGTCGACCTTGCTCATGCTGCGCTGCTCCCTACCCTAGGTCTCAAGGTTTGTTCGTCCCGTCGTACGGTCCCGCCAGCCGCCCTTCAGTCGGCGGCGCCTTCCTCGCGCTTCCTGGCCACTTCTCCGGCCATGTAGGCGATGTCCCTCAGGAGCCCATTGAGGATCTGCACGATCCCGGCCACCGGGGCGGTGAGGCTTCCCATGATGGACGCCAGCAAGGCATCCCGAGGCGGAAGCTCGGCGAGACGCGAGAACTCCTCGGTCGTGATCACGCGCCGGCCGACCACCCCCACCTTGACGCTGGGGCGCTCGTCGTGCTCCTTCGCGAAGTCGCGGACGATCTTCGCCGGAACCACCGGGTCTTCGGCGCCGAACACCACGCCGGTAGGTCCGCTCAGGTGGTCCGCCAGCTCCGGGAGGTCGAGACCCTCGAGCGCCCGGCGGGCCAGCGTGTTCTTGGCCACCTGGTACTCGACGCCACCCTCCCGGAGGCGCGCCCGAAGTTCGGTCATGGCCTGGACGTCCAGGCCCGTGAAGTCGGTCAGGTAGATCGTCCCGGCCGCCTCGAACCGCTGGGCGAGCTCGTCCGCGATCGCCTGCTTCTTCTCCAGCGTCATCGCCATGGGGCTGCTCTCGACTCCTCGCTCGACTGCGCCGGCCGGCTCACGCCGTGCTGCGGCGATACAGGTTCGGATCGATGGGCACGCCCGGACCCATCGTGCTGCTGACGGTCACGCTACGGACATAGGCGCCCTTGGCCGCCGCCGGGCGCTGCCGGAGGACGGCGTCCATGAGGGCCCGGAAGTTCTCGACCAGCTGCTCCAGGGAGAAGCTCGTCTTGCCGATGGGCGCGTGCAGGTTCCCGTCGCGGTCCACGCGGAACTCGATCTTGCCGGCCTTGGCTTCGCGAACCGCGCGACCCACGTCCTGGGTGACGGTGCCGGCCTTGGGGGTCGGCATGAGGCCCCGGGGGCCCAGGATCCGGCCCAGCCTGGCGACGTCCTTCATGAGGTCGGGGGTGGCGACGGCGACGTCGAAGGCCAGCCAGCCGCCCTCGATCTTCTCGATGAACTCCGGTCCCACGAAGTCCGCCCCGGCCTCCTCGGCCTCGCGGGCCTTGGGCCCCTGGGCCAGAGCCAGCACGCGCACGGTCTTGCCGGTACCGGCCGGCAGCACGACCGTCCCCCGCACCAGCTGGTCCGCCTGGCGGGGGTCCACTCCGAGCCGGAGGGCCACCTCGACCGTCTCGTCGAAGCCGGCCGCTGCGAGCTCCTTGACCTGCGTGAGCGCCTCGCCCGGCTCGTAGCTCCGTCCGGGCTCGAGGGTGGCCACGGCATCCCGGTACTTCTTGCCACCGCGCCCCATCAGCCCTGAACCTCGATGCCCATGGACCGTGCGGTTCCCGCGATCATACGGATCGCGGCCTCCTCGTCACCGGCGTTCAGATCCTCCATCTTGATCCGCGCGATCTTGCGCAGCTGCTCGCGCGTCACCGTGCCCACCTTGTCCCGGTTGGGCTCGGCCGACCCCGACGCGACGCCGGCCTCCTGCTTGAGGAGGACGGCCGCCGGGGGCGTCTTGGTGATGAAGGTGAAGCTGCGGTCGTGGTAGACCGTGATCTCCACCGGGATGATCGTCCCCGAGTCCTTGGCCGTTCGCCCGTTGAACTGCTTGCAGAACTCCATGATGTTGACGCCGTGCTGGCCGAGCGCCGGGCCCACGGGGGGCGCCGGGTTGGCCTGGCCGGCCGGGATCTGCAGCTTGATGAAGCCTGTCGCCTTCTTCGCCATCGTTCCCCTGTCGTCCTTCTATGCCGTCGAGTGGCTCGTGTCCCGGCGCGCGGCGGGTGGGCGCGCTGCCCTCCCCCGTGCGTCGGTGCGGTTCAGAAGCCCTGGAGCTGCGTGTAGTCCAGCTCCACGCTCGTGGGCCGGCCGAAGAGGCTCACCTGCACCCGGACTTTGCCCTTGTCCGGGAAGACCTCCTCCACCGTGCCGCTGAAGTCGCTGAACGGCCCCTCGGTGACCTCCACCGCCTGGCCGCGCCGGAACGGGATCTCCTCCTCCGGCCCCGCCTCCTCGAGTTCCTCGCTGATGCCGAGGATCTTGTTGATCTCTTCGTGCTTGAGCGGCTGGGGCTCGTCCCCGCCTCCCACGAACTTGATCACGCCCTGGACGCTGTTGACCAGATACATCGTGTCCTGGTTCAGGACCATCTGGACCAGCACGTAGCCGGGATACAGTCGCCTCGTCTTGGTGACCTTCTTCCCGCCCTTGATCTCCACGACCTCCTGGGTCGGCACGATCACCTCACGGATCGCCTTCTCCTCTGGCAACTCGCCCGGCAGCTCGGCGATCTTGCGCTCCAGGAGCGACTTCACCTTGTTCTCGTGACCCGAGTAGGTCTGCAGGGCGTACCAGCGTGGTTCCGGACTCTCCCGTTCCTCAGCCACCGAACACTCCCACCATCATGCGGACGAACCACGAGAAGAACGCATCCATGAGTCCGATGACGACGGAGAGGATGAGCACGAACACCAGGATCACGATCGTGGCGTTACGCAGCTGCTCGCGGTCGGGCCACGTGACCCGACGCATTTCGACCTGCACACCCTCGACGAACTCCTTGAGACCCTGTAGTGCCGCCATCCCGTCGGTTCTCCATCCTCACTCTTGGGCGAGGCCCGGCCCCGCTCCGTGCGTCCCGGCGACGCGAAAGCCGGCCCGTCCTCGCTCCACGGCGAGGCGCGTCCGCTCCTCGTGACGGAGCGGACGCGGGCCGGCGCCCTTCACGCGCGCCTAGCGCGTCTCTTTGTGCGTGGTGTGGGCATCGCAGCGCGGACAGTACTTCTTGTACTCGACCCGCTGCGGATGTTTCCGCCGGTTCTTCGTGCTCGTGTAGTTACGCTCGTGGCACTTCGAGCACTCGAGCGTGATCTGGTCCCTCATCGGACTACTCCACCACCTCGGTGACGACGCCGGCGCCGACGGTGCGACCGCCCTCGCGGATGGCGAAGCGCAGTTCCGTCTCCATCGCGATCGGATTGATCAACTCCACCTGCATGTTCACGTTGTCCCCC
>CANPVD010000075.1 GCA_947581615.1 Candidatus Humimonas hydrogenitrophica
GCCTGCTCGAGGTGGCGCGCCGCATCGCCCCGCGTGAGATCGGCGAGCTGTGGATCTTCCCCCCTCTCCCGGAGGTGGAGGCGTCCGCCGAATTCCTGGTGTTGACGCGCTACGTGGCCGACGGTCGGCTGCGCCTGTACACGGCCCGCAAGCCCGGTCCGCTCCGTCCGGAGGGAGACCGATCGGCCGTGGGCGAGGAGCGCCCCCGGACCGAGGCGATCGCGGCCCGGGCCGATCCCACGCTGGACGAGGAGTTGCGGGCGCACGGGGAGGTGCCGGCCGATCGGGTCCCGCGCCTCCTGGAGCGCTTCCAGCGCCGCGTCGGGACGGAGCACGATTTCGTGCACGTGAGGGTCGAGGGCTCGGAGATTCGGTGGCGCGCGCTCGTGCGCGCCGCGGAGGCGGAAGAACCGGGATCCCCGGTCACTCCGGAGCCCGCCCTGGACGTTGATGGCGGGGTGGCGAATCCTTAGTTTGGGTCGGTCGATGGCGGCCGCCTGGCAGGCGACCGCGGCCGGTGGACGCGAGCGGATGCGGCGAGTCGTGGCTGAGGGCGTCAGACAGCGCAGGAGCACGGAGGAACTCGAAGCAGAGCTCCGCGAGGCTCTCGAGGCGGACGGGCACCGGTTCACGGCGCAGCGAGCGGCCGTGTACGAGGTCCTGGGGCGCTCCGTCTCCCATCCCACCGCGGACGAGATCTTCACCCGCGTCCGGCAGCAGATTCCCGACATCAGCCTGGCCACCGTCTACAAGGCGCTCGAGGCGTTCGTGACCTGTGGGCTCGCCCGAAAGCTCACGATCGGCGAGGGTCCGGCCCGCTACGACGGGCGCACGGACGAGCACGAGCACGTACGCTGTCTGGGCTGCGGCCGTGTCTCCGATGTCGATGACGTGAGCCTCGCTTCGTGGCTGGACTCCGTGGCGAGGAAGACGGACTTCCACATCGTCAATTATCGCCTGGAGCTCCTGGGACACTGCTCGCACTGTCGGAACTGACCTCGGCCTTCGGCCGCGTCGCCGGGCGCCGCCTCGCGCTCCGGGCCGCCCCTCGCCGACGATTCCCCGTCCCAGGTGCGAGTGCGTGCGTGCACTCCAGTCGCTCGCTCCGACTCGACCGAACCCAGACCGGAGGCTGAAGTGCCGTTCAAAGCGGTGAATTTCGTCCCATCCAGGATCTTCCTGACGTCCGGTGTGGGTATCCATCGCGAGCGCCTGTCCTCGTTCGAGATGGCCCTGCGCGACGCCCGTATCGCGCGGTACAACCTGGTCGGTGTCTCCTCCATCTTCCCGCCGCACTGCGAGGTGGTGGACGTGGAGGACGGGCTCGAGCTCCTGCAGCCCGGCCAGATCGTGTTCTCGGTGATGGCCCGCTCGGAGACGAACGAGCCCAGCCGGCTCATCGCCTCCAGCATCGGCCTCGCCATCCCCAAGAACCCCGACCAGTTCGGCTACCTCTCCGAGCACCACAGCTACGGGGAGACGGCCGGGCACGCGGGCAACTACGCCGAGGACCTGGCGGCCAGCATGCTGGCCACGGTCCTCGGCATTCCGTTCGATCCCGACGCGGCCTGGGACGAGCAGCGTCAGGTGTGGAGCCTCTCCGACCAGATCGTGCGGACGACCAACATCACGGCCGCGGTCGAGGGCCCTGACGATGCCCGGTGGGCGACCGTCGTCTCCGCCGCCATCTTCTGCGGCTGACTCGTGGCCTCCGATCGCTGCCCGTACCCCGCCGCTTTCGACGAGCTGCCGTGGACGACCACGGACAACTTCATGGGGCACGGCGCCGACGCCTCCTCGTGGGACGAGGCGCGGACCGTCGTGTTGCCGGTTCCGTACGAGGCCACGACGAGCTACGGGCCGGGCACGAGGTCGGGACCCGAGGCCATCCTCGAGGCGTCGCGCTACGTGGAGCTGTACGACGAGGAGCTGGATGGGGAGCCGTGGGAGGCCGGGATCTGCACGCTCCCCTACCTGGAGTTGCCGGCGGCCGGTCCCGAAGCCGCCGTGCGGACGCTCCGCGAGGCCTACGCCCGGATCCTGGAGACCTCGGGCGACCGCTTCCTGCTCACCCTGGGGGGGGAGCACTCGATCTCCAGCGCCCCCGTCCATGCGTGGCTGGATCGACTCGGGGATGACCTCTCGGTCCTCCAGCTCGACGCGCACTCCGACCTTCGCGCCAGCTACCACGGCACGCCCTGGAGCCACGCGTGCGTGATGCGGCGGATCCTGGACCGGACCTCGAGGATCGCCGCGGTCGGGATCCGATCCCTGACCGGCGAGGAGCGCCGGCTGATCGAGGAGGTCGGGATCACCACGGTGTTCGCCGAGGAGCTCCGCCACGACGGTTGGATCGATAAGGCGCTGGCCGCCCTCGGTCCGAACGTGTACGTGACCTTCGACGTCGACTTCCTGGACCCGGCGGTCATGCCGGCCACCGGGACCCCGGAGCCCGGAGGCGGGAGCTGGTGGCAGGCCCTCGACCTCCTGCGAGCCGTGTTCCGCGAGCGCAACGTGGTGGCCGCGGACATCGTGGAGCTGGCCCCCGACCTGGGTCCCATCGCGTGCGGCGTGGTGGCGGCCAAGCTGGCTTACAAGATGATCGGTTACCGATTCATGGCGGGGTAGGCCCGTGACCGTCGGCGTGTTCGTGGCCTTCCTGGCCGGCGTGCTCTCTTTCCTGTCCCCGTGCGTCCTCCCGCTGGTCCCCTCCTACCTGTCCTTCGTGGCGGGCGTGGGGCTCGAGGAGCTCGAGGCGGGGGGTGGAGAGGTGCGGCGGACGGCTTTCGTGCACGCCCTGCTGTTCGTGGCCGGGTTCAGCATCGTGTTCATGGGCCTGGGCGCCTCGGCGAGCGTCTTCGGACACCTGCTGCACAGCTACCAGCTGTGGATCGCCCGCATCGGCGGGATCCTGGTCATCATCTTCGGGCTCCACCTCCTCGGGATCACGCCCCTCCGCTTCCTGCTCCGCGAGCGCAGGGTGCAGCTGCAGAACCGCCCCGTGGGCATGCTGGGCGCGGTGGTGGTGGGCGTGACCTTCGGGGCGGGGTGGGCGCCGTGCATCGGGCCGGTGCTGGGAGGGATCCTCACCTATGCCGCCACGCAGGAGCGGCTGGCGGAGGGTGTCGGCCTCCTGGCCGTCTACTCGGCCGGGCTCGCCGTGCCGTTCCTGCTGGCGGCCGCGGCCCTGTCGCGCTTCCTCACCGTGTTCCGGCGGTTCCGGCGCTACATTCCGTGGGTGGAACGGGTCAGCGGCGCGCTGCTGGTCGCCGTGGGTCTGCTGCTGGTGACGGGAGAGTTCACGGTCCTGGCCTCGTGGGCCACCCGCTTCACCCCCGGCTTCCTGCTCCGGCGGATCTAGTCGGACGGCCCTAGCCGCACGTCTCCCGGAGGGTGGCCTCGAGCTCGCCGCCGGTGACGGGCTTGACCAGGTACCGCGCGGCTCCGGCGCTCAGGCACCGCCGGCGTACGGCGTCGTCCCTCGTGCCGGTCAGCACCAGGAGGATGGACCCGGGAGCCTCCTCCCGGAGCCGCGTCACGAGATCGGGTCCGGACAGACCGGGCAGGCCCAGGTCGGCCACGATGGCGGCGGGATGCCCGGCAGGGCCCTCGAGCTGCTCGAGCGCCTCCTCTCCCGTGGCGGCCATCCCGACGTCGAAGCCGCGCGCGGCCAGCACGAGCCGATAGGCGTTCCTGAGCCCGTCGTCATCCTCGACCAGGAGGACGCGCACGACGTCGGCGGCGGGCACCGGTCAGCGCTCCGCGCCCCCCCGACTGCGATTCCGTCCGCCCGAGGCCGCCAGCGCGGAATGGTTGCGCTCGGTCGGAAGGGTGAAGTGGAAGAGGCTTCCCTCACCCGGAGAGCTCTCCAGGCCGAGCTGGCCGCCGTGCATCTCGATGAGCCTGCGGGCGATGGACAGCCCGAGCCCGCTGCCTCCCAGCCGACGGTCCACGCCGCGGTCGAGGCTCACGAACTCCTCGAAGATCCGCTCCTGGTCCTCGGGCGGGATGCCGATGCCGGTATCGGCGACCTCGACGCGCATCCATCCTCCCTCCTCGTCGGCCTCCGCGCTCACCTCGATGCGCCCGCCCTCGGGCGTGAACTCGATGGCGTTGCTGATCAGGTTTCCGAGCACGTGCGAGACCTTGGCACGGTCGGCGTACACGCGGGGCACGTCCTCGTCGATCTGCCTGCGGAATTCGAGGCCCTTGCGGGCCAGCAGGGACTGGTGGCTGGTCTCGAGCTGCTCGACCATCGTGCCGATGTCGAAGCTCTCCGGCCGGAGCTCGGCGGACTGCCCGCCGCTCTTGGAGTAGCGCAGGATCTCGTCGACCATCTCCAGCGTCTGGCGCGCGGCCCGGGTGACGGAAGCGAGGGCCGCCTGCTGCTCGTGGCGCAGGGGACCGAGGCGCTCGTCCTCGAGGGCCTCGGCGTAGGTCAGGATGGAGGTCAGGGGCGTGCGAAGCTCGTGCGAGACGAGGGTGAGAAACTGGATGCGGGCGGCCTCCAGGTTGCGCAGGACGCGGATCTCGCGCTCCAGGGCGTCGTTGTGCTCCGTATCAGCGGCCGATGGATCGTACGGCAAGGGAGCTTCCTATGCGGGAGGGACCGCCGGAACGCTCGGGACCGGTAACATGCGCCCTGGCCCCGAACGCCGTAGACTACCCATCCGCAGGCGTTTCAGCAAGCGATCCGGGGCCCCGGTACGCCTCCATCTCCTCCGCCAGGAGCTGGCGCTCGAGGAGGTGTGCGTACACCCCGTCGGCGGCCAGCAGCTCCGCGTGCGTGCCCTCCTCGACGAGCCGGCCGTCCTCCAGCACGAGGATGTGGTCGGCCTCGCGTACCGCCGACACGCGGTGCGATATGACGAGGGTGGTGCGATCCCGCAGATAGCTGCGCAGGCCCTCGAGGATGGCCTTCTCGGTCACCGTATCCACCGCCGACAGCGCATCGTCCAGCACGAGGATCGGTGCGTTCCGGAGCAGCGCTCGGGCCAGCGTCGCCCTCTGCTTTTGCCCGCCCGACAGGTTCACCCCCCGCTCGCCGATCCGGGTTTCCAGGCCCTCCGGCAGGACCGCGAGCGTGTCCCGGAGCTGCGCGACCTCGAGCGCATGGTCCAGCTCCGCTTCGGTGGGCAGCCCGCCCCCGGCGAGAGGGTCGCCGTCGCCGGCCGCCCCATCCGGCACCGAGCGCGATCCGGGCAGCACGAGGTTGCGCCGCAGGCGCATGCTGAACAGGAAGGGTTCCTGGGGGACGACCGACACGGCGTCGCGCAGGGTGGCCAGCGGCAGATCGCGCGCCGGGACCCCGTCGATGAGGATGCGGCCCTCGGTAGGGTCGTACAGGCGCGGTATGAGGTGTGCGAGCGTGGTCTTACCGCTGCCGGTCCCACCGACGACCGCTACGGTGTCACCGGGCCCGACGCGGAAGCTCACGTGTCGCAGCACCCAGTGCTCCGTGCCCGGATACCGGAAGGAGACATCCTCGAACTCGATGCCGCCCCGGACCCGGACCAGGGTTCGCGGCCGGGGAGGGTCCGTGATGGCCGGGTGGAGGTCCATGAGCTCGTTGATGCGTCCCATCGACGCGGCGCCGCGCTGGAACAGGTTGGTGACCCAGCCCAGGGCGATCATGGGCCAGGTGAGCAGGACGAGCAGGGTGATGAACATCACGAAGTCGCCCAGCGTGATGGCGCCGCGCATCTCCTGGCGGCCTCCATACCAGAGCACGATCACCGCCGCGAGGCCGGTGAACACGGTGAGGGCCGGGTGGAATGCCCCCCACACCCGGGCCAGGCTCATGTTGCGCTCCAGGTACTCCTCGTTCTGGCTCCCGAACTCGCGGGACTGCGGAGCCTCCTGGCCGTAGGCCTTGACGATCCGGATTCCGGCCAGGTTCTCCTGCACGAAGTTGGAGAGCTGGCTGAACTGCGCCTGGATGCGCTCGAAGCGGCGGTGGATCTCCTGGCCGAACAGGTACACCGCCGCCGGGAGGATGAGCATGGGGAGGAGTGTGAGGAGCGTGAGCGTCACGTCGGTTCGCAGCATGAGAGTGACGACCAGCAGGGACATGGTGGTCGTGTTCACCAGGTACATGATCGCCGGGCCGGCCACCTGGCGGACCGCGAGCACGTCGTTGGTGGCTCGGCTCATCAGGTCGCCGGTCCGCCACTCGTCGTAGAACTGCGCGGGGAGTCGGAGCAGGTGGTCGAACAGGTCCGCCCGCAGGTCGCGCTCCATCTTCCGGCTGATGCCGTTGAGCAGCTCCCGCTGGCCGTAGCGCGTGGCTCCGCCGAGGAGCGCGGCGAGCACGATGAGGCCCGCGTAGCGCAGGATGACCGACCGGCTGAGCTCGGTCTGCATCGCGTCGATCGCATACTTGAGGAGCAGCGGAGCCGCCACGCTGAACAGGTTGCTGACCACGACCAGGACCAGGCCGAGGGCGATGCCTCGCCCGTAGGGGCGCAGGTAGGGGAGCAGCGAGCGGAGTTGCCTCACGGGGCGGCGCTCCGGCCGGGCGTTCGGGGGGGTGGGCCGATGCGGGGCGTGGCGTTCGCGCGGGAGGCGATCGCCGGGGTGACGCGTGCCGAAGCTCGCTCGTCTGTCATGGGTGAAGAACACACCATCGAAGCCAGAAGGTTCGCGCCGGACGTCGAGATCGGGCGCGGGCCGACTCCACAGAACTCCAGGACTCAGGCGGAGGTCGATCCATGCGGATGCGAACGCTTTCGACGCTGCTCCTCGCCCTGTCCATCCCGGTGGCCGGCTGCGGCGGCTCGGGGAGCGGCCAGCGAGGGTCGGCGTCCGGGGCGGGTGGAAGCCCCTCGTCGGGCGACCGGGCGGAGTCCGCGGCCAGAACGGTCACGGTCCCGGCCGGGACGACCCTCGACCTGACGCTGGACCAGCAGCTCGACACGAAGCAGACTGAGAAGGGAGACGGGTTCTCCGCCACCGTCGCCTCGCCGGTCGCCGTCGGAGGCCGGGTCGCGATTCCCGCCGGCGCCGAGGTGTACGGCGTCGTGACAGCCGTCCAGAAGTCGGGCGGAGCCGGCCAGGCGGCCGTCCTCAAGGTCGATTTTCAGCGGCTTCAGTCGAGCGGGCGGACCTACCCGATCCAGGCCACGCTGACGAAGGCGAACCCCCGGAAGGAGTCCCGGACGAGCGCGGGGCAGGCGGCGGCCGAGGTGGGCGCCGGCACGGCGGCCGGAGCGATCCTCGGGAGAATCATCGGGGGGAACAAGACCGGGACGTTCATCGGGGCCGCGGTGGGTGCGGCCACCGGTACCGCGATCGTGCTGGGTACACAGGACGTGGACGCCGTGCTCCCCGAGGGCTCGCACGTCGAGATCCGGCTCGATTCCCCCGCGCAGGTCGCGGCCGGATCCTAGGGAGCGTCGGCGCCCCTGACGGGTAACGTCAAGGGACGGACAGAGCGCGTGGGACCGGCATTCGGGCGAGCGACACGCGGGCGACCATCACGAGGAGGACGGTCATGAAGGCCAGCGGCAGGATCGGATGGACCCTGGCGGCGACGGCGGCCCTGTTCCTCACCGCCTGCGGCGGCGGGGGCGAGAAGGCCCCTCCGGCGGCCGACAGCGCCGCGGCCGCGCCGGCCCGGGCGCCGGCGGCCGCGGAATCGGCGCCGCCGGAGGCGTCGGAGCCGGCTCCGCCGGAGCAGAAGGCCCCGGCCACGCGGCCGAAGGACCGGACGCCGGCTCCCAAGCCCGCGGCGCGGAAGCCGGCCGCGACCGAGTCGACGACGGCGGGCGGCGCGAAGGCGGGCCAGGCCGGCCCCGGTGCGCCCGAGGGGCAGCCGGCGGCCACGCCCGCCCCGGCGATGGTGAGCCTCAGGGTGGCCTCCGGCACGCAGCTCGAGACCGCGCTCGACGGCCGGCTGTCCACGCAGGACAGCAAGGTCGGCGACCGGTTCACGGCGACGGTCAGCCAGCCCGTCACGGTGGATGGACGCACGGCCATCCCGGAGGGCGCGACGGTCCACGGCGAGGTCACGGCGGTCCAGAAGTCGGGCAGCTCGGGGCAACCCGCCGTGCTCAAGGTGGATTTCACCAGCCTCACGGTCGGCGGCGAGAGCTATCCGATCGCGGCGGATCTCCTGAAGGCCGAGCCGCAGAAGAAGTCGCGGACGAGCACGGGCGAGGCCGCCGTCAAGATCGGGGCGGGAACGGCGGCCGGCGCGATCCTGGGCCGCATCATCGGCGGCAACAAGACGGGCACGTTCATCGGCGCGGCGGTGGGCGCCGCGGCGGGAACGGCCATCGTCCTCGGGACCCAGGACGTGGACGCGGTGCTGCCCGCGCAGTCTCCGATGACCCTCCAGCTCAAGCAGCCGGTGACCGTCCGCCGACCCCGCTGACGGCGGCCGTGTCCGCGTCGCGCTCCGGCGTCGTCCCGGCGCTGCTCGCCCTGGTCGCGCTCGCGGGACCGGTCGCCGCCCAGGAGCCTCCGCCCGGCTCGGCGCCAGCGGTGGGAGCGGACACGGCCGCGGTCGGCGAGGTGCTCGGGTCGGTGCTGTCGGCCCGGGCCGACACGCCGGTGGCCGGAGCGGAGGTGCGGGCCCGGGTCCCGGAGGGTCGCGGCGTGCGCGACAGGGCTGTGACGGACAGCTCGGGTCGCTTCCGCCTCCGGGGGATTCCACCGGGCCTCCGCACGTTCGAGGTACGCCTCCCCGGCCTTCCGTCCACGACCTTCACGGCCGAGGTCCTGGACGACGGTCCCACCGGGCTCTCCCTCCGCCTCGAGACCCGGCTCGTCCCGCAGCCGGCCATCGAGGTCCGCGTGACGCGCGACGGGTCCCGCCGAGGGAAGCTCGCGGGCTTCTACCGGCGGCGGGCGCGCGGCCTGGGATGGTTCCTGGACCGGAAGGAGATCGAGAGCCGTCGCGCACGGGAGGTCAGCGACCTGCTTCGATCCGTACCCGGCGTGCGGGTCACGCCGGGGCCCGGCAGCACCGGGAACGTGGCCATGAGCCGGAGCGCGGCGCTCCTGGCGCACCGCGGCTGCCGGATCGGGTACTTCGTGGACGGCATTCGCATCCCCGCGGCCGATGCGTTCCGGCTGGACGAGCTCTCGCCCATGGACATCGAGGCCATCGAGGTCTACCGGGGCGTTTCCGAGGTCCCCGCCATCTTCCTGCGGAAGGGGGACGAGTGCGGCGTGGTGGTCGTGTGGACCCGCGATCCCTCGCGAGGCCCGTAGGGGGCCGGTCGCGGCTTCTACCCGCCGGCTCCCACACCGATCTTCGGACAGTCGCCGGCCAGGACGCAGGTGCCGCAGGTGGGCCGGCGGGCCGTGCAGGTCGCCCGGCCGTGGGCGATGAGCGCCAGGTGGAGGCGGAATCGCAGGGCCCCGGGCACGGTTCTGTTGAGGATCTCGTGCGTGCGCTCCGCGCTCGATCCCTCCTGGACCCAGCCCAGCCTGGTCGCAAGGCGACGAACGTGCGTGTCCACGGGGAGCACCGGGCGGCGCAGGCCGAAGCACAGCACGCAGGCCGCTGTCTTGGTCCCGACGCCCCGCACGTCGGTCAGGTAGTCCAGCGCCTCCCGGTCGTTCATCCCTTCCAGGTGATCCAGGGAGATCCGGCCGCGGTCCGTCTCGATCCGCTCCAGGGCCGCCTGGATGGCGGCCGCCTTCTGTCGCCCGAGGCCGGCCGGCCGGATCACCGATCGGAGCGTCGAGGGATCCGCATGCCGCACGCTCTCCCAGTCGGCAAAGCTCTCCCGCAGCGCCGCCCAGGCCCGATCGCGGTTGTCGTCGGTGGTGTTCTGGCTGAGGATGGTGAGCACGAGCTCGTCCACCGGGTCCCGACGAGGCCTGGAGCCGCGGCCGTGCGCGGCCTCGAGCCACGCGAGCACCCGTTCGTGGGGGGGCGACCCGGTCAAACCCGCCGGCCGGTGAGACGGGTGAGCGCCGCCCCCCGGAGGGCCGACCCGATCATCGCCCACGCGGTCGGGAACGGCTGGCCTCCGGGCCTCACCATCGGGAGCCGCGCACGCCGGCGAGGACGAGGAGGACGAGGGAGCTTCCGAGGGCCATGGGCCGACCTCGCGTCGGGGTTCACGGGAGCGTCGTTCGATTGTCGGCCGACTCGCCGTGCGCGTAGCTTGCCGGCCGGGAGCGAGGCACGCAGGAACGGTACCGATAGTGCGGAGGCGGCCCATGCCGAGCGAGCGGCAGAGCCCGACCGAGGCGATGAACCCGCGCACGACCGGCATCGACCGGGCCGGGACGGCGGAGATCGTCCGGCTCATCCAGGCGGAGGACCGCCTCGTCCCCGACGCGGTCGAGGCCGAGGCCGCGTCGATCACGGCGCTCATCGACGAGGTGGCCGGCCGGCTCGCCTCGGGAGGCCGGCTCGTGTACGTGGGCGCCGGGACGAGCGGCCGCCTGGGCGTCCTCGACGCCGCCGAGTGCCCTCCCACCTTCGGCACCGAGCCCGGCCTCGTGCTTGGACTCATCGCGGGGGGGGCGGACGCGCTGCGGCGCAGCCGGGAGGGCGCCGAGGACGACGAGGGCGCTGGCCGGGAGGACGTGCGGGGGGCCGGCGTGGGGCCCACGGACTTCGTCCTCGGCATCGCCAGCTCCGGTACGACGCCCTACGTGCGTGCGGCCCTCGAGGAGGCCGCCTCGCTGGGAGCCGGGACGGGCTTCCTGAGCTGCACGCCGCCCGCCGAGTCGATGCGCCGCGTCGCCGATCACCTGGTCACGCCGATCGTGGGTCCGGAGGTGGTGGCCGGCTCGACCCGCATGAAGGCCGGGACGGCCACCAAGCTGGTGCTCAACACCCTGTCCACCGGGGTCATGGTCCGGCTGGGCAAGGTGTACGGCAACCTCATGGTGGACCTCAGGGCGGGGAGCCGGAAGCTCGTGAGGAGGGCGCTGGGCATCCTCGAGTCGGTGTGCGGCGTGGCCGGGAGCGATGCCCGAACCCTCCTGGTGCGTGCGGGAGGCTCGGTGAAGACCGCCATCGCGATGCACGAACTGGGCGTGGACCGGGCGGTGGCCGAGCGGGTCCTGGATGCCTGCGGCGGCCACCTGTCCCGTGCCGTGGAGCGCTTCGCCGGAGCCGACCACGTGCCCTGC
The DNA here is from genome assembly GCA_947581615.1 of Candidatus Humimonas hydrogenitrophica. Taxonomy (GTDB): domain Bacteria; phylum Gemmatimonadota; class Gemmatimonadetes; order Palauibacterales; family Palauibacteraceae; genus Humimonas; species Humimonas hydrogenitrophica. The sequence continues at coordinate 11,101 of CANPVD010000075.1, forward strand.
TACGCCTGCTATCCCGAGGAGCTCGGAGAGGGGGAGGCGGAGGTCCTGGCTCGGAAGCTGGCGAGCGGGCCGGAGCGCGTACGATCGGCGTGCGAGGAGCACGCGGCCGCCACCGGCCCGGAGCGTCCGGCGGTAGGCTGGACGCCGGCGCAGCACGTCGCCCACCTGCTGCAGTCGGAGCGGGAGGCGTACCGGCCACGCATCGAGGCCCTCGCCGCATCCGAGACCGAGTCCGCGGGAGAGGCGCCGTCGCTCGACTTCCCGGACTGGACGCCCGACCCGGAGCCGCCGGGAGGCGACCGCTCCGTGGCCGAGCTCCTGCTCGTGTTCGCCGCTGAGCGCGCCCGCACGGTCCGGGTGCTCGAGCAGGCTCCACGCTCAGCCTGGCACGCCCGGGGGACGGTGGACGGCGACCGGTTGCGGCTCCACCAACTCGCCCGGGCCATGGTTCAGCACGACGCAGCGCACGCGGAGCGCATACGCGAGCGCATCCATCCGGAACTCAGGGACTGAACCTTCCTATGCCCCTGTACGCCGGCCTCATGTCCGGTACCTCCCTGGACGGCATCGACGTCGCCTTCGTTCGGTTCGAGGGCCGGGACGAGCGGCCCACCGAGGCCGGCCTGGCGTCCTTCCATTCGTACGCCTATGACGCCGCGTTCCGCGACCGCCTTCGCCGGGCCTGCGAGTCGGGCGGGCCGGAGGAGCTCTGTCGCGTGGACTTCGAGCTGGGTCGACGCTTCGCCGCCGCCCTCGCCCGGGCCCTCGCAGAGGCGGGTTTGTCGGCCTCCGACGTGGCCGCGGCGGGCTGCGCCGGCCAGACGGTGTGGCACGACCCGCCGACCGCGAACCACCCGGGCAGCACGCTGCAGCTGGGCGAGGGCGCCGTGATCGCCGAGGAGACGGGGATCACGGTCGTGGAGGACTTCCGGGTGCGCGATGTGGCGGCCGGCGGCCACGGGGCGCCCATCTCCGCCTACTTCGACCACCTGCTCCTCGCCTCGCCCGAGCGGGCCCGGGGGATCCTCAACCTGGGGGGGATGGGGAACCTCACGGCGCTCCCGGCCGGCGGCGCCGACTCGACCCCGGTGGCGTTCGACACGGGTCCGGGCGTCGTGCTCGTCGACGCGGCGGCGCAGCGGCTCAGCGGGGGGCGTCTGCGCTTCGACGAGGATGGACGGCTGGCCGCCGCCGGGGCCGCGTTACCCGATGCAGTCGAGGACTGGCTCGACGACCCGTTCTTCAGCCAGGCTCCGCCACGCACCACGGGACGGGAGCGGTTCGGGCCGACCCGCCTGGAAGCCTGGCTGGAGGAGCGCCTCGCACGGGGCGACGGTTCCGGGGATCTGCTCGCCAGTCTCACCGAGGTCACCGCCGCGGCGGCCGCCAAGGCGCTGGAGTGGGTGCCGTTCGAGGTCGACGAGCTGTACCTGTGCGGCGGTGGAGCGCGCAACCCCGAGCTCGCCCGGCGGATCGCCGCTCGCGTCGCGCCCCGGCCCGTGTCCCCCCTCGAGGCCCTGGGCTGGGACGGCGACGCGCGCGAAGCGGCCGCCTTCGCGCTCCTCGCACGCCAGCACCTGCTGGGCCACCCGGCCGGCGTGCCCTGGGCCACGGGGGCCCGGGGTCCCCGACTCCTCGGCAAGACCGTACCGGCGTGAGCGATCCGGCCCGCCTTCTCCTGCCCGCCATCCGGCTCGACCGCGAGAGCGTCGGCGAGGCGGCCGCCCGGGCGCTCCGGCAGCTGGAGGAGGGGGTGGGGGGCTTCCTCCTGTTCGGGGGCGCCTGCGACGATGTACGCGAGCTGACGGCGCGGCTGAGGGTGGTGGCCGACCGCCCCGTGTGGCTGGCCGCCGACCTGGAGCGCGGTGCGGGCCAGCAGTTCGCCGGGGCGGCCACGCTGCCGCCGCCGGCCGCCCTGGCCGCCCATCCGCGCGCCCGCGAGGCGGTGCGCCTCGCGGCCCGCCTCACGGCGCTCGAGGCCCGGGCGCTGGGCCTCAACTGGGTGCTGGCCCCGGTGCTGGACCTGGACATCGAGCCGCGCAACCCCATCGTCGGTACCCGCGCGTTCGGCGCGGAACCGGACCGGGTGGCGGACCTGGGCCGTGCCTGGATCGAGGCCTGCCAGGGCGTCGGCGTGGCGGCGTGCGCCAAGCACTTTCCCGGGCACGGTCGCACCCTCGCGGACTCCCACGCCGAGCTCCCGGTCGTCGCCGCCCCGCGCGCCGTACTCGAGGAGGACCTCACGCCGTTCCGGGCCGTGGCCGGGGAGGTGGCCGCCGTCATGACGGCCCACGTGGCCTATCCGGCGCTGGGCAGCCCCGGGCCGGCCACGTTGAGCCCCGCGGTGCTCGGCGGCCTCCTCCGCGACGAAGTCGGCTTCCGGGGGCTGGTGGTCTCGGACGCGCTCATCATGGCCGGGATCGCCGGAGGCGGCGACACGGGGGCCGCCACGCAGGGGTGGCGGGCCGTCCGCGCTGTGCGCGCGGGCTGCGACCTGCTGCTCTACCCGTCCGATCCGGCTCTCACGGCCCGCACGCTCCGCCAGGCCGCCGGCGCCGATGGGAGGTTGGGGAAGCGCGTGCTGGAAGCGTTGCAGCGCAGCGACGCCGCGCTGTCGGAGTTCGGAGCCGCCGCCCCTCCGGAGCCGGCCGACACGGACCTCCCGGTGTTCCGTCCCGAGGCCGCGGCGATCACGGCCCTCGCGGAGGCGTGCGTGCGCATGGTGGGCGCGGAGGAGCCGGGAGGCGCCGCGGCGCTGGGTGCGTGGCTGGACGCCGCGGCGTGCGGCCGGGTCCGGGTCGCCGAGCTGTCGGACGACGGCGAAGCGGGAGCCGCCGGTCTCGGTGCAGCGTTCGCCGACGAGCTCGGCCGCCGGGGCTTCGCCGTGGATCGGATCACGCCGGGCGGGGCCGGAGGGGGGGGCGCGCCGCCGCGGGTGGTCCTCGTGGAGGCCACGCCCCGTGCCTGGAAGGGGAGGGCGGGGCTCGGCGACGAGACGGGTGCGCGGCTCGAGGCGCTCCTGCGCTCGGATGGGCCCGTTCTGCCGGTCGTGCTGGGCCCCCCGCGGATCCTCGGGGAAATGGGAAGGCCGGCCGTGTGCGCATGGGCGTCCGAGCCGGTCATGGAGCGGGGTGCCGCGGCGTGGCTCGCCGCCCGCGCCGCGGCTCGCAGGGGCTGAGGGGGCGCGTGGCGGCGTCGGGATGGATCGGACTGTGGTGGCTTCACGCCCGGACACGCGCAGACGACGCCACCGGGACGGTGGAGGTCGGGGCGTGAGGCCGGGAGCGCGGGACCTCGGCGGGGGGAAGACGGCGTGAGACCGGATCAGACGAGGAGGCGGGCCGCGGTTCTGGCGTGGACGTGCGTGGCCGCGGCCTGGGTGGGCGCCGCGTGCGCATCCGGTGGGAGACCGGGGCCGGCCGGGGCCGGTCCGGCGGCCGCGCGGGGAGCCTTGCCCCCGGTCCCCCGCGTCACCGGCCCCATCGCCCTCCGCGTGGTCTATCCGGACTCGCTGGCACGCATCGCCGTACGGGACTCCAACTTCCTGCTCGGGACGACCGGCACCGGGGACGCCGGTCTCACGATCGACGGGATCCCCGTGAGCGTCGAGCCGAACGGCGCCTTCCTGGCGTGGCTTCCGGTGCCGGACACGGTGGCGGGCGACACGGCGGAGTACGTGCTGGTAGCCCGACGGGAAGGGCGGGCCGACACCCTCCGCTGGCCGGTCCTCCTGCCGGCACGGCCGTACCGGGGAGAGGGGGCGGCCTGGATCGACACGGCCGCGCTCCGGGATCGGCCGCTGCGCTGGGCTCGTCCCGACGAGGAGCTCGTCCTGTCGGTGCGTGGCGCCCCGGGTGAGGAAGCCTGGCTGTCGGCCGGCCGGCGACGCTACAGGCTGCGAGAGGTGTCGCCGGGCCGGTACGAGCTCAGGGTCCCGGCCCGGGCGTTCTACGCCGCCGGCCGGGAAACGGGCCCGGATAGCACGATGAGCCCGCGCGTGAAGCCTGCCGGCCGCGATGGCGGGAGGAGCGCGGAGGACACGGCGGCCGTCCCGGGAGCGCCGGGGGCCGTGGGGGGGACGCCCGGGCCCGGGTCGGCGCCGCTGGACAGCATCGCCTACGGCGTGGAGCTGGTGGCGGCGGGAGACACGGCCCGGGCCTCGGCCCGCTACCCGCTGCGCCTGGTGGACCCCGCCGCGCCGCCCGTCGCGGAGCTGATCGAGGCGCCGGACACCGTGAACGGACGGGCCGACGTCGTCGTGGGCCGTCCCCTGCCGTCCGGGCCCTACCTGTGGCGCTTCCCGGACCGGACCGTGGCGGCCGTGGATGGGCGGCTCGGCGACCGACTGCGACTTCGGCTCGGTCCGGCCCTGGAGGCGTGGGCGGACACGGCCGACGCGCGCTTCCTCCCCGAGGGCACCCCGACCCCCACCGCGCGGGCCGGCGACATCCGGATCGTCCCCGAGACGGACGAGCTCAGCGTGTCGATCCCCCTCGGCGACCGGGTCCCGGTGCGGGTGCGGACGGAGGGCTCGCGCCTCACCCTCACCCTGTACGACACGAGGGGACGCACCAACCGGCTGGCCTACGGCCCGCGCGACCCCCTGCTCGTCGCGGCCTCCTGGGATCAGCTCACGGAGCGCCGGTGGCGGCTGGAGCTGTCTCTGGCGGCGCCGGTGTGGGGGTGGCGCCTGTCGTGGGAGGGCGGAGGCGACGCGCCACCGGCGGACTCGGCCGGCGCGCCGGCCCACCGGATCGCCACCGGCGGCACGCTCCACCTGGAGATCCGGCGGCCGCCCCGCATCGACCCGGACCATCCCCTGAGGGGCCGCACGATCGCGGTCGACCCCGGGCACCCCCCGGCCGGCGCGCACGGGCCCACCGGCCTGTACGAGGGCGACGCCAACCTCGCCGTGGCCCGGCGCCTCGCCGAGCTGCTCCGGGAGGCCGGCGCCACGCCCGTGCTCGTCCGACGAGACACGCAGTCCGTTGGACTGTACGAGCGGGCGCGCCGGGCCGACTCGGCCGGCGCCGAGCTGTTCGTGTCCCTGCACCAGAACGCGCTTCCCGATGGCGTTCGGCCGTTCGGGGCGTCGGGGACGAGCACGTACTACTACCAGGGAATCTCTCGCGGGCTGGCGGAGGACGTGCAGGCGGGAGTGCTGCGCTCCCTGGGCCTGCGGGACCTGGGAATCGCGTGGGGGGACCTCGCCGTGGTGCGCCAGAGCTGGATGCCCGCGGTGCTCGTCGAGGGAGCGTTCATCATGATGCCGAGACAGGAGGCGGCGCTGCGCACGGCGGCTTTCCAGGAGTCCTACGCGCGTGGCGTGCTGGATGGCCTGCGTGCCTTCCTGCGCACCCGGGCCCGGAAACCATCCGGAGAGGAGAGGTGATGCGACTGGAGGATCTCACCACGAGGGAGCGGCCCCGCGTGCCGGAGAGCGCGTTCGTGGCCCCCTCGGCCGACGTGATCGGTGACGTGGAGCTGGGCGAGGAGACCAGCGTCTGGTACCAGTGCGTCCTGCGGGGGGACATCGCCCCCATCCGGGTCGGCGCTCGGTCCAACATCCAGGACCTGACGATGGTCCACGTGGACGTGGACATGCCCTGCCTCATCGGGGACCGGGTCGGAATCGGCCATCGCGCCATCATTCACGGGTGCCGCATCGAGGACGACTGCCTCATCGGGATGGGCGCCGTGGTGCTGTCGGGTGCCGTCATCGGCGGCGGCTCGCTGGTGGCCGCCGGGGCGGTCGTCACCGAGGGGATGGAGGTGCCGCCGGACAGCCTCGTCGTCGGGCTTCCGGCCAGGATCATCCGCACGGTGGACGGCCGTCTCCGGGAGCGCATGCGGCAGACAGTCGAGCACTACAGGCTCCTCAAGGAGGGCCATCGCGGGGGACGGTGGACCCCGGTGTGAGGCCGGCGGGACCGGAGCCGGCTCCGACGGCCGGGCAGGGGCCTCCCGGGCCAGATCCCGACCCGAAACCCGTGCACGCGTGGCCGGGCAAGCTCCTGGTCGCCCTCATGGCCCTGGGCGGCCTGGCGGCGCTGTTCGCATCCGCCTGGTCCCTGTTCGGGCCGCCGCCCGGCACCGTGCGCATGTTCGGTCTGCGGGCCGGCGGCTGGGTGTTGTCCGCCCCCGTGCCGCGCATCGCCATGGCGCTGTTCGGCGGCGGGCTGCTGGTCGCCGGCTGGGGCGTCGTCACCTGGCGGGCGTGGGCGTGGTGGGCCGCCGTCGGGTTCGCGGCCCTGTTCGGGCTCGGGTTCCTGGCCCAGCTCCTGGCACCCCTGTGGGGCGGAGCCCGGGCCTCCGTGCTCGACTTCTATGCCCTGCTGTACGTCGTGTGCCTTCCGTACCTGTTTCGAAATCGGCGCTTCTTCGAACGTTGATGGCCGGGAGCGGAACGGCGCGCCCGGGCTCCGTTCCACGGCCGCGGAGTGGGCCCATGAACCACCGCTCCGGCCTTTCCTCAGACCGAACGCGCCGGGCCGCCTCACGACGGCCCGCTTCCGCGAGGATGTCCCGGTTCGGGCCGGTCGGCCTCTTGACCACAACATGTCGTGGGCGTAGACTCGGAATACCCCAACATATTGGGGGGCGTGTTGAAAAAGATGTGGAAAACCGTGAACAAGTCCGGCGGGGGTGTGGATAAGTGCGGACGATGCGGTGACGGGAGCCCCCGCCGGACCCCTCCCATAGAGCGAGACCTGCCGCCCACGGTGGTGTAACTCGTGGTAGGAGCCGGCGTCGATGTCGGCTTCCTCCCGCCGGGCCACGACGGGGGCGGACGCCTCGAAACACAGGCCGCGTCGACCGATACGGGCCGGCGCTTCGCGACGGGACCCGCCCCGCGGGCACGCTCCTCCGGGGAGCCCGACGGGACCCGACGCGAGCGCCGGTTCCGTCTCGGGTCCCCGGGCATCCTCCGGTGCCCGGGGCACGACCCGCCGAACGCAAGCAAGCAGCCGCGAACCATGAGCACAGAGGGGCGAGCAGCGATGAACCCACCCGAGACTATCGCCCGGGCCATCGGCGAGACCACCAACGCCAGCGACCTTCCCGAACCGACCCTGACGGACAACGCCCGGACGGTGCTCGCGCGCCGGTACCTGAAGAAGGACACGGACGGCCAGCCCACCGAGGAGCCCCGCGAGATGTTCTGGCGGGTGGCCCGGGTCATCGCCGCCGAGGACGCCAGCTACGGCGCCGGCCGGGAGGAGGTGGAGCGCTCGGCCCGCGCCTTCTACGACCTCATGGCCACGGGGCGCTTCGAGCCCAACAGCCCCACGCTCATGAACGCCGGCCGTCCCCTGGGACAGCTGTCGGCCTGCTTCGTCCTGCCCGTGCCCGACCGGCTCGACGGCATCTACGACACGCTCCGCAACATGGCCCTCATCCACCAGTCGGGCGGCGGAACGGGTTTCAGCTTCAGCCGCCTGCGCCCCCGGGGTGACGTGGTGAAGTCGACCATGGGCGTGGCTTCGGGTCCCGTGAGCTTCATGGAGGTGTACGACGCGTCCACGGAGGCCGTGAAGCAGGGCGGCACCCGCCGCGGCGCCAACATGGGAATCCTGCGGGTCGATCACCCGGACATCCTCGAGTTCATCGACTGCAAGCACGAGGGCCACAAGATCACGAACTTCAACATCTCCGTGGCCGTCACCGACGCTTTCATCGACGCGGTCGAGGCGGACGAGGAGTACGACCTCATCAACCCGCGCACGGGTGAGCCGATGGAACGCCTGCGGGCCCGCGACGTGTTCGACCGCGTCGTGGCGGGGGCGTGGCGGAACGGCGAGCCGGGCGTGTTCCTGGTCGACGAGGCCAACCGCTACAACCCGGTCCCGCACCTGGGAGCCTACGAAGCCACCAACCCGTGCGGCGAGCAGCCGCTCCTTCCATACGATGTGTGCAACCTCGGGTCGGTCAACGTGGGCGCCTTCGCCGAAGGCGGGAAGGTGGACTGGGAGGCGCTGGGCGAGACGGTCCGGCGCGCCACGCACTTCCTCGACAACGTGATCGACGCCAACAACTACCCCCTCGAGGAAATCGAGGACCTGTCGCGGCGCATCCGCCGGGTCGGACTCGGCGTGATGGGCTGGGCCGATCTGCTGGTCGAGCTCGGGATCCCGTACGGCTCCGAGGCGTCCATCGAGCTGGCCCGAAAGCTCATGGCCTTCATCGACGAGGAGGCCAAGGTCGAGTCCGAGAGGCTCGCCACCCGGCGCGGCGTGTTCCCGGAGTGGGAGCGCTCGATCTGGGGCCCCGACGCCACCTGCGCCCGCGGCCCCGAGGGAGAGCGCATCCGGCCGTGCCGCAGGCTGCGGAACTGCAACGTGACCACGGTCGCCCCCACGGGGACGATTTCGATCATCGCGGGCTGCTCCGGCGGCATCGAACCCCTGTACGCCGTGGCCTTCATGCGCAACCAGGCCGGCACGCTCATGCCGGACGTCAACCCCGCGTTCGTGCGCATGGCCCGTGAGGGCGGGTGGTACGACGAGGGACTCGTCCGCCACATCGCCGACGAGGGGCACATCCACTTCGGGGAGGTGCCCGAGGCGATCCAGAAGCTGTTCGTCACGGCGCACGATGTGACACCCGAGCAGCACATCCGCATGCAGGCGGCCTTCCAGGAGCACGTCGACAGCGCCATCTCGAAGACCTGCAACTTCGCGGAGTCGGCCACCGTCGACGACGTCCGCGAGATCTTCAGGCTCGCCTTCCGGCTGCGCTGCAAGGGCGTCACCGTCTACCGGGACGGCTCCCGGGACGAGCAGGTCCTTTCCACCGGCAAGACGGCCAGGAAGGTCCAGGAAGCCGCCGGCGCGGTGGAGGAGGCCCTGGAGCTTGTGGCCGACCCCGAGCTGGCCGCCGAGCTGGCCGGCGCGGTGGAGCGTCTCGAGGAGCTGGAGCGCGAGCGCGAGTCCCTGGTGGAGGAGCGCGACAGGGCCCGGCAGCGCGTGACCGAGCTCGAGAGCGGCATGGTCAAGCAGCCGATGGTCCGGGAGCGGCCCGACGTGCTCACCGGCCGCACCCGCAAGATCGAGTCGCCGCTCGGCACCATGTACGTGACGATCAACGAGGACGAGAAGGGCCGTCCCTTCGAGGTGTTCGTGGCCCTGGGCAAGGCCGGCGGCGCGGCCATGGCGGACGCGGAGGCGATCGGCCGGCTCATCAGCCTGGCCCTGCGTTCGGGCGTGCCGCTGCGGGAGATCCACACGCAGCTGCGGGGCATCTCCTCGGACCGGGCCGTGGGCTTCGGCGAGAAGAAGGTGCTGTCCAGTCCCGACGCCATCGCCCAGATCATCGAGCGCTACCTCGAGGAGCGGGAGGGCATCCAGCAGCAGCTCCCCATCCAGGAGGTGGGCCACGCCAAGACGACCAACGGCGGCACCCAGACGGCCAGCCGTCCGGTCATCCTGAGGATCCACGAGCAGAACGCCCGCGCCTTCATCGGCACCTGCCCCGACTGCGGCACCAGCCTTCAGTTCGCGGAGGGATGCGTGAAGTGCCTGGCCTGCGGTTACAGCGAATGTGGTTGAGCCTTCCGTGACGGCTCACGCCACGGCCGCCCTGACGTCCGGGTCCCTCACCCGGGCGCCTAGGTGCGCGAACGAGTGCCCCGCTCCGGCCTCCCGGCCGGGCTCGAGGGCCACGGAACGTCGTGGGGAGGGGTTCTCCGAACCCGCTCTCGCGGCGTCGTTCCCGTCGTTCGTATCCACCCCTCACAAGGAGTGAGCACCATGCCGAAGAAGGCGGCGAAGAAGACGGCCAAGAAGGCGGCTCCCAAGAAGAAGGCGGCTCCCAAGAAGAAGGCGGCTCCCAAGAAGAAGGCGGCGCCCAAGAAGAAGGCGGGCGCGAAAAAGAAGAAGTAGGCTCCGCTCGTCCGAACGCGATCGCCGTGCCCGGTCGACGCTCCTACGAGGCGGCCGGGTGCGACGATCCGCGCGTTTCCCGCCGGGAGC
>CANPVD010000076.1 GCA_947581615.1 Candidatus Humimonas hydrogenitrophica
CCCCAACATCATGATCGGCTCGGCCGCGGGTCTGTCGTTCAACGATTTCCTTCTCAACGTGGCCCCCATCGTCCCGCTCATCTTCGTGTTCACGGTGCTTCCGATCGCCTTTCTGTGGCGGAAGCGGCTGGTGACCACCGAGGAGCACCGCCAGCGGGTGCTGGAGTTCCGCGAGCGCGAGGCGATCACCAACCCGCGCCTGCTCAAGCGCTGCCTGTTCGTGCTCGGATTGGTCCTGGTCGGGTTCCTCGTGCACGGAGCCCTGCACGTGGAGCCGGCCACGATCGCCATGTTCGGGGCGGCGCTCCTCCTGCTGCTGGCCAACGTGGGCAAGGAGGCCGAGGAGCAGTCGAAGGCGGTGCACGAGGCGTTCGCCGAGGCCGAGTGGGTGACCCTGTTCTTCTTCGTCGGCCTGTTCATCCTGGTGGCCGGGGTCGAGAAGGCGGGGCTCCTGGAGATGTTGGCCAGGGGCGTCCTGGACGTGACCCGGGGCAGCTACCACGTGACCGCGTACGCGATCCTGTGGGTGTCCGCCGTGGCCTCGGCCATCGTGGACAACATCCCGTTCGTGGCGGCCATGATCCCCGTGATCAAGGACATGGCTCCGGCCCTCGGGGGTACGCAGCACATCGTCACGCTGTGGTGGGCGCTGTCGCTGGGCGCCTGCCTGGGCGGCAACGGCACGCTGATCGGCGCCAGCGCCAACGTGGTGGTGGCCGGCTTCGCCGAGCGGTCGGGCGAGCCCATCCGCTTCATCCCCTTCCTCAAGGTGGCCGTCCCGGCCATGCTCGTGTCCATAGCGATCAGCCACGTGTATCTCTACCTGCGCTACCTGAACTGAGGCGTCGTTCGATGGAGGGGAGAAGGGTGCGCATCGGCGCCCGTAAGTCCGAGCTCGCCAGGGTCCAGGCGGAGTGGGTCGCCGACGCGCTCCGTCGAGCCCATCCCGACCTCGAGGTCGAGTGCGTGTGGATGTCGACGGAGGGCGACCGGATCCAGGATCGTCCGCTGCCGGAGATCGGCGGGAAGGGCCTGTTCACCGCCCGCCTGGAGACCGCCCTCGAGGCGGGTGACATCCACCTGGCCGTTCACTCCCTCAAGGACCTGCCCACCGAGCTCGCCGGGGGATTCACGCTCGGGTGCGTGCCGGCCCGCGAGGATCCGCGGGACGTCCTCCTGGGGCCCGAAGGACCGACGACGCCGGGCGATCTGCCGCCGGAGGCGGTCGTCGGGACCTCCTCACCCCGCCGTATGGCGCAGCTCCGGGCCCTGCGGCCGGACTGCCGGACGCGCGCCATCCGGGGCAACGTGGGGACGCGCATTCGGAAGATGCGGGAGGGTCGGGTGGATGCGCTCCTGCTCGCGGGAGCCGGGCTGCTCCGTCTGGGGCTCCTGGAGAGGTCCGAAGGAGGCTTCCTCGAGCCGCCCGCGTGGCTTCCCGCTCCGGGCCAGGGAGCGCTGGCTCTCGAGTGCCGAAGGGACGATGCCGAGACCCTGGAGCGGATCGCTGATCTGCAGGACCTCGCGGCGCGTGCGGCCGTCGAGGCCGAGCGAGCCCTCCTGGCGACGCTGGAAGGAGGCTGCCAGGTGCCCGTCGGGGCGCTGGCCCGGCCCGACGGCGATCGGGGGCTGCGGCTGGATGCGATCGTGCTGGCCGAGGATGGCTCGCGCTGGCTGCGGGCGTCCGGCACGGCCGCCGCGGAGGAGGCGACGGAGCTGGGTGCATCCGTGGCCGGAGAGCTTCTGGATCGCGGTGCGGACCGACTCCTGTCGGTGCACGCCTCGCCGTGAAGAATCCGCCGCGGCCCCCGGCGGGTGACTCGGCGCCGGACGGCGTCGGTCTCGAGCGCGAGACCGCGGTCCGGGCCCTGGGCCGTCCGCGCGACTTCCGCCTCGTGTTCACGAACGGCTGCTTCGACGTGCTGCACGTCGGACACGTGGAGAGCCTCAGGGCGGCCCGCGCCCTGGGGGACCGCCTGGTCGTCGGCCTGAACTCCGATGCCTCCGTGCGCCGCCTCAAGGGACCGGGCCGACCCCTGATTCCGGCCGGGGACCGGGCGCGGATCCTGGCGGCTTTGCGCTCCGTGGACGCCGTCGTCGTGTTCGAGGAGGACACCCCCGAGACGCTGGTACGGGAGCTCCTGCCCGATGTCCTCGTCAAGGGCGCGGACTACGAGGGGGAGGAGATCGCCGGGGCCGCGGCGGTCCGCGAGGCGGGGGGCGAGGTGCGGCTCCTGCCCCTCGTGCCCGGGCGCTCCACCTCCTCCCTCGTCCGCAGGATGGCCGCGCGCGAGGTGGACCGGACCGGTGGAGCTTCCGACGGGGCGTGGCCGGAGCGTCCCGACCGGCTGCTGGTGGCGACCCGGAACCCCCACAAGCTGGACGAGATGCGAGAGCTGCTGGGGGAGGTCCCCGCCCGCCTCGTCTCCCTACAGGACGTGGGAGCCGAGCCCCTGGAGGTAGAGGAGGAGCTGGAGACGGCCGCGAGCTTCGCGGGCAACGCGCTCGCCAAGGCGATCCACTTCCACGCCCGCACCGGAATGACGACTCTGGCCGAGGATTCCGGGCTGTGCGTCCAGGCCCTGGGCGTGGGCCCCGGCGTGCGTACGAAGCGCTTCGCTCCGCCGGAGTGGGCCAGGCGCTTCGGCCGCGACGCAGCCAATAACCGGTGGCTGCTCGAACGCCTGCGGGGCGTGCCTTCGGGCGAGCGCGGGGCCTGCTACCGGTGTGCGGCGGCCGTAGTGGACGGGCGCGGCCGCCTCGTGGTGGAGGGGGAGGTGTGCGGCCGCATCGCCGAAGATCTTCGCGGGGAAGGGGGGTTCGGCTACGACCCCATCTTCCTTCTGCCCGAGCGCGGACGGACCTTCGGCGAGCTGCCGCGGGAGGTGAAGCAGGCGACCAGCCACCGGGCCCGCGCCATGGCGCGGCTGAGGCCCTGGTTGTTGGGAGGGGAGCCGGGTTGAGCGCGTCGCACCTCGTTATGAACGGATGTATATACATCTACGACATGGTTATATCTACTATGATGTAAGGTGTCACATGAGATGGACCGGGGGTCGTATCGTCGGGTACGTGCTGTTCGGAGCCGCCGTCGTCGTCGTCCTGAGGGTGATGGATGGGGCCGCCTACCGACGGGCCGAACGGCTCTACGACAGGGTGGAGCGCGTGGCCCGCTCCGGGCGGAGCGAGGCGGGCTTCGAAGTCCGTCGGGCCGGCGATGCGCGGGTCGTGGTGGTGTCGGGCGTCCAGGCGGACATGTGCAACGCTTTCACCGGCGGCCTGTGGTTCGGCTTCCTCATGCCGCGGCTGTCGAGCGTACGGGACCTCCACCCGGACGTGCGCTCCCGCTCCGGCTTCTGCGCGCGCTCGGGAACGAACACGCTCCTGTTCCGGTTCGAGGGGGCCGGAGGCGTCGACGGCCAGCGGCCCCCGGGCGCCTCGAGGGGGAGTGCTGGCGACGGGATCGCGAGCACGGCGCCGGGGGGGTCGGCCGTCGGGGTGCGGCTGTCCGGCGGGCTCTCCTAGACGTAGAATCCGATCGTCCCGCTCACGGCCGCGGAGCGGATTCATCGGGGCGTGGCGCAGTCCGGTAGCGCACCTGCTTTGGGAGCAGGGGGTCGCCGGTTCGAATCCGGCCGCCCCGACTAGCCCTCCGTCCGGAGGGCGGACCGACAACCTCGTGGTGGCTGGCCCGGGTCGTCCGGCGCCTCAGGCGGGGGAAGGAGACCGGGCCGTCGCCACCTCCGCCAGGGCGATCCTCACCGCCCGCTCGACGCCGATGCGCACGGGAGGCGAGAGGCCGGGGCCGTGAGCGACGGTTCCGGCCTCGATGCCCAGAATCAGGAGCCGGGCGGGGAGTCGTCCCAGCGCGCGCCCCAGTTCGACGATGTCGGGAAGCCCCAGGTCGTGGCTCGATGGGTGAGGCGGGGAGCCGGGAAGGGCATCGATGAATCCGTCCAGCCGGTGCACGGTGCCCGGCGCGGCCCCCGAAAGCACGGCATCGATGACTACGGCCAGAGGTGCGCCCGTCCACAGGTCCAGCAGCTCGGTTTCCCGGCCCGGCAGGGCCGCCACCCGAACGTCGGGTGGCACCAGGGGGGCCAACAGGCGAACCGCCTCGAGGCCGGCGGCGTCGTCCCGCCGATCCGGCGACCCCAGCCCGACCACGATCGCGTCCCGCGGCCTCGACTCGTGCATGCTCACGGCTCGTCGATCTCCAACCGCAGAAAGTGCGTGGCGCAGGAGATGCACGGGTCGTAGCTGCGCACCACCCGCTCGCAGGCGTGCTCAAGCTCCGCCCGGGGCAGGGCGAGCGACCGCTGGACGGTGGCCCGAAGGTCCTCCTCGATGACGCGCTGGTTCTGGGAGGTGGGCGGGATGATGCGCGCCGCCCGGATCGCCCCGTCCTTCCCCAGGTCGTACCGGTGGTACAGGAGCCCGCGGGGCGCTTCGGTACATCCGTAGCCCATGGCCTCCCGCGGCTCGACGCTCACGGCCGGGCGCGCGGGGGGCTCGTAGCTCGCCAGGATGCGCAGCGCCTCCTCGCAGGCGTGCACGACTTCCACGGCTCTCACGACGATGCTCCGGTGCGGGTTCCGGCACTCCGGTCCGAGCCGCGCCTCCCTCGCCGCCTCCAGCGCGACGGGCGACAGGCGCTCCGCGTTGAGCGCATAGCGGGCCAGGGGACCCGTGAGATAGGCGCCGCGCTCGGCGATCCGGGCCTGGAGGGCGTGAGTGTAGTCCGCCTGGTCCTCCGTGACGTGCGCCTCGAACTCGGATGGTTCGATGTCGAGCCCCGCCGTGGATGCCGGGCGACCCTCGTACATGGGGTACCGGTCCGGGTGGCGCAGCGCCACGAGCTCGCAGTCCAGCTCCGCGTCGGGCACCTCGAAGGCGGCCACCCAGCGCACGGTGTCGAGCGCGGCGTCTCTGGCCCGGAGGACCCGCTCCCCGAGCGCCGCGAGCGCGTCGGGGGCCGGCAGATGGAAGAAGCCGCCCACCCGCACGTTCACCGGGTGGATCTCGCGGCCTCCCAGCAGGGTCACGATCTCGTTTCCCAACTTCTTGAGATCCAGACCTCGGCGCACCGCATCCGGATGCTGCCGGGCCATGGCGATTCCGTCCTCGTAGCCCAGGAAGTCCGGAGCGTGCAGCAGGTAGATGTGGAGAGCGTGGCTCTCGATCCACTCCCCGCAGTAGAGCAGCCGGCGGAGCTCGCGGACCGGCTCGTCGACGCTCACGCCGCAGGCGTCCTCCATGGCGCGGCACGCGCTCATCTGGTAAGCCACGGGGCAGATGCCGCAGATGCGTGCCGTGATGTCGGGCGCCTCGCTGAAGTCCCGGCCCCGGAGGAGCGCTTCGAACAGGCGCGGAGGCTCGAACAGCCTGAGCTGCGCCTCCACGACCCGGCCTCCTTCCACCCGGACGTACACGGACCCGTGCCCTTCCACGCGGGCCAGGCCGTCGATCCGGATGGTCCGGGTCCGGCGATCGGAGCGCCCGGGACGCTCAGCCATCGGACTCCGCCTCCGCCTGCGCCCGGAAGGCGGGCGCGTCGGCGTTGTAGGTGCGCAGGGCACGAACCACTTCGTCCGGAGTCGCTCCCAGTCGATCGCGCCACCATCTGGCCAGGGAGGGCAGGTTGGGGGTCTCCTTGGGACCGAAGCAGCCGTAGCAGCCGCGATCGTAGGCCGGGCACAGCGCCCCGCAACCGGCCTGCGTGACCGGGCCGAGGCAGGGGACCCCGCGGGCGACCATGACGCACGCCGCGCCGCGGCGCTTGCACTCCACGCACACGGAGTGGGGGCGGACGGCGGGATCCCGGCCGGCCAGGAAGGCCCCGATCACCTCGAGGAGCTGCGCCTTCGAGATCGGGCAGCCGCGCAGCTCGAAGTCCACCGGCACGTGATCGGAGATGGCGGTCGAGGTGGCCAGGGTGTCGATGTATTCCGGCCGCGGATAGACCGCCGACACGAAGGCGTCCCGGTCGCCGAAGTTGCGGAGCGCCTGGATCCCGCCCGCCGTGGCGCAGGCTCCGATGGCCACCAGGTGGCGCGAGACTCGGCGGATCCGCTTGAGCCTCTCCGCATCCTCGGCGGACGTGATCGAGCCTTCGACCAGGGACAGGTCGTAGGGCCCGCGCAACACGGCGCTGCTGGCCTCCGGGAAATGGGCCAGCCTGAGCCGGTCGGGCAGGGCGAGGATCTCGTCCTCGCAGTCCAGCAGCGTGAGCTGGCAGCCATCGCACGAGGCGAACTTCCACACGGCGAGCTTCGGCGTCGGACGTGGCATGTCAGAGCTCCCGGATCCGGAGCAGCGGCTCGATCCGGGACAGGGAATACACCGGCCCGTCTCGGCAGATGAGCTCCCCGCCCAGCTGGCAGTGCCCGCACAGCCCGACGCCGCACCGCATGTTTCGCTCGAGCGAGACATAGGTGCGCTCCGCCGGGAGCCCGCGGCGGCTCAGCTCCCGGCCCACGTAACGCATCATGACCTCGGGACCGCACAGCAGGGCCACGCAGTCCTCCGGCTCGATGGGCGCGTAATCGAGAAGCTGGGTCACCACGCCCACGTGGCCCCTCCACGGGCCGACGGCGTGGTCCACCGTGATCTCGACCTCCACGTCGAAGCGGGCCCTCCACCGCCGGAGGTCGTCGGCGAACACGAGGCCACGGGGGGAGCGCGCACCGTATAGGAGGCTTACGCGACCGAAGCGGCTCCGCTCCCCCAGGATCCGGCAGAAGGCCGACCGGAGGGGGGCGAGCCCGACGCCGCCCGCCACCAGCAGCACGTCGTGCCCCGCCGCCTGATCGATCGGCCATGCGTTCCCGAACGGTCCGCGCACTCCGAGGAGATCGCCTCGCCGGAGCCCGCAAAGCGCGCGTGTCACCGCACCCACCGCCCGAACCGTGTGCGCGAGGAGGCCGGGCGTCCCCGTCGGATCTCCGCTGATCGAGATGGGAGCCTCGCCGACCCCGAAGGCGTACAGCATGTTGAATTGTCCGGGGGCGTACGTTCTCTGCCCGTCGCCGTCCACGGGCTCGAGGTCCAGCGTCCAGGTGTCCGGCGTCTCCTGGCGCTTTCGGCGCACCCGGTGGATGGCCGGGATCATCGAGTCCGGAGGAGCCGCGTCGCCGGGCCTCCGCGCGAGGTCGCTCATCGAGGGGCTTCTCCGGCCCGCTACCGCGCCGCCGCGCCGCCGTACACGTCCAGGAGCTGGACGCTGGCCGCCTCGAGCCGCTGCATCATCACGCTGGTCACCCGCTTGAGGAGGTCGTAGCCCAGGCGGGCGTCGGCCTCGCACTTGTCCCTCAAGCAGGCCCCGTCGAACACCAGCGCGCGTGTGAGCTCCAGGGCCCTCGCATCGAAGACCCAGCGGTAGGGCGGCATGAGCCAGGAGAAGCCCAGCACCTCGCCCTCGCCGGCGCTGAGGACCGTGATCGTCCCCCGGGCTGGATCGTGGACCTCCACCACCACGCGACCGCTTCGCAGGAGGTAGAACTGATCGGCCGGCTCGCCCTCGCGGAAGAGGTAGTCCCCGGCCTCGAATCGCGCGTTGGCCCCGCAGCCCGCGATCAGGGCCAGGTCCTTCGGCTCCATGCCGGCGAAGAACGCATGTTCGGCCAGGAGCTGCTCGAGTCCCTTCAAGCTTCACCTCCGATTCCGGTTGTCTCCCGGTGCTCGGGCGCGTCGCCGGGCGAGGCGCTCGCGCTCCGCCTCAGCGCCGCGACTTCCTCCGTCAGGTCGATGCCCACCGGGCACCAGGTGATGCACCGGCCGCAGCCCACGCACCCCGAGCTGCCGAATTGATCGAACCAGGTACCGAGCTTGTGGGTCAGCCACTGCCGGTACCGGGACGCTGCCGACTGGCGGACGCTACCGCCGTGAAGGTGGGAGAAGTCGATGTGGAAGCAGGAGTCCCAGCGTCTCCAGCGCTCGGCCACCCGGCCCGACAGGTCGCCGGTTTCCTCGACGCTGGAGCAGAAACAGGTGGGACACACCAGGGTGCAGTTGCCGCAGGTGAGGCAGCGGTCGGCCACCTTCTCCCAGCGGGGATGCTCCAGGGTCTCAACCAGGAGCTCCCGGAGGCCGGCCGTGTCCAGGGTCCTCCCCATGCGGCCGGACGCGCGCGACACCACCTCGGCCGCGGCCGCCTCGTCGGCCGCCGATGCCTCCCGGCGGGGCAACCGCTCGAGCA
>CANPVD010000077.1 GCA_947581615.1 Candidatus Humimonas hydrogenitrophica
CGAGCCGCCTCCGACTCGGCCGCGCGAGGCTGAGCCGTGTTCCTTCCGGACACCTCGATCAAGCGGCCGGTCCTGACGCTGGTCGTCTCCATGACGATCCTGCTCGCGGGCTGGCTGGGCTACCGGAACCTGGCCGTTCGGGAGCTGCCCAACGTCGAGTATCCGATCGTCAGCGTGTCGACGGCCCTTCCGGGCGCCAGCCCGACGGTCGTCGAGACCAACGTCACCAAGCCGCTCGAGGAGCAGATCAACACGATCGAGGGGCTCAAGACCCTGACCTCGATCAGCGGCGAGGGCGCCAGCCAGATCACCGCGGAGTTCGACCTGTCACGGAACGTGGACCTGGCCCTGCAGGACGTTCGGGCCAAGGTGAGTCTGGCCCGCGGCCAGCTGCCGCAGGATGCCGAGGACCCGGTCATCCAGAAGGTGGATCCGAACGCCCAGCCGATCATCTGGCTCAGCGTTCAGAACTCGTCGCTCGGGATCACCGAGGTCAACGACTTCGCCAACGACGTGATGAAGGAGCGGCTGCAGAGGATCCCCGGGGTGGGGAACATCATACTGGGGGGCGAGCAGCGCTTCGCGGTCCGAATCCGGCTGAACTCGCGGGAGCTGGCGGCGCACGAGCTCACCGTGGATGACGTGCAGCGCGCCCTCCTGTCCCAGAACGTGGACCTTCCCTCGGGCCGCGTCGAGAGCCAGACCCGGGAGTTCACGGTCCGTACGAAGGGCCAGTTCCCGACCGCGGCCTCCTTCAACGACCTGATCATCACCACGCGGGACGGCACGCCCATCCGGCTCGGCGACGTGGGGGAGGCGGAGGCCGGAGTCCAGGATGAGCGCACGCTGGCCAGGTTCAACGGGACACCCACGGTCGGCGTCGGCGTGGTGAAGCAGTCCGATGCCAACACGGTGGACGTCGCCGACCGGGTGCTCAGCGAGGTGGACCAGATCCGAGCGCAGGCGCCGCCGGGCTACAAGATCCTGGTCGCGGTCAACAACGCCGACTTCATCAAGGACTCCCTGTCCGAGGTCCGTTTCACGCTGTTCGTGGCGTTCGGGCTCGTCGTGCTCGTGATCCTCCTCTTCCTGCGGAGCTGGCGGGCCACCTTCATCCCGGCCCTCGCCATACCCGTGTCCATCGTGGGGACGTTCGCGGTGTTCTACGCCCTGAACTTCTCCATCAACACGCTCACGCTCCTGGCGCTCGTGCTGTCGATCGGGATCGTGGTGGACGACGCCATCGTGGTGGTGGAGAACATCTACCGGCACATGGAGGAAGGCGAGGCGCCCCTGGAGGCGGCACGGAAGGGCTCGGCCGAGATCGCCTTCGCGGTCATCGCGATCGCGATCACGCTGGTCATCGTGTTCCTGCCCATCGCCCTGATCAGCGGCATCGTGGGCCGGCTGTTCCGCGAGTTCGGGCTCGGCGTGGCGGTCTCCGTGCTGATCTCGGCCTTCGTGGCCCTCACGCTGAGCCCCATGCTGAGCTCACGGATCCTCAAGCTGGAGGAGAGCCGCAACCGCGTGTTCGAGGCCGTCGAGGGGCTCCTGCAGCGCGTCACCGACGCCTACCGCCGCACCCTGTCCTGGGCCCTCGACCATCGCTGGACCATGGTGGGGATCGCCGTCGGGAGCCTCCTGGCCAGCTTCGCGATCATGGGGGTGATGGGGAAGGAGTTCGTGCCCCAGGAGGACCGGGGACAGTTCCTCATCACGTTCAAGGCGCCCGAGGGGGCCACCCTGGCCTACACGGACGCCTACCTGAAGCGCATCGAGCAGATGACGGCATCCACGCCCGGCGTGGACCGGTTCTTCTCGGCCATCGGGCTGGCCATCGGGGCGCCGCCGTCCGTGAACACGGGCATCGTGTTCGTGCGGCTCAAGGCGAAGCGGTCGGTGAGCCAGCAGCAGATCATGAACGAGCTGCGCGGAAAGTTCGGCTCCCTGGCGGGCATCGACGCCTACCCGATCGCCCTCAGCGGCCTGTCGACCGGGGCGTTCGGCAAGCCGCTCCAGTTCGTGATCCAGTATCCAGACCTGGACACCCTCGGAATCTACGCCGACAGCATGGTGACGCTGGCCCAGCGGATCCCGGGACTCCAGGGCGTCGACTCGAACCTGGACCTCAACAAGCCGCAATTGCAGGTCAACGTGGACCGCGCCAAGGCGTCGCGCCTGGGCGTGAGCGTGGCGGAGATCTCGAACACGCTCCAGATCCTGCTCGGGGGCCGGCACATCGGGGACTTCGAACGCGGGGACAACCGCTACTGGGTGGTGGCCCAGCTCCAGAACCGGTTCCGGGCGACCCCGGAGGACCTCCGTTCGATCTACGTGCGCGCCTCGGACGGCTCCCTGGTGCAGCTCGGGAACCTGGTGAACGTGAACGAGGCCGCGGGCCCCAATGTCGTGAACCACCGTAACCGCGAACGCTCCGCCACGATCGGCGCCAACGTCTCCGGCGTGCCGCTGGGCACGGCGCTGCAGCACGTGCAGGCGCTGGCCGATAGCATCCTGCCCGCGGGCTTTTCCACCGACGTGGCCGGGCAGGCGGAGAGCTTCCAGGAGTCCTTCGCCAGTCTGGCGTTCGCCCTCCTGATGGCGGTGGTGGCCATCTACCTGGTGCTGGCCGCCCAGTTCGAGAGCTTCGTGCACCCGTTCACGATCATGCTGGCGCTGCCGCTGGCACTGGTGGGCGCGGTGGCCGCCCTGGCCGCCCTCGGCATGACGCTCAACATCTACAGCATGATCGGGATCATCATGCTCATGGGGCTGGTGACCAAGAACTCCATCCTCCTGGTCGACTACGCCAACCAGCGCCGCGAGGCGGGGGAGGCGCGCCGCGACGCGGTGTTGCGGGCGGGGACGGTGCGGCTGCGGCCCATCCTCATGACCTCGGTGGCCATCATCTTCGGCGTGCTTCCGATCGCGCTGGCGCTGGGCGCGGGCGCCGAGTCGCGGCGACCGCTCGGCGTGGCCGTGGTGGCGGGGATGTTCACGTCGACGGCCCTGACGCTGCTGATCGTGCCGGTGTTCTACGAGGTGATCGACGACGGGTTGCTGTGGGTGGAGGCGCGGTGGCGCGGACTGAAGGGGCGGTATTCCGCGTCCGGGACCGCCGGGGAACACCGCCCGCGAGGCTGAGATCCGCTGAGACCCGGGCGCGCGCCTGGACGGGGTCCCGCCGCCCGCCGCGCTAGAGCTCTTCCAGCCGGGCCCCGGCTCCCGTGAACAGATCGCGAAGGTGGTCGTCGCAGGTGAGATAGATCACCTGCCAGCCTTCTCCGGCCAGCTCCGCGACGGTCTCCACCAGGCGCTCCCTCCTCGACCAGTCGGCCGTGAGGAAGGCATCGTCCAGGAGGAGCAGGCCGGGCTCCTCGAGCCCGGCGGCGCGCAACGCGGCGCGCGCCAGCCCCGCGCGCAGGGCCAGGAGCACCTGGTCCCGCGTGCCACGGCTCACGAGGTCGATGGGGAGGCGCAGGCCCTCCTCGTCCACCAGCTCGAGCCCCCCCCCCTCGTCGCGGACGAGGCCGCGGTACCGTCCGGTGACCGACTGGAGCAGGGCGCCCGGCGACAGGGGACCCCGGCTGTCGAGCGCCTCGGACAGGCGGAGCTCCAGGACCTCGTCCATGGTGGCGAACACCTCGCCGGCCAGGCGACCCGCCTCCCAGTCCAGTTCCAGGCGAAGCGCCGCGGCGCGCGCCGAGCGCAGCTCCGTGAGCACGTCCTCGGGAGTGGATAGTCCGGCCTGCACGAAGGCGTCCCGCAGCTCCCGGTAGTCCGAGCGCAGCGTCGCGGCCTGCCGCTCCAGGCGCGCCTTCTCCTCCGGGTCCCAGGCCGGGAGCGCCTCCGCGTCTTCGGGGGCGGGGACGTCCCAGCGGGCAGGGTCGGGACCGGCCAGCGCCTCCAGGGACCGCTCCACGTCGCGGAGCCGCGAGGCGCATTCCTCGCGCGTGCGCGCGCGCGCTTCGGCCTCGTCGATGCCCTCGACCTCGAGCCGCTCCGCCAGCGCGGCCGTCCGCCGCTCGATCTCCCGGAGGCGCCTCTCCGCGGCCCCCAGCTCCTCACGGGCCCGGGCCGCGCGGCCCTCGGCCTCCTCGGCCGAGGCCGCCGCCGCCTCGAGCTCGCTCTCCCGACGCGCGGCCTCCACCTCCAGTCGCCGCAGGTGCTCGGCCACCTCGGACGCACTTTCGACCTCGAGCCCGGCCGCCGCCGCGTCCTCCCGCAGACTACGAGCGCGCTCGGCCCGGTCGCGGCGGGCCTCCTCGCCCTTCCGCCGCCGGTGGCGCCAGTAGAGTACCGGGATCGCCAGCGCCACGAGGGCGATCAGCAGGGGGAACGCGATGGTGGTGAGCAGGTGCCCGGGCAGGAAGAGCGCCAGTGCCAGGAGGACGAGGACGAGTCCGAAACCGGCCTTGTAGATCCAGCTGGACAGGGCCGATGGCTCCCGTTCGAGCCGCTGCGGCTCGGTGGCCAGCTCGGCGGTCCGGCGCTCCAGTCCGGCTTCCTGGGCCGCGTCGAGGCGGGCGCGGAGCTCTTCGGCCTCCCGCTCGGCGTCCCTGCGGCGCTGCGCCCGGCGGGCCGCCTCGGCGGTGGCCTCGTCGATCCCCGTGCGCGCCCGCTCGAGACGCCGGGACAGCTCTCCCTCGCGCTCGTGCCGGAGCGAGCGCCACTCCCGCAGGGCCTCGATCGGAAGCTCGGGGAGATCGGCCAGCTCGGACGCCAGCCGCTCGCGCTCCTCGAACAGGGTGGCGATCAGCGCCACCCGCGCCCGCTCCATCGCCTCCCGTCGTGCGTCGACGCGGGCCACGTCCGCTTCGAAGCGGGCGGCCGGCTCGAGCCGCCTCTCCAGGACCTCGAGGCGCTCGATGCGCTCCTTCAGCTCCCGGTGGCGGGTGCGCGGCCCCGGATCCCCGCGGTCGCTGGGGACTCCCCCGGGTGTGAGGTGCGCCTGCCGGTGCACGGCTGCCCGGAGAGTGTCGACGCCGCGCGGGAGGCCCGACAGGAGCTTCTTGAGCTCGGGCCAGAACTCGCCGCGCGCCGCTCCGGGGAGCTCGAGCTCCCCGGAGCGCACGCAGAACAGGCCGGCCAGGCTCGCGTGCTCGAGCTCGAGGCGGTGCAGCAGGGAGGTGGAGCCCGGATAGGAGAGCACCTCGTCGCCCAGGCGGACCTCGACCTGTCCTCCCGCCTCGGCGGCGCTTCCGAACCGGTCGACGCCGGGAAGGATCGTCTCGAGCCGCGTGCCGGTCTTCTGCTCCCACCGGAACAGATGGGAGACCATGAAGTCGAACAGCGTGGTCTTGCCGGCCTCGTTCGGGCCCCACACCACGGTGAGCCCCGGGGAGGGTTCCATCTCGAGGTCCCGCAGGGGCCCGAACGAGGGCACCCGGACGCGCACGATCCTCACCGCGGGTCGCCCCGGTTCCTCAACGGTCTTCTAGACCTTGAGCGCGCGGGCCGCCAGCTCGAGCGCCCGGCGCTCCACGGTCTCGGAGCGAACCAGGCCCTGGGCGCGGTCGGCCTTCAGCCGGGCTTCGAGGCGGCGTCGGAAGTCGCGGAAGAGATCGGCCCGGGCCGGGTCGAGCCCGACGCTCGCGAGGTCGAGCTCGAGCTTCGCGAAGGAGGGGACGAGCCGCGCCCGTACCCGGTCGGCCGTCTCCCGGAGGTCGGTTTCGGACACCCCGGCCAGGATGCCATCGATCCGGACCCTCATGTCGCACAGCGGGTCGGCGGCCTCTTCCAGCTCGGCGGCGACCGCCTCGAGGCCGGCGCGCTCCTCGAACGGGTTCAGCCAGCGCTCGATCCGGGCCCGCCACGGGACCGGAAGGTGGACCGGCTGGAGCTGCAGCCCCCCCGGGCCGGTCTCCACCAGGATCGCCGAGCGGGGTCCGAGCGCGTGCGGGCCGACCGGGGAGGGCGAGCCGGCGTAGGCGACCGGGAGCCCGCCGAGCCGGCGGAGGGCGTGCTGGTGGTAGTGGCCGAGGGCGACGTAGTCGGCCCGGAGCGCCCGAAGGTCGTCGGAGCGCACCGGGAAATAGGGGCCGGCCTCGTCCGAGCGGCTCTCGTCCTGGATCCGGGGCGCCGAGGCGTCGATGAGCGTACCGTGCAGGACGAGGAGCGTCGCCCCGGCTCCGGCGTCGCTTCCGGCTCCGGACGGAGCGGAGAGCCTCTCCTCCACGTTCCGCCGCAGGTGACCGAAGCCGATCTCTCCCGCCGGGAAGGGGACGGCCACCACCCGCACGGCTTCGACCGCCGCCTCCTGGACGGGCTCACCCAGCAGGAGGGTGGTGCGCGGACCCCAATCCTGGCCGGGACGGTAGGCCGTGCGGTCGTGGTTGCCCGGAAGGAGGAGGACGGGGACGTCGAGGCTCTCGAACGCGGCGCGCAGCCGCGGCCGAAGGGCGGCGTGGTCGCCGCCCCGGTCCAGCAGGTCCCCGGCCACCAGCAGGGCGTCGACCGCGTGGTCCCGGGCCGCGCCCAGGAGCGCCTCCAGCGCGTCCCAGCGCTCGGGGTGGTCCTCGGTCAGGTGCAGGTCGGC
This sequence comes from Candidatus Humimonas hydrogenitrophica, assembly GCA_947581615.1. Lineage (GTDB taxonomy): Bacteria > Gemmatimonadota > Gemmatimonadetes > Palauibacterales > Palauibacteraceae > Humimonas > Humimonas hydrogenitrophica. The sequence continues at coordinate 6,539 of CANPVD010000077.1, forward strand.
GGTGTGCAGGATGCGCGTCATCGCCCCTAAGATAGGGGATGGCCGGGCGGCACGCCCGCTTCGGCGAGGGGACATGTAGCCGTCCACGAAGGAGGAAGTGCCATGAGCGAGCCCAGGATCTCCAGGCTGCCGTTGGAGGGCAACCGGCCGGGCGTCCAGGCGGTGTTCGACCGCTTCCGTAGGGAGCGTGGGAACGTGCCCAACATGTTCCGCGTGGTCGGCCACCGCGAGGAGCACCTGGCCACCATGATCCGCCACTTCGGGACGGTGATGCGCCGGGGCTCCGTCGCCCCGGCGCTCAAGGAGATGCTGTCGGTGCGGGTCTCCGCCCTCGACGGGTGCGATTACTGACTGGCCTCCCACACGCAGCTGGCAGCTGCGCTGGAGGTGACGCCCGACCAGCTCCGGGACCTGCAGGGCGCGACGATCGACCCCGGGCTGTACGCGGCCGACGAGGCGGCCGCCCTCGCCTTCGCGGAGGCCGTGACCCGCGACTCGAACGCCGTCCCCGCGGAGACGCTCGCGCGCCTGCGCGAGCACTTCAACGAGGGCGAGGTGGTGGAGATCGCCATGGTGGTGGGGTTGTTCCTGTACTTCAACGCTTTCAACAACGCCCTGGAGATGCCGCCCACGGCGCCGAGCCCCTACGTGCTCTGAGGGGGACCCCAGTCCAGGAAGGCTTCGATCCGCTCCCACTGTGCGGTGGCGTCCTCCTCCCCCAGCTCCATCAGGCGTGACAGGTAGGACTCCTCGAACAGGAGGTAGCTGACGAAGTCCGCCGTGCGGCCCTCCCTGCTGCCCAGCCCCCCCGCCAGGTAACGGAGGATGCGCGGCAGCCGGTCCGCGTACTCGGAAGCCAGCTGGCCCAGGTCCCGGGAGGGACGCAGCAGGAGGAGCTCGATGCGCCGGAACGCTTTGCCCGGATCGCCCCCGTCACCGCAGCGCTCGAGGAGATCATTGATGCGGTCCAGGCGCACGGAATCGGCGTCCAACGTGTCCAGGAAGATCGAGTTGAACAGGAGGCCCATGACCTGGGCCGGGGGCGGATAGCCCTGGACCACCGGATGTCGCGCCTCCTCCGCGTTGCGCTCGTAGCGGGCCGACACGGCCAGGATGCGATCGGCCCCCAGGTGCACGGCCGGAGCCAGGGGCGCGGACTGGCGGATGCTGCCGTCCCCGTAGAAGTGCCCGTCCAGCCGCTCGGCCGGGAACAGGAGCGGGAGCGCCGAGGAGGCCATGACGTGCTCGACCGTGAGGCGGTCGCGGACCGCGCGGCGGTGGGGCCGCTCCCACATGCTCAGGGACGGATCGCCGTGCACGAACGTGATGGTCTGGCCCGTCTGGTAGGAGGTGGCCGATACGGCGGCCGCCCGCAGGAAGCCGTCCCGGATGTTCTCCTCGATGCCGCGCGGGTCGACGGCGTGGCGCAGGAAGTGCCGGAGCGGCTCCGTGTCCACCAGGCTGCGGGCCCGGGGGCCCAGCCGCGAACCTCCCGAGAGCAGCGTGTACCCCCACACGATCCCGGTTCGGAGCACCGTGAGCGGATCGGAGCGGAACACCTGCCCGGTCGTGAGGCTGCGCCACTGGCCCTCGAGGTCGGTCGTCGCTTCCTCGAGGTTGCCCCGGAAGGCCGCCAGGTGCAGGGCGTTGATGGCGCCGGCCGACACTCCCGTGATGATGGGGACATGGCGATCGGGATAGCGCCGACCGATGTGGCGCATGACGCCGACCTGGTAGGCCGCCCGCGCTCCGCCTCCGGAGAGAGCGACGGCCAGCTCCTGCGCGGACGCCCCCGGCTCGTCGATCGGGTGAGACTCCGTGCTCTCCGACTGCCGGGCGGCTACGCCCGGTCTCCCGGGCTCCCGGCGCGCGTCGGGGCGTAGGAAGGGAGGAGGCGTGCGTGCCAGGACTCGGAGGCCGGTCGTTCCCAGCGGCCCTCGCGGACATCGGAGAGCCGTCCGGCCGTGAGGTCGAACACGGTCGTCGCTCCGTCCACCCGCCCCTCCTCGGCCAGCGCCCGGAACTCCTTCCGGGACACCTGCCGCACGACCCCCTCGCTACCCGACTCCACGTACCACACGGGTGCCCCGTCCCGCAGACGGACGCCGAGCTCCGCCTCGATCTCTCCGAGCCGGCGGGTGAGGGAGTCGATCGAGCAGCCCGACGCGCCCGCCGCGCGCTCGTCCACCGCCACCAGCAGAAATCGACCGCGGCACCAGTCGCACGAGGTTCGCAGGGGCTGCCCGTGGGCGGCCCACTCGCCGAGGAAGTCGCGTACGAGGCCGAGGAGGCGCGCCGTCTCGTCGGCGGAGAGAGGGCGGTCGGCCGCGAAGCACCACAGCCGCGCCGAGTCGGGAAGCTGGTCGATGGTCGTGAGGCTCATGGTCGCTCGGGGTCCGGAGTCATCCGCAGCGAGAAGATAGAGTGTACGGGAAGGACCTTCCAGAGCGAGCCCGGACTACCGTGGCGCCATCCGGGTTCGCGTCGGGGGAGCGGAAAGGGGCTTACTCGTGCCGCAGCGCCACGATGGGCTCGAGCCTCGCCGCCCGCCGGGCCGGCCACAGCCCGAAGAACAGCCCGATGGTGAGCGAGAACACGACGGCCAGCCCGATGGCCTCGGCCGACACGTCCACGTTCCACCCGGCCGCGGAGGAGAGGATGGCGGCGCCGCCCCCTCCGAGCGCGATCCCGAGAATCCCGCCGGCCAGGCACAGGACCAGCGCCTCGAGCAGGAACTGCGTGAGCACGGCCTTTCGCGTGGCGCCCAGCGCCTTGCGCAGTCCGATCTCGCGAGTCCGCTCGGTGACCGAGACCAGCATGATGTTCATGATCCCGATGCCGCCCACCAGCAAGCTGACCAGCGCGATGCCGGCCAGGAGGTAGGTGAACGTCTGCGTGGTCTCCTGTCGCGTGCCCAGGAGCTGGGCCCGGTCGGAGATCCAGAAGTCGTTGTCCTGTCCCGGCCGCAGCTTGTGGGCTCGCCGCAGGATCTCCTCCAGGTCCATCATGGCCACCGGCTGGGACATGGTCTCCGGGGCTTCGACGTCGATGCTGCGGATCCGGTCGCTGCCCATCACCCGGAAGCGTGCCGTGGTGATCGGGATGTAGATCTGCTCGTCGTCGTTGAAGAAGCCCGTGCTGCCTTTCTCGTGGAGGACGCCGATCACGTCGAAGGGGACGTTGCCGATGGAGACCTGCTGCCCCAGGAGCTGGGAGGCCGTGCTGTTGAGGACCGCCGGCACCGCTCCGCCGAGAACCACGACACGACGACGCCCCTCGTTCTCCTTGTCGCTGAAGAAGCGGCCCAGGTCCAGGCCGTAGTGGTTGATGACCGGGTAATCCGGGGTCGTGCCCACGACGCGCATGTTGGCGTTCGTGTGCTGAAACTGCACCTGGGAGCTGTTCTCCATCTGCGGGGCTACCTTGAGCCCCTCCGGCCCATCGCGCTGCAGCAGGGTCGCGTCGTCCATGGTGAGGCGGGCGTCGCCCGAGCGCACGCCGTGGAACCAGCCCTGCCCGGGACGGACGGTGAGGACGTTGGTTCCCAGGCTGGCGATCTGGGCCTCGACCGCCTTCTGGGCGCCCTGGCCCAGGGCCACCATCGTGATGACCGCCGCGATGCCGATGATGATGCCCAGCATCGTCAGGAAGGAGCGGAGCTTGTTGCTCCGGATGGCATCCAGGGCCACCCGGACGATCTCCCAGATCAACATGGTTTCACTAGTTGTTGTTGCGGCTCACGCCGGGAACGGCGGCCCGCTGCCGGAACCGCTGCAGGAGCTGCTGCTGCTGGACCAGCGACAGCGGCACCTCCAGGACCCTGTCGCCCTGCTCGAGGCCCGCCAGCACCTCGGTGTAGTCCAGGCTGCTCAGCCCGATGCGCACCGGCTTGAGCGTGACCCGGCCCTGCGCGTTCTCGACGAACACGAACCCATCCTTGGGGGCGGCCGGGTTGGACTGGGCCTGCTGCTGCTTCTCGCGCTCTGCCCGGAAGCGCTCCATGAGCTTGCGGCGCTGGTCGGCCGTCAGCGACTGGAACAGCTTGCGCCGCTCGTCCTGCGACATGCCGCGGAGCTTCTCGGGGGACGGCAGGCCGTCGTCGGACTGGGCCTGCTGCCCACCGGCCGCCGGCTCACGGCCCGGATCGGCCGCCGTCGGTGCCGTCGCGCCGGAGCCGTTCGACGACACGCTGGCCTGCAGCAGCGACGGGTCCATGCCGAGGGCGTCCACGAGCTTCTGGGCCTCATCGGTCGTCTTGATTCCGGCATTGGGCAGGGCGAGCACGCTGTCGCGCTGACCGATCACGATCGTCACGTCGGCGTTCATCCCGGGAAGGAGCGACCGGTCCTCGTTGTTGATCCGGGTCAGCACCGCGAACTGCGTGACGTTCTGCTGCACCACCGCCTGCGGCTCGATCTTGAGGACCGTACCGTGGAAGGTGCGATTCGGAAACGCGTCTACCGTGATGTTGGCCGTCAGGCCGGGCTGCACCTTACCGATGTCGATCTCGTCCACCAGGGTGCGGACCTGCACGGTCGTCAAGTCGGCCATCTGCAGGATCGTCGTTCCACCCGACACCTGGTTCGTGGAGGTGATGATCGTCCCGGGCTCGACGTCCTTGGCGATGACGGTGCCCGAGATGGGCGCCACGACCGTCGCGTCCTTGAGCTCCTTCCTGGCCAGCTCGAGGTTCGTCTCCGCCTTCACGAGATCGGACTTGGCGGTGGCGTCGTTGAGGATCGCCGTCTGCAGCTCGTCCTTCGTGATCGCGCCCGAGTCGGCCAGGACCTGGGAGCGCGCCAGGCGATCGGCGTTGATCTTCGCCTGCGCCTGGGCCACCGCGAGGTTGGCCTTGGCCTGGTCGTAGGTGTTCTGGACGTTCCGCGGGTCGACCTTGGCCAGGAGCTGGCCCTTCTGGACGTGATCGGCGATGTCCACGGGCATCTGGAGGATCTCGCCCGATGCCTGCGACTTGATGTCGATCGTCTGGACCGGCTCGATGCTGCCGGTCGCCTCGACGCTCGACACGATGTCGCGCCGCTCCACCGTGGCGGTCTGGAAGTCCGTCGCCGCCTCGCTGGCCTTGCTCTTCCCGCAGGCGGTCACCGCCAGGGCTACCAAAGCCAGGAGGGCGGTTCCGCTGATCGGCTTCTTCATACAGGTCTCCCGGGAGGTCCCGGCGTCGTAGTCTCTGGGTGGCGCCCGGAGGGGCCGGGACGCGCGCCGACGGCTACTGGCCGTCCTTCTCCATAACACGGGAGCCGTTCGAAGCGTTGCTGCCCGCGTCCCCGGCCGCCTGTGGGAGGGGTTCGCCGAGCAGGGCCTCGAGCTGCGCCAGCCCGAGCTGGTAGTCGAACTTGCGCTGCACGAGGTTGACCTGGGCCTGCTGCAGGTTGATCTGCGCCTGCTGGAGGTCCAGGATCGTGGCCAGCCCGAGCCGGTAGCGCTCCTGCGTGACCCGGAGGTTCTCCTGGCTGAGCTCCACGCTCTTCTGGGCCAGGTCGCCGCCCGAGATGGCCGTCTGCACCTGGTTGTAGGCGTTGTCGATGTTGGTGCGCAGGGCGAGCTCCGCGGAGCGCTCCTGGGCCTGGGCGGCGTCGGCCTGGGCCTGGGCCTGGAAAAGCTGCGACTCGCGCTGGAAGCCGTTGAACAGCGGAATGCTGCCCGTGAGCCGGATGGACCAGCTCCGGTTCTCGGGTGGGAAGTCGGTGTTCTGCCAGGCCCATCCTCCGGAGAAGGTCAGGTTGGGCAGGTAGGCGGACTTGGCCGAGGACACCTGGGCCTGGGCGGACTGGTAGGACGCCCGGGCGCTCTGGACGCTCGGCGCTTGCGACTGCGCGATGGACTGGAGCTGCTGGCGGTCGTAGGAGAGGGTGTGGATCTCCAGGGTCGCCCCGGCCACCGGGGCCACGCGCTGGTCGACTCCCAGCGCCTGGGCGAGCTGGAAGGTGCTGGCCCGGGCCGAGTTCTGGGCGTTGAGCAGCGCCAGCTTGGCGTTGTTCAGATTCACCTCCGAGCTCAGCAGGTCCGAACGGGTCGAGCGCCCCAGCTGCAGTTGCTGTCGGACGAAGTTCAGCTGGTTCAGTTGACGCTGCACGGTGGCCGCCTGCACGGCCACCAGGTCCCGGTTGGCGACGGCGTTGAAGTAGGCCGTCTTCACGTCGAACAGCGTCTGGTAACGGCTCTGCCGGTAGGCGTCCTGCTGGGCTTCCACGTTCAGGTTGGCGCTCTTCATCTGGCTAAAGCGCCGCAGCCCCGTGAACAGGTCGTAGCTGCCGCTGAGCTGGAAGCTGTAGCTGGTCCGGGTGAGCGACTGCTGGGTGACGTCCAGCCGGGCGGAGCTCGAGTTCGAGTACCCGTATCCGGCCGAGATGGACGGCAGGAAGTTTCCGTACGCCGCCAGTCGGTTGTAGCGCGCCTGGTCCAGGCTGGCCCGCGACTGCGTGAGCGCCGGATTGTTCTGCATGGCGATGGTGACCGCCTGGTCCAGCGTCACACGCCGGGCCGGCGGACCCGACTCCTGCATCATGGCCGTGTCCGCCCGGAGCGCGGTGTCCGCGCCCATCTGCTGCGCGCGGAGGCCTCCGGCCGTCACGAGGAGGGCCAGGGCCGCCGCGCAGCCCCGGAGTGCGGACATCGTGTATGTCGTCATGGAAGCTCCTTCACGCTGTCTCATTCCTGGCTCGATCCGCCGTGGGTGGTCGAGTCGCGTCGGCCCGCGGAATCCCGTTCCGACCGACGCGTGGAGTCGTTGTCGCCCCGCTGGTACCGCTGCCGGAGCAGCGCCCGATACTGCTGGACCTGGTCGGGCGTCAGCACGCCCTCGATTCGGGTCCGGGCTGAGTCCATCATGGCGCCATAGCGGGGCCGGAAGTCCTGCCACATGGACCGTACCTGCATACGGTAGTGGTCGAGGATCGTCTCGATCTCGGACCGCTGCTGGTCCGTCAGCTTGAGCTCGGTGGCGAATTGCTCGATGACCGGCGTGTGTCCCCGCTCGCCTCGTACCGCGCTGTCCGCACGCTCGCCGCGCCGCCCCACTGCGTGGATGCCGGGCGCCGCCAGTACGCGTCGATCGAGCGCTACCCCGCCGGCCAGGCCGGCCGCGAAAGTCACGCCCAGGACCAGGCCGACCCGGAGCCGCGATCCGGCGAGCATGGTCAGCGCTCCTCCCGACGCAGCGTGGCGGCAAGCAGCGCGTCCGAGCTCGGCTCGGACTGGTCGATGAGCAGTGCGGGCAGCGCCGCCGCCGCGGCGGGCTGCATAAGCGCCTCGATCTCGAGCTGCTCCGATTCTGGCGTGGGCACCGGCGGCGGGCTGGACTCGTAGGCGATCCACCCGAACAGGAGGGCGATGGACGCCGCGATCGGGATGGCGACCGACGACCAGTCGGCCGCGACCTCCCACCATCCCGCCGGGTGCCGACCGGCCAGCAGCGGCGCGGCGGCGGTCAGAATGCTGCGCTTCATCCGGGCCCGGGCCATCCGATCCGGCCTCAGCGGCTCCAGCCACGCGGGCCAGCCGTCGTTCCTGTCTTCCCGCTCTGTGCTCATCGGTCCTCGCCCTCTTCAGGCTCCAGCAAACGCTGGAGCGCCCTTCGCCCGTGGTGCACGTGGGCTCGCGACGTGCCCGGCGCGATCCCGAGGATGTCGGCGATCTCCTGGTGGCTGTAGCCCTCCAGGTCGTAGAGGGTCACGGCCGTGCGCTGCATTTCGGGGAGATGCTCCAACGCGCGGAGCACGGTCTCCCGGTCGATCCTCCGGAGCGTCTCCACCTCCGGGTCGCTGCTCGTGGCGGCGTCGAGGGGGATCGCCTCGTGACTCCGCAGCTTCTCGTGTCTCCGGACGTTGAGGGCCGTGCTGCGGAGCACCCTGTAGAACCACGGCCCGAACGGGCTGCCCGGGGACAGCTGGTCGATCCGCTCCAGCGCACGTATGAAGGCATCCTGCACCGCGTCTTCCGCGTCGTGCGGGTCGCCGAGGATGCCGAGCGCGACCGCGTGCGCCCGGTCCAGATAGCGGTCGACGAGACGCCCGAAAGCCGCTTCGTCGCCTCGCTGGACCGCGTGCACCAGCTCCGGCTCGCCCGCCGTCCGGCTCCGCGCCGGCTCCCCGGATCCTCCGTCTGCGGCAGCGGATTCGTCGCGCGCGGGCCGGTCGGGTTCCCGGACCGGCTCCCCCACGTCGTTCATCCTCTCCGCGCTACCAAGAACACCCCGACGTGCTCCCGTGTTGAGGTCGTCGCCCGGGCGACGGCATCCCGCCCCGGCGCGGGACGACCCGTCGGCACTCCCCGTCGCGACCGCCCGGTCGCGGGGGTATCGGGCATCTCGTCAGTCCTACTACGGATCCCGGGGCCCGTGAAGTTTCCGGTCCGCGGCCCCGCGCGTCCAGCGCCGGTCCCGGAGTCGGACTTGAGCGGCCGGGCCGGGCGGCCCATCCTGCGGCTCCACGGACCCCCGAACCTGGGAGACGCGACGGTGACGGACACGCATCCCGAGATCACTCCAGGGCCCGCCGGTGGGTCGGTCCCGGGCCTTCCGCCGCTCGGCGCCCACGTCTCCGTGGCGGGAGGGCTGGCCCGGGCCGTGGAGCGCGGCATCGAGATCGGGGCGACCGCCCTGCAGGTCTTCACCGGCCAGCCCCAGCGCTGGGCGGAGCCCGACCTGGGCGAGGACGACGTGCGCCGCTACCGCGACGCGCTCGCCGGCTCCCCGATCGGTATCGTGGCCTCGCACGACAGCTACCTGATCAACCTGGCGACGGAGCGTGCCGCTCTCCTGGAGAAGTCCCGGGCGGCGTTCGAGGCGGAGCTGGAACGTTGCCAGCGCCTGGGCATCGACCACCTGGTCACCCATCCGGGCAATGCGACGGGAGGCGACCGCGAGGCCGCCCTCCGCCAGAACGCCGCCGCCATCGGGGCCGCGCTCCTCGCAAATCCGGGACCCACGACGGTCCTGGTCGAGACGACGGCGGGCTCCGGCACGGCGCTCGGCTGGCGCTTCGAGGAGCTCGCGACCCTCATCGACGCGGTGCCGGCGGACGTGCGTGGGCGGGTGGGCGTGTGCATGGACACGGCGCACGTGTTCGCGGCGGGCTACGACCTCCGCACGGAGTACGGGGAGGTGATGGACGCGTTCGACCGGACCGTGGGGCTCGAGCGCCTGCACCTGTTCCACGTCAACGACTCCCGCGCCGGGCTGGGGAGCAGGGTCGACCGTCACGCCCACCTGGGGGAGGGTGAGCTCGGCGAGGCCGGCTTCGTCGGCCTGATGCGTGATTCGCGCTTCGTCGACGTGCCGCGCATCCTGGAGACGCCCAAGGATGACGACGGTACGGCGGCCGATCGGCGCAACCTGGACTTCCTGCGCCGACTGGCCCGCGGAGCCTAGCGCGCCGGGCTGCTCCCGGCCTTGTACGCCGAGCGGGGCGGTCGCATCTTCCCGGAGCCGGCGAGGCGCCGGCTCCGGGAGCGGCGGCGGAGCTCGGCCGCTGGCTCCCCGGTTTCTTCCCCCGAACCCGGCGAGCCACCGTGAGTGAGGAAGCCCCTCCCACCCGAACCGACGCGAGCTACGCCCTTCCCAGCGGTGACCGGGGCGTGGCGGCGCGTACCCTCATCGAGGAGCGCCTGCGAGGCGTTCGGCGGTCCGTGGACAGGGATCTGGCCCCGGTCGACGTGGTCCTCAGGCCCACGCGCTCCGAGTCGCGCACCCACCTGTTCGAGGAGGCGTGCGAGCTGTATTGGACCGAGCTGGGCTGGGAGGAGGAGACGGGCGAGGAGGCCGTGGGGTCGGGAGGGGCCGAGCTCACGGAGATGGTCTTCCCGGGACTCCTGGCTTTCATGGACGCCCTCCTGCCCCGCAACACGAACGGGGAGCCCGACCGGGACCGCGAGCACCGCGACGTGGCGCACGACTTTCTCCTGTGGCTCGCCGGGCGTCTGGTGGAGCTGCGCTCGGCCCGTCCCGAGGCGCTCGAGGAGCGTGCCCGCATGCGTCGCCAGGAGGCGACTACCGACGAGCTCATCGACCTCGTCGCCTATCGCCTCTACGGCCTGACCTCGGAGGAGGTCGAGCGCATCCAGGAGCGCTGACCGCCCGCCTTCGTTCCGTGCTGGACACCATTTTGCCAGGTCCGTAGTTTCGGCCGCGCCGTGGCCCGACGGGTATCGGGCCGCGCGTGCATCGACCCGCGCCCGACTCCGCCGGGCCCGTGGCGCGGGAGCCCGCTCCGCCGTACGAGACCAGGAAGGACTGGACCGTGAGATCCATCGTGTGCATCAAGCGCGTCCCGGACACGGAGACGCGCGTTCGGATAGCTGCCGACGGGGTCTCCCTGGACCCCTCGGGCGTGAAGTACGTCCTCAATCCCTATGATGAGATCGCCCTCGAGGAGGCCATCCGGCTCAAGGAGGAGGCCGGCGAGGGGTCGGTGACGGCCCTGTGCCTGGGTCCGAAGGAGGCGGCGGAGCAGCTGCGGACGGCGCTCGCCATGGGCGCCGACGACGCGGTGCTCCTCGCCGGCGAGCCGTCCCACGACGGGCTCGTCACGGCCAAGGCGCTGGCCGCCGAGATCGAGGGCCGGGAGTTCGACCTCCTCCTGTTCGGCAAGCAGGCCGTGGACGATGACAACATGCAGGTCCCGGCCATGGTGGCCGAGCTCCTGGACCTGCCCTGCGCCACGGTCGTGGTGGGGCTCGAGGTGTCGGGGCGGCACGTCACCGCCCGACGCGAAGTCGAGGGCGGCCACGAGACCGTCGAGTTCGACCTGCCGGGCGTGGTGGCGGCGCAGAAGGGCCTCAACGAGCCCCGCTACCCGAGCCTCAAGGGGATCATGTCCGCCAAGCGGAAGCCGCTCGAGGAGAAGGAGGCCGCTGCGGTCGAGAGCTCCCTGGAGCTGGTGTCGCTCTCGGAGCCGCCCGCGCCCGAGGCCGGGGAGATCGTGGGCGAGGGGGCGGACGCGGTCCCCGAGCTCGTTCGGAAACTGCGCGAAGAAGCGAAGGTGCTCTGATGGCCCGGGTGCTGGCGGTAGCGGAGGCGAGGGGCGGCGCGCTGCGAGGCGTGTCGCGCGAGGTGGTGACCGCGGCCCGGACGCTGGCTTCGGAGCTGGGCGGAGGCGTGGATGCGCTCGTCCTGGGACCGCCCGGAATCGCGGAAGCGGCCGGCGAGCTGGCCGGCCATGGCGCCGACCGGATCTTCGTGGGAGAAAGCGACGCGTACGGGGCCTACGCTCCCGACGCGGAGCTGCGGGCCGCGGCCGACCTGCAGGGGCGAGAGGGCTACGACGCCGTCGTGCTGGCGGCCTCGGCCCAGGGCAAGGACCTGGCGCCGAGGCTGGCCGTGCGACTGGGCCGTCCGCTGGCCACGGACGTGACCGCGATCGAAGTCCAGAACGGCCACGTGGTGGTCGTGCGCCCCGAATACGCGGGCAAGGCGCTGGCGCGCCTGCGTTTCACGGCCGCGCCGGCCGTTCTCAGCATCCGGCCCAACGTGTTCCTGCCCGAAGAGCGCCCGGGAGCGGGAGCGGTGGAGACCCTGGCCGTCGACCCGGAGCCGGTCCGCGCGCGCGTCCAGCCCGTGGAGGGCGGCGAGCGCGGCGCCCTCGACGTGGCCGAGGCGACGATCGTCGTGTCGGGCGGGCGGGGCATGGGCGGGCCGGAGAACTGGCACCTGCTCGAGGAGCTGGGGGACGCGCTCGGGGACGGTGTGGCTCTCGGCGCCAGCCGTGCGGTGGTGGACGCCGGGTGGCGACCCCACGAGGAGCAGGTCGGACAGACCGGGAAGGTCGTCACGCCCGACCTGTACTTCGCGATCGGGATCAGCGGCGCCATCCAGCACCTGGCCGGCATGCGGACCGCCAAGGTCATCGTCGCCGTGAACAAGGACCCCGAGGCGCCGATCTTCGACGTGGCCGACTTTGGCATCGTGGGCGACCTGTTCGAGGTCCTGCCGCGGCTCACCGAGGAGATCCGGAAGGTCCGGGAAGGCTGAGCGGCCGACTTCGGACGCGGAGGTCGACCGGCCGCGCTCGGCGGCGGCGCCCGACTGTGTCCGCGGGACAGCCGCGGTCGCGCTGGCGCGGGAAGGGGTGAGCGATGGACGAGGTGAGCGTCCGCTACATCGTCGACGACATGGACGACGCCTTGGCGTTCTACACGGAGCGCCTCGGCTTCGAGGTCGTCATGCGCCCGGCGCGCGCCTTCGCCATCCTGTCCCTGGGCGAGTTCCATCTCATGCTGAGCGCGCCGACCGGCGAAGGGGGAGGGGCGCAGGCCATGCCCGACGGCCGCCGGCCGGAGCCCGGGGGCTGGAACCGCATCCAGATCCGGGTGCAGGACGTGGAGGCCGAGGCCGCGCGGCTCCGTGCGGCCGGCGTGGTCTTCCGCGGCGGTCTCATCACCGGAGTGGGGGCGAAGCAGGTCCTGCTCGAGGATCCCTCGGGGAACCCGGTCGAGCTGTTCGAGCTGCGGCGGGCATGAGTCCTTGACGGCGCGCTTCCGCTAGGCGGGGCCCATTCGGGCGGGTACCGGGCCATGCTCGGGCTGGAGCGCTACCTGCATGGCTGCGGCCTCGAGGAAGGCCTTCTCCATCTGGTCAAGCTGCGGGCCTCCCAGATCAACGGATGCGCCTACTGCATCGACATGCGCTGGAAGGACCTCGTCGCGCTCGGGGAGGAGGAGCGGCGGCTCCACTCCCTGGATGCCTGGCGCGAGTGTCCCTGGTACACCGACCGCGAGCGCGCCGCCCTCGCCTGGACCGAGGCCGTGACGCTGTTGGCCGAGGAGCACGTCCCCGACGCGGTGTACGAGGCCGTGAGACCCATTTCGACGGGCCGGAGCTGGCGGACCTCACTCTGACCGTGGCCACGATCAACGCATGGAATCGGCTAGCCATCTCGGCACGCACCGAGCCGGGGACGTACCGCCCCCCCGCGGACGCGTCCGCGGGTAGAGCGCGCTGAGCCTCACCGGCGCTCCCCGGAGGCGTGACCTCCGCGGATGAGCCCCGTGCGCCGTCCCGGCGAGCACGTCCTGCAGGCCGAGACCACGGTTCCCCGGCCGCTCGGAGAGGTGTTCGCCTTCTTCGCCGCCGCCGAGAATCTACAGCGCCTCACTCCGCCGGAGATGGACTTCCGGATCATGACGCCGCTCCCGATTCCGATGGCCGCCGGCACCCTGATCGACTACCGGCTGCGGCTGTTCGGGATGCCCTTCCGCTGGAGGACGCGCATCGACCGCTGGGAGCCACCCGACCGCTTCGTGGACGAGCAGCTGGAAGGGCCCTACGCGGTGTGGGTCCACACGCACAGCTTCCGGGAGGTCGAGGCGGGGACGCGGGTCCGCGACCACGTGCGATACGCCCTCCCGGTGTATCCGGCCGGAGAGCTAGCATTCCCGGTCGTCCGCCTCCAGCTGCGGAGGATTTTCGGGTACCGGAAGAGGCGGCTTCGCGAGCTGCTGGGCGAGAGGCTCTAGCGGGTGCGCCGGCGACCGACCGGGCCGGGTCGGGGGGTCGGAGCCCGTGGTGCCCGGCGGTGCCCTCCTAGCCCTCCGCCAGCTTCTTCGTCACGCAGCTCGTGAACCGGCCGAACATGAAGTCCGCCACGTTCTGCACGATCCCTCCACGACCGAAGGTCGCGAGGCGGCCCGCCAGGTTGATGGACTGCTCCACGTGGACGCGGGTGCCGCCGCCGTCCATCGGCTCCAGGCGGCTGCGCATGTGCATCTTCACACTGCCCGAGCCCTTCTCGTCCTTCCCCTCGCCCGACATCTCGACTTCGCGGGCCTTCTCGTCCAGGCGGTCGAAGCGGATCGTGCCGCCGAAGGTGACGCCGATCGGGCCCAGCTTCATGCCCATCTCGCCGCGGTAGGTCCGCTCGTCAACCTCCTCGACCAGCTTCGCTCCGGGCAGACACTCCACGACCCGCTCCGGGTCGGTGAGGAAGGCCCACACCTCCTCGGGCGGCTGCTCCACCTCGAACGTCTTCTCGATCGTGATCGCCATGCGTCCTCGTCTTCGTCGCCGGGGTCGTCGGGTTCGCCGTGCAACGTCGGCCGTCCGGCCGGGCGTCGTCAACCGGCCATGAGCGTTCCGGTCTGGCGGACGACGAGCGTTGCGAGCTCCGTGCCGGTCGGTTGAAGCCGGATCGGGGGGGCGCGTAAGTTGGCGATCCTCCCGCGTGGCGTCGGCCCGATTCGTGCCATCCGGGGAAGGGGAGCCGCGGCGGCGGGGCCGCTCGCCCGCGCGGCCGCGAGGGCTACAGGCTCAACCCGAGAAGGGAGTGCCGTACGATGATACCCGCGGCGTTCGACTACCACGCACCCACCTCCCTGGACGAAGCGCTGTCCCTCCTGGCAGCCCACGGCGACGAGGCCAAGGTGCTGGCCGGCGGCCAGAGCCTGATTCCGATGATGCGCTTCCGGCTGGCCGAGCCCGGCGTCCTCGTGGACCTCAACCACATCGAGGGCATGGCGGGGGTCACCGAGGAGGACGGCCACCTGTGGATCGGGGCCCTGACGCGGCACGCCGAGGTCGAGCGCTCCGACCTGGTCCGGAAGCGCTATCCCCTGCTGCACGAGGCGGCGTCCGTCATCGCCGATCCCATCGTCCGCAACCGGGGCACGGTAGCCGGCTCCCTGGTGCACGCGGACCCGGCCGGGGACTGGGGGGCCGTGATGCTGGCGTGCGGGGCGGAGCTCGAGGTCCACGGTCCGGACGGCCAGCGCATGGTCCCGATCGACGAGTTGTTCGTGACGACGTTCATGACCAGCCTCTCGCCGGGCGACATCGTGACCGGGATCAAGCTCCCGATCGCCGGAAAGCGCTCGGGTGGCGCCTACGAAAAGCTGGAGCGCAAGGTCGGAGACTTCGCCACGGTGGCCGTGGCCGCCCGGCTCGAGCTGGACGACGACGGAGTGTGCAGCGCCGCCGGGATCGGGCTCACCGCGGTCGGCGCCACCAACCTGAGGGCCCAGGACGCGGAGAAGGCGTTGATCGGGAAGAAGCCGGACGAGGCGGCCATCGACGCGGCGTCCAGGGCGGCGGCCGAGGCAGCCAGCCCCACCGCCGACAACCGGGGATCGGTGGAGTACAAGCGAGACATGGTCCGGGTGCTGTCGGCGCGTGCCCTGCGCCGGGCGGCGGCCCATGCCGGAGGGGAGGGCTGAGATGGCCGAGACGGTGACGGTCAAGGTGACGGTGAACGGCGTCGAGCACGAGGCGCGGGTGGAGCCGCGCATGCTCCTCGTGCATTTCCTGCGCGACGAGCTCGACATGACGGGGACGCACATCGGCTGCGACACGACCAACTGCGGAGCGTGCACGGTGCTGGTGGATGGCGTCCCCATGAAGTCCTGCACCATGTTCGCCGTGCAGGCCGACGGCCACGACCTGACCACCGTAGAGGGCCTCGGCGACAACGGCGGACTCGAGCCCATCCAGGAGGGCTTCCACCAGGAGCACGGCCTGCAGTGCGGCTTCTGTACGCCGGGCATGATGCTGGTGTCGAAGGCGCTCCTCGCGGAGAACCCGGACCCCTCGGAGGCCGAGATCCGCCGGGCCATCTCGGGCAACCTGTGCCGGTGCACGGGCTACCAGAACATCGTGAAGTCGGTCCAGTACGCGGCCAAGAAGATCCGAACCGGATCGGCGGAGTCGACGGTTGGAGGAGGCGCGTCATGAGCGCGACGAAGGCACAGGATATCGGGGGACTCGGGCACTCGGTCCGCCGCAAGGAGGACGCGCGCTTCGTCCGCGGCAAGGGGCGCTACGTCGACGACGTGAAGCTCAAGGGCATGTGCTACCTGGCGCTGGTGCGCTCCCCCTACGCCCACGCCCGGCTGAAGGGGATCGACATCTCCGCGGCGATGAAGGTGCCGGGCGTCCTGGCGGTGATCACCGGGAAGGACCTCGAGGAAGCGGGGTTGGCCTGGATGCCGACCCTCTCCCACGACCAGCAGATGGTGCTGGCCACGGGCAAGGTCCTGTTCCAGGGCCAGGAAGTGGCGGCGGTGGTGGCCGAGAGCCGCTTCGCGGCCGCCGACGGAGCCGCCGCCGTGCGGGTGGACTACGAGGAGCTTCCGGTGGTGATCGATCCGCACGCCGCGCTCGGGAAGGACGCGCCGGTCCTGCGAGAGGATCGCGACGAGAAGTCCAACCACATCTTCCACTGGGAGGCCGGCGACCGCGACGCCACCGACGCGACCTTCGATGCCTCCGATGTGGTCGTGACCCAGGACATGGTCTACCAGCGCTGTCACCCGGCTCCGCTCGAGTGCTGCGCGTGCGTGGCCGACTGGGACACGGTCAACGAGAAGATGACCATCTACATGACCTCCCAGGCGCCCCACGCCCACCGCACGCTGTTCGCGCTGGTGGCCGGGCTGCCGGAGCACAAGATCCGGATCATCTCGCCGGACGTGGGCGGTGGCTTCGGGAACAAGGTGCCGATCTACCCGGGCTACGTGGTGTCGGCCGTCGCGTCGCTGAAGCTGGGGCGGCCCGTGAAGTGGACGGAGGAGCGCTCGGGGAACCTGCAGAGCACGGGCTTCGCGCGTGACTACCACATGCACGCCGAGCTGGCGGCCTCGAAGGACGGGAAGATCCGGGCGCTCAGGGTGAAGACGCTGGGCGACCACGGCGCGTTCAACGCCGCCGCCCAACCGTCCAAGTTCCCGGCCGGCTTCTACAACATCTGCTCGGGCTCGTACGACCTCGAGAACGCGTTCGTGGAGGTGGACGGCGCCTATACGAACAAGGCTCCGGGCGGGATCGCCTACCGGTGCTCCTTCCGGGTCACCGAGGCGTCGTACCTCATCGAGCGCACGGTGGACGTGCTGGCCGACGAGCTGGGGATGGACCCGGCGGAGCTCCGGAAGAAGAACTTCATCGCTCCCGACAAGTTCCCCTACGTCACGCCGCTGGGCTGGACCTACGACAGCGGCAACTACGCCGGGGCCATGGACCGGGCCCTCGAGATGGTCGGCTACGAGGACCTGCTGAAGGAGCAGGAGGAGAAGCGCGGCCGCGGCGAGCTCATGGGAATCGGGATCTCGAGCTTCACGGAGATCGTGGGCGCGGGACCCGGCAAGCAGTGCGACATCGCCGGTATCGAGATGTTCGACTCCTGCGAGGTGCGTATCCACCCGACGGGGAAGGTCCTGGCCCGGATCGGCGTCCAGACGCAGGGGCAGGGGCACGAGACCACCTTCGCCCAGATCCTGGCCGAGGAGCTCGGGATCCCGGTCGGCGACATCACGGTCGAGCACGGTGACACGGACACGGCGCCGTACGGGCTCGGCACCTACGCCAGCCGCTCGACGCCGGTGGCAGGGGCGGCCACCGCGGTGGCCGCCCGGAAGGTGCGGGCCAAGGCGCAGAAGATCGCGGCCCACCTCCTCGAGGTGGACGAGGCCGACCTGGAGTGGAAGGACTACGCCTTCCGGGTGAAGGGCGCGCCGGACAAGGCCAAGACGATGCAGGACGTCGCGTTCGCGGCCTACACGAACGTCCCCGAGGGCCTGGAGGCGGGCCTCGAGGCCGTCGACTACTACGACCCGCCCAACATGACCTACCCGTTCGGCACGTACATCTGCGTGGTCGACATCGACAAGGGGACCGGTGACTGGAAGGTCCGGAAGTTCGTGGCCGTGGACGACTGCGGAACGGTCATCAATCCCATGGTGGTCGAGGGGCAGATCCACGGGGGCCTCACCGAGGGCTTCGCCATCTCGAAGATGCAGCTCATCGACTACGACGAGGGTGGCAACATCACGGGCGGGAACTTCATGGAGTACCTGATCCCCACGGCGGTCGAGACGCCCCACTACGACACCGACAAGACCGTGACGCCCTCGCCGCACCACCCGATCGGAGCCAAGGGCGTGGGCGAGTCGCCCAACGTGGGCTCCCCGGCCGCCTTCGTGAACGCCGTGATCGACGCCCTCTCCCCGTACGGGGTCCGGCACATCGACATGCCGATCACCTCCGACAAAGTGTGGAAGGCGCTGAGGGACGCGGGGATCCAGGACTAGGGCGGCCACGGCGAGCCGTTCCCTTCGTGCGCGGGTAAGGAACCCCGGGTGAACCGGAGGCGAGGGGGGCGAGGGCGATGGCCGAACACGACATCCTGATCGAGGCCGGAGAGCGTGCGGCTCGCGGCCACGCGTTCGTCCTGGCCACCGTGGTGCGCCGGCGGGCTCCCAGCTCCGCGCGGCCGGCGCAGAAGGCGCTCGTCCTTCCCGACGGGGCCCTGGTCGGATGGATCGGCGGCAGCTGCATCGAGCCGGTGGTTCGCCGCGAGGGGCTGGCGACCTTGCGGGAAGGGCGCCCCCGCCGCGTCGTGCTCGCTCCCGATTCCTCCGACACGTTCTCCGAGGGCGAGGAGCCCGACCTGCACGCCCATCCCATGACCTGCCACAGCGGGGGGACCGTGGAGATCCTGCTCGAACCGTACCTTCCGGCGCCGCTCCTGGAGCTGTACGGAGATTCGCCGGTCACCGAGGCCCTGTCGGTGATGGCGCCACCGCTCGGCTGGAGGGTGGCGCGGCGGAGAGAGCCGGACGACGCGGAGGCGTCGGACGGCGCGGAGGTCACCGAGGCCGAGGGAAGTCCCGCCGCCGCGCGGCTGGCCGTGGTCGCGACCATGGGGGTGTGGGACGAGTCGGCGGTGGCCCGGGCCCTGGCGTCGGGGGCACGCTACGTGGGCCTGGTGGCGAGCCCGAGGCGGACCGA
This sequence comes from Candidatus Humimonas hydrogenitrophica, assembly GCA_947581615.1. GTDB lineage: Bacteria > Gemmatimonadota > Gemmatimonadetes > Palauibacterales > Palauibacteraceae > Humimonas > Humimonas hydrogenitrophica. The sequence continues at coordinate 25,269 of CANPVD010000077.1, forward strand.
CGAGGTGCGGCGGCGGCTGGCGGGCCGGGGCCTCCCGGAGGAGCGCCTCGCCTGCCTGGTGGGCCCGGCCGGCCTGGACCTCGGGGCCGAGAGCCCCGCGGAGATCGCGGTGACGATCCTGGCCCAGGTCGTGGGCCGCCGGGAGCTGTTCCGGGGCGCCGGGGAGGGCTCCGACGCCGGCGCTGCCGGGGCGGCGTCCGACGCCCGGGCCCCGGCCCCGGCGATCGACCCGGTGTGCGGCATGGAGGTCGACCCGGCCACGGCCCGCTTCACGCTCGTGCACGCGGACCGGGAGTACTTCTTCTGCTGCGAAGGCTGCCGGGAGAAGTTCCGAGCCGACCCCGCCGCGTTCGGGGCGAGCTGAGGTGGAGCGCGCGATCCGGGCCATCGTCGAAGCGATGGAGGCGCAGGGCTACGTGGCCGATCGCGACATCGCCACGGCCGTCCACCTGGCTCGCCGACTCCGCAAGCCGCTCCTGGTGGAGGGTGAGGCCGGCGTCGGGAAGACCGAGATCGCCAAGGTGGTGGCGGCGGCCTTCGACATGGAGCTCATCCGGCTCCAGTGCTACGAGGGACTCGACGTGGCCACCGCCCTGTACGAGTGGAACTATCCCCGCCAGATCCTCCGGATCCGGATGGGCGAGGCGGAGGGCGCGTCGGCCCGCGAGCTCGAGGAGACGATCTTCGACCGGGAGTACCTCCTGGAGCGGCCCCTCCTCCAGGCCATTAGCCGGGAGAAGGCGCCCGTCCTGCTCATCGACGAGATCGACCGGGCCGACGAGGAGTTCGAGGCCTTCCTGCTCGAGCTGCTGTCCGACTTCCAGGTCACCATCCCCGAGCTGGGCACGGTGCGCGCCCGGAGCCACCCGTACGTCGTGCTGACCTCGAACGGGACGCGGGAGCTCAGCGACGCGCTCCGCCGGAGGTGCCTGTACCTGTGGGTGGATTATCCGAGCTTCGAGAAGGAGCTGCGGATCCTGCACGCCCGGGTTCCCGACCTGCGTACCGGTCTCGACGAGGAGGTGGCGCGGTTCGTCCAGCGTCTCAGACAGGAGAAGCTCTACAAGCGGCCCGGAGTGGCGGAGACGCTGGATTGGGCCCGGGCCCTGGAAGACCTCGGCGTGCGGGACCTCGAGCCCGAGATCGTGCGCGCCACCCTGGGCTGCCTCCTCAAGGACCGGCACGACATGGAGGGGCTCGAGCCTGCGGAGCTCGAGCGCCTGCTCGCGTCGGCCCTCCGGGCGCCGTCGGAGGCCCCGGCCGGCGAAGAGGCGTGACCGGAGCCGTACGGGACGCCCCCGGTCCGCCGGCGGGCCGGGCGGCCGCGTGGATCGTGGAACTGTCGCGCGCCCTGCGGGCCGAGGGCCTCGCCTCCACGCTGCACGAATCCCTGGCGGCCCGGGACGCGCTCGAGGAGCTCGACCTGTCGGACGGTCTGGACGCCTACTTCGGCCTGCGCTCCGTGTTCGTCTCCGATCCCTCCGAAATACCCGCGTTCGACCGGTGCTTCTGGGCCGCCTGGGGAACGCCCCAGGAACGCGTGCCCGCCCGCTCCCGGACCCGGAAGTCGAAGCGCGGCGGGCGGTCCGGGGGCCCCGATCCGAGCCAGCGAAGGCCGGGCGTGAGCGTGCTCGAGCGGTTGTCGGGTCGTGCCGCCCCGGCGCGAGGCGCCCGGGAGGGCGAGGTGCCGACCCCGAGCGCCTACAGTCCGTCCGAGGGGCTGGCGAGCCGCTCGTTCGCGGAGCTGGACGAGCTCGATGTCCGGGCTCTCGAGCGGGTCCTCGACCGGCTGGCGCTCAAGCTGGCCACCAGGCGGAGTCGCCGAACGCGCCCGGCCACGCGACGCGGGCTCGTGGACCTGCGGCGCAGCCTGCGGTCCGCGGTCCGCCACGATGGCGAGATCGTCCGACTGGCCCGGAGGACGCGGCGCGTCGAGCGTCCACGCATCGTGCTGCTGTGCGACGTGAGCGGCTCGATGGAGCGTTACAGTCGCTTCCTGGTCCGTTTCATCCTGGCGCTGGGCCGGACCGGCGACGTGGAGGCGTTCGCGTTCAGCACCCGACTGGCGCGAATTGACACGGGGCGGCGGGGCGGCCGGGTGGACGCCGCTCTCGGGGCACTGCGCCAGCAGGTGCGGAGCTGGCCGGGCGGGACCCGGATCGGGGCGTGCCTGGAGGACTTCGTGGACCGTTTCGGACGCCGTCTGCTGGGAGAGAGGACCGTCGTCGTCATCCTGTCGGACGGACTGGACCGGGGCGACACGGCCGCGCTCGAGCGGGCCATGCGGAGCATCCACCGGCGGGCGCGGAAGGTGATCTGGCTCAACCCCCTGCTGGAGAGCGCCGACTACGAGCCCGAGGCGAGGGGGATGAAGGCGGCGCTCCCGTTCGTGGACGAGTTCGCGCCGGGGCACAGCCTCGAGGCGCTGCGGGACCTGGCCCGCCTCATTCGGCTGTAGCGTGCTGAAGGAGAGGAAGTCCCCCGAGGCCGGGCTGGAGCCGGCCAGTTCCGCGGCCAGGCCGCTGGGACTGCTCGTCTGGTTGGCCTTCGTGATCACCTGGCTGGTATGGACCCCGTGGGGTCCGTTCGGTGAGCCCTCCCGGATGGTGCTGGCCCCGCCCACCGGTCGCCTGGAGATCGTGCTCAACCTGCTGCTCATGGCGCCCCTCGCCACGGCCATCGCCGTCACCGGACGCCGGGGAGGGACGCCCGCGGGCGTCCTCGGAGCGGCGGGCGTGGCCCTGGTGTTCAGCGTCGTCGTCGAGCTCGTCCAGGGTCTGGCGCCCGGGCTCGGCCGCGTGGCCTCGCCGTACGATGTGCTCCTCAACACCGCGGGCGCCGCGGCGGCCGGCGGCCTCGCCGTCGTCGCCGTGCGCCGCCTCGGCGCCCGCCGTCGGGCGCTGGTCGCGGCCGCGGCCCTGGCCGCCTTCGGCGGAGCCGCGACCTACATGCTGGGCTCCACGGTCCGCAGCGCGCACGGACTGGCCATCGAGCGCTGGGACCCGTCCTACCGGGTGGTGGCCGGCGACGAAGTCGGCGGCGGGCGCCGCTACGTGGGCACCGTGACGGACGCCGAGATCTGCGCCGGTCCGCCCGGTCAGGAGGTGTGCGCGCGGCCGGGCGCCGGCCCGGAGCGGCGGACGGCGCTGGTGGTCGCGGCGGAGGCCACCGACCGGGTGCGGGTCCACGCCCGCGTCCTGTCGCGCGCCAACGACCAGCACGGTCCCGCCCGGATCGTCACCTTCTCGACCAGCGTTCGGGACCGCAACGTCACCCTGGGACAGGAGGGGCAGTCCCTTGTCCTGCGCGTGAGGACGCCCCGGCTGGGGATGAACGGCGCCTCGATCGAGTTCGTCCTCGGGAGGGCGGTCCGTTCGGGGCGGCCCACGCGCGTCGACGCGACCTTCGTGAACGGGCGGGTGGAGCTGCGGGCCACCGACGCCGCCGGAAGCCGCACCGGCGCCTTCCCCACCGGGCTGCTGCCCAGCTGGTGGTACGTGCGGCCGGGTCTCCAGGAGCGCGGCAGCGTGACGCCCCGCTACCTGGTGGTCGCCTCGGCTCTCGGCGCCGGCGTCCTGTTCACGCCCATCGCCTACGCCGTGGCCGGGGTCGGCGCCGGACTGCTCGCGTCGCTGGGCCTGGCCTCGGCCGCCTCCGTCGCGGGGCTGGTGTCCGTCAACGCGCTCCTGGGCTCGGCGACGTCGAGCTTCGGAGTCCTGTTCGTGCTGGCGGCCTCCGTGGTGGGCGTCCTCCTGAGAAGAGCGGACGTCCGGCTGGCGCGCCGGGGCAGAGAGGGCGGGACGGCGGGACGCCTGTAGCCGAGCGGGACGCCTGTAGCCGAGCGGGACGCCTCTAGCCGACCGCTCGCAGGACGGCCCGCGTGGCCATGACGGAGGTCATCGCGCGCCGGTACTCGGCCGAGCCGTGCAGGTCGTCATGCACGTCCTCGAGCACTTCACCCGCGCCTGAGCACGCCTCGCGCACCGCCCGCCCGTCCTCGAGCGACAGGCCCGCGAGCGCCTCTTCGGTCTCCTCGAGGCGCAGGGGCCGACCGCCGGTCCCCGTCACGGTCAGGCGGGCCCGTCGGCACGTCGACCCGTCCATCTCCAGCACCGCGGCCACTCCCACCAGCGCGAAGCCCGAGGCCTTGTGTCGCAACTTCACGTAGGCGCCCCTGGAGCCCTCCGGGATCTCCATCCGCGCCCCCACGAGTAGCTCGCCGGGCCGCAAGGCCGTGGCGAACGGACCCAGGAAGAAGTCTCCGGCGCGAATCTCCCGCTCTCCGTCCGGCCCGTGTGCCAGGAGCGTGGCCTCCAGGGCGAGGACGGCAGCTGGGAGATCCGCGGAGGGGTCCGCGTGCGCGAGACTGCCCCCGAACGTGCCCCGATTCCGGACCTGCACGTCGCCGATGGCGGCGGCCGCCTCGGCCAGGGCCCTGCCGCCGCCGACCAGCAGGGTGGAGCCGGCAACCTCGGCGTGGGGCGTGAGGCCGCCCACGGCGACCCCGCCATCCACCTTCCTCACGTAGCGGAGCCCGTCCAGGCGGCGAAGGTCCACGAGGCGCGCCGGCCGGGCCAGCCGCAGCTTGAGGAGGGGCAGGAGGCTCTGGCCCCCGGCCAGCGCCCGCGCGTCGGGTCCCTCGGTCAGGGCGCGGACGGCTTCCTCGAGCGAGTCGGGAACGACGTAGTCGAAAGCGCTCGGAAGCATGGCTCCTCCTAGTCCCGCTCGGTGATGATGCGCCACAGCTTTTCGGGCGTGGCCGGCATGTCCACGTGCCGTATGCCCAGGTGGGAGACCGCGTCCACGACGGCGTTCATGACACACGGGTTCCCGGCGATGGTCCCGGCCTCTCCCACCCCTTTGGCACCCAGCGGGTTGACGGGCGTCGGCGTGGTCGTCCGCCGGAGCTCGTAGGACGGGAGGTAGCTGGCCCTGGGCACCGCATAATCCATCAAGCTCCCCGTGACAAGCTGTCCGTCGGCATCGTAGACCGCTTGCTCGTACAGGGATTGGGCGATGGCCTGGGCCACGCCGCCGTGGATCTGGCCGTCCACGATCATCGGGTTGATCACGTTGCCGCAGTCGTCCACCGCGACGTAGCGTCGAATCGAAGGCTCGCCCGTGTCGGGGTCGATGTCCACCACGCACAGGTGCACGCCGAACGGGAAGGTGAAGTTGGAGGGTTCGAAGAAGCGCGTGGAGGCGAGGCCGGGCTCGACCCCCTCCGGCAGGTCGTCGGCCATGTAGGCCGCCGTGACCACGTCCTGGAAGCCGACCGCGCGGTCCGGGGCTCCCCGGATGTGCAGCTTCCCCTCGTCGAACACCACGTCCTCGGGGTCGGCCTCCAGCAGGTGGCCGGCGATCTTCCGGGACTTGTCGCGCACATCCTCGAGCGCCATGGAGAGCGCGGCTCCCCCGACGGCCTGGGCCCGGGACCCGAACGTGCCGATGCCCTCCGGCACGTAGTCCGTGTCGCCGTGCGCGATCTCCACGTCGTTCAGGCCGACGCCGAGCGCGTCCGCGACGATCTGGGAGAAGGTGGTCTCCTCGCCCTGCCCGTGGGGGCTCACGCCGGTCTTCACCACCACGCGGCCGGTCCGTCGCACCTCGAGGGTGCACGCCTCCCACCCGCCGGCGGGGAGCGCGGCCGAGGGGCCGAGTCCGCAGATTTCGACGTAGCAGGCGACCCCGATCCCCATCAGCTCGCCCCGCTCCCGCCTCTGCGCCTGCTCGCGCCGCAGGGCATCGTAGTCGACGGTCTCGAGGAGCAGGTCCACGGCCGCCTGGTAGTTTCCGCTGTCGTAGGTGAGGCCGGTGCAGGTGTCGGCCGGGAACGCGTCGGCCGGGAAGAAGTTCCGCCGCCGGACCTCGATCGGGTCGATCCCGGTCGCGTCGGCGATCAGGTCCAGGACCCGCTCGATGATGAAGTTGGCCTCGGGCCGACCGGCCCCCCGGTAGGCGTCGGTCGGCGTCTTGTCGGTGAACACGCCCTTCAGCTCGACCTGGAGATTCCGGAGCCGATAAGCGCCGGGCAGCATGAGCACGGTGAGCGTAGGGATCACCGGCGTGAGGAGCTGGTGGTAGGCGCCCAGGTCCTGGAGGAGCTTCACGCGCATGCCGTGCAGGACGCCATCCTCGCTGGCCGCGATCTCGACGTCGGCCAGCTGGTCACGCCCGTGGATGGTGGCCTGGAAGCCCTCCGTCCGGGTGGCGGTCCACTTCACCGGACGCCCCAGCTCGCGGGCCAGGTGTCCGACCAGCGCCTCCTCGGCGTAGACGTTGAGCTTACTGCCGAAGCCTCCGCCGACCTCTGGTGCGATGACGCGGACGCTGTGCTCGGGGATCCCGAGCATCACGGAGAGCTGGGTGCGAAGGAGATGGGGGATCTGGGTGCTCGACCAGATCTCGAGCTTCCGGTGCCCCCGGTCGAAGCGCGCCGCCACCGCCCGCGGCTCGACCGCGAACGGGATCTGGCGCTGGTTCACGATCCGCTGCCGGAGGACCACCGGGGCATCCTGGAACGCGCCGTCCACGTCGCCGGCCTCGAACGGGAAGGTGAAGGCCACGTTGGTGCCGAGCTCCTCGTGGACGAAGGGACCGCCCGCGGCGGCCTTCTCGACGTCCACCACGGCTTCGAGCTCCTCGTATTCGACCTCGATCCGCTCGAGCGCGTCGCGCGCCGTGGACGGATCCTCGGCTACCACGGCGGCCACGCCGTCGCCCACGTACCGGACCTCGTCGATGGCCAGCACCCGGTGGGGCGGCTCGAGGAGGCCCTCGATCTTGTGGGCCACCGGCAGTCCGCCGATCGCCTCCTGGACGTCGCGCCCCGTCACCACCCGGAGGACACCCTTCGTCGCCTCCGCACCCGACGTGTCGATCGAGGCGATGCGGGCATGCGCGTGCGGGCTCCGCAGGACGGTACAGTACGCCATCCCGGGGAGCTTGAGGTCGTCCGTGTAAGTGGAGGCGCCCGTGATGAGGCGCGGATCCTCCTTGCGCCGAACTCGGGCGCCGATCTGCTTCGGAACCGTCGTCGTGGCCATCGTCCCTCCCTAGCTCGACGCCGCGCCCATCGCATCGGCGGCCCGCCGGACGGCCCGCACGATGTTCTGGTAGCCGGTGCAACGGCACAGGTTGCCCTCCAGCCCGTGCCGGATCTCCGCCTCGCTCGGGTCCGGATGATCCTCGAGGAGCTGGTGAGCGGCCATGATCATCCCCGGGGTGCAGAAGCCGCACTGGAGCCCGTGCTCCTCCCAGAACGCCTCCTGGAGCGGGTGCAGCTCGTCCCCGTCCGCGAGCCCCTCGATCGTGGTGACCTCCGCCCCGTCGGCCTGCGCCGCCAGGACCGTGCACGCCTTCACGGCGCGCCCGTCCAACAGCACGGTGCAGGAGCCGCACAGGCTCGTCTCACAGCCCACGTGGGTGCCGGTGAGGCCGAGGACGTCCCGGAGGTAGTGGACGAGGAGGAGGCGGGGTTCGATCCGAGAGTCGTGCGGGGTTCCGTTCACGGCGATGCTCACGGAGGTGTTCATGCGGTCCTCCCGCTGGACGGTGCGGTGGCGGCTGCGGCTTGGCTCGGCCGGAGCCGCATCGTACGATGTCGGTGCCCTCCGGATGGGGGATACTACGATTCGCGCGCGGTGGAGTCCACGGGGGAGTCCATGAGCATCGACGAGGTACTGGCGCCGCTTCGGAGCTGGTCGGCCGAGGGGCGGCGCGCCGGCGTGGCGACCCTGGTGCGCGTGCGCCGCTCCGCCCCTCGCCTACCGGGCGCGAGGTTCGCCGTCAGCGAGGACGGCCGCCTGGCCGGCTCGGTCTCCAGCGGCTGCGTGGAAGGGGACCTGCACGAGCACATCGGCCAGCTGCTGGCCGGCGGGGAGCCCCGTCTGCTCCACTACGGCATCACCGACGAGATGGCGGCGGACGTGGGCCTGGCGTGCGGGGGCGAGATCGACGTGCTCGTGGCGCCCCACGATCCCGCCAGTCCGGTGTGGAACGCGCTCGGGGACGTGCTGGACCGGCGCGGAGCGGCCCTCCTCGTCACCGGCCTCTCCGAGGGTGTTCGGGGCCGTGTGCTGCTCGAGGAAGCGGAAGGTCGCCGGTTCGGAGGGCTGGGGGACGCGGCCCTGGACGAGGCCGCGCTGGAGGCGGCGCGTCCGCTGCTGGCCACAGGAGGGACCGAGGTGGTCGAGCTCGAGGAGCCTCCCGCCGCCCTGTTCGCCGAGGCGTTCCTGCCGCCCCCGCGGCTGGCCATCGTGGGCGCGAGCCCGGTGGCTCAGGCACTCTGCCGCCTGGCGGCCTGGCTCGGCGACGAGGTCACGGTCGTCGACCCGCGCGAGGCGTTCGCGGACCCGTCGAAGTTTCCCGGGGCCGCCCGAGTGGTCCGCGCCTGGCCCGAGGAGGGCCTGGCGGAAGCCGGCCTGGATCGCTGGCTGGACGTGGTGGTGCTGGCCCACGACCGAAAGCTGGACGTCCCGGCGCTGGAGACCGCGCTGCGGGCCCGGTGTCGATACGTGGGCCAGATCGGCGGGTCCCGCACCCAGCGCCTGCGCCGCGAAGCCCTCGAGGAGCGTGGCCTGGACGAAGAGACCATCGACCGCATTCGCGGCCCGGTGGGGCTGGACATCGGGGCCCTGGGTCCCGGGGAGATCGCCGTCGCCATCCTGGCGGAGCTGGTCGCCGTGAGGCGGGGAAGGGCGTGACGGCGGCTCATCCCGAGAGTTCCAAGGTCGCGGGCCTGGTGCTGGCCGCGGGTGCCTCCAGGCGCTTGCAGGGGGGCTCGAAGCTGCTGCTGCCCTATGCGGGCCGGCCTCTGGTCACCGCTCCCGTGCGGGCCGCGCTGGAGGCGGGCCTCGATCCCGTGGTCGTCGTGGTGGGACACCGGGGCGGGGAAGTGCGCGCCGCCCTCGTGTCGGTCGAGGACGCGACCGATCGGGTGAGGATCGGGGCCGTGGCGGATCCGTCCCTCGGGCAGGGAGCCTCCCTGGCGGCCGGGGTCGAGGTCCTCGCGGCGGAGCCGGACGTCGGGGCGGCGGCGGTCCTGCTGGGCGACGAACCCGGTGTGCGAGCCGCGGACATCCGGCGGGTCGTGGAGGTGTGGCGCCGCGGAGGGGCGGCCGTCGTCCGGGCCCGCTACCGGGACCGCCCGGGCCATCCGGTGGTGTTCGACCGGAGCTGGTTCGCGCGTCTCGCGGGACTGACCGGGGACCATGGTGCCGGGGGGCTCCTCGAGACCCACCGGGACGACGTGATCGAGGCGAGGCTTCCGGGCACCGCTCCCGTGGACGTGGACACGCGGGAGGACTACGCCGTGGCCGCCCGACGGGTGGCGAGCGAGCGCGATGGAGGCGTCCGCCCGTGAGCGGAGGCCGGGGCGCCATCGCCGTGGTGGTGGCCTCGGCCGCCCTGCTCGCCGGCGGCTGCCGCCGGGTGGGCCGCGCCGGAGAGCCGGTGGACGTGGTGTACGCCGCGTCTCTCACCTCCGCCATGGAGCGGGGGATCGGCCCGGCCTTCCGGGCGAGCGCGGGACGCGGCTTCCGCGGCGTCGCGCGGGGCTCCACGGCGGGGGCCCACCAGATCCGGGACGGTGTCCTCCAGGCCGACGCCTACGTGACGGCCGATCCGGGCACCCTCCAGGGACTGGGGTCGTCCGATCCGGGGTGGGCGATCGCCTTCGCGACCGGCGAGCTGGCGCTGGGCTACCGGAAGGACGGCCGGTTCGCGCCCGCCCTGGACAGCGCATCCCGGGGACTGGTGGCGTGGTGGCGCGTGCTGGAGCGGCCGGGCTTCCGGTTCGGGCGCACCGATCCCGCGCTGGACCCCAAGGGTTACCGCACGCTGTGGCTGTTCCGGCTGGCGGCCCGCCGGTACGAGGTCCCGGGCCTGACCGACCGCCTGCCGGGTGGAGAGCGCCAGCTGTTCCCCGAGGACCAGCTGGGCGCGCGCGTGGAGACCGGCCAGCTGGACGCCGGCGTCTTCTACCTGTCGGAAGCTCGCGCCCAGGGCCTGGCGGTGGTCCGCCTGCCGCCCGAGGTGAACCTGGGTGATCCGGCCTGTGCCGACCTGTACCGGACGATGACGTACCGCGCTCCGGACGGATCCGAGTTCCGGGGAGGAACGATCCTGTACGCCGCCACCGTGCCGGTCGGCGCCCCGGACTCGGTCGCCGGCGACCGCTTCCTGCGTTTCCTCCTCTCCGACCGCGGTCGCGCGGAGCTCGCGGCCCGCGGTTACGAGCCGACGGCCTCCCTGCTCGGGGATACGACGCGGGCGCCGGGGGAGCTGGCTCGCCTGGTCCGGTCCCGCTCGATGGGCGGAGATGGCACGGGGATGGGCGCGGCCTGCGGTACCGACTCCGCCGGAGCGCCGTGAGCACCGGCGCCGGACACCGCAGCGTGTGGGCGGCCCTCGTGGCCAACCTGTTCATCGCCGTCACCAAGTTCGTGGCCGCCGCCATCAGCGGGAGCTCGGCCCTGTTCACCGAGGGGATCCACTCGGTCGTCGACACCGGGAACCAGGGTCTCCTCCTCCTCGGCCTCGCGCGCGGCGCCCGACCACCGGACGAGGAGCATCCGTTCGGGCACGGGCGCGAAGTGTACTTCTGGAGCTTCGTGGTCGCGCTCCTCGTGTTCGCGGCCGGCGCCGGCGTTTCCCTGTACGAGGGGGTGATCCACGTCCTGGACCCGGCACCGATCCGGGACCTGGTGGTCAACTACATCGTGCTCGGGGTGGCCTTTCTGTTCGAGGCGGTGTCCCTCGTGGTGGCGGGCCGCGAGTTCCGCGAGCGCTCGGAAGGTCGAGGCTTCTTCCGGACGATCCGGGAGAGCAAGGACCCGACGGTGTACACGGTCGTCCTCGAGGACGGGGCGGCCCTGGTGGGGCTCGTTTTCGCCTTCGCGGGTAACCTCCTGTTCGATCTCACGGGAGCGCCCGCCTGGGACGGCGTGGCGTCGCTGGCGATCGGCGGTCTGCTGGCGGCGATCGCCGCGTGGCTGGCGCACGAAACGCAGGGGCTCCTGATCGGGGAGGCGGCGAATGAGCGCGTGCGCGACACGATCCGAGGGCTGGTCGAGCGCCAGACCGGGGTGGCGGCCGCGCGCCGGATGCTGACCACTCACCTGGGGCCCGAGGAGATCCTGGTCAACCTGTCGGTCGACTTCGATGACGGCCGCTCGGCGGCCGACGTGGAAGCTGCCACTCGCCAGCTCACGGCCCGCATCCGGGAGGCGCTCCCCCAGGTCCGCTGGGTGTTCGTGGAGACGACCGGCGACGAGGAGCCCGGGAGCGAACCCGGCCTCCCCGGGACGTCCTAGGAGCGCTCGTGTCCCTCCGGAAGGTCGCGGCCGTGGGGCTGATCGCGGTGTGGGCGAGCTTGCTGCTGTGGCAGGCGCGCCGACTCTATCTGCGTCCCGAGGTCGCGCGGGTGGCTTCGGCCGCCCGACTCATCCCGCCGGGGGTGTCCTACTACGCGGTGAGTCGGGCCGGACGCCGCGTCGGCTGGGCCCAGAGCGCCGTGGACACGCTCCCCGGGAGTTCGGGATTTCGTCTCACCGACCGCATCGTGGTGGAGCTCCGGGCGCTGGCGGCGTCGGCGGGCGGTGAGCTGCCGTCTATCGGGGACTCGGATGCAGCGGCCGGGGGAAGCAGCCCGGACGCGGGGCCCGATACGTCGGCGGCCGGCGGCGCGCCGGGCACCGTCGAGATTCGGTCGGAGGCCCAGGTCGGACCGACCCTGGCGCTGCAGTGGTTCCGCGCCACCTCCACCGGACTCCTGGGAGGGCTGTCGGCGCGCGGCGACGTCGAGGGCGACTCTCTGCTCCTGCTGCAGGCCACCGACTCGGCGGGCCGGGGGCGCGGGCCGGTCGACACGGTGCGGACGCACGGTCCCATCGTGTTCGAGAACGCGGTGCCACTTCGGGTGGCGGCCGAGGAGCGGGCCGGAGCCCGCGACAGCCTGCGCGTGCGCGTGTTCGACCCGCTCGCCATGGCCCCGCGCACCGTGACCCTGCGCATCCTCGAACGGGCGACGCGGACCTATCCGGACAGCGCCGACCGGGACTCGGTGAGCGGTCGGTGGGTGGCGGCCCGGCTCGACACGGTGCGGGCCTGGAAGGTGGCCCGGGAGCAGGGGGGGCTGAGCCTCACCTCCTGGGTGGACGAGGATGGCCGCATCCTGGAGGCGGACGTGGGTGGTCTCGAGCTTCGGCGTACGGCGTTCGAGCTGGCGTACTACGAGTTCGAGGCGCTGGAGACGGAAAGGCGTGCACGGGACGCCGGCGCGAGAGGTGGCGGATGATCCGGGTCGAGGGCCTCGTGAAAAAGTACGGCGAGTTCGTGGCCGTGGACGGAGTCGACCTCGCGGTCGGATCCGGCGAAATCGTCGGCCTGCTCGGCCCCAACGGGGCGGGAAAGACGACCACCCTCCGCGTGATCGTGGGGATCCTGGAGGCGGACGACGGCCGGGTGGAGGTGGATGGGCACGACGTGTCCAGCCAGCCCCTGGATGCCAAGCGCCGGCTGGGCTTCGTGCCCGACCGCCCGTTCGTGTACGAGAAGCTCACGGGAGAGGAGCTGCTGCGATTCTCGGCGGGCCTGCGCGGACGCGTCGGCCCCGAGGTCGATCGGCGCATCGACGAGCTCCTCGAGCTCTGGGACCTGGGACCCTGGCGAGACGAGCTGGTGGAGTCCTACAGCCACGGGATGCGACAGAAGCTCATTCTCTCCTCCGCCCTCGTGCACGGCCCCTCCACCCTGGTCATCGACGAGCCCATGGTGGGCCTCGATCCCGCCGCCGCTCGGCTCCTGAAGCGGCTCCTCCGCCAGTTCGCCGACCAGGGAGGGGCGGCGCTGATCTCCACGCACACGCTCGAGTTCGCCGAGGCGCTGTGCGACCGGCTGGAGGTGATCCGGAGCGGCACCATCCTGGCCAGCGGCACGATGGAGGAGCTGCGCCGGCAGGCGGCGACCGAGAGCGGGGACCTCGAGGAGGTGTTCCTGCGCCTGGTGGGGGGCATCGAGGAGCGCCGGATCGCGCGAGCGCTCACCGGGGATCCTCGGGCGTGAGGACCTGGCGGGAGTTCACCTGGCTCGTGCGGGTCAAGGCCCTGTCGGGCCTGGCGCGCGGGGCGCACGGGGCGGGGCGGGCGGGCCGCATCGCGCTGGTCCTGGGCGTGGGCGGGCTGACCCTTCCCGGCATCTACCTGCTGCTGCTCCGCTTCCTCCGCTCGCTGCAGTCCACGGCGGAGGTGGGTCCGCTGCTGGCGGCCAAGCTGCTCGGCCTGGGGCTCATGCTCCTCCTGTCCATCCTGCTCCTGTCCAACCTGATCGCCGCGCTGTCGAGCTTCTTCCTGGCGCGCGACCTTCCGACCATCCTGGCGGCCCCCGTGGACTGGCTGGCGGTGTACGGCGCCCGCCTGGTCGAGACGGGCGTGAGCTCGTCGTGGATGGTGGCGCTCGTCCTCGTGCCGGTCCTGGCGGCGTACGGGAGGGTGTACGGCGCCGGGCCGGCCTACGTGGGCTATGCCGTCCTGGTCATCGTGCCTCTGCTGGTGATCCCCGCGGCGGCCGGGAGCGCCGTCACCCTCCTCCTGGTCCGGGTGTTCCCGGCTCGACGGACCCGGGACCTGCTCGGCGTGATCGCGGCGGCGGGCGTGGCGCTCCTGGTCCTCGGGCTCCGCATGCTCCGGCCGGAGCGGCTCGTGAACCCGGAGGGCTTCCGCAACCTCATGGACTTCCTGGCCATCCTGCGGGGACCCTCCTCGCCCTGGCTGCCATCCCAGTGGACGGCGGATGCCCTCATGGGCTTCCTCCGGGGCCGCGCGGATCCCTTCCTCCCCGTGCTCCTGTGGGGGACGGCCGGGGGCGTGACCGCCCTCGGCGCCGTTCTCCACCAGCAGCACTACTCGACCTGCTACACGCGCGCCCAGGAGGGCGCCACGCGGCGAGTACGCTGGGGCCGGCTGTGGAACGGGCTCGGTCGGCTGCTCGCACCCCTGGGGCCGCAGCGCCGCGAGCTCGTGCTGAAGGACGCCCGCGTGTTCTTCCGGGACGCGACCCAGTGGTCGCAGCTCATCATCCTCGGCGTGCTCGTGGTCGTCTACGTGTACAACATGCGGGTCCTGCCGCTGCGATCCAGCGAGTCCGTGGGGCGTTACCTGTCCTCCCTGGTGACGTTCCTGAACGTGGCCCTCACCGGGTTCGTGCTGGCCGCCATCGCGGCGCGCTTCGTGTTCCCGGCCCTGAGCCTCGAGGGACGGACGCTGTGGCTGCTGCGGTCCTCGCCGCTGCCGGCGTCGTCCCTCCTGTGGTCCAAGTTCTGGTCGGGGATGGTGCCGCTCCTGGTGCTCGCCCTGGCGCTCACCCTGCTCACCACCGCCGGGCTCGGCGTGGGCCCCGAGGTCACGCTCCTGTCGGTCGTCACGGTCACGGGCCTCACCACCACCTTCACGGCTCAGGCGCTGGCCTGGGGCATCGCCTACCCCAAGTTCGAGAGCGAGAACGCGGCCCAGATTCCGACGTCCATCGGGGGCCTCCTGTTCATGCTCGGCGCCCTGTTGACACTGGGGATCGTGGTCGCCTTCCAGCTGTGGGCCATGCGCGGATGGGTGCGGAGCGGCCTGCCGTGGCGCCAGGCCAGGCCGCCGTCCGCGGAGGAGATGGGGGTGGCGATCGGCTTCACCGTGGCCCTGTGCGCGGTGAGCGGCGCCCTGGCCTACCGGGACGCGCGCCGCCGGCTGGAACGGCTGGAGGCGTAGCGCGGGGCGTCCGTCCGCCGCGCCCAGAAGGTCCTAGCGTCGCTCCCGGTGGATGGGCCACCGGTCCACCACTTCCTCGCCCACCACCACGTGATAGACGTCGAAACAGGCCGCCGTGAGGCAGGAGTGGTTGGGCAGGACGCGGACCCGCGTACCGTGGGGGAGCCTTCCGTGGACGATTCCGTGCTCCTGGCTCAGGGAGACGAGCCGCACGTCGGTTCGCAGGCCGTGGGCCGGCTCGTCGGCGAAGAGCTCTCCCATCGAGCGCGGTTCGCTCCCGGCCCGGCCGCCGGGTCCCGGATCGGAGGATAGGGCCAGGGCCCCCGCGTCGACGACGCAGTGGTCCGAGCCGGGCTGGGAGGACACGACGGTGGCGGCCACGCTGAGCGCGCAGTCGCCGGCCGCGCACGAGCCGAGGACCACCTGGGTGTAGTCGTAGAACGCGTAGTTGCCGGGCCGGGCCTCGTCGACCCCCTCGAGCGACCTGGCGGCGGACATGGCCGGGGTGGACCCGACGCTCACGGCGGGCACCACGATCCCGGCCGACCGGAGGCGCTCCGCGGCGCCGGCCATCACGCTGCGCTCCTGTTCGGCCGCCGCCGCCAGCGCCTCCCGTCCACGGGCGTGGTACGCCTGGCCGGAGTGCGTGAGGAGCCCGTCGAACACGAGCGTGCGCGAGGACGCCAGGGCGTCGGCCAGCTCCGCCAGCCGGGTCCCCCCGGGGTCGAGTCCCGCGCGTCCGTAGCCGCAGTCGACCTTCAGCCACACGTGGAAAGCGTGGCCCGAGGCCTCCAGCGACCGGACGGCCTCGGGTCCGTCGGCCAGGACCCGGAGACGCGCGCTCTCTCCGTCCAGACGAGACGCCTCCTCGATGCGGCCCGGGATGACCGGGAACGCCCAGGTCATGTCGTCGAAGCCGGCTGCCGCGAAGGCCCGGGCCTCGTCCAGCGTCGAGACCGTGATGCCCCGGGCGCCCCGCTCGCGCTGCAGCCGTCCGATCTCGATGCACTTGTGAGTCTTGATGTGCGGACGCAGGTGGACTCCGAGGGCATCGGCGCGTCCGGCCATCCGGTCCAGGTTGCGCTCCAGAACCTCGAGGTCGAGGAGGAGCGCGGGCGTGGGCAGGTCGTGGAGGGTCGTCATGATGGGCAAGGTAGGGGGGGCGCGCGGCGGCCGCGACGCCGGACGCCCGTCCGCCACGACGCTGGACCATCGGCCGGCGGGGCCGCATCGTGCGCGTCGGAGCGGGGAGCGAGGGTCGGGGACGCGGACGTCCCACCGGGAAGGAGGCGAGCGTGGACGGTCGCGGGCACGGCGGGAGGTCGGACCGGAAGCTCCCCCGCGTGTTCTACCTGCTGGCCGGCCTGGTGCTCGTCTACTTCCTCCTGCCGCTCGTCCTCTTCCTGCCCGACGTGTCGCTCGCGCGTCTCGGGGCGGAGCTGGCGGGGGGTGGACTGGCGCGCGCCGTCGCCGTGTCGCTGGGCAGCGCCACCCTGGCGACCGCCCTGGCGGGGCTGTGCGGCGTTCCGCTCGGCTACCTGCTGGCACGGGATGCGGTCCGGCCCGCCGGGTTGGTGCGCGTGCTGTCCCTCGTCCCGCTCGTCCTGCCGCCGATCGCCGCAGGGGTCCTCCTGCTCAACGTGTTCGGGCCCTCGGGTCTCATCGGCGGGCTGCTCCAGGCGGCCGGATGGAGCTTCGTCAACGCTTTCGGCGGCATCGTACTCGCACAGTGTTTCGTGGTGGCTCCCTTCGTGATCCTGTCCGCCGAGGCGGCGTTCCGGGCGCTCGATCCGACGCTGGAGGAGGCGGCCACCACGCTGGGGCAGTCCAGGGGCCGGGTATTCCGGCGCGTGTCCCTCCCGCTGGCCCGTCACGGCCTGGCGGCGGGGCTGGCCCTGGCGTGGACACGGGCGGCCGGCGAGTTCGGCGCCACGATGGTGCTGGCCTACCATCCCCACTCCCTGCCCGTCTACCTGTGGGTCCAGCTGACCAGCACGGGTCTCGGCGCCGCCCTGCCCGTGGCCCTCGTGGCCCTCTTCCTGGCGGGAGTCGTGCTCGCCGCCGCGCAGGCGCTGGCGGGGCGCGAGGGCGCGACGCCGGCCGACCGCAGCCTGCGCGGTCCGGCGCGCCGGACCGCTGCGAGTCCCGGCGGCGCGCCGCGTCGCTTCGCCGGGAGCGGTGCGCCCGAACGGGAAGCGGCGGCCCCGGCGCCCACCTCTCCGGGTCCCGTCCTCTCCCTGGATGTCGAGCACCGCCTCGGCGACTTCCACCTGCGTGCTCGCCTCGAGGTGGCGCGGGAGATCGTCACCCTGTTCGGTCCATCGGGGGCGGGAAAGACCACGCTCCTCCGCCTGGCCGCCGGCCTGGAGCGGCCGAGGAGCGGCCGGGTGGCGGTGGGCGGAAGCGACGCGTTCGTCTCTGAGGACGAGCCGGGAGGCCCCCGCTGGGTGCCGGCCGAGGGCCGCGCCGTGGGTATGGTGTTTCAGCGGCCGGCCCTGTTTCCGCACCTGACGGTGTGGGAGAACGTCCTGTTCGGTGCCGGCGCGCGCCCGGGCTCGGCCGCCCGCTCCGAGGTGGCCGGGCTCCTGGGGATGGCCAGGCTGGACGGCCTGGAGACGCGTTATCCCTCCGAGCTGTCGGGCGGGCAGCAACAGCGGGTCGCGCTCGCCCGCGCGCTCCTTCGCCGACCGTCCGTCCTCCTCCTGGACGAGCCCTTCTCCGGCCTGGACAGCAACATGAAGGAGCAGCTCCTGCTGGACGTGCACGACATCCAGAGGTCGCGCGGGCTGGGCGTCCTCTACATCACGCACGACCTGCGGGACGCGTGCTCGCTGGGGGACCGCATGGCCGTGATCGCCGACGGGCGCATCGCCCAGGTGGGAGCGCCCCTGGAGGTGATTCGCCGGCCGGCGAGCCTGGACGTGGCCCGCTTCGTGGGAACCCGGAACCTTCTGCCGGGCCGGGTGGAAGCGGTCGAGGGGGGGACGGTCGCCGTGAGACTGGAGGGCGGGCCGGTGCTCCGCGCCTCGGGCGCTGTCCCCTGCGCTCCCGGCGAGGAGGTGGTCGCCTGTGTCCGCCCCGAGGCCGTGGACCTGGTCGAGTCGGGGACGACGGGGGACGGTGAGGACGCGACCCTCCTGCCGGGCCGTGTCGTCCTGGAGCGGCTTCGCGGGGCGACCTCGACCCTGACCCTCGCCCTGGAAGGCGCGGGGCAGGAGGTCCGGGCCGCGGCGCCACTGCGCGTGGAGGTCGAAGTCCCCGTCCGCTCCTACGAGGCACTCGGGGGACATCGGAGGGACCGGTGGGTGCTGAGGATCCGTCCCTCCGTGGTGCACATCCTGCCCTCCTGACGCCCCGATCCGGATGTGACGCGCGGTCGACCTCCCTCGTCACCGGGATGCTGACGGTTGAGCGCGTGCTGGTGCCGGGCGCCGCGGTGCCCGGCGAGCACGCGGCGAGCGATCTCGGGATGAGAGAGGGAATCGATGTCTGAGGATGTCACGGAAGGACGCGCGGAGCGCGGCGGAGAGCGTCGCGGACGGCGCGCTCGCGCGCGGGCGGGGATTCTCGCCGGAGCCGTCGCGGCGGCGCTGGCGCTCGGGGCGTGCGGCCAGAGTGGTGTGACCGCGCCGGCCGGATCGCCGCGGGTCTCGCTCCTGCTCAAGGACGCGCCCGGCGATGTGACGCACGCCTGGGTGGACGTGAAGGAGGTGTATCTTCAGGGCCGGGTCTCGGACTCGGGCGCCTCCGACTCCGGGCGCGTGGTGCTCCTCGACAAGGAGACCGGCCTCATCGACCTCACGCGGCTCGCCGACAGCACCATGAAGCTGGCGGACCAGGTCGTGGTGCCCGCCGGCACGTACTCGCAGCTGCGACTGGTTCTGGGAGGCGCCGTGGTGGAGACGTCGACCGGGGTATACTCCCTGGACGGCGCGGTGCCCCCGAACGGCGATGTGAGCGCCCCCACGGGTCGACTGCGGTGTCCGAGCTGCCAGCAGTCGGGCCTCAAGGTGAATCTGCCGGGCGGTGCGCTCGACCTCCAGACCGGCTCCAAGGTCCTGGTCCTGGACTTCGACGTGACGCAGAGCTTCGGCCACGTGGCCGGCGCCTCGGGCGCGTGGGTCATGCACCCGGTGATCCGCACCTCCACCGTCGAGACCAGCGGCTCGATCGAGGGGAAGGTCACGCTGGCCGACAGCGTCACAGTGCCGGCCTGCGGCGGCTCCGACCGGTCGATCCAGGACTTCGTGCCGACGGCCACGGCCACCCCGGACACCAGTAGCGTGACCGAGCAGGGCGCGGTGCAGGCCGACGGTAGCTACGCGATCGACTACCTGGCGCCGGCCACATGGACGATGGGTTACGTCGAGGCCACGGGATACGATGGCGGCGACACGCTCCGCTTCACGGCGACGGCCGATCCCGCCACGGTCGATGTGACCTCCGGTGCGACGGCCTCGTCCGATTTCACGGTGACCGGCGCCGAGTGCTCGGCCGCGGGGGGATGATGGCCGGACCCGCCTCGTTGTCAGGGACCGCCGCGGGCGTCAAGTTGGCATGGGCGTCGGCGGCGGATCTCGTCCGCCGTCCATCCGGCAGCGCCGGACTGGTGAGCGTGACCCGACGAGGAGGCGGTGGCGGAAGAGCTGACGGACGGCCAGGTGGTCCGGGCGGTCCTCGATGGCCGGCCCGACTCGTATCGACTCCTGGTGGAGCGATACCAGGACGTGCTGTACCGGCACGCGCTGCGCATGACGCGGCGTCCGGACGACGCGTCCGACATCGTCCAGCGCGCCCTCGTCAAGGGGTTCAGGCGTCTGGACGACTGTCGGCAACCGGACCGGGTGGGTGGCTGGCTCTTCCGAATCACCTCGAACCTGTGCAAGGACTTTCTCAAGGATCGCCGCCGCGACGAGGTGACCCTGGACGATGTTCCGACCCTGGTGTCCTCCCGGGGGGACCCGGAGCGAGAGCTCGACCGGTCGGAGCTGGGTCTGGTGCTCGAACGCGCGCTGTCTCGCCTGAGCGAGGACCAGCGGGAGGCGTTCCTGCTCAAGCACCTGGAGGACCGGTCGTACGACGAGATGTCGGAGATGCTGGACGTCTCGGTGTCGGCGCTGAAGATGCGCGTCCACCGGGCGCGAGAGGAATTGCGTGACCTGTTGAGCGAGTATTCGTCGTGAGTGACCTGCTGACGCGTTACCTGGACGGAGAGATCGGGCTCGACGACCTGGATCCCGCGGAGCGGGCCGAGGCCGGGGCCTGGGAGGCGATGTTCGGTGACCTCCGGTCGCGGGGGACGATGCGGGCCCCGGAGGGGCTGGCCGACCGGGTGATGACCGAGCTCGGGCTGGAGTCCCCTGCCCGCGCCGGCCGGGGGAGTGCGGCACCGGTCCACGAGGTGGCTCCGGCGCCGGAGGGGCACGGTGGAGCCTCGAAGGTGTGGCAGGCGATCACCTGGCCCTTCCGCCCCATCCGGGTGCCCGTGCCCCCGGCGCTCGCGCTGGCGGCCGGGGCGGCGCTGGCCCTGTTCGTGTTCGTGTGGCGTGGAGGTGGGCCGCCCACGCCGGGGGCGTCCGCGGCCGGCGTGGTGCGGCCCGCCAGCCTCGAGGCACCGGCGGCGCCGACCCGCGTCTACGTGGAGCTGCGCTTCGACGCTCCCGACGCGTCCTCCGTGGCCGTGGCAGGGGACTTCAGCAACTGGCAGCCCACCATCGCGCTCCAGGATCCCGACGGGAACGGCGTGTGGACCGGGCTCGTGCCGATGAGTCCCGGGATCCACCAGTACATGTTCGTGATCGATGGCACCCGGTGGGTGACCGACCCGGGGGCGGCGCGTCACGTCGACGACGGGTTCGGGCATCGGAACGCGGTGGTGGCCGTGGCCGCACCGGCGGGCGCCTGAGGGGTGGGAGCGGGCCGTAGCGCGGCCTTCACCACCCTTGCCCTGCTCGTGGTCTCGGTCCCCGGAGCCACGGCCGCCCAGGACGTGCACGTGGATGCCGACGCGGGCTTCTCGCGCTCGCAGCCTCCCGCGGGATCGCTGGCGGAGCCGGCCACCTACTTCCTCGGAGGCGTGCGGGCGAACGGGCATCCGGGGACGGGCCCCGGGCGCTGGTTCGGCAGTCTGTATGGAGGTGTCGGCCTGCAGGGGCGCGGCGGCGACTGGGCGTCGCTGACGCTGGGAGGCGGCTGGAGCGCGGCGCTGGGCCGCAAGCTCGGGCTCGACGCCCGCGTGGAGGGGACGGCCTTCGCGGTCGGTTCCCCGACCTGGTTCCGGGCGCTGACGCTACAGGGCGTGCCCGAGCTCAGCTATCCCATCGGGTCCGTCTCCCTGCTGTTGCGCGGGCGGCTCGGGATCGGCGGCTCCCGGTTCCGGGAGGATCTGCCGGGGCCCCGGTCGCCGACCTCGGGATCGCACCTGTGGTTCGCCGGCGGCGGGCCCGGCATCCGGGTCCCGGTCGGCGACCTGGACGTGACGGGCCGCGCCGGGGCGTTCGGCTCGGCCGGCGGCACATACGGTCTCGGTTCGGTCGAGGTCTCGGGAGGCGACGGACGGGTCGGGTGGAGCGCCTCCTTCCAGCTGTGGGGAACGCCCCAGGGGGCGCGCGCGACGGGCTCCATCGGTGTGAGCCTTCCGCTCGGCGGCGGATGGAAGCTGTTCGGGTCGGGCGGCCGAACCGAACCGGACCCGCTCGTCGGGACCCCGGTCGCGACGTACGCCACCGGCGTGGTGAGCCATTCCCTGGTGCGCCGCGAGCGGGAGACCGCCGAGCTGTACCGGGAAGTCCGCTCGGGGCCGCGCCCGACGATCCGGTTCACGCTGCGCTCGCCGGGTGCGAGAGAGGTGGCGCTCGTGGGGGACTTCAACCGGTGGAAGCCGCTGGTCATGCAGCGGCGAGACGGGACATGGACGATCCGGGTTCGAGTGGCGCCCGGCACCTACCACTTCGGCTTCATGGTCGACGGCAAGTGGTTCGTGCCCGCCGATGCCCCCGGAATCGTGAGTGACGCATGGGGACGCGACAACGCCACGCTCGTCGTGAACCCGTGACGAGGAACGGGAGAGCGTCGTCTGACGCTTGGACCCGAGCAGCGGGCCGTCCGGCCACGTTCGGGCCGGACCGCAGGGACGAGTGAGAGGGGTGCGAGCGATGGGACCGGTACAGGGAACGGGGCGATGTCGCCGATGGCTGGCCTGCGTCGCCGTGGCGCTCATGGTGACGGTCGCCCCGGCGTACGCGCAGGCCCAGCAGGGCGAGGCGCCGGCCTCGGAGAGCGAGGTCGGGGCACGTCTGCGGCAGATGAGGGACCACTTCGGGCCGGCGGTGTCGGCTCGCATCGATGATGTCCTCGCCTCGGCCCGGAAGGCGGGAGTCCCGGAGGACGTGCTGATCACCAAGGCCCTGGAAGGTGCGGCCAAGGGCGTGCCGGGCACTCGCGTGGTGGAGGCGCTCAAGTCCTACTCCGAGCGTCTCCAGCGCGCCGATCGACTGCTGGGCGGCTCGGCCGGGAGCGCGATCCTGGTGGCCGCGGCCGATGCGCTCCAGAAGGGGGTCGATCCGAACGCGGTCGCCGAGGTGGGCCGGGCGGCGGGCGGGGATCCCCTGCCGCTCGTGGTGCTCGGCGACCTCAGGGATGCCGGCGTTCCGGTGGACCAGGCCGTGGCGGTCGTCCGCCAGGCGCTGAAGCAGGGCCGCCATGGTGACCGGCTCCTGGAGGTCTCCGCCGAGGTCCGGCGCGCCATCCGGGCGGGCAAGCCGCCTGGACAGGCGGCGCAGGAGGTCGGCCGGGCGCTGCAGGGGGCCGGGGCGCCGACCCCCGCGGGGAAGGGCCAGGGGAACGGGGGTCCGCGGGGCGCGAAGGGAGGCGGCCCGCCCGGCTCGGGGGGCGGTCCCCCCGGGCGTCCGCACGGCTCCGGCGGGGGCTGAGCCCGACAGGCATGCCGTTCCGGCGAGGACCACGTCGGCGTCGCCTCTCGTGGCCGCGGGTCCTCGCCTCCCTGGTGGCGGGAGCCGCGGTGATCACCGTCGTCGGGTGGCTGTACGTGCGACACGCGGCCGCCCGCATCGAGGCGACGTGGAGCGCCCATACGTCGAGCGCCCCCTCGCGGATCTACTCCCGCGCCCTGGATCTGTATCCGGGGCGGTCGCTGGACGGGAAGGAGTTCGCTCGCGAGCTGGAAGCGCGCGGCTACCGCCCCGCGCCGGCGCACGGTCCGCTCGCCCCCGGCCAGTATCGGGCGGGGGGTGACCGCATCGACGTCGGACTGCATGGCTTCCGGTATCCCCCACCGGAAGACGGGTTCGAAGGCTTGCCCGTGCGCATCCGCTTTCGGGGCGGGCGCATCGCTTCCCTGACCGACCTGTCCGCCGACAGCGCCGTGGTGGACGTCCGCCTGGAGCCCGTCGTGGTCGCCGACCTCCTGGACCGGCACATGGTGCTGAGGTCGCCGGTCACGCTCCAGCGGGTGTCGGCCTCCCTCGTCGAGGCCGTGCTGACCGTCGAGGACCGCCGCTTCTACGAGCACGGGGGAATCGACCCGGTCCGCATGGCCGGAGCCGCCCTGCACGACCTGCGGCACGGGCGCCTCGAGCAGGGCGGGAGCACGCTCACCCAGCAGTTGGTCAAGAACTACTACCTGTCGTCGAGGAAGACGCTTGGCCGGAAGCTGCGCGAGGCGATCATGGCGATGGTGCTCGAGCACGAGCACGACAAGGCCGAGATCCTCCGGGCCTACCTGAACGAGGTGTACCTGGGCCAGGAGGGTCCGGTGAGCATCGTCGGGGTCCAGGAGGCCGCTCGCCATTACTTCTCCCGTGACGCATCACGGCTCGACCTGGCGCAATCGGCGCTCCTCGCGGGGATGATCCGCAGCCCGGCCGCCTACGATCCGTTCCGGCATCCGGAGGCGGCGCGCCGGCGCAGGGCGGCGGTGCTGGGCATGCTGGCCGCCCGCGGGACCATCGACCCGGCGGAGCGGGAGCGGGCCTCGCGCGAGCCGCTCCCCCGCCCGCCCCGCCAACGGCCCCTGGATGCCGCCCCCTACTTCGTGGACTATGTCGAGCGGGAGCTCGCGCGGCGCTTTCCCGCGGACACGCTCCGCCGCGAGGGACTCAGGGTGTTCACCACGCTGGAGCCACGGATGCAGCGAGCGGCCGAGGCGGCGGTGGGCTCGGGGCTCGCGGATCTCGAGAGGGCTCACCCCGACCTGAGGCGGCCCGGACTCCGGGCGCTGCAGGCGGCGCTGGTCGCGATGGACCCCCGCACGGGCGACGTGGTCGCCATGGTGGGAGGGCGCTCCTACCGATCGAGCCAGTTCAACCGGGCCACCGAGGCGAGACGGCAGCCCGGCTCCCTGTTCAAGCCGTTCGTGTACCTGACCGCGCTGGAAGACACGACCGGACACTGGACGCTGGCCACCCCGGTCCCCGACTCGTCCCTGTCCGTGCGGGTCGGTGACACGGTGTGGACGCCGCACGACTTCGACGGCAGCGAGCACGGCATGGTGCCCCTGCGGGATGCGCTGGTGCACAGCTACAACCTGGCTACCGCGCGCCTCGCCCTGGACGTGGGCCTGCCGCGCGTCGTGTCGACCGCCCGCGCCCTGGGCGTACAGGGGCGCCTGGAGCCGGTGCCCTCGGTCTCCCTCGGGGCCTTCGAGACCACGCCGCTCGTCATGGCCGATGCGTATTCCGCCCTGGCCGGGGGCGGGATCCGCCCCGATCCCCTGACGGTGCTCCACGTGGTCGACGCCGGGGGCTCGGCCGTCGAGGCACGCGAGCTCGAGATGCGCCGGGTGGCTCCCGCGGGTCCGGTCTACCTGGTGGACCGGGCCCTCCAGGACGTGCTCGATCGAGGAACGGCCGCCTCGGCGCGCCGGCTCGGCTACGGGGGACGGGCGGCGGGGAAGACGGGAACGAGCAGCGACTACCGGGACGCCTGGTTCGCCGGCTTCACGCCCTCGCTGGTGACGGTGGTGTGGGTGGGATTCGACGACAACCGGTCCGTGGGGCTCACCGGCGCCGACGCGGCGCTGCCGATCTGGGTGCGGTTCGTGGAGGCGGTCGGCGGTTCCCCGGACCAGCCGTTCACCGTCCCCGATGGGATTCGTACGACGAGCGTGGACAGCGCCACGGGGCTCCTGCCGGGTCCGGGCTGCGGGCCGACCCGCGAGGAGGTCTTCCTGCAGGGGACGATCCCGTCTCGCCGCTGCGATTCGGTCGGGCGGGGCTCGCCGTGAGCGGAGGGGCGTCGACCGCCCGGATCCCGGTCGGCCGCCGGCCCGGAGCCTTCCCGCGCGTGGTGCTGGCGCTCGTCGCCGGACTCGGCGTCGCCGCCTGCGCGGGCGGCGGGACGGAGGGCCGGGCCGTACCGCCGGTCGACGCCCGGGCGGCGGCGCCCGAGCGCGCGGCCTCGGAGCGGCTCGTGGAGCGCGGGCGCGGTCTGCTGGAGGGGGGCCGGCCCCGCGATGCCGCCTCCGTGCTGGAGCGCGCCGTGCGCGTCGACCCGTCCAACGGTCGCGCCTACCTGGAGCTGGCCCGGGCCCGGATGGTCCTGGGAGAGCCCGAGGTCGCGCGCGGCCTGCTGCAACAGGCCGCCGCGCTGCTCAGACCCTACCCGGAGATGGAGGCCCGGGTGGACAGCCTCCGGGCGGTCCTGGGCGGAGGCTAGACCCGAACGGCGAACGCCTCCCGGCCGGCGGTCCGGCGGGAGGCGTTCGCGTGGTGCGTCGGGAAGGGCGGGTCGTCAGCCGCCCTGGCCGGAACCTCCCGGAGCGCCACCCTGGAGCTTCGCCTGGAGGGCTTCCAGCCTGGAGATGAGCGAGTCCGCGCTCGGGTCGATGTCGTTCATCTTCTTGATCAGATCGGTGCGGAAGGTGTCCAGGTCCGCCGCGATCGCCTTGTCCTGCATGGCCTGCATCTGCGTCTGCTGGTTCTGCTGGCTGAGTGTCTGATACTCGGTCATGAGCGAGCGGATCTTGGCCGTGTCCTGGCTCTGCCGCGCCTGCTGGAACGACTGCTTGATCTGGTTCATGCGGTCGTTCCGCGTGGAGGTGGCGGAGTCGATGTCGTTCATCTTCTGCTCGATCTCCTGCTGCAGCGTGAGCTGCTCCTCCTGCATGGCCGAGTCCTGCAGGGCCTGCTGCCGCAGCTGGATGACCTTCTGCCCGACCTCCCGCATCTCCTGCTGGACCTTCTGGGTCGAGGCGTCCGTGCCGGCGCCGCTGCTTGCCTGCGCCGCGAGCGGCGCGGCCGCGAGCAGAGCCAGACCGGCGGCCATGGCCCCCAACCGGAGCGGCGGGGTGAACCTGTTGGCGCGAGTGACGAGCATAATCGTGCGCATCCTTGTGTGGGTTGTGGAGCCTTCGGCGTCGTCGGTCGCCCGGTGAGCCGCTCGCGGCCCCCGGGCGTCGGAGCGCGAGAGCCCGGGGTCTCCGCCGACCGCGGCGGTCTCCCGGCACCCACGCCGGCGGATCAATATGCTCGGCTCCCGACCTTGTTCCAAGGCTCGCCGCGTTGAGCGGCCGCCGTCGGCGTCCTATGTTCGGCCTCCGACACGAGCCACGCGCCGGCCCGAGCATCGTCTCCGTCCTTCCATACGACGACATCGGGGCGCGGAAGGTCACGCTTCGGAGGCACGAGTGAGTCCAGGACAGTCCAGCGCCCGCATCGCGGGTACGGGGAGCTTCCTCCCCCCCCATCGGGTCGACAACAGGACCCTGTTCGAGCATCCCGG
The DNA here is from genome assembly GCA_947581615.1 of Candidatus Humimonas hydrogenitrophica. GTDB lineage: Bacteria > Gemmatimonadota > Gemmatimonadetes > Palauibacterales > Palauibacteraceae > Humimonas > Humimonas hydrogenitrophica. Next base: position 51,764 of record CANPVD010000077.1, read on the forward strand.
GATTCGAGAGAACTTCGACGTGGACCGGGCGCGGGGTGCCCTGAAGGACGTGGATGCCGCCGCCCTGGATCCGGTCGAGGTGTTCGATCTGTGGGCTCGCCAGGTGACGGGCATCGAGGAGCGCCGGGTCCTGACGGAGGGTGACGGCCTCACCACCGAGCTCATGTGCGCCGAGGCGGGACGCCGGGCCCTGGCGGCGGCCGGCATGGAGGCGGCGGAGCTCGACCTGGTCCTGGCCGCTTCGCTCACGTGCAGCCGGCAGGTCCCCAACCTCTCGTGCACGGTGGCGGCCGAGCTCGGCGCCCCCACCGTCGGGGGCTTCGTGCTCAACGCGGCCTGCGCCGGGTTCGTGTACGCGCTGGGGACGGCCTACGCGCACATTCGCGCCGGCACCGCCCGCAACGTGCTGGTCGTGGTCGGCGACGCCCTCTCCAAGATCACCGACTTCACCGACCCCAAGACGGCCGTGCTGTTCGCCGACGGAGCCGGGGCCGCCGTGCTCACCCGGTGCCCGGAGGGGGAGGGGATCCTCGGAGCCCCGTACGTGGAGGCGGACTACTCGTACGACCATCTCCACCTCCACGGGCAGGGCTGGGAGAGCCCCGACGAGCCCGAGGCCAAACTGCACATGGGGGGAGGGCCGCAGGTGCTGCGCCAGGCCATCCAGGCCATGATGCGCGTCGCCGACCGGGCCCTGGAGCGCACCGACCTGGGCTGGGACGACATCGACTACGTGGTTCCCCACCAGGCCAACCTCCGCATCACGCTCGGCCTGGCGCGGCACCTGCCCCTCGAGGAGGAGCGCGTCGTGCACACGATCCGGAAGTACGGCAACCTGTCCGCCTCCACGGTGGCGGTGACGCTGGACGAAGTGCTCCGCGGGCGCCACGGCGCGCTCCCGAATCCGACGCACCTCGTGCTCACGGCCGTCGGAGGGGGGTACACGAGCTCCGGACTGGTCGTGTCCTGGCGTCCCCCGAGCTAGGCAGCGGAAGGCTAGAGCTCGGCCGTGGCCGTGACCGAGAGGATCTTGGGCAGGTAGCGGGCCGTCTCGCTCCACCGCCGTCCGTCGCGGCTGGTGAACAGCTGGCCGGTCGAAGTCCCGAAGTGCACGCCGCAGGGCTCCTCCCCGTCCGTGCACAGGGCTTCGCGCAGCACCGACACGTAGGCGTGCACCTGGGGGAGCCCTGCCTCCCGCGCCGTCCATCGCCCGCCGGCGTCGTCCGTCTCGTACACGCGCAGCCGCGCGTCGCACACCGAGCGCATGTGGCTGCTCTCCTCGGGAATCACCCAGGCCCGGTCCGGGTCCCGCGGGTCGAGGCCGACCACGTAGCCGAAGTCGCTGGGGAGCTCACCGGTGATCTCGGCCCACGTCTCACCCCGATCGTCCGATCGGTAGATGCCGCAGTGATTCTGCTGATAGAGGCGATCGGGACGCGCCGGATGGAGCCGGAGGGCGTGCACGCACTGGCCGGCCACGGGCGGCGGTCCGGGCAGGAACTCGCTGCGCACGCCGCCGTTGATGGCCGTCCAGGTCGCGCCGCCGTCGTCGCTCCGATAGCAGCCACCCGCCGACAGGGCCACGTACACGCGCTGCGGCCGCTCCGGGTCGACCTGGATGGAGTGCAGGGCCAGCCCGCCCCGCGCCGGCTGCCACGCGTTCCGGGTGGGATGCCGGTCGAGGGCGCGCACCCAGCCCCAGGTCGCGCCGCCGTCCGTGCTCGTGAACAGGCCGGCCGGCTGCGTCCCGGCCCACAGGCGCTCGGGCTCGTCGGCGCCGCCGGGAGACAGGCTCCACACGGCCTTCACCGCGCGGTCGGTCTCCTCGGGGAAGGCGGGCCGTCCCGGCAGGGGCTCCCAGCTCCGCCCGCCGTCGCGCGTGGCGTGGATGCGCGCCCCCCATACCGGGTGTCGGACGGCGGCCCAGCCGCGCCGCGGGTCGCGCGGGTCCAGGAGGGCGTGGTAGACCTCGAACCCGGCCAGGTAGGGGCCTTCGAGCCGCCAGTCCCGCCGTCGCCGGCTCGAGACCGCCCGGAACAACCCGCGGTGGGTCCCGACCAGGAGGACCACGCCTCCGCCTGCGCTCAAGCCGCCCCGGAGCCGGGCCGGGGCGCCCACGGAGCGAGCGGGATCACGTCCACCGCTTCGCCCTGCTCGAGCGTCCCCGTGCCCTCGGGCATGACGAGCAGCGCGTCGGCCCGGGCCATGGACGTCAGGAGTCCCGATCCCTGCGGCCCCGTGAGCCTGGCCAGGGGAGGCTCCCCCGGGCGCTCGTCGAGCCGCACCCGGAAGAAGTAGGTCAGGTCCGGGCTCCCGCGGGCCGCCTCGCCGAGCACGGCCCGGCGCCGGCGCCGCTCGAGGCGTGCGTGCCCCGCCATGCGGCGGAGGGCGGGACGCACCAGGACCTCGAAGGTGACCAGGGCCGAGACCGGGTTCCCCGGAAGCCCGAACACAGGACGGGCGCCCGGGAGGAGCCCGAACGCGAACGGGCTCCCCGGACGGATCCGCACGCGCCAAAACACCAGCGCCATGCCCATGTCCGCCAGCACCTGCCGCACGAGATCGCGCTCTCCGACGCTCACGCCCGCCGTGGTCATCAGGACGTCGCAGTCCGCGGCGGTCTCGAGCCGGGCCCGGACCGCCTCCGGCTCGTCTCGGGCGATGCCCAGCGGCACCGGGATGGCCCCGGCGGAGGCCACCTGCGCCGCCAGCGCAGGCCCGTTGGAGTTGGCGATCTTGCGTCCGGCCCGCACTTCGTCGAACGCGTCGGGACCGGCCAGCTCGTCGCCCGTGGCCAGGATGCCCACGCGGGGAGCGCGTCCGACCTCGACCTCCGTGCGTCCTACCGTGGCCAGGACCCCGACCGCGCCCGAGCTCACTTCCCGGCCGCGCTCCAGCACGGTCTGACCCCGCCGGAAGTCCTCTCCCGCGAGGCGAATGTTGCGGTCGGCGTCCTCGGCGCGCCGGATGGTCACCCGGCCGTCCCGGCCCCCGTCGGTGTGCTCCACGCGGATCACGCCCGTGGCCCCCTCGGGGACGGGAGCGCCCGTCATCACCCGCACCGCCGTGCCGGGTGCCAGGGGCCCTTCGGGGAAGGCGCCGGCGGGGACGTCGCCGCTGACCGGCAGGACGACCGGCGAGTCCTCGGCCGCCCCGGCCACGTCCTCCGCCCGTACGGCGAAGCCGTCCATGCCGCTGTTGTCCCACGGCGGCTGGTCGACCTCGGAGCGGATGTCCGCCGCGAGGGCGCGCCCGGCCGCCCGCTCCACGGGCACGGTCTCGCTCCCCAGCGGTGGGGTCCGCTCCAGCACCCGGGCGAGCGCCTCGGGATAGGGGAGCCAGTCCGCGCGTTCCGCCTCCGCGTGGCCCGCCCCGCTCACGGCGCGCCGCTCCCGGCGCTGTCGCGCACGGTCGGCCAGCCCGGCACCACCGGCCGGCGATAGAGCGCGAGCTGCTCGACCAGGAGGTCCCGGAGCTCCTCGGCGGCGTCTCCCGGAACGCCGTAGCCGTTCAGGAGGAGCGCGAACACGAGCGTCTCCCCGTCCCCGGCCGTCACGTACCCGGCCAGGCCGCGCACCGAGTCCAGCGAGCCCGTCTTGGCCCGCACCGCCGCCCGCGCGGGGACGCCCTCGAAGCGGCCGTGCAGGGTGCCCTCCTCCCGGGGCGCGGGCAGGGCGGAGCGAAACACCCCGAAGTCCGGCCGGCGCCACATCGTGCGCAGCAGCCGCACCAGGGCGTCGGGAGTGAGCTCGTCGTAGCGCGACAGCCCCGAGCCGTCGGTGAGCTCGTAGGAGGAGGGCTCGATGCCCCAGCCGGACAGCGTCTCCGACTCGATCCGCAGGCCCTCCTCGTCCGAGCCGGCCCGTCCCTCCACGGCGCCCAGCGTGCGCAGGAGCGACTCGGCCATGGTGTTGTCGCTCGGATGGAGCATCTCGGAGAGGACGGCGCCGAGCGAGTCCGAGCGCAGGGTGTCGGCCCAGGCCGCGGCGGGCGGCCGCTCGCCGGCACGCGGCTCACGGAAGCCGCCGTCCACCCGGATCCCCGAGTCGGCGAGGACCGTGGCGAAGCGGACCAGCAGGTAGCGGGTCGGCGGCGCCGTGGCCAGGTAGAGCGGCACCGAGTCCGCGTCGGCCGGCACCCAGCCCCGGAGGATGGCCCCCGACGGGGGCGTACCGTCCGCCGGGAGGAAGCGCACGCGCGCGGCCGATCCCGGCGCCCCGGTTCGCACCTGGACGACGAGGGGCAGGGTCGGTCCGGGATCGAGGAGCTCCAGCGTCGCCGAGTCCCCGGGCTGCGCGCCCGGCCGGAGGAGGGCGCGCACGCGGGCCGGGTGGAGCTCCAGGCCGCCGACGCCCGACGCCCACCCGCCCACCAGGTCGCCCCACATCCAGCCCTCTCCCCAGCGCGGCGGCTGGAAGTACCGGCCGTCGCCGACCACGTCCCCCGCGATCCGGCGCACGCCCGCGCCGCGCAGCCGCCCGGCCAGGCGGCGCAGTCCCTCGTCGTCCAGGGACGGATCCCCACCGCCGACCAGCCACAGGTCGCCCGCCAGCCGGCCCCGGCGCGGCGCGGCGGCGGAAAGCATCCGGGTGGCCCACCGGTGCCCGGCGCCCAGGCGCGCCAGCCCGACCGAGGCGACCACCAGCTTGGTCGTGCTGGCCGTGGTGAAGCGCTTCTCTCCGTTCCGGCTGAACAGGGTCTCGCCCGTCTCGGCCACGCGCACGGCCAGGCCCACGTGGGCGTGGACCAGGCCGGGCTCGGCCAGGAGAGAGCGGAGTCGGCGGGCGAGCCCCGCGCGGTCGAGGGGCGCGGGCGGCGTGGCCGCCGGGGGGCGGGCCGGGGCGGGCGTCTGCGCGGACGCGGGGGCGGCCGCCGCCAGCAGCAGGATGCCGAGGAGCGCCGCCCGCCCGGGCGAGCGTCCCGGCCCGGAGGTCAGAAGTACCGCCACACCGTGACGGTGAGCGCCAGGTTGTGGGTCCACTGCTTGTCCTGCGGCGCCGGCAGCCCGAGCTGGTTGATCTGGTCCAGGACGCTTTGCTGGAAGAAGCCGGATGGCGCCTTGATGTGGAGGAGCTTGTCGCGGGCCTCGAAGCTCACCGAGAAGCGCC
>CANPVD010000078.1 GCA_947581615.1 Candidatus Humimonas hydrogenitrophica
TCCCCCGAGCGGCTCGAGGCGCCCGGTTTCGGGCGCTGGCTCGAAGGGGTGCGCGTCGTCCGCATCGCGGTGGACGAGGCACACTGCATCTCGGAATGGGGACACGACTTTCGTCCCTCGTACCGGCGCATCGCGCAGGCGTGGAGCGCGGCGGGACGGACCCGGCCGCCGATCGCCGCGTTCACCGCCACGGCGACGCCGGCCACGCGCCGGGACATCGCCGGCGTGCTGGAGCTCCGTGAACCGGCCCTGTTCGCGTCCCCCGTGGACCGGTCCAACCTGCGCTGGTCGGCGGTGCGGGTGCGTTCGCTCCAGGAGGCGGCCGTGCGCGTGCTGGAGGCCGCACGCGCCGCCGCGGGGGCCGCCGTCGTGTACGCGCCCACCCGCAGCCGGGCGGTCCGCATCGCGGAGGCGCTTCGCCGGCTGGGGGTGGGCGCCTCGGCCTACCACGCCGGCCTCCCCGACGAGGTGAGGGATCGGGTGCAGCGGAGGTTCCTGGGCGGCGGGGTGCGGGTCGTCTGCGCGACCAGCGCGTTCGGTATGGGCGTGGACCATCCAGGGGTGCGGCGCGTGGTGCACCTGGGCATCCCCGGCTCTCTGGAGGCCTATGTCCAGGAGGCGGGGCGAGCCGGGCGCGATGGCCGGCCGGCCGAATGCATCCTGGTGTCGCATGTCGGGGACGAGGCGCTCCAGCGCGGCTTCATCGAGCGAGCCTGGCCGCCCCCCCGCCTCCTCTACCGGGTGTGGGACGCCATGCGGCCGGGCGAGCCGGCCGCCCCGGCCGCGATCCGCGCTCGCTTTCGCTCGCCTCCCGCCGCCGAGGCGGTCGCGGCCGCCCTCCGGCTCCTGGCCGAGTTCGGCTGCGTGCGACCCGCCTCCGGGTCCGAGGCATGGCGACGCGGCCCCGCCTTCCTCCGGCGGAGGATCGATCCGGCGGCCGCCGCGCGGGGTCGGCGCCGCGCCCGCGCGCGGCTGGACGCCATGCGCCGCTACGTGGCCGCAAGGGAGTGCCGCCGCGCGGTGGTGGCGCGCTGGTTCGGTGATCTGGCTCCGACCTGCGCCGGCTGCGATCGGTGTGAACTCCGCTGAGGCCCGCGACGACCGACCCCGCAGGCCCCCGAGCCCGCTCGTCCGCCTTTCGAGCGCCACACTGCGCGCCCATCCACTATTTCACCGCCCGTTAGGGCTCCATACATTGTAAGGCTGGACGTGGACCGCGCGCCGCCGGCCTCCGAGCGGCGCGTCTCGGACCCGGTGAATTTCGAACACGCGACGGGATCGCACATAGATGAACGAGTACGACGGCTACCTCGAGGACCACCACTATATGCTCCGCGACATGGTCAGGGAGTTCGCGGAGTCCGAGATCGCTCCCGTGGCTTCCCGCTTCGACGAGGAGGAACGCTTCCCGTGGGAGAACGGGGCCAAGATGGCCGAGCTCGGGCTGTTCGGGATCTCGATGCCCGAGGCCTACGGCGGCGCGGGCATGGACCTCCTGTCCTCGGTGGTGGCGGTGGAGGAGCTGGCCCGGATCGACGCCAGCCACTCGATCATGGTCGGGGCGCACACCTCCCTGTGCTGCACGCCGATCTCCCGGCACGGCACCGACGAGCAGAAGGAGAAGTACCTCACGCCGCTGGCCAGCGGCGTGGTCCTCGGGGGCTTCGGCCTCACCGAGCCCGGCGCGGGCTCCGACGCGGGCGGCACTACGACGACGGCGGTGAGGAAGGGCGACCGCTACGTGCTCAACGGCCGCAAGACCTTCATCACGCACGGCGGCGTAGGGGAGGTCCTCGTGCTGGCGGCGCGCACCTCCCCGGCCGAGAGCGGCACGCACGGCATCACCGCCTTCATCCTCACCAAGGAGACGTGCGACCTGGAGGAGGCGCAGCGGGTGGGCTTCGGCCACAGCGACGAGCTGGAGCCGATGCCGGGCCTGGAGGTGGGCCAGAAGCTGCACAAGCTCGGGTGGAACGCCTCCGACACGCGTGAGCTCATCCTCGAGGACGTCGAGGTGCCGGAGGAGAACGTGCTGGGCGAGGTGGACCGCGGATTCCGCATCTTCCTGGACACGCTGGACGGTGGACGGGTCGGGGTGGCGGCGCACGCGGTCGGTATCGCGCAGGGGGCCTTCGACCTGGCGGTGCGCTACACGAACGAGCGCGAGCAATTCGGCTCGAGGATCAACCAGTTCCAGGGCGTGCGCTTCATGCTGGCCGAGATGGCCACGAAGATTCACGCGGCCCGGCTCATGACTTACGAGTCGGCGCGGCTGCGCCAGGCGGGCCGGCGGCACAAGAAGGAGGCCTCCATGGCCAAGCTGTTCGCCTCCGAGACGGCCATGGACGTGACCATCAAGGCCGTCCAGCTGCACGGCGGCTACGGCTATACGCGCGAGTACGCGGTCGAGCGCATGATGAGGGACGCGAAGATCACCGAGATCGGCGAGGGGACGAGCGAGATCCAGAAGATCGTGATCGCCCGCGAGCTGCTCCGCGGCCTGGAAGACTGAGGCGGAGCCGGGGCGCGAATCATCATGCGACGTGAAATCGTCATCAACGCGGCGGGCCACGAGACCCGCGTAGCCATCCTCGAGGACGGCAAGCTCGTCGAGTTCATGCACGAGCGGGCCGAGCAGGAGCGGATGGTCGGCGACCTGTACCTGGGGAAGGTGGAAGCCGTCCTCCCCGGAATCCAGGCCGCCTTCGTGGACATCGGATCGGAGAAGAGCGCCTTCCTCCACGCCTCGGACCTGCGCGAGCGGGACGAGGACGACGACGAGGAGGAGTCCGGGAACGGCCGTGGACGGCGCTACCCGGCCATCCAGGACGTGGTGTCCCGGGGCCAGGAGATCCTCGTCCAGGTCACCAAGGAGCCGATCGGCACCAAGGGTTCGCGCGTCACCAGCCAGGTGTCCCTGCCCGGACGCTTCCTCGTCTACATCCCGCACAGCTCGCACGTGGGCGTGAGCCGCAAGATCGAGGACCGCGACGAGCGGGCCCGACTCAAGAAGCTGGGCCGGGAGATCCTCGGGGAAGGCAACGGCGGGATCATCATTCGGACCGTGGGCGAAGAGCTCACCCGGGAGGCGTTCGAGCAGGAGCTCAAGTCGCTGCGGAAGTCCTGGGACAAGGTCCAGCGGCGCGCTCGCAGCATGAAGGCGCCCGCACTCGTCTACCAGGAAGCCAAACTGACCTCGGGGATCATCCGGGACCTGTTCACCGAGAAGGTGGACCTGCTCACGGTGGACGCGCCCGAGGTGGCGCAGGAGGTGCGTTCCTACCTGGGGCAGGTGAGCCCCGAGCTGCTGGACCGCGTCAAGGTCTACCGGGACTCGAAGCCGATCTTCGACGCGTTCGGCGTAGAGGACGAGCTCCGCCGGGCCTTCCAGCGGAAGGTGGAGCTCCCGTCGGGCGGTCACATCGTCATCGATCCGACCGAGGCGCTGGTCGCCATCGACGTGAACACCGGGCGCTACACGGGCAAGAAGGACCCGGCCGAGACCATCCTGCGCACGAACATGGACGCGGCGCGCGAGATCGCCCGCCAGCTCCGGCTGCGCGACATCGGCGGCATCATCGTGTGCGACTTCATCGACATGGATGAGCAGGAGTACCGCGACCGGGTGCTCCACGAGATGAAGACGCACGTGGGCCGCGACCGGGCGCGCTCCAAGGTGTTCGGGATCTCGGAGCTGGGCCTCCTGCAGATGAGCCGCCAGCGCGTGCGGCCCAGCCTGTACCAGGCTATGACCCAGCCGTGCCCGGTGTGCGGGGGTACGGGCCGGGTCCTGTCGCCCGAGACCGTGGTGCGGAGGATCGAGCGCGCGGTGCGCCGCGCCGGCACCTCGGGTGAGTCTCGGGACCTCACCGTCCGGGTGCATCCCGAGGTGGCGCTCTACCTGCTGGAGGAGGAGCCCGCCTTCCTGCACCAGCTCCGCGAGGAGGCGGGGATCGCGCTCGACATCCGGGACGACCCGCTCATGCGGGTGGATGAGTTCCGCCTGCTGGCCTCTCCGGCCGACCAGGACGTGACGTCCCGGTACGCGGTGGCCTGAGCGCCACAGTCGCGCGTCCAGCGTTGACGAGTACCCGCTAGCCGCCCTATCTTTGTCGGCTCCGAACGAACCCAGAGGAACGAAGGCGAGCCGAGCATGTACGCGATATTCGAGGCCAAGGGCAAGCAGTGGCGCGCCGAGCCCGGCGCGACCCTGCGGCTGCCCAGTCTGGACGCCGAGCCGGGCGACAGGGTGGTGTTCGACGACGTCCTCCTGGCCGACCAGGACGGCGAGGTCATCATCGGTCGACCCTCTCTGGAGGGGGCCGCGGTGGCCACCGAGGTGCTGCGCCACGGCAAGGGCGAGAAGATCGTCGTCTTCAAGATGAAGCGGCGCAAGAACTACCGCCGGAAGCAGGGCCACCGGCAGGCCTACACCGAGGTGGTGGTCGTGGACATCACCCTGGGCGGGGGCGAAGCCGCGCCGAAGCCGAAGAAGGCCGAGAAGAAGGTCGAGGCGCCGACGGCCGAGAAGCCGGCTCCGAAGAAGGAGGCCGTCGCGGAGGCCATCGCCGAGGCGGAGATCACCCCCGCCGCGGCCGAGCTGGCGGCCGAGAACGGCATCGACGTGTCCGCCATCGAGGGCACCGGCAAGGACGGCCGGGTGCTCAAGTCGGACGTGGAGAAGGCGATCAAGGCACGGGACGAGGGATAATCCGATGGCGCACAAGAAGGGACTCGGCTCGACCCGGAACGGTCGTGACAGCAAGCCCAAGTACCTGGGCGTCAAGAAGTACGGCGGCGAGCGCGTGCGGGCCGGCAACATCCTCGTCCGGCAGCGCGGTACGCCCATCCACCCGGGCCGGAACGTGGGCCGGGGCAAGGACGACACGCTGTTCGCGCTCGAGGACGGGGTGGTGACCTTCGCCACCCGGCGCGGCGGGCGGAAGTTCGTGAGCGTGGTGCCCGAGGCCTGACGGGGCGTCGGCACGGGGCCCGACCGAGCGTCGGGCCCGGCGGGCCGCGTCACGGCCCGCCGGAGGAGAGGACAGGAAGCGGGGGCGTCCAGCCGGCGCCCCCGTTTCGTTTTCGGTGTGAAGGACCGAGGGTGCGGTCGCGGGCTAGAGCGCCCTCGCGGGCTCGTCCCCGGTAACGCGCCACGCGGCCAGGGCGGCGGTCCCGAGGGCCAGGCAGGCGAGCCCCAGGGCCAGTCCGAGGATCGTGGCCGGGGAGAGCGGCGCCACGCCACGAACGAGGAGCGGGAGGCCGCGCTCCACGCCCGTGGCGATCAGGACCCCAGCCGCGGTTCCGACCGCCACCAGCCTCCCGGCGTCCGCCGCCACGAGCCGGGCGACGTGGAGCCGCCGGGCTCCCAGGGCGCGGCGCAGCCCGATCTCGGCCCGGCGCGCCCGCACCCGGGCGTTCAGCGTGGCGGCCACGGCCCGGACCGCGAGGAGCAGGCACACCAGGGAGAGGGCGGCCGTGAGGCCGGCCAGCCAGCCCACCACCCGGACGCGGCCGTCCAGCAGCCCGGCCAGGGTGCCGAGCGCCTCGGCGCGGCTGCCCGGCGCCGCCTCGGCCACGCTGCGCAGGGCGGCCTCACCCGAACCTCGCGGGTCGATGCCCGGCTCCACGCGGAGCGCCACGTCCGCCTCGGACGGCGGTCGATCGAGGGCCGAGACGAACAGGGTGGGCACGGCCGCGCCCCCGGTTCCGAGGCCGACCGGCCGGGGGACATCCACCGTCGCGCCCACGGGGAGTCCGGGGTCCAGCTTCGCCCTCCGATCCGCCAGCCACACGGTCCGGCCCGCGGGGTCGCGTCCCTGGAACAGGCGGCCCGTGAAGGCCCGGTCCAACGTCACGGTCCCGCGCTCCGGGCCGGCCGGGGCCGGGAGCGCCGCGCCCCGGCGGCCCCGCGCCGCCGCCGTCCCATGCCCGCGCAGCAGGTCGAAGTACCCGGGCCCCACGGCCTCGTAGCGGGCGAGGCCGAACATCACGCCCGTGAACATCCCGCCCCCCGTGCACCACGGGCAGTCGGACGCCACCCGGTCCACGGGGCCCAGGCCGAGGAGGGCGCCCGGCGAGGACACGGCGGCCTGCTCCACGCCGGGGAGATCCAGGAGCCGCCGGCGTACGTCGGTCCACACCTCCGCCGAGGCCAGCGCCTCGGGAAGCCGGACCCGGAGGAGGAGCGTGTCCGTGGCGTCGGGATACGCCCGGGCGTCGGCGGCGACCGCCGGCGCGCCGCGCACCAGGATGAGCGCCGCCACGGTCACGATGAGGGCGGCGCCGACCTGGGCGGCGGCCAGAAGCCAGCCGGCTGCGCCACCGGCGCCCGCCGACACGCCCCGGCCTCCGCCGGTTCGCGGTCCCACCAGATCGGCGATCCGTCGGGCCGGGTGCCGGAGGATCTCCCGGCGCGCCGCGCCCGGCAGGGCGGCGAGCACGACCCCGGCGCACACCACCGCCAGGAACAGAGCGGCGGGGAGCCCGGCATGAGCGTCCGGGGCATGAGCGCCGGACACGAAGGAGATCACGGGGGGCGCCAGCCGACGGAGCGCCAGGCGTCCCGCCCAGCCGAGCGGCACGGCCACGGCGGCGGCGGTCGCCGCCAGCTCCAGGCCCTCGGCGAGCCGCTCCCGGCGCAGGCGCCGCTCGCTGGCCCCCAGCGCGGCCCGCAGGGCCCACTCCGGCTGGCGCTCCACCGCGTCCGAGAGGAGGGAGAGGCACACGTGGAGGAAGCCGGCCGCCAGCGCCAGGAGCGCCAGCCCGGCGGCGACCCCCAGCGCGGCCGACAGGGCGCTTCCCTGAAGCGACGCGGCCGTGCGGAGGTCCGGGCTCCACCCGCCGAACCAGCCTCCGTCGGGAGGCGTGGCGGCGCGCACGGCCCACGCCAGGCGGGGCGGCCACCAGGAGGCGAGAGCGAGGAGCCCGAGGACCGAGCCGCTGGCGCCGGCGGCCAGGCCGAGCGCGGCGGCGGCGGTCCGCGGACCTCCCGTGGCCGCGCTTCCCCGACCGCCGATGCGGCTACTCACCCGTGAAGTGGGCCTCTCGCTTGTTGAGGAACGCATCGACGCCCTCCTCCATGTCCTTCGTCGAGAACAGGAGCGCGAACCAGCCTCGCTCGAACTTGAGCCCCTCGTCCAGCGGCATGCGGCGCGACGCCAGCACGCATTCCTTGGCGGCCTGCAGGGCGATCGGCCCCTTCGAAGCCATCTCCCGGGCCAGCTCCAGGGTGCGCTCGCGGAGCTGGTCGGCGGGGACGACCTCGTCGACCAGGCCGATGCGGCCGGCCTCCTCCGCGCCCACCATCTCCCCCGAGAGGATGAGCTTGAGGGCCCGTCCCTCGCCGACCAGGCGCGGCAGCCTTTGCGTGCCTCCGCCGCCCGGGATGATGCCGAGGTTGATCTCGGGCTGGCCCAGCCGGGCCCGGTCCGAGGCGACCCGGATGTCGCAGGCCATCGAGAGTTCGCAGCCGCCGCCCAGGCAGTAGCCGTTGATCATGGCGATGACGGGCTTGGGGAACGTCTCCATCGCCGAGTAGATGTTCCCGCGGACCATGGCCCGGTGCTGCTGGGCGGGCGTCTTGCCCTCGAATTCCTTGATGTCCGCACCCGCGATGAAGGCCTTCTCCCCGGCGCCGGTGAGGACGACCACCCGCACATCGTCGTCGTCTCGCAGTTCGTCCAGCGCCCCGAGCAGGGCGCAGCGGACCTCGCCGTTGAGCGCGTTCATCTTGTCGGGGCGGTTCACGGTGAGCAGGGCCACCCCTCCGTCCAGCTTCTCGACCTTCAGCACGTCGCTCATGACTCTATCTCCTCTCACCAGTCGTAGAAGCCCCGTCCGGTCTTCCGGCCCAGCTTGCCCTCGGCGACCATGGCCTCGAGCAGCTCCGGTGGCCGGAACCGCTCCCCGAGCTCGCTGTGCAGGTAGCGGGCGATCTCGAGCCGGATGTCCAGGCCCACCAGGTCGGTGAGCCGCAGCGGCCCCATGGGATGCCGGTAGCCCAGCACCATGGCCGTGTCGATGTCCTCCGGGCTGGCCACGCCCTCCTCGACCATGCGTATGGCCTCGAGCCCGAGGGCGATGCCCAGACGGGAGGAGGCGAACCCGGGCGAGTCCTCCACCACGATCGGGGTCTTGCCCAGCCGCTCGGCGAAGTCGCGCGCCCGCTCGATCGCCTGCGGGGCGCTGCGGTCGCCGCGCACGACCTCGACCAGGGCCATGACGTGGACCGGGTTGAAGAAGTGCATCCCGACCACGCGCTCGGCGCCCGGGACGGCCTCGGCCAGGGCCGTGATCGACAGGGAGGAGGTGTTGGAGGCCAGGAGGGCGGCGGGTCCGGCCGCCTCGGCCGCCTCCGTCAGGACCTGGCGCTTGAGCTCCAGCCGCTCCGGGACCGCCTCGACCACGATCGCGGCTCCGGCCGCCGCCTCCGCCAGCTGCGTCGTTTCCGAGAGCCGGGACAGGGCCTCCTCGCGAACCCCGGGCTCCAGCTTTCCGAGCTCGATGCCCTTCTCGAGGTTCCGCTCCACGTTCGCGCGCGCCGCGGCCAGCACGTCCCGGTCGATGTCGTAGAGGCGCGTCTCGTAGCCGGCCACCGCCGACACGTGGGCGATGCCGTGGCCCATGGTGCCCGCGCCGAGGACCGCGACGGGTCCGGGCGGCTCGATCCTGACGTCGTCTTCGTGCTCCATGTGTCCGCTCTCAGTCCTGAATCTGCTCTTCGGGCGGGCTCCGCCAGTCCACGGGCTTTCGGCGGACGACCTCGACCGCCTGGAACCCCAGCTCGTCGGCGATCGCGTTTCCCATCACGCTTCCCGCCGACGTGTACAGGCGAATCTCCATGAACTCCTCCTCGCGGGCCCAGCGCAGCGCGGCCGTCAGGAGACGCTTGAGGTTGCCGCGCCGCCGCGCGTCGGGCCGGACGAAGGGGGTCTGGATGCGCGCGTAGCGGGGCGGCATGAAGTACGGCAGGTTCTCCTCGGCGAAGCAGGTCACCATGCCGTCCAGGCCCCCATCGGGTCGCTCCAGGACGAACACGGCGGATTCGGACCCTTCGATGTGCCGACGGAAGGTCTCGCGCCGCTTCTCGAGCCCCCGCTTCGCCAGGCGGTAGGCCGGGTTGTCCCGGTGCAGGCGCAGGTAGTGCGACCACAGCGCGAGGACCTCGTCGAGGTCGTCGAGCGTGGCCTTCCGGAGGACGGTTTCGTCACGCACGGGAGCCATCCTCCGCGACCTCCCCCTCCTCCCCATCCGGCCCCGACGACCGGCGCCCGAAGCGGGCCGGGCGCTTCTCCACGAAGGCCCGCACCCCCTCCCGGGCATCGCTCGAGCGGAAGCACGCGTCCTGGGCGCGGACCTCGAAGTCGAGCATGGCCTCGAGGTCGGAGCCCCACGTCTGACGAAGGGCCTCCTTGGCCAGGCGGATCGGAAGGGCGGGCTTGGCGGCCAGCCGCTCGGCCAGCTCTTCCACCTCCGCTTCCAGCCGCTCGTGCGGCACCACCCGGTTCACCAGCCCGATGCGCTCCGCCTCGGCCGCGTCCACCATGTCGGCCAGGAAGAAGAGCTCGGCGGCGCGCGCCGGGCCCACCAGCCGGGGCAGGAACCACGTTCCGCCCCAGTCTGGGTGGAGCCCGATCCGGTTGAACGTCTGCCCGATCGAGGCGCGCTCGGAGGCGATGCGGAGGTCGCAGGCCAGGGCGAGGTTGGCGCCCCCGCCCGCCGCAGGGCCGTTGAGGGCCGCGATGACGGGCTTGGGCATGCGCGTGATGGCCATGGTGACCCGGCGGCCGGCCTCGACCAGGGCGCGCGCCTCCTCGAAGCGCTCCTCTTCGACCATGTCCGTCATGTAGCGGACGTCGGCGCCGGCGCAGAACGCGCGTCCGGCTCCGGTGACGACCACCACGCGCACCGCTTCGTCGCCGCCCAGGCGCTCGAGCACCTCGCCGATCCGGTCCCGCATGTCCCCGACGAAGGCGTTCAGCTTGTCGGGGCGGTTCAGGGTCACCCGGCCGATCGGCCCGTCCACCTCGACGAGGATGTGCTCGGCGCCGGGGGCGGCGTCCGGCCCGGAGCCCACGCCGGCCGGAGCGTCGCCCGCCCCGACGCCCATCAGGCGTCCTCCCGGTGGACGACCGTGGCGATGCCCTGTCCCACGCCGATGCACATGCTCACGAGGCCGGTGCGCGATCCACGGCGCCGCATCTCGTGCACCAGCGTGGTGAGCAGCTTGGCGCCGGTGGCGCCGAGCGGGTGCCCGAGAGCGATGGCGCCGCCGTTCACGTTGACGGTCTCCGGGTCCAGCCCCAGCTCCCGGATGCAGGGCAGGGCCTGGGCGGCGAACGCCTCGTTGAGCTCCACCAGGTCGAGATCGGGGACGTCGAGACCGGCCCGCTCCAGGGCCTTGCGCACGGCCGGGATGGGGCCGATGCCCATGCGGTCCGGATCGACGCCGGCCACCGCCGAGGCGCCGAGGCGGGCCAGCGGCTCCAGGCCCAGCTCGCGGGCCGCCTCGCGGCTGCCCACGAGCACGGCCGCGGCGCCGTCGTTGATCCCCGAGGCGTTGCCGGCCGTCACCGTGCCGCCCTCGCGGAAGGCGGGCCGGAGCTTCGCCAGCTTCTCGGCCGTCACGTCGGGACGGGGGTGCTCGTCCACCTCCACTCGCACGGTGGCGCCCTTGCGGCCCGTGGGGGCGTCGATCGGCACGATCTCGTCCCGGAAGCGGCCTTCCTCGAGGGCGCGGCTCGCGCGCCGCTGGCTCTCGAGCGCGAAGGCGTCCTGGGCCTCTCGGGTGACGCCGTACTCCTCGGCCACCACTTCGGCGGTCTCGCCCAGGCCGATGGTCCAGCCCTCGGGCATGGCCGGGTTGGTGAAGCGCCAGCCGACGGTCGTGTCGGCGACCTCCGGCGCCCGGCGAGGGAAGCCGTCCTCCGGCTTCAGCATGACCCACGGCGCCCGCGACATGCTCTCCACGCCGCCGGCGATGAACAGGTCGCCCTCTCCGCAGCGGATGGCGTGCCCGGCGGACACGACGGCCTGCAGCCCCGATCCGCACAGGCGGTTGATCGTCTGGCCGGCGACTTCGATCGGTAGGCCGGCGAGCAGGGCCGCCATGCGGGCCACGTTCCGGTTGTCCTCGCCGGCGCCGTTCGCGTCCCCCATGATCACGTCCTCGATGCGGTCCCCGGGGACGCCCGTCCGCTCCAGGAGCCCCTCGATGACCCGGGCCAGCAGGTCGTCCGGCCGCATCCGGGACAGGGCGCCCCCGTGGCGCCCCACCGGGCTTCGAACGGCGCCCAGGATCAGGGCGTCGCGGTCCGTCGCTCCGTTCACCTCGCCTCCTCGCGGCTCACGTCATCTATGCGCGCTCACGGGCCGGCCGCTCACCCGTCGAGCGCCACCCATACGCTCTTGGTCTCCGTGTACTGCTCCAGGGCGTACCGACCCAGGTCCCGCCCGAAACCCGACTGCTTGACGCCCCCGAACGGCGACGCCGAGTCGTAGCGGTTGTAGGTGTTCACCCACACGGTCCCGGCCTGGACCTCGCGGGCGAAGCGGTGCGCCTTGCCCACGTCCCGAGTCCACACGCCGGCGGCCAGCCCGTAGATGGTCTGGTTGGCCTGCCGGATCGCGTCCTCGATGCCGTCGAACTCGAGCACCGCGACCACCGGGCCGAAGATCTCCTCGCGGGCGATCTTCATGCCGATGTCCACGTCGTCGAACACGGTCGCCTCGACGAAGTAGCCGCGGCCGTCCACCGACGCGGCCTCCCCGCCGGCCCGCAGCGTCGCGCCCTCCTCGCGGCCGGCCTCGATGTAGGACAGCACCTTGTCGCGCTGCTCCTTCGAGACGAGCGCGCCGAGGCGGGTCTTGGGGTGGGTGGGATCGCCGGGCACCATCTTCGCCGTGCGCTCCAGGAGCTTCTCCATGAAGGCGTCCTTGACCGAGCGCTCCACGTACAGTCGGGAGCCGGCCGCGCACACCTCGCCCTTGCCGTAGAAGATCCCGGTCGTGGCGCCGCGCGCCGCGGCGTCCAGGTCCGCATCGGCGAACACCACGTTGGGCGACTTCCCACCCAGCTCGAGGGTGACGTTCTTCACGGTGGCGGCCGCCTCGCGCATGATGAGCTTGCCGGTCTCCACCGATCCCGTGAAGGAGATCTTGTCGACGCCAGGGTGCTCGACCAGCGCCTGGCCGGTGACCGGGCCGCGGCCGGGGATCACGTTGAGGACGCCGGCGGGGAAGCCGGCCTCCAGGGCCAGCTCTCCGAGGAGGAGGGCGGTAAGGGGCGTCTGCTCGGCGGGCTTGAGGATCACGGCGTTCCCGCACGCCAGGGCGGGGGCCACCTTCCAGGCGGCCATCGACAGGGGGAAGTTCCACGGGATGATGGCTCCCACCACCCCGACCGGCTGGCGCAGCGTGTAGTTGAGGAACGGGCCCGACACCGGGATCGTCTCACCGCCCAGCTTGTCGGCCCAGCCCGCGTAGTAGCGGAAGTTCTCGACCACCGACGGCAGGTCCACCTTCGCGGACTCGAAGGAAGGCTTGCCGTTGTCGAGCGTCTCGACCACCGCCAGCTCCGCGGCGCGCTCTTCCAGGAGGTCGGCCAGCCGCCACAGGAGGACGGAGCGGGCGTGCGGGTCCAGGTCGCGCCAGGCCGGCAGGGCCTCCCGGGCGGACCGCACGGCGGCGTCCACCTGGTCGGGCCCGGCTTCGTGCACCTGGGCCAGGGTCTCCTCGGTGGCCGGGTTGACATCGGCGAAGCGGTCGGCGCCGT
Organism: Candidatus Humimonas hydrogenitrophica; assembly: GCA_947581615.1. Lineage (GTDB taxonomy): Bacteria > Gemmatimonadota > Gemmatimonadetes > Palauibacterales > Palauibacteraceae > Humimonas > Humimonas hydrogenitrophica. The sequence goes on from CANPVD010000078.1 coordinate 12,776, forward strand.
CGACCCAGTCTCCCCCGACGAGCAGCTTCGTCCTCAGCTCCATCGCCTTCCTTCCCTCCGTGTGACGCTCCGGCGTCGCGCCCCGGTCAGACGCCCCTGAACTCCGGCTTGCGCTTATCGATGTAGGCCGAGAGGCCTTCCTTGGCGTCCGAGGACTGGAACAGCTGCTGCTGGAGCTCGCGCTCGATGGCCAGCCCCTCCGAGAAGGGCACCTCGCAGCCGCTGCACACCGCCCGCTTGATGCGGCCGACCGCCTTGGAGGCCCGGTAGGGCGGGGTGAAGCCGCGGGCGTAGTCGAGCACCTGGTCCATGAAGCCCTCGGCCTCGAACACTTTGTTCACCAGGCCCATCTCCTTCGCCTCGTCGAAGTCGAAGGTGCGTCCCTCCGCCATGAGCTCGATCGCCCTCGACTTGCCGAGCAGGCGCCCCAGCCTCTGCGTGCCGCCGGTGCCGGGCAGTACGCCCAGGGTGACCTCGGGCAGACCGATCTTGCCCGCGTCCTTCCTGGCGATCCTCAGGTCGCAGGCCAGGGCGATCTCGAGACCGCCGCCGACGGTGTGGCCGTTGAGCGCCGCGATGACCAGCATCGGGCTCTGCTCGAGCCGGTTCAGCGTCTCGTTGGCGTGCAGGCAGAAGAAGTACTTGAAGTGGGGATCGGCCTGCTGGAGCATTCGGATGTCGGCGCCGGCCGAGAAGAACTTGTCGCCGGCCCCGCGCAGCACCAGCACGTGGACGTCCTCGTCGAAGCGGGCGGCGAGGATGGCCTCGTCCAGCTGCAGCATCATCTCGTGCGTGTAGGTGTTGGCCGGCGGGTCGTCCAGCGTGATGACGCCGACTCCGTCCGTGGCCTCGTAGTGGATCAGCTTGTCCGCCATCCTGGGCTCCCTGTTGGCGTTCGATGCTTCGTTTCCGTCGGGTCCTCGTCGCGTGGCCGCGGCCCGGGGTGGTCGACGATGATGCGAGTGTGCAGACGCGGTGCCAGTGTGACGACCCGCCCCCGGTTCGGCTGGCCCGAAAGTAGGGCGACGCCCGCGCCGGCGACAGGACGCGGGCCCCGTGTCTGGCTTCCGGGGCAGGGCGGGGTTAGCGTAGTCTCATGCTGTCACGATCGGTGGATCCGTTCGGGTCCCGCGACGGGCGCGATGCCCTCGTGCGCTCCGTCCTCTCCGCGGTGCTGGCCCTGTGCTGGCCGGCGCTCGCCGTCGCCGCGCCGCCGCCGGCCTCCGTTGCCGCGCCGCCCGCCGGCGACACGGTCGTCGTGCTTACGGTCCGCGGACCCATCACGCTCGGGCTCGTCCCCTTCGTGAACCGCGTGCTGCGCGAGGCGGCCTCCTCGAAGGCGGCCGGCGTGCTGCTGGAGATGGACTCGCCGGGCGGGCGCCTGGACGCCGCGTGGGACGTGGCGGCCGCGGTTCGCGACGCCGACGTCCCGGTGTGGGCCTACGTGGAGGGACGGGCCCTGGGGCCGGCGGCCCTCGTGGCGCTGTCGGCGCGCCGCCTGTACGTGGGGCCGGCCGCGGTGGTGGGAGACCTGGCCCCGAAGGGATCCGCCGGGGACCGGGCGGCCGACGCCGTGGGCGCCGAGCTGCGCTCGCTGGCCGAGGCGCACGGATACGATCCGTCCGCCACGGGCGTCGGTCCGGGCACCCTGACGGCCACCGAGGCCGTCCGGGCCGGGGTGGCGTCGGGCCTGGCGGACGGAGTCCCGTCGGTGCTGGCCGCGGTCGGCGTCCCCGGGGCCCCCGTTCACACGGCCTCGCCGGGTTGGTTGGACCGGACCGTGACCTTCCTGGCCGCGCCGCTCCTCGCGCCCATCCTCCTCGCCGTCGGCTTCCTGGGCCTCCTGGTCGAGATCAAGCATCCGACGCTGGGGGCGGCGGCGGGCCTGGGCGTCGTGTCGCTGATCCTGTTCTTCGGCTCCCGCTACCTGGTGGAGCTGGCCGGGACCACCGACCTGCTGCTCGTGGGGTCCGGCGTGGTGCTGATCGGGCTCGAGGTCTTCGTCGTGCCCGGCCTCGGGGTGCCGGGCGTGCTGGGGCTCGTCGCCCTCCTGGCCGGCACGTTCCTCAGCCTCCTCGGCCACTTCCCGACCGGCCCGGACATGCTCCGGGCCAGCGGGCTCGTGGCCACCGCGGCCCTGCTCGTCCTGGCCCTGGCCTACGCGGTCGTCCGACACATTCCCCACAGCCGCGTCCTCGGGATGCTGGGGGCCGACGACGAGGGTGGTCGGGCGGCCGGGATCCTGGCCTCGACGCGCCGGGAGGACCTGGTGGGCGTGGTGGGCGAGGCCCTCACGGACCTCCGTCCGGCGGGGACCGCCGCCTTCCGGGGCGAGAAGCTGGACGTGGTCAGCGAGGGCCCCTTCATCGAGCGCGGCACGCCGGTCGTCGTGGTGCGCTCGGAGGGCTACCGGCACGTGGTCCGCGCGGCCGGGGAGACCGCGCCCTCCGCCGGGCCGACCGCCTGAACCGAAGTCGAACAGCATCCTACCGATAGAGGAGGAACGGATTCCATGGATCCAGCCGCGATGCCCATCCTGATCCTGGTGCTGGCCTTCATCGTCCTGAGCTTCGTGTTCTGGGCGGTCCCCATCCGCCTGTGGATCGCCGCCATCTCGGCCGGAGCGCCGGTGGGGATCGGGGAGCTGGTGGGCATGCGGCTGCGCAAGGTGAGTCCGCGGGCGATCGTTCCGCCGCTCATCACGGCCACCAAGGCCGGCCTCGGCCTGACCACCAAGGAGCTCGAGACGCACTTCATGTCGGGCGGGAACGTGGAGCGGGTGGTCACCGCGCTGGTGAGCGCCGACAAGGCCAACATCGACCTCCCCTTCCAGCAGGCGGCCGCCATCGACCTGGCAGGGCGCGACGTGCTCGAGGCCGTGAAGGTGTCCGTGAATCCCAAGGTCATCCAGACGCCCAAGGTGGCGGCCATGGCCAAGGACGGGATCCAGCTCATCGCGATCGCGCGGGTCACCGTGCGCGCCAACGTGAACCGCCTGGTGGGTGGGGCCGGGGAGGAGACCATCCTGGCGCGGGTTGGGGAGGGGATCGTGAGCACCATCGGTTCCAGCGAGAGCCACAAGCAGGTGCTCGAGAACCCCGACCGGATCTCCAAGACCGTCCTGCAGAAGGGGCTCGACTCGGGGACCGCCTACGAGATCCTCTCCATCGACATCGCCGACGTGGACGTGGGGAAGAACATCGGCGCCGAGCTCCAGACCCACCAGGCCGAGGCCGACAAGCAGATCGCCCAGGCCAAGGCCGAGGAACGGCGCGCCATGGCCGTGGCCCTGGAGCAGGAGAACCGGGCCCGGGTCGAGGAGATGCGGGCCGACGTCGTGAAGGCGGAGGCCGAGGTGCCGCGCGCCATGGCTGAGGCGCTGCGGAACGGCAACCTGGGCGTCATGGACTACATGAAGTACCTGAACGTGCGGAGCGACACGCGCATGCGCGACGCGCTCGCGGGCGGCGAGGACGCCGAGCGGCCGGCCGGCTGAGCCGATGAGCGGGCTCGTCGTCTGGCTGATCATCATCGTGTTCTTCGTGTCCATGAACCGGGTGTTCGGGGCGGTGGGCCGGGGCATGACCGGCGAGGAAGGGACGGAGGAGGGCGGCGGCCCCGGTCCGGGCGGGCGCTCCGGCTCCGGCAGTCGCGGGTCGCTCCGGCAGGAGCTCCTGCGGCAGCTCGCCGAGGCCGCCGAGCGCGAGGCGCGCGCCCGCTCCGGAGAGCGGCAGGAGAGCGAGATCCGCTGGAGGCCGGGGCTCGGCGGCGGGGCCCCGCTCGGGGTGGCGACCGGCGGACGGTCGGGAGGCGCGGGCGGAGAGGTCTCCGAGCCTTCCGGGGCTGGGGTCCCCGCCACGTCCCGGTCGGCCGCCGCCGCCGGGGCGGGTCTCGCCGCCGTGTCCGGGCGCGCCGCGACCCTGCCGGCGTGGCCCGAGCGAACGGCGCTGCAGCGAGCGGTCCTGTACGAGGCGATCCTGGGTCCCCCGCTGTCGCTGCGGGGAGAGCGGGAGGGGCCGCTGGGGCCCTGACTCCGGGCGCCGGCGTCTCCGCGGAGACGCGGGGTGTCGCGAACCGTCCCCATGGGGGCGGTCTCCCGACATGGACCCGCTCCCCAGGCTCCGCTCCCGGCCCGGGCAGGGGGCTCTGACAGCCGTCAGGGTCGCACGCCTCTACAGCCCCGCCTCGGTGGCCCGGAACCACACGTCGTCGGGGATGTCCCGCTCGCACTTCCAGTGAGCGCTCGCTGTGAGCGGTCCCGGATCGGCGCCGTGGAGGCGGTTGGCGCGGACGAGGGTGCTTAGCTGGGCGTCGGGGGCGGGGGACCTTGGCCCGCCGTCCCGCGCCCGGCGCGACAGCCCCTCTTCCCGCTCCGCGTCCAGGTGCACCCCGCCGCGCGGGTCCCGGAACACGGCCCGGCCCGTCCCCCACCACTCCAGCCGCCAGCCGCCCTCGTGGACGAGCCGGTGGTGATAGCGGCACAGCAGGACGCAGTTGTCCAGGCTGGTCTCCCCGCCATCGGCCCAGTGCTCGACGTGGTGCGCGTCGGTGAAGCGCAGCCCGCAGCCCGGGAAGCGGCAGCCGCGGTCGCGGACCTCGAGCGCCCGGCGCAGCGCCGGCGGGATGGTGCGGGTGCGGCGGCCCACGGAGAGGACGGAGCCGGCTGGGGCCGGGGCGCCAGGCACCGAGCCGTCGCCGAGGTCGTGCGCCGGGCCGTGGGTCACCCGTATCAACGCGGCGTCACAGGCGAGTCGGCGGGACGTCTCCGCGGAGACGCGGGGGCCGTCCTCGAGCTCGGAGCGGCCGGACTCCCGGTCCTCGGACAGGGTGTCCGCGTCCACGTGCAGGAAGACCTGGTAGCGCTCGGCCCGGGTGCCGCTGATCGGATGCTCGGAGGCGGAGGCTCCGCTCCCGTCCGCGGCTTCGTCCTCGCCGCGAGTCCCGAACCCCGCCGCCAGCGCCCGCTCGGCCAACAGCCCGAGGGCGTCGGCCCTCCGGCGGGCTGGCTCGCGGCCCGTGTCCGGCTCGGTGCGGCACGTCCCCGCGGGGACGTGATCGGGCGGTTCCGCGGAGACGTCGCCGGCCGCGTCGGTCCCGGACGCCCGGGCACGCTCCTCCCGGTAGAGCGCGTCGCTGGCCGCCTCGATCGCCCGCATGAGGAGCGCCCCCACCTCGGGCTCGAGCCGGCCCCGGATGACGTACATGCCCTCCTCGTCGGGGAACACCGAGAGCCGGCGCAACCGGTGGATCTCCTCGGCCCGGGCCGCCTCGTCCTGGCGGCTCCCCCGCTTCCAGGCGCGCACCACGCGCTCGAGCCGGGCGGCGGTCACCCCCTCGGCCAGCTCCAGGAGGTCGGCCTCGTTCTCCGGGTCGGCCACCCGGGTCAGGGCGCGCACCTTGGAGAAGGAGAGCCGGCCGCGGCTCATGGACGCGCTCGTCTCGGGGAGCTCCTCCAGCGCCCTCGCCACCCGCACGTGCTCTCTCGCCGTGTGCGGGTCCATGCCCGTGCGCCACGCCAGCCACTCCGCGCAGCCCCGGTGGCCGGCCGCCTCCCAACCCCCGAGCCGGTCGAAGCGGGCGATCAGGGTGAGCATCCGGTGGGTGGCGGCGTGGATGTGGGCCGCCAGGGTGGCGATCTCGTCGCCGAGCTCGTCGAGGAGGTCGGGGTCGGGTGACGTCCCCGCGGAGACGTCTCCGGCCGCTCGGCCCCGCTCCCCATACTCGACCTCCGCCACCTCCCGCAGCGCCAGCACCGTCGCTCCCATCGTCCGCCTCCCGTCCGCACCCGCGTCCCGGCCCTCCGGGCCCCGCCACGAGGCCCGAAAGGCCCCGTAACTCGCACCTCTCCAATATAATCGGCCGATTTCCGGCCTCCGGAGACGGCGGCTGCGGGATCAACGGCGGCCTGGAGGAGGCGCGAAGGGGAGGGACCGGCCGGCGGCCGGGAGAGGGGGCGTCAGAGGGGCTCGGGGGCGCGCCAGGAGTGGGGTCCGGACCTCCTCGCCGCCGTCAACAGAATCCTGTCAAGCCCCTTCCGGCCGGTTGAACGATCGGCCGGTCCCGGCCCCCACTCGATTTCGAGCCGTCCGGCCGGTGCGCCCTTCGACCTCGAGCCGAGCCGCCGGTTCGATCACCGCCAGGGATCATGGGGCGGGCGACGCATCACTCCAGGTCGTCCAGAAACGGAGAGCGCGGAGGCCGTGTCGGTCGTGAGGACCGGCTCCCGTCCAGCAGCTTCTGGAGCTCCTCCGCGCTGAGCTCGAAGGGATCGTCGATCCGGGGCGGCGGCGTGACCCGGACCTCCCTCCCGCCGTTCCCGCGCAGCGGCCGGAACGTCCACGCGCGGTCCGAGAGGTCTCGGATCTCCCAGCCGCCGCCGTCACGGTCCCGGAACTTCCGGTAGCCCACGGCCGCACCTCCTCCTGTCGCCCTCGCGCCCCGGTCCCGGGCCTCAGCCGCCGGCCGGGTCCGTGCCGGCCGGCCCCGATGCCTCCGCCGGCACCACCACCGGCGGCACGCCGTAGCCGCGGAGCAGCGCGTTGAACCCAGACACGTCCTTCGTCAGCGCCCGCTGGACCTCGGCCCGGATCGGCTTCAGCTCCGCGTTCAGGTCCGCGAAGCGCGTCCGCGAGCCGTCGGTCGGCCGCCCGTAGGCGTCGACGATGTGCCCGTACAGGAAGTCGAAGTGGTTGTCGATGCGGGGCGGGTAGTTGATGCCGTCCTCGCCCGTGCGGATGGTGTCGTTGTGGAGTCGGCCGGCCAGCGAGGCCAGCGTGGTCCGGAGCGAGTCGGCGGCGGCCTTCACCCGGCTCTTCACCGAGTCGGGGAAGTCGCCGTTCGAGACACGCTCCGACGCCTGGCCGGCCTGCTCGCGGGCCGAGCGCAGGGCGCGGACCGCGTCGTGGATGGCCGTGACCGAGTCGCGGACCTGGCTGGCCAGGTCGAACTCGGCCTGCAGGTCCTCGCGGGTCACGTCCGTGTAGTTCGGGTCCTTTCGCACGTCGAAGCTGCGGTCGACGCTCCAGCCATCACCCTTCACGCGCACCGTGTAGGTGCCCGGCACGGCCCACGGACCGCCCGTGTAGCCCAGGTCCATGACCGCGCCCTTCACCAGGTGGGGGCCCGCGTAGTGGAGGTTCCACTCCAGCCGGTTCTCGCCGGCGTGCAGGTCCAGCGACTTCGTGGCCCAGGCCGCAATGTCCCCGCCCTCCGCCGCGGCGCCGCTCTGGCCCGAGGTCCCGGAGTCGCCTTCCTCGTCGCCTCCGGACGACCCGGCGCCCCGGCCGGAGCGCTCCTTCCCGGCGGTGGACCAGCGCGCCGCCACCCGGCCCCGCGGGTCCACGACCTCCATGCTCACCTCGCCCGCCGGCGCCTTCGCCAGGTAGAGGTCGAACACGGCCGGGCCCGGCGGGGACCCGGGCGCCTCGGAGCCGCGGAAGCCCCGGAAGCGGGCGCGGTAGGCGGGGCGGGGCTCGAACAGGTAGTGGTCGGCCTTCGCCGCGGCGCCGGTGAGCTGCCGCAGCGGGGTCACGTCGTCCAGGATCCAGAAGCTCCGCCCCTGGGTGGCCAGCACCAGG
>CANPVD010000079.1 GCA_947581615.1 Candidatus Humimonas hydrogenitrophica
GTGGCGGCCGCTCGTGCACGTCGAGGACATCGCCCGGGCCATCGCCTGCTCGATCGAGGCGCCACGCGAGGCCGTGCACGGCAAGGTGTTCAACGTGGGCGACTCGGAGCAGAACTACCGGATCCGGGAGGTGGCGGAGATCGTGTCGGAGGCCCTCCCGGGTTGTCGGCTCACGATCGGGGAGAGCGACGGCGACAACCGCAGCTACCGCGTCGCCTTCGAGAAGATCAACAGCCAGCTGCCGGGCTTCCGCTGCGAGAAGGACGCTCGCACGGGCGCCCGGGAGCTCATGGAGATGTTCGAGAAGATCGACCTGTCGCGCGAGGTGTTCAAAGCGCCACCCTTCACGCGGCTCAAGGAGCTCGAAAAGCGGCTCGCCGCCGGCGAGCTCGACGACGAACTCCTGTGGACCGAGGCGAGGCCGACCGTCGCGGGATAGTCTCGCGAGCCGTATCACGACCCGGGAGGGCCCGAACCACGGGGCGGTGTGCGGTCGGTCACCGCAACGGATGAACGGATGAGGCGTAAACATGCTCGGAACCGGAGTGCTGTCCCGGGCACGACGATGGTGGCGACGCCATCGGCCGGCCCACGAGTGGTGGGATGAGATGTACCGGCGTTACGGTCCCTATCGGGCCAGCCAGGCCTACGACCGCGATGAACAGGACAACGTCGACTATTTCGCCTTCAGAGCCGAGTGGCACCGTCGGATCATCGAGCGCTTCCGAAGGCCCGAGGACACGACCTTCCTCGACGCGGGCTGCGGGAACGGCCTCCTCACGTCGCTGCTGATCGACATGAGCTTCCAGGTGACGGCGTTCGACTTCTCCCGCGAGGCGCTGGCGCAGGCTCGGAAGCAGGCGGGAGCCGATCGGGTGCGCTGGCAGAGGTCGTCCATCCCGAGGTTCAGGAGCCCCGACCGCTTCGATATCGTCCGCTGCGCGGAGGCCCTGGTCGCAATCACGGATGATCGCATGCACGCAAAGGCGGTGCGGGTGTTGGCCGACTGCGTGGTGCCCGGAGGACACCTGATCCTGGAGGAGCATCTGATTCCCGAGCACGACGTGCCGGAGCGACCGGGGCGGGGCGAACGCATCCGGCTCCGCTCTCTGGAGAGGTACGAGGCCCTGGCCGCGGATACGCACTTGAGGCTGCTCGAGCACCGGCACGTGCCGGCGGGAGAGCATCTCCATGATCTGGACCTCCTCGTTTTCGAGCCCACGGGGGAGGTCGGGGCACCCTCCATCTGGCGGCGCGTCGGCGCCCGGCTACTTCGACGATGATCTTCCGGGAGACGGAAATCTCCGGGGCCCGGGTGGTCGAGGTCGAGCGCCTCGAGGACGAGCGCGGCTTCTTCGCGCGGACGTGGTGCTCGAGCGAGTTCCAGGACGCGGGGCTGTCGCCTCGGCTGGTTCAGTGCAGTCTCTCCTTCAACCGCGAGCGCGGCACCCTGAGGGGCCTTCACTACCAGGCGGCTCCGTACCGGGAGGCCAAGCTGGTCCGCTGCACGATGGGCTCGATCCACGACGTGATCGTGGACCTGCGCGCAGATTCCCCGACCTACCTCGAGCATGTATCCGCCGTGCTGACGGCCGAGAACCGGCTGGCGATCTATGTCCCGGAGGGCTGCGCGCACGGGTTCCAGACGCTGGAGGACGACACCGAAGTGTTCTACCAGATGACCGAGTTCTACGAGTCCTCGGCCGGCCGCGGCGTGCGCTGGGACGATCCGGCGCTCCGCATCGAGTGGCCGCTGGAGCCGACCGTAATATCGGAGCGGGACAGGGGGTACCCGGACGTGGACCGATCGTCGACCGTGGGGGAATCGTCGTGAGCGGACCGGGGGCCCCGGTGTGAACGGTCCGGCGGGTGTGGAGAGACGGAGCGACGTGGTGGGCCTGGTGCCCGCCGCCGGGCTCGGGACGAGGGTGGCCTCGCTGCCCTGCAGCAAGGAAATCTTCCCCGTGGCCCTGTCCGGAAGGTCCGGCGATGCGGGCCTCGGCGTCCGGGTGGCGTGCGACGACGTGCTCGAGGCCATGCGGCTGGCCGGAGCCGACCGCGTGTACGTGATCCTGCGCGACGGCAAATGGGACATCCCCGCCTACCTGGGAGACGGCCGCGAGCGCGGCGTGCACCTGGCCTACCTGATGATGGGCGCGCCGTGGGGCGTGCCCTTCACGCTGGACCAGGCGTACCCGTTCGTACAGGGTCGACGGGTGGTGTGCGGCTTTCCGGACATCCTTCTCCGGCCCAGGGACGTGTTCACCCCGCTGCTGGACTCGCTGGAGGCATCCGGGAGCGACGCGGCCCTGGCCCTGTTCCCCGCAGGCGATCCCCGGCTGGTGGACCAGGTCTACGTGGACGGAGAGGGCAGGGTGCGGCGTCTCCAGGTCAAGCCGGGGCCGGAACGCTTGTCCCATACCTGGGGCGCGGTCGCCTGGGGGCCGGCCTTCACGGAGCTCCTGCACCGGTTCGCCCGCGAGACCGCATCCTGGGAGAGCGAAGCGCCCGCGGGACCGGAGGAGCGGCACCTGGGTGACGTGATCCGGGCCGCCGTGGACGCGGGCCTTCGCGTGCAGGGCGTGTCGTTCCCCGATGGGGGGTACGTGGACGTGGGTGTGCCCGAGAACCTGCTGGATACTTTCGAGATCGGAGACTCCGGTTGATGCCGCGACCGAGGATGACGCTGCCGACGCCCACCCGGGCCCGCCTGCGGGTCTTCTGGCTCGCCGGCGATGGCCTGGCCGGGACGGCCGTGGAGGCGGGCGCGTGGCGCCTGGGCCTTCACGCGGTCGCGCTCGCCCTCCTCGTCGGGTTCCTGGTCAACGGCTTCGCGGGCTGGCTCGACCCCGACCTGGTCCGCCCGTTTTACGAACGGTGGAACCACGTGGCGCGCTATGCGCGGTCCGCGCTCCGAATCTGGCTCCTGTTCCTCGCCTTCCAGGTGATCCGAACGGTCGGACGCCACGGGGCGGGAGAGGAGGCGGACGGGTCCGGACGGGCCGCATCCGGCTGGAAACGGCGCCAGACGACGGAACCGGGGGCATATTCCGCGACTTCCCCCTATGCCGTGCCGACCGGAGTGCGTGGATGGGCCGCGGAGCTGGCGGCGTGGGCGCGTCGCTCGGGGCGGCCTTGGGTCCTGGCGCTGGTGCCCTATCTGTGGATCCTGAGGGCGCTGGGCGGCCGGTTCGGCGGCGGGCCTTCCAGCCGCAACTACACCCTGTACTGAGAACATGGGCGCACGCGTGCTGGGAGAGCCGACGGCGACGCGCGCCGCCTCGCGCCGGGAAGCGGCGCGACGCCCGGGCTCCGCGCTGCTGGCCTTCGCGGCGTCTCTGGCGGGACTGCTGGCGGCCCTGCCGGTGCTGTCGCTCACGGCTCCGTTCTGGGTGATGGGGACGCTGACGGAGTGGCTGGCCGGGGCGCTCGGCCGGCGGCCGCGTCCCTGGGACGCCCTGGTGGAGTACGATCCGAGGGCGGGCTGGAAGCCGCGCCCTCACCTGCGCACGTGGGCCGGCGACCTGAACCAGGACACCTTCCGAATCTCGACCGACGGCGACGGCTGGCGAGGTCGAGCCACGCTGGACTCGGCGGACGTCGTGGTGTTCGGCGATTCCTTCGCGCAGGGCTTCGGGGTCGACGACCGCCACTTCTTCGCGGACCTGCCGAAAGAGGTCGAGGTCAAGGCGATCGGCTGCGCCGGCTACAACATGCTGCAGTCGCTGCGCTGGATGGAGACCTACGCGGACCGCCTCGAGGGCAAGCTGGTCGTGTGGATGCTCTACCTGGGCAACGACCTGGAGGACGACCTCAACCCGGCGGTGGGCCGCTATCGGCAGCCCTTCCTGCGCTCCTCGGACGGCGGCGTCACCTGGTCGGAGGCCGACGGGCACGTGAGTCCGGACCCGTGGACGGCCTCGTCCCAGGAGGGCAGCAGGGCCGGCTACGTGGAGCTGTGCCGCGGTGGATTCCACGCGCGACGCGCCCTGGCCGCGTTCGGGCACGTGCTGGACCGGGGGGCGGACGTGTGTTCGGCCGCGGGAGCCCGGCTCGTGCTGCTCACCGTTCCGGAGCTCTCGCCGGTGGCCCGGCGGGAGATCGAGGAGGCGCTGTCGGACGGCGGCCGCCGGGAGGCGTTCGAGGAGGCTCGCCTGGAGCGGGACGTCGCCCGCGCGTGCGGAGAGCGCGGCGTCCCGGTCGCCCACCTCCGCGACCACCTGGACGCCGGCGACTACCTGGAGCGGGACTACCACTGGAGCCGGAGCGGCCACCGGAAGGTGGCGGCCGTCCTCGAGGCGTTGGCCCGCAAGTACGGCGGCGGACGGGACCGCGTGCCCGTGTCCGTCCGCGGCCGCGGATCGCTGGATCTCGAGGTCGGGGTGGGCGTGGACGCCGGGGCGGGGAGCGACGGCGACTCCGGGACGGCCGGGCGCCGCCGCGACAGGCCGACATGAGCCTGGCGCGGGCCCTGGAGAGAGGGTCGACGACGGAGTTCGACGACCTGCAGACCCGCGTCCTCTCGACCGAGGGGACCGAGGACCCGGTTCCCTACGCCGCCGACGGCCTCGTGGGCCGAATGGGTTCCCGCGCTCGCGCCCTCATGGGAGGAAGCTGAGACATGCCATCCGAGAACGGCAAGAGAGCCGGTGACGAGGTCTACATCCTTGGGATCTCCGCCCTGTTCCACGACTCGGCGGCGGCGCTGCTTCGGGACGGCGAGATCGTGGCGGCCGCCCAGGAGGAGCGCTTCACCCGCAAGAAGCACGACGACGGCTTCCCGACGAAGGCGATCGAGTACTGCCTGTCGTGGGCGGGCATCGGGCCGGCGGACCTGGACGTGGCGGTGTTCTACGAGAAGCCGCTCGTCAAGTTCGAGCGGCTCCTGGAGACGCACCTGGCCGTGGCACCCGATGGCTTCGAGCCGTTCCGCCGGGCCCTTCCGGACTGGTCCGTCCGCAAGCTCGACTTGCCGAAGCTGCTGCGAACCGAGCTGGGCGGTGCGTTCGCCGGCGAGGTTTGCTTCGCCGACCATCACGAGTCGCACGCGGCCAGCGCCTTCTTCCCCTCGCCCTACGAGGAGGCGGCCATCCTGACGCTCGACGCCGTCGGGGAGTGGTCCACGAGCTCGATGGGCTACGGACGCGCCAACCGGATCACGCTGACGCACGAGATGCGCTTCCCGCACTCGGTCGGGATGCTGTACTCCGCGTTCACCTACTACACGGGCTTCAAGGTGAACTCGGGCGAGTACAAGCTCATGGGGCTGGCCCCGTACGGCCGGCCGCTCTACGCCGACGTCATTCGGGACCGTCTCATCGACCTGAGGGAGGACGGCTCGATCTGGCTCGACATGGAGTACTTCGATTTCTGCCGCGGCCTCACGATGACCTCGGAGAAGTTCCACGACCTGTTCGGCGGCCCGCCCCGCCGCCCCGAGACCCCGATCACGCAGAAGGACATGGACCTGGCGGCCTCGATCCAGGCGGTCACGGAAGAGATCGTGTTGCGGGCCGCCGACCACGTGCACGAGCTCACCGGCATGGACCACCTGGTCATGGCCGGCGGCGTGGCGCTGAACTGCGTCGCCAACGGCCGCCTCCTGCGCGAGGGGCCCTTCGAGGACGTGTGGGTCCAGCCCGCCGCGGGGGACGCCGGCGGAGCGCTGGGAGCCGCGCAGCTCGTCTGGCACCACTACATGGACCGGCCGCGGACGGTCGGGCGCGGGGACAGCCAGCAGGGCTCCTTTCTGGGGCCCTCCTTCTCCAACGAGGACATCGGGCTCTTCCTGGACTCGGTGGGGGCGCGCTACGAGCACATCGACGACGAGGACGCGCTCCTGGACCGCGTCGCGGGAGTCCTGGAGGAGGAGAAGGTCGTGGGCTGGTTCCAGGGCCGGATGGAGTACGGACCGCGGGCCTTGGGTCACCGGAGCATCATCGGGGACGCGCGCTCGACCCGGATGCAGCAGACCATGAACCTCAAGATCAAGTTCCGCGAGTCCTTCCGGCCCTTCGCGCCGTGCGTGCTGCGCGACCACGTGCACGAGGTGTTCGAGATGCGCGAGGAGGAGGACAGCCCCTACATGCTGTTCGTGGCTCCGGTGCGCGAGGCGCTGCGCGCGCGGCTGGGCGACGAGGAGAAGCGGAAGCTCGAGGACCCGGACCTCAGGGTCCGCGTCGCCGTGCCGCGCTCGGTCTACCCGGCGATCACGCACGTGGACTACTCCGCGCGCGTGCAGACCGTCGACCCGGAGCGTCACGGACGCTACGCCCGGCTGATGCAGCGGTTCTACGAGCGGACGGGTTCCCCGGTCATCGTGAACACGAGCTTCAACATCCGGGGGGAGCCGATCGTGTGCGACCCGGAGGATGCGTTCCGGTGCTTCATGGCGACCCACATGGACTGCCTGGTGCTCGAGGACTACGTCCTCCTCAAGGAAGACCAGCCCGCCGCCCTCTCGGAAGACACGGCGGCGTACCGGGACCAGTACGAACTCGACTGAGAAGGATACGAACTCGATTGAGAAGGCGATGATCAGACTTCCGGATCCACCGACCAGGGCGCTCGTGCGCGGCACCTGGCTCATCTTGAGCCTCGGAGCGGCCCTGATCGCATCCGTCATCTTCCTCGCGGCCGGGGCGCCGGCGTGGTCCCTGTGGGGTGCAGGTGTTCTCGCGATCCTCTTGGTGGCCGGCCGGGCTCGGCCGCGGCTCCGCCGAAGCGCGTATGGAGCCTGGCGCCGGGTGTGCGGCGGCCTGGGGCGCCGGGCGGGCGTCATCCTCGAGCGGACGGCGTTCGCCATCGTCGCGGTCGTGGGCTGGGCCGGCGGCGACATGATGCGTCGTCCGGAGCCGGTCGACTCGGGCTGGCGGCCGCGATCCACGCTTCAGGCGGGCGCCTATACGAGCTCGGGGCCCGCGCCCGAGCCGGATTCCAGCACCGGCTGGCTCCGCTCCCTGCTCGCCTGGGGACGCCGATCCGGTCACGGGTGGGTGTGGGCCCTGGTCCCCGTGCTGGCGCTCCAGCGCCTGATCCGGCCGTCCGCGCGGCGTGCGCTCGACGGCCGCAACTACACGCTCTACTGAGATGAACCGGTCTTCGAGGAGCTGGAGGACGCCGGCGCGCCACCTGCTGGCCGCGATCGCCGCGCTGGCCAGCTTTGTGGTCGTGATCCCGGTCGGCGCGCTGCTCCTGACGCTGTGGGCGGTGTCGGCCGCGGCCCGCGGCCTTGCGCGTCTCACGACGCCCCGGACGACGGGCTGGAAGGAGCTGGTGGAGTATGCGCCCGAGGTGGGCTGGAAGCCCCGTCCGGGCCTGGACTGCCACGCCGAAGACCTGGCGGGCGACCCGTTCCACGTCGTCACGGACGAGGAAGGCTATCGGGGGGCACACGGGCTGTCCCATTCGGAGGTGGTCGTGTTCGGCGACTCGTTCGCCTTCGGCTACGCCGCGGACGACGAGGACCTGTTCCTGCGCCACGCGGGCGGGGCCAGGGTGACGGCCCTCGCCGCCCCCGGCTACAGTATGGTGCAGCCGGTCCTATGGATGGAGCGGCTCGGCGCCCGGCTCTCCGGCAAGCTCGTCGTGTGGATGGTCTACCTGGGCAACGACCTGTACGACAGTCTGCGCCCGTCCACCGACGGCTATCGCTCGCCGGCGGTCCGCCTGGGGGAGGACGGAACTGGCCCGGCGATCGTCACGGCGCACGTGCGCGAGGGCAAGATCGGCTTCCCGCGGGACCGGGGCGTGGACGCATACGTCGAGATCTGCAGCGGGGGACTGCTGTCGAGCCGGGTGTTCGCCGCGGCGGAGTACCTGATCGAGCGCGGATGGGACGCCTGCCGCGCCGCCGGCGCCGACCTGGTGATCGTGTCGATCCCGGAGCTGTCGGCGGCGCCTCGGGCGATCCTGGAGCGCAAGCTGGCCCTGGACGACGGGGCGGAGCGCTTCGACGAAGGGCTCCTGGACCGGACGCTTGCGGCCATCTGCGAGCGCGCCGGGGTGGGATTCGTCCCGCTGTTCGAGCACATGGGTCCGGAGCACTACCTGCAGGTCGACTGGCACTGGAACCGTGCCGGACATCGGCGCGTGGGCCGCGTGCTGGGGGATCTGCACGCGCTCTGGCTGGACGGGCGCCTGTCGACCGGCCCGGGCGGGGCGGCGGACCTGCCCTCCGAGCCGCCTCCGTCGTCCGACGCGCGTACCTCCGCCGCCGCGAGGGAACCGTGAGTGGCGCGGATCTGAAGATCCTTCACGTCAACACGCACGACACCCGCGGCGGCGCCGCCCAGGCCGCATGGCGCCTGCACCGTGCCTACGCGGCGCGAGGGATCACGAGCTGGATGGCCGTCAAGCGGAAGGGTAGCGACGATCCGGGCGTTTTCGAGATCCCCAACGAGCAGAATCGTCCGTGGCCCGCACGCGTTCTCCGCGCGATTGCGGGCCGGATGGGGACGTCCAGCCCCCTGGCGCGGGCCACGGCAAGAACTCTGCGCAGGGTCGCCGAGCCTGCGCGATTCCGGGACATCCGGCGCGGCGTGGAGGACTTCCACTTCCCGGGGTCCTGGAAGCTGTTCGACCTCCTGCCCGAGAGCCCCGATCTGGTCCACTGCCACAACCTGCACGGGGGCTACTTCGACCTCCGGGCGCTCTCGATGATCGCGGAAAGGGCTCCCGTCGTGCTCTTCCTCCACGACGCGTGGCTGCTGAGCGGGCACTGCGCCTACTCCTTCGGCTGCGAGCGCTGGAAGACGGGCTGCGGGGAGTGTCCCGACCTGACGATCCATCCGGCGGTGCAGGCCGACGCCACGGACTACAACTGGCGGAGAAAGCGCGACATCTTCTCGAAGGCGTCGCTGCACGTGGCCACGCCGTCCCGATGGCTGATGGACCGGGTGGAAGCTTCCATGCTGGCCCCGGCCGTGCGCGGGGCGCGCGTCATTCCGCTCGGCATCGACCTCTCCGTCTTCCATCCAGGCGATACTCGCCGCGCGCGCATGCACCTGGGGGTGCCTCGGGACGCCCGGGTCGTGCTCCTGGCCGCGGACGGAATCCGGGCCAACAGCCGGAAGGACTTCGCGACGGCCCGGGCTGCGGTGGCCGAGGCCGCGGAGCGGTTGGCCGGAAGCGGCGGGGAGCTGGTGCTCCTGGCCCTCGGAGAGTCGTCGGACCCGGTACGCATCGGAAACGCCACCGTGCGGTTCGTCCCCTTTCAGGACGACCCGTCGATCGTCGCCGAGCACTACCGTGCCGCCGACCTGTACCTGCACACGGCTCGGGAGGACAACTTCCCCTGCACGGTTCTGGAGGCCCTGGCGTGCGGAACCCCTGTGGTCGCCACGGCCGTCGGCGGCGTGCCCGAGCAGGTGCGCTCTCTGACGGCGGTCCCCGGAATCGCGGCCGTTGAGGAGGAGACGGCCACGGGCATGCTCGTGCCCCCCGGCGATCCCGACGCACTGTCGGCCGCCATCGTCCGTCTGCTGGCCGATGGGCCGCTTCGAACGCGCCTGGCGGAGAACGCCGCCAGGGAGGCGAGAAGCCGATTCGACGTCGAGCGCTACGCCGACGACTTCGTGGCCTGGTACGGCGAGATCCTGCGGGAGGGGCGGCCGACTGGCCTCGCGACGAAGGGAGGGCCGCCAGCACCTCGCCCCGCAAGCCTGGCCGCCCGGACGTGATGCCCGTGACGCGCAAATCGGGCCCGAGGATCGAGGACCTGCCTCCACCTCCCGAGGGGCGGACCGGCTGGCCGTGGACCGAGGACGGCGACCGCCTGCCCCCCGCCCTGCCGGACGGGTCGCCGTGGCCGCGCATCACGGTGGTGACGCCCTCCTATCAGCAGGCCGACTTCCTGGAGGAGACGCTGCGCTCGGTGATTCTCCAGGGATATCCAAACCTCGAGTACTTCGTCGTCGACGGCGGGAGTCGGGACGGAAGCGTGGAAATCATCGACCGCTACGCTCCCTGGATCACCCGCTGGGTGAGCGAAGAGGACCAGGGCCAGAGCGACGCCATCAACAAAGGGTTCCGGTGGGCGACCGGGAGCATCCTGGGCTGGCTGAACAGCGACGACACCTACTCTCCCGGGACGCTCGCCGGCGTGGCGGGCGCCATGGCGCGCTCCGGGGCGGACATCGTGCTGGGTGCCATGGACAAGGTCCAGTTCGGCGGAGAGGAGCCGGAGCTGGTGAAGCGCTCCCTGCCGTGGGAGGGTGAAGCGTTTCACCCCTTCCCCATCCTGCGGGGCGGCCCGGCGCCCGCCTTCCACTTCTACCAGCCGTCCATGTTCTGGACGCGGGAGCTGTGGGAGGAGACCGGCGGGCTGGACGAACGCTACCACTACGTCATGGACATGGAGTGGTGCAACCGGGCCCTGGCCGCCGGCGCCACGCTCGAAACGGTCCCCGAGGTATGGACCCGGTTCGCGCTGCACGGCGGCTCCAAGAGCCAGGACCTTACGCACCGTCAGCAGGCCGAGCGCATCACCATGTACC
>CANPVD010000080.1 GCA_947581615.1 Candidatus Humimonas hydrogenitrophica
GTGCTGCTCGGACTGATGCCCCGCACGGCCTCCGAGACGAGAACCTTCGTGCTCCTGTGCGTCGTGGCGGCCGTGTGCGAGGAGTACGTGTTTCGGGGCTTCGCCCTCGGGGTGCTGACGGCCTGGACCGGCTCGGCGTGGGCGGGGGCCGGCGTGGTGGCGCTCTCCTTCGGCCTCTCGCACGGGTACCAGCGTGTGGGTGGCGTCCTGCGGGCGGCCGGTCTCGGCATGCTGCTGGCCGTGCCCGTCGTGATCACCGGGAGCCTGTTCCCGGCGATCGTGGCGCACTTCTGGATCAACGTGGTCCTGGGACTGGGCGGGTGGCGATGGCTGCTGGACGAGCCCGGCCACGCCGTGAGCTGAGACGTTTCCGACGCGTCGATCGTCGTACGCGCGGGGCTGAAGAGCGGACCGGAGGAGGGAACGTCATGAGAGGATGGGGTCGGGCGGATGGACGGAGATCGGCGGGCCTCCGGGTGGGTGCGATGGCCGGGTGTGCGCTGCTGGCCCTGGCGGTCGGCCCACGGTCGGCCGCGGCGCAGCAGGGAGGAGACGGGACGTCGCCGACGATCAAGTTCGGCGGCCTGCTGCAGACGGGGCTACTGCTGGGTCCTGGGGACCTGGGCGAGCTGGACGGCTTTCGAGTGTTCGACGCCCGCCTGCGGGCCGACGGCAAGATCGGCATCGTGTTCGACTACGATGTCCAGGCGGCGTTCGACCGATCGCAGGACCGCGTGCGCCTCCTGGACGCCCGCTTGACGCTGCCCATCAGGCCCGAGCTGGCGGTGAGCCTGGGCCAGTTCAAGGCACCGTTCGGCGGCGAGGAGCTAGAGGAGAAGGGCGACATCACCTTCCTGGAGCGGTCGCAGATCACCGATCTCCTCGCGCCGGGGCGCCAGGTGGGGGCCCAGGCGTCGGGCTCCTTCCTGGAAGATCGGCTGAAGTACCGGGCGGGTCTGTTCAACGGGAACGGGCGGTCCCTGCAGAACGACAACGGGTCCTTCCTGTACGCGGCGCACGTCCAGTTCAACAATGTGGGACCGGTCGAATTCTACGAGGACCTCATGGTGCAGGTGGGAGCCAGCTTCGCCTTCTCGCGGGATAGCGCCGTGGACCTCACCAACGGGGGCGCGTACGTGGGCCGGCCGATCGGGCTCCGGGCTTTCGCCGGCGACCGGACTCTGTGGAGTGTGGACCTGCGCTCCAGCTACCGGGGCTTCTTCCTGCGCGGCGAGTACATGCACGGCAAGCTCGATCCGCCGGGGGAGCCGGTGTGCGTCACCGCTCCCTGTCCGAGCGATGCGGCCGACGTGGACGGCGGCTACCTCGAGGGGGGCTACAGCTACCTGGGCGCCATCGAGAGCGTGCTGCGCTTCGACTCCATGACCCGTGGCTTCGTGGTCGCCCCCGGCACCGGTCAGGCCGGGTTCACGCCCGAGGGGGGCAGCTTCCTGGTCGTGGGTCTCAACCTGCTACCGGGTTACCACACCAAGATCGGCCTGCAGTATGCGTTCGGGCTCGGATCCGCCCGGCTCGGACCTCCGAGCACCGGGGGGGTCGGGCTGGCGGACGGGCAGTTCGGGCTCGTGACGCAGGTCAACTTCTAGGGTGCTCGGGCCGGCGGGCTCGGCGAGGTCTACGAGCCCGCCGGCTCGCGCAGTCCCCGCGCGTGCCGGATGGTCTGGCCGCGCACCATGTAGATCACGTCCTCGGCCACGTTGGTGGCCAGGTCGGCGATCCGCTCCAGGTTCCGGCCGATGAGGATGACCTGCAGGCAGGCGGAGATCTCCTCCTCCAGCATATGGGTCAGCATCACACGGAACAGCGACTCCTGCAGCGCGTCCACGTGATCGTCGCGGCGCAGCACCTCCACGGCGGCGGTGGCATCCGCGCGCAGGAAGGCATCGAGGGCGTCCCGGAGCATCGCCCGCGCCATCCGGCTCATCTCCGGCAGCTCCGGCGGCATGGACGGATAGTGCCGCCCCTCCCGCAGTCTGCCCACCGCCTGGGCGATGTTGACCGCGTGGTCTCCGATTCGTTCCAGGTCGTTGTTGATCTTGAGGATCGTGACAATGACCCGCAGGTCCGAAGCCATCGGCTGGTGCAGCGCCAGCAGCTCGATGGCCGTCTCCTCGATCGTGACCTCGGTCTCGTCGATGCCCCGGTCGGCCTCGATGATGGACTTCGGGTCATGGTCGCTGCGTCGTCCGGCCAGCTCCGTCGCGTCGCCCACGAGCTTCTCGACCTCGTGGGACATCGCCAGGAGCTTCTGCTTCAGGGCTTCGAGCTTGCCTTCGAAATGGGTCTGGACCATGGGGCTCCCCGGGCCGTGATCAGCCGAAGCGACCGGTGATGTAATCCTCGGTCTGCCTCTCGCTGGGATTCGTGAAGATGCGCTCCGTCGGGCCGAATTCCACCACGTAGCCCTTGTAGAAGAAGGCCGTGAAGTCGGAGATCCGGGCGGCCTGCTGCATGTTGTGGGTCACGATCACGATCGTGTACTGGTCCTTCAGCGTATCGACGAGCTCCTCGAGCTTGGCCGTGGCCACCGGATCCACCGCCGATGTGGGCTCGTCCATGAGCAGCACCTCGGGCTCGACCGCGATCGCCCGCGCGATGCACAGCCGCTGCTGCTGGCCACCGGAGAGGGCCGTGCCGGGCTCGTCCAGCTTGTCGTTGACCTCGTCCCACAGCGCGGCGCCGCGCAGGGCGCTTTCGACCCGCTCCTCGAGCTGGGATCGCGAGATCCTGTAGTGCAGACGGAGACCGTAGGCCACGTTGTCGAACACCGACATCGGGAACGGCGTCGGACGCTGGAAGATCATCCCGACGCGGCGGCGCAGGTCGATGAGGTCCATCTCCGGGTCCAGGAGGTTCTCCCCGTCCAGCAGCACCGTGCCGGAGGCACGCTGGTCCCGGTAGAGCTCGAACATCCGGTTGTACACCCGAATGTGGGTGGACTTGCCGCAGCCCGAGGGTCCGATGATCGCCGTGACCCGGCGCTCGGCGACCTCGAGGTCGTTCCCGAACAGCACCTGCCGGTCCCCGTACCAGAAGTCGAGGCCACGGACCAGGATCTTGGCCGGTGCCTCGAGCGTCGATGGGTCCGCCACGGCGTGGGGGCCCCGATCCCGGACCTCGGGCACGGGCGGTGCCGGGGGCGCGGACCGCGCGTCTCTCGGCGATTCTCCGGCGGCCACCGGATCCAGGTCCTCCCGTCGATCCTCGGCCGGGACCTCCTGCATGCGGGCCTCCTCGGGCTCCTGGGCGGCGGACCGTCTGCCGTTGGATCCCGGACGGGCCGCTTCGTCCTCGCGGGTCCCTGGCGAGGAGGGTGCCATCCTCCGGGCTTCGCTCATGTCTCGACTTCACCCACGCGCCAGCGCGTGAAGACCGTCACCACGAGCACCAGGAGGGTGATCAGCAGGGACGCCCCCCACGCCAGGCGCTGCCAGTCAGAGTACGGGGACATCGCGTAGTTGAAAATGGTCACCGTGAGGTTGGCGGTCGGCTCGGCGAAGTTCTTCGGCCAGTAAGGGCTGTTCAGCGCCGTGAACAGGAGGGGGGCGGTCTCTCCGCTCACGCGGGCCACCGAGAGGAGGATTCCCGTGGCCAGCCCCGAGCGCGCCGCGCGGAATACCACGCCCAGCGTCGTCTTCCAGCGCGGCGCCCCCAGGGCGAGGGAGGATTCCCGCATCGCGTCCGGCACGAGGCCGAGCATGTCCTCCGTCGTGCGCGCGACGTACGGGAAGATGAGGATGGCGAGAGACACCCCCCCGGCCAGGCCCGAGAAGTGGCCCATCGTCACGACCATGAGCGTGTATACGAACAGGCCGGAGAGGATGGAGGGGATGCCGAGCATTACGTTGATCGTGAAGCGCACGAAGGAGCCGAAGCGGGTGCCCCGACCGAACTCCGACTGGTAGATCCCGGTGAACAGGCCGAGTGGCACGCCGATGAGCGCCGCCATCACGGTCATGGCGGCCGTGCCCAGGATCGCGTTGGCCAGCCCTCCTCCCGCTTCACCCGGTGGAGACGGGAGGCTGGTGAAGAAGGTCCAGTCCAGCGCCGCCGCGCCCCGCCTGGCCACCACGGCCAGGATCCAGAACAGGAACACCAGGGCGAACAGGGCCGCGGCGGTCGAGGCGATCCGGACCATCGTGTCGGATGCCCGCCTCCGCGCCCGCGAGCGCAGCGGGAACGGAGGAGCCGAGCGGCCCGTCGTCCTCGTGGCGTCGTAGGTCGTGTCCGTCATGCGGTCCGTCCACTGGCGCGGCCCAGTCGGTTGAGCCACAGGTGGGCCGCCACCTGGATCAAGAAGGTCATGGCCAGGAGAATGAGGCCTAGCTCGATGAGCGAGCTGCGGTACAGCGGCTCGGAAGCCTCGGTGAACTCGTTCGCCAGGGTGGAAGCGATGCTGTTCCCGGCGGCGAACAGGGAAGCCGAGAGCTGGTGGTTGTTCCCGATCACGAAGGTGACGGCCATCGTCTCGCCGATCGCGCGGCCGAGCCCCAGGAACACGCCGCCTGCCAGCCCGCGGACGCCGTACGGTATCGTCACATTGCGGACGACCTCCCACGTCGTCGCCCCCATCCCGTAGGCGGCCTCCTCCAGGACCGGGGGCGTCATCGTGAACACGTCCCGCATCACCGCCGTGATGAACGGGATCACCATCAGGGCCAGGATGACACCCGAAGTGAAGATCCCGATGCCCATGGTGGGCCCCCTGAAGAAGGGCAGGAAGCCCAGGACCTTCTGCAGGAAGGGCTGGACGTGATCGGCCATGTACGGGGCGAATACGAACAGGCCCCACATGCCGAAGATGATGCTCGGGATGGCGGCCAGGAGCTCCACGCCCTGTCGCACCCACTTGGCCAGACCCGGCGGAGCCAGCTTCACCAGGAAAAGGGCCGTCGCCAGGCTGAGCGGTACGGCGATGAGCAGGGCGAGGAGCGTCGACAGCAGCGTGCCGTAGATGCTGCTCAGCGCTCCGAACGTCCTGGTGACGGGGTTCCACGTCGACGTCGTGAGGAAGCCGAAGCCGAAGGCGCGGATCGACGGCCAGGCGTTCCGGGCCAGCTCGACGAAGAAGCCGGCCATCAGGAGGCAGATGAGGGCCGCGCACGTCACGGCGGCGGCGCGGAACAGGACGTCGGGCCAGCGTTTGGAGCCGAGGCGGCCGGGTCGGGTGCTCACGGTCTCACGCGGTCAAGGTGTCGAGGAGCGCCTCGGGAAGCCCGGCAGGCCCCACGGCGCGGACGAGACGCCCGCGCCGTGGGGCTCGTGGGCGCCGATGTCGGTGTCGGCCGTCCCGTCGCCGCCCGGCTCTAGGGCCAGACGTTTCCCGAGATCTCCGGCTGCCACTTGCTCTCGATCAGCGTGACCACGTTGTCCGGAATCGGCACGTAGTCCAGCTTCCTGGCAGCCTCCCGACCGTTGCGGTACGACCAGTCGAAGAACTTGAGGACTTCCTTGATCTCGTCCGGTTTGGCCGGGTGCCTCTGCAGGAGGACGAACGTGGCACCCGTGATCGGCCACGTGTCGTCGCCCGGCTGATCCGTGACGACCATATAGAAGCCCGGGGCGTTCTGCCAGTCGGCGTTCCCGGCCGCGGCCATGAAGCTCGAGATCGCGGGAGACACGAACTTGCCGGCCTTGTTCTGGAGCTGCGTGTAGGTCATGTGGTTCTGGATCGCGTACGCGTACTCGACGTAGCCGATCGCACCCTCGATGCGCTGGACGTAGCCGGACACGCCCTCGTTGCCCTTGCCACCCACGCCGGTAGGCCACTGGACGGCCTTGTCGTTTCCCACCTTCTGCTTCCACTCGGGCGACACCTTGGAGAGGTAATTCGTGAAGATCCACGTCGTGCCCGAGCCGTCCGAGCGATGGACCACGGTGATGTCCTTGCCGGGCAGCGTCACGCCCGGGTTGATCTTCTCGATGGCCGGGTCGTTCCACCTGGTGATCTTTCCCAGGTAGATGTCGGCCAGGAGGCCCGGTGTGAGCTTGAGCTGGCCCGGCTGGATGCCCGACACGTGCACGGCCAGGACGACGCCACCGACGATGGCCGGAAACTGCATCAGGCCCGCCTGATCGAGCTCGCTCTTGGTGAGGGGCGCATCGGAGGCGCCGAAGTCGACCGTCCTGGCCTTGATCTGGGCGATTCCGCCGCCCGAGCCGATCGACTGATAGTTGACCTGAACGCCCTTGAGCTTCGAGTACTGGCTGGCCCACTGCGCCAGCACCGGGTAGATGAAGGTGGAGCCGGCGCCCGTGAGCGCCTGCCCGGCCGGACTGGCCGTCGGGTTCGCGGCGGCACCCCCGGTGGTCGTCGCCTCGGTCCCCTTCGCGCTCGTCGAGCCGCTCTCCCCGGCCCTGGCGGAGCCCGCATCACCACCGCACGAGGCGGCGACCAGGGCGCCCATCACGACCAGCGTGAGGCCGGCCCATCGACTGCGCGTCGAGTCCGCTCTGTGAAACGCGTGTCTGCCCATATCGAATCCATCCTCCGGGTTCGGACCACAGTTCGCGGGTGCACCGCACCCGACCGTCAGGGAAGGTGGCCCGACTGCAATGCAGGGCCGTCACACGCGTGTAACGATCCTGTCACACCGCCGGAGGCGCTGCGGGGAGCGTGAACCACACGGTCGTGCCTTCGCCGGGCGCACCCTCGATCCCCACGCTCCCCTGGTGGGCGGCGACCAGGTGACGGACGATCGAGAGCCCGAGACCCGTGCCGCCCTCGGCGCGACTCCGGCCGGGATCCACGCGCCAGAAGCGCTCGAACACGCGCTCCCGTTGTGCCATGGGAATGCCGGGTCCCCGATCCGAGACGGCGATGCGAACCCGATCCTCGGCCCGATGCGCGGTAACGAGGATCGCCGAGCCGGCGGGCGCGTAGCGGCGGGCGTTGTCGAGCAGGTTCCGGAAGATCTGGTCGAGGGCCGAGCGGTCCGCACGCGCGTCGGGAGCCGGGGCCGTGTCCAACCCCAGCGTCACCGTGCGCTCTCCCGTTCCGCCCAGCTCCCCCCAGGCCTGTCGGGCGGCGGCCTCGATGGAGACCGATTCGAGCCGCGGTCGCCACGAGCCGGACTCGATGCGCGACAGGTCCAGGAGGTCGTCCACCAACCTTCGCATGCGGAGGGCGTTGTGCCGGATCTTGCGCACGAACTCCGCGCGCTGGTCGGGGGCCAGCCCCTCGTCCTGGAGCGCCTCGGCGAACCCGAGGATGCTGGTGAGCGGCGTCTTGAGCTCGTGGGAGGCGTTGGCCACGAAGTCGCGCCGTACGCCCTCCAGTCGCCGTAGTCGGGTGAGATCCCGCACGACGAGGAGGATTCGAGTTTCGTGCGGCGTCACCGACACCAGGTAGGTGCGCCTCCCCGACTCGGTCTCCGTCTCGGCCTGGTGTCCCTCCACGCCCAGATCCAGCGCGTCGAGCACCGCCGGATCTCGGAACAGGCTGCGGGCCGGGCGGCCGATCGCCGGCAGGGGTGCGGCCATGTCGGCCAGGGCCCGGTTGGCCCGGACGACGATGCCCCGTCGGTCGAGGACCGCGACCGCGTCGTCCATCTGGTCGAACACCCAGACCAGCTCCTCCTCTTGCGTGCCCTTCTCTCTGGTGGCGTCCGCGGCGTGCACGTGCGCCCTTCCGGCGGGCGCGCGCGCGGCCAGAAAGCGCCGGAAAGGTTCGACCAGGAAGGCCAACAGGAACAGGTAGGCGACGGCCACGGCCAGGAGTGCGCGGCGCATGTGAACCGCCGGCTCCAGGACCTCGGACACGGGCGTGGCGATCCGGATGACGCCGTCCGGCGCCGGGATGGCCACGTAGAAGAGAGTGAATCCGAGCGCCGAGCTGAGTCCCCGGGTGGTTCCGGTCTCGCCCCGCAGCGCGGCCCGCACCTCGGGCCTGTCTGCCTCGGACGGTATCGAATCCAGCCGGGACGCGGGCAGGTACGAGTCGCCCACCACCCGCCCGTGGGCGTCGAGCAGGGTGACGCGATCGACGGCCGCCCGACCCAGCTCGTCCGCCAGGGAATCGCTGAACGACCGACCGGCCGCGGCCGATCGCGCCAGATCCGCCTTCTGCTCAAGCTGCGCGCGGGCGCCCTGCTCCAGGATCTCCGGGAGCCTGGTGGCCGCGTACCAGTAGGCGAGGCCGATGGTGACGAAGCCCGCGGCCAACAGGGTGACGAGGAGCCGGAAGCGGGAGGTCACCGGCCCCTCAGACGTCCTCGGCTCGGAACCGGTAGCCCACGCCACGGACCGTCTCGATCAGGTCGCCGGCGGACTCCAACTTGGAGCGCAGCCGCGCCACGTGCATGTCCACGGTTCGCGTCTCGATGGCCGCGTTGGTGTCCCACACGGCCTGGAGGAGCTGACGCCGGGACTGCACCCGTCCGCGCCGCTCCATGAGCACCTCGAGAAGCCGGAACTCGAGCGGAGTGAGCTCCATCTCGCGCTCGCCGACGAAGGCGCGATGCGCGTCCCGGTCCACGGTGACGTCCCCCAGGTTGAGCCGCCGGTGTGCGTCCAGCGGCTCGGCCTGCGTCCGTCGCAGGAGGGCTCGCACGCGCAGAACCAGCTCCTTGGGGCTGAAGGGCTTGGTGACGTAGTCGTCGGCGCCGCGCTCGAAGCCGTGGATCCGGTCCTCCTCTTCCTGGCGCGCCGTGAGCAGGAGGACCGGAATCTCGCTCGTGCGCTCGTCTTCCCGCAGGGTCCTGAGGACCTCGTACCCGTCCACTCCGGGGAGCATGAGGTCGAGCACGATCAGGTCCGGACGGTCGGCCAGGGCGGTGGACACGGCGCCGGGGCCATCCACGGCCGTGCTGATCCGGTACCCCTCCCGGCTCAGCTGGTAGACCAGGAGGCTGAGGATGTCGGGCTCGTCGTCGACGACCAGGATCCGCTCGCCGGGCATGAGGTCCGGGGGCTCGGGGGCACGCAGGGGCGGCCGTGGCGTGGCACGAGGCCGGGCGGCCGGCGACGGACACAAGATAGAGGGGGGGGCGGCCCGCGCAACGACGCGCCGCCCGCGGCGCTAGCGTGTCAGTCCCGGACCGAGACCAGGAATTGACGGAGCATGGACTCGGGCATCGCCTCCGCCCGGCGCACGACCTCGGCTTCGGTATCCTCCACGATGACCGGGGCCGTCACGAGGTGCTTCCCACCGCGCTGGAAGGCGATTCGACCGCGGGCCAGATCGGTGGCTACCGTCTCCGAGAGGAGATGGACCTCCCACTCTTCGTCGCCCAGGACGAGATGACCGAGGCTATGACGCCGTGTGTCGCTGTCCCAGATCTGGAGCTGCGGGCCCTCCGCCTCGGTCCCTCGCTCGTCCCCGTCCCGCGTCACGGGCGTTCCGGGTCGAGTCCGCCGGAAGGTCCCGCGGTCGACTCCTCCCAGAAGCCCAGGAGATAGGGGTCGTAGCGCTCCGGATGGTCCCGATAGTCGGCCGCCCACTCCTCGAGGTCGGGGAGCGGCACACTCGCGGTCAGCTTATCGGTCACGAGCTTCACCATCCTGCGGAAGCCGAGGTCGGCGGGGTTGAGGTCCGCCTCGGCAGCGGCCTCCTCGACGAGGCCGTAGATCCGCTCGGCGTCCAGGGAGAGAAAGACCTCGGCGAGACGGGCGGAGCAGTAGTCCAGATACTTGGCCTCGAGAACGGCGTCGACGGTCACACCGCTCCCGGATGGCTTGCCCCGCTGCTCGGCCGCCGACTGATCATCCACGCCTACCGTCCCGTCTGGCCGGGTGAGCCCGGTCCTCCGGACTGGTCTCGCAGCTATGTAGCGTCGCAGAAGGGGCCAGTCAAGCGCCCCGGGCGGGTGAGGGTGGTCTCAGGCGAGCTCCCGCGGGCCGCGATTCCGCTCCTCGAGCGACCGGCTGAGGACCTGGAACATGGCTCGACGCGTGAGACCGTACCGGATGACCTTGTTCAGGAAGTCGGGATCGCGTCTCTGGATCTCTTCGACATCATCGGCGAGGTCTTCTGGCAACTGCAGGACTACTTCGACAGGGCGGGTGTCCCACATGGGCGACGCTTCTCCTCAAAAGTCGAGAATTTCCAAGTGAAGACGACGGCCCGGATATGACCACGCCTCGGGTCGCGCGGCCTGCCGCTTCCGACGTGCGGGGACGAGTATACCGGGCCTCTCGGGAGGGAGCAAGACCCGCTCACCGGAAGGGCTTTGTATCCTGTGATTCTAAGCCGTTACTTATCAGTCCGTTACAGATGATGTCGAAAACCCGTGTCTGGTGTGGATTGCGATGTGTATCGTTGTGGACAAGAGGGACCGACCGTTCGTAATCCGCCGCAGACGGGGGAATTTCGCACGGCGCATCTTACACGCCACGAGGCGGCGGCGCCGCACTTTTTACCAAAAATGCACACTCACCGCTACGACTTCCGGGTCGGCGGAAGGGCGCCGCATCGGCGGCGGCCCGGAGCGTCCCCGAGCCACCCCGCGTCCGTGGCCGACGCTGTCTCCATGCCGGGCGGCCGGCGCGGAGTCCGTCGACCGGTGACCGGGGGTGCGCGAGGGCCGCGCGTCCAACAGATTGGGCCCGGCGGGCCGGCACGGCCGGACGCCGGGAGCCGGCCACGGGGGTCGGGTGAGCGAGCGGGACAGGCAGCGGAGCGGCACGGGAGCCTCACATGACGGACGACGGCAGGAGAGCGGCCCTCATCCTGGGGGCTTCGAGCGGCTTCGGAGAGGCGGCCGCGCGGGCGTTCGCAGCGGCAGGGTACGACATCTTCGGCGTGCACCTGGACCGGCGGGCGGGCCTCGAGCACGTGGCGGAGATCCGCGACGCCATCGAGGCCGTCGGGCGCAAGGCGACCTTCTTCAACGTGAACGCGGCGGACGCCGACAAGCGCGATGCCACGCTCGACGAGATCGCCGCTTCGGCGGGGGAGGGCTCGGCGACCGTCCTTCTCCACTCTCTGGCGTTCGGGACGTTGCGGCCGCTGGTGGCTGACGAGCCCGGGGACGACGTGACCCCCAAGCAGATGGACATGACCCTGGACGTCATGGCGCACACGCTCGTGTACTGGACTCAGGGGGTGGTGCACCGGAAGCTGATGGGTCGCGACGGGCGCATCTTCGCGATGACGAGCTCCGGCGGCGACCGGGTGAGCCCGTCCTACGGGCCCGTGTCGGCCGCCAAAGCGGCGCTCGAGTCCCACTGCCGGCAGCTCGCCCTCGAGCTGGCGCCGCGCGGCATCACGGTGAACGCTGTGCGGGCCGGGGTCACGGACACACCCGCCCTCCGGAAGATCCCCGGCTCCGAGGTCATGGTGGAGCAGGCCCTGCAGCAGAATCCCCACGGCCGGCTTACCACGCCGGAGGACGTGGCCCGATGCATGGTCGCGCTGGCCTCGCCGGAGACGTACTGGATGACCGGCAACGTGCTCCGGGTGGACGGCGGCGAGGACTTCGTGGGCTCCAACGCCCGGCCGGGCGAGTGAGCCGCGGGAGCGCCGACGTGGCGGAGACGGCCGGCCGGCTGCTGCGCCCGCTGCGTCGGGCGGCCGGGCGCGAGGTGCGCCGGGCGCGGCACGAGCTGTCGGCTCCGTGGCGGGAGGGCGCCGACGGCCCGGCCGCTGAGACGGGTCGTTGGATCGGGGTCACCCTGGCGGCCGGCGCGTTCCTGTTCGGGTTGCTGGCGGCCGTGCGGGTGACGCGGGGAGACTGACGTCCCGTGGTCACCGACGCCCGGCGAACCCGATGAGCTTTCCCCTGCGGCTGTCGCTCCTGGCCGTCGTCCTTCCGGCGGTCGCCGGCGTCGGCCCGGTCGTCGCGGACGCGGCGCCGGCCGTGTGGCCGCGCGCGAACCCGATCGCGTCGGCGCGGCCCGTGACCGCGATCCCCCCCGGCCGATCCGCCCGGGCCGGTACCGCGGCCGCCGACACCGCGTTCGACCCCTCTCCCGGCTTCGACGTGCTGGCCTACGACCTGTCGCTCGACCTGCGGGACGGCAGCGACTCGATCGACGCCCTGCAGCGCGTGCGGGCCCTGGTCACCACCGACACCCTGCGCTCCCTACGGCTCGACCTGCGCGGCCTGCGCGTGGACTCCGCCTCGGTCGAGGGCCGCCGCGTGCGGGTCGATCGGCGAGGCGACACGCTGCTCCTGCCGGTGCCGGCCGACCTTCGTTTCGTGACCGGGGACACCGTGACCGCGTCCGTGGCCTACCACGGGCGACCCGCCGACGGTCTCATGATGACGCGCGACGTCCACGGCCAGTGGACGGTGTTCGCGGACAACTGGCCCGACCGCGCCCGCAACTGGTTCGCCTCGGTGGACCATCCGGCCGACAAGGCGGCGGTCACCTTGCGGGTGACGATGCCCTCCGACTGGACGTCGGTGGCCAACGGGGTGCGCGTCCTGGACCTGCCGCTGCCGGACGGCCGGCGGCGGCAGGTGTGGGTCGAGAAGGTCCCGATCCCCGTGTACACGATGGTCGTGGGTGCCGGCCGACTGGCGGTCGAGGACGGCGGGGTCGCCCGCGTGGGGCCCGGCCGGCGGGCCGTGCCGATCCACTACGTCGTCTTCCCCGAGGACGCGGCTCGCGGCCCCGAATTGTTCGGCGCGGCGGCCCGCATCGTGGAGACCTTCTCGCGGCTGTTCGGAGCCTACCCCTACCGCAAGCTGGACCTGGTCGAGTCGGCCACGCGGTACGGCGGGATGGAGAACACGACCGCGATCTTCTTCCCGGAGGAGGGGGTCTCGCGGGGGAGCGTGACCGAGTCCACCGTGGCGCACGAGATCACGCACCAGTGGTTCGGGGACGGGGTCACGGAGGCCCGCTGGCGCGACCTGTGGCTGAGCGAGGGCTTCGCCAGCTACGGCGATGCGCTATGGCAGGAGACCTCGCGGGGGCGGGACGCGTACCGCCGCCGGATGGCCGAGTTCGAGGCCCGGTACCTGGCCTCCGACGCCGTGGGACGGCCCGTGCTCGGACCCGTCCCGTCCGACCTCACCCGCCTCCTGGATGCCAATGCGTATCAGAAGGGCGCCTGGGTGCTGGGCATGCTGCGCGGCCTGGTCGGCGATTCGGCCTTCTTCGGAGGGCTGCGCCGCTACTTCGCCCGCTACCGGGGTGAATCGGCTCTCACGCCCCGGTTCGAATCCGCCATGGAAGACGTCTCCGGGCTGGACCTCGGGTGGTTCTTCGACCAGTGGCTGCGCCGGCCGGGTGCCCCCCGGGTCGTGGTGGACTGGTCCTGGGACGCCGGCGGTGGATCGCTGGCGCTGGCCGCCTGCCAGACCCAGCCGGGCGCCCCGTACCGCCTGCGCGTGCCCGTCCGGGTCGCCGCGGTGGCGGGCAAGGACACGACCGTGATCCTGCGCATGGAGGATCGCGCAGCCGAAGTCCGCGTCTCCCTCGGGGCGGCTCCCGACTCGGTGTCGGCCGATCCCCACGACACGATCCTCGGGCCCGTGATGGCCCGGCGGGTTTCCGCCGGGGCTGCGGAAGCCTGCCGGTCCTCGGGAGGCCCTCCCGGGAACGCGTCCCCGGGGGGGCGGAGTGAGTCCGGGGCCGCGTCCTTCCGGGGCCGCACGGAGCGCCCGTGACCCTTCGGCTGTGCGGGGCGCAGATCGACCCGCGCCTGGGCCGCACGGCGGACAACGCCGCCCTGTGTGCCGGGGAGATCCGGGCCGCGGCCTCGGAGGGCGCCCGCCTGGTCGTGCTGCCCGAGGCGTCCCTCACCGGGTACGTGTTCGACGAGCTCGAGGCGGCGCTCGAGGGAGCGGTCGAGGCGGGCGGTCCGGAGCTGGACGCCGTGGCCGACGCGTGCGCGGAGACCGGCCTCTGGGCCGTGGTGGGAGCGCTCGTCCGCGAGGCGGGACGCCTTCACAACTCCGCGTTCACGATCGGGCCGGAGGGGATCGTGGGGGAGTACAGGAAGACCCACACGCTGTGCCTGGGGATGGACCGCTTCACCGAGCACGGCCCCGGGCCGCTCCCGGTCTACGACCTCCCGTTCGGCCCGGTGGGCGTCCACATCTGCGCCGACGGCAGCTACCCGGAGACGGCTCGGGCGCTGCGCCTGGCCGGGGCGCGTCTCCTCCTCCTGCCCACCAACTGGCCCGACCTCACCCTGAAGCGGGAGATGGTCCGGGTGCGGGCCCAGGAGAACCGGGCCTTCTACGTGGCCGTGAACCGGGTCGGCGAGGAGGGCGGCGTCACCTTCCGGGGTGGAAGCTGCGCGGCCGGGCCCGGGGGCGAGCTGCTGGCCGAGGCCGGCTCGGCCCCGGGGCGCTTCCACCTGGAGATCGACTTCGAGGCCGCCAGCGCCCGGGTCGTGGTCTCCGAGGGGGAGTACGAGTACGATCGCCTGGCCGACCGGCGCCCCGAGCTGTACGGGGCGCTGGTCGAGCCGAACGACCCGGCTCGTCGCACCGGCGGACGCCGCCGGCCGCGGGGCTAGTCGCCGTCCACGGACCGCGATGGCCCGCCGAACCCCGCCGCGGCGGTCCCGTAGCTACGTCCTCAGGAGCCTTCCCAGCCGGTCAGGTCCACCCGCACGTCGATGCGCCGGTTCTTGGAGCGGCCCTCTTCCGTGTCGTTCGTGGCTATGGGCTCGCTCTCCCCCGACCCCCGGGCGGTGACCCGATCGGCGCTCAGCGCCATGTTGGCCAGCAGGTAGTCCCGCACGGCCTGCGCCCGCTTCTCGCTCAGCTGCTGGTTGTAGTCCTCGTTCCCCCGCGAGTCCGTGTGACCCGTGATCGTCACCTGCTGGTCGGGGAACTCGCGCAGCACGCGCTGCACCTTGGTCAGCAGCGAGAAGTTGTCCGGCTTGATCTCCGAGGAGGCCGACGGGAACTGGAGGCCGTACAGGCGGATGATGAGCTCGTTTCCACTGAGCAGGACCTCCGCCTCGTTCGGGTCGAAGATCGCTTGGATCTCGCGCAGCTTCTGCTCCCTCTGCTGGCGCTTCTGGAGCTCGGCGGTCACCTGCTGCTGCTTCTCACCCAGCTGGGCGAGCCGCGTCTCCAGGGAGTCGGAGTGGCTGCGGGCCTGCTTGAGGTCCTGGCGCAGCGAGCTGGCCTGCTCCCCGAGATTGGCGCGGTCCTCGTGCAGGCTCTTGATGGAGGCCAGGATCTGCTGGGTGGCCGGGGCCAGACCCTCCGTGAAGTCGGGCTCGTAGCCGACCGAGTCGGCGATCCTCGTGATCTGATCCTCCGCTCTCAGCATCAGCGCCTCGATCCCCGCGTCCCGGCCCCGGAAGGTGTCGGCCACGGCCGCCAGCCGTGCCGCGTGCTGGTACTGGGTCGCCGCGTTCTCGGCCAGCTTGCGCGCCTGCGCCTGGCGGGAGGGATCGCTCTTGAGGATCTGCTCGGCCTGGCCGAGGAGCGTGTCCGCGTGGGCCAGGGTCCGGGGCGCACGGTCGTTGGAGTTGGCCCGGAGGGCCTGCTGCCTGAGGTCGCGGGCACGCCCGAGCACGTCCACCTCGATGGCCCGCTGCTCGGCCTTCTGGTAGCGCTGGGCCGCCTCCGCGCCCTTGTTACGCGCGTCGTTCTGATTCCCGTCCTCGACCTTCTTGCCGGCGTCCTGCATGGACGACTCCGCGTCGGACCACAGGTCGGGGGCGAACTGTGGGGCGTTGGCGGCGAGGGCATCGCTCCTGGCCGCGAGCGCGTCCTTGAGGAGGAGCTCTCCGACGTCCTGGAGCTTCTCTGCGCTGGTCAGGTTGTTCGCCACGTCGGCGAGCCGCTTGCGGATGTCGCTGATGCTGCCGCCCTGCGAGAGCATGCGCTGGGCTTCGAGCAGCTTCTCTGAGGCCTTCTGGAAGTATCTCGGGGCTATGAGGTCCAGGTGCTTGGCCCGGTCCTGGTTCACCCTCTCGCCCATCGACCTCACCTGCGCCTCGACGCTCTGCCCGAACGCCGGCGTCGGAGCCGACAGGCCGAGGCCCGACACGAGCAGGGCGAGACCCAGGGGCACGGCTACTCGGTGACGCATGCTTCGCTCCTGTGCGGGATGAACGCCCCCGAGGGGGCGGGGCTCTCGCTGATCGCGAAAGGAGTGTAGGGCTCGGGAGCGTCGCGGGAGGGGTCGGCAACTCCCCGCGTCCGCCCCGGATCGTCCGTTTCCGTGGAGGCTTCGACCCCGGTTCTATTGCAAACGCCGGGCCGTGGGCGGCGCTCGGCCCGCGCGGCCCGCCGCCTCCAGCACGTCGATGAGCTCACGAAGGGTGGTTTCTCCACCGTCGCTCGCGTACCAGCGGCGGGACTCCCTGTAGACCTCGGCGACCGGCCGCTCGCCCCTACGCTTCTCCCCGATCACGAATTCCTGGAGCTCGGCCGGCCTCGGGCCCCAGCGGCCGACGGGCTCGAAGTCCGCGTCGAGCACGATCGCCATCGGGATGGACTCGCTCCCGTCGGTGCGGTAAGCGTCCATGAGGTCCGGGTTCGCGTCGCGCTTCACGATCTTCAGCTCCAGGTTGGAGGCGGCCTCGGCCAGCCGCGCCAGGACCGGGACGGAGTTGGACGCATCGCCGCACCAGTCTTCGGCGATCACGAGCAGGCGCCAGGGCCCGCCCGTCTCCTCGACGCGCGCGGCGGCCCACTCCGGGGTGTCGTGCGTCCGGTAGATGCCGCGCCACAGCTCCCGGTGCTTCTCGACTTCGTCCTCCAGGTACGTCTTGAACGGGAAGCCCGCGTCCCAGTATTTGGTGTAGTCCAGATCGGTCGTGGTCGTCATGATGTTGGCCTCGATCTTGAAACAGCGTACCATGCGGCCGCCGCGCCGGCGGCGCCCCTCACGAGGATGCAGGAACGGTTCCGCCGGGTGGGGTCCTGTCGAAGCGGTCCCCGCAGCCCACGCGGAAGAGTTCGTCACGAAGACAAAGGAGCGAGCCTTATGGAGTCGGGTACGGTGGCCAGCGGCGTCGGAGCGGGCAGGAGCGGACCCCAGCGGCCGGCGGGGGAGTCGGCGCGGGCCACGGCCGCCGCCTCGGGCGTGACGGGTCTGCTCCGGGTCCCGGTCCCGGTCAACGAGCCGGTGCGGAGCTACGCGCCGGGCTCCCCGGAGCGGGAGGAGCTCAAATCGCGCCTGGCCGAGATGGCCGAGTCCGAGGCCGACATCCCCATCGTCATCGGAGGGGAGGAGATCCGGACGGGGGACACCGGTCAGGTGGTGATGCCCCACGACCACCAGCACGTCCTGGCCCGTTTCCACCGCGCCGGCGCCGACGAGGCCCGTGCGGCGATCGAGGCGGCCCGTGCGGCTTGGAGCGAGTGGTCGGCGTGGGACTGGCAGGAACGAGCGGCCGTGTTCCTCCGGGCCGCCGATCTCCTGGCGGGTCCGTGGCGGGCCACCGTCAACGCGGCCACCATGCTCGGACAGAGCAAGACGGCCCACCAGGCCGAGATCGACAGCGCCTGCGAGCTGGTGGACTTCTGGCGATTCAACGCCCGGTTCGCGGCCGAGATCTACGAGAACCAGCCCTCCTCCTCGCCGGGCATGTGGAATCAGACGGACTACCGCCCGCTCGAGGGCTTCGTGCTGGCCATCAACCCGTTCAACTTCACCTCGATCGCCGGGAACCTGCCCACCGCTCCGGCCCTGATGGGCAACGTCGTGATCTGGAAGCCGGCGACCGTCTCTCTGCTGAGCTCCTACTACGTGATGCGGGTGCTTCAGGAGGCGGGACTGCCGGCGGGCGTCATCAACTTCGTGCCGGGCCCGTCCCGCGTCGTGACCGGACCCCTGTTCGAGAGTCCGGCCCTGGCCGGCATCCACTTCACGGGCTCGACGGGCGTATTCCAGACGCTGTGGAAGAACGTGTCCGACAACCTGGAGAACTACCGAACCTATCCCCGCGTCGTCGGCGAGACCGGCGGCAAGGACTTCATCGTGGCGCACGAGAGCGCCGATCCGGCCGCGCTCGCCGTGGCCATCGCGCGGGGTGGCTTCGAGTACCAGGGCCAGAAGTGCAGCGCGGTCTCCCGCGTGTACGTTCCGGACACCCTGTGGGACGACGTCCGCGAGCGGGTCCTGGCCATCATGGAAGACATCGAGGTGGGCGACCCGACGGACTTCCGCATCTTCATGGGGGCGGTGATCGACGAGGAGGCCTACGACAAGATCACCTCCTACATCGAATACGCCCGCGAGTCGGACGACCTGGAGATCCTCTCCGGCGGCGGGGCGTCGGACGTCGAGGGCTGGTTCATCCAGCCCACCCTGATCCTCTCGAAGGACCCTCGCTCGCGGCTCATGTGCGAGGAGATCTTCGGGCCCGTCGTCACGCTGCACGTGTACGATGCCGACCGGTGGACGGAGACCCTCGAACGGGTCGACGACACGTCGCCCTACGGGCTCACGGGCGCCGTGTTCGCGCGGGACCGCGCGGCCGTGCGGGAGGCGTTGTCGAGGCTCCGGAACGCGGCCGGCAACTTCTACGTGAACGACAAGCCCACGGGTGCCGTCGTGGGCCAGCAGCCGTTCGGGGGCGCCCGGGCGAGCGGGACCAACGACAAGGCCGGGTCGCGTCTCAACCTGTTGCGGTGGGTGAGCCCGCGCTCGATCAAGGAGACGTTCGCGCCGCCCACCGACTGGCGCTACCCGTTCATGAAGGAGAAGTAGGCGGGACGGCGAGGGATCAGCCACAGGGAGCCGCGCCCCGCGGCTCCCCGCAACGGCCGCCACCTGGCCGGGTAGGAGCACCGGTCGGGGCGTCAGGTGCGTTGGGCGACCCGTTCCGCCCGTGCTAGATTGACCCCGAGCACCGCGCGAACTCAGGAGGCTGCATGGCGCGATTCACCGACGAAGAGCTGCAGCGCAAGGTCAAGGACGGCTTCATCGTCGAGTCCGAGGCGGACATGACGGAGGGCTACAAGAAGGCCCTCATCACGCAGCTCACCGTCCAGGGGGACACCGAGCTCATCAGCGCTCCCGCCTACTTCATGGCGGCGCGGGACGCGCCCTCCACCAACACCATGGTTTCGGCCACGGCCATCATCCAGGACGAGCTCGGGCACGCCAACATCGCCTACCGTCTCCTGGAGGACCTGGGCATCGACCGCCACTGGCTGCTGTACGAGCGGCCGCCCGAGAAGTTCAAGCACCCGTATGGCTTCGACCAGCCGCTCGAAAACTGGGCCGAGCTCGTGACCGCCAACGGCCTGTACGACCGGGCCGGCATCACGCTGCTGGGCGACGTCTACCGGAACACCAGCTACGGGCCCCTGAAGCGGGCGCTGGTGAAGGTGGACATGGAGGAGAACTTCCACCTGCGCCACGGCGAGGTGTGGATGCGCCGGCTGGCGGAGTCGGGCGGTGAGGCGCGCGACGCCGTGCAGCGCACCCTCGACTGGATGTTCCCGATGGGGGTCGAGTGGTTCGGGATGCCGGACGACAAGAAGCGGCACAACGCCCAGCTCGACTTCAAGCTCAAGGGCATGACCAACGACCAGCTCCGCCAGACCTGGCTCAAGGCCGTCGTGCCGTTGTGCCACGAGCTCGGGCTCGACGTGCCGGCCCACGTCGACCCGGACACCGAGGAGGTGGAGCTCGAGTTCGAGTTCCCGTGCCAGTACGACCCCGACGCCAGGCGGTGGCTGTTCGAGGACACCATCACCTGGGACGAGGTCTGGGACCGCTGGCGGGGCCGGGGGCCCATGAACCAGCAGTACGTCGACTCGGTGCGGAAGAGCCGCTACGACGTCGAGGGCCTGCTGGCGGCGTGAAGCCGCGGGAGCTCGTCCGGATCCAGCCGCGGCCGGCGCGCGGGACGGGAGCGAGCGCGCCCGGCGCGGGGCGCTCGGCCATCGGCCGGGCCCGCTACGAGGAGGGGATGGACTTCGGGGCGGTGCTGCGCGCCACGCAGGGCCGGCGGGAGGACCTGCCGCCCGCACCCGACTTCCGGGAGCCGCCCGCCGACCTGGCCGAGCGCGCCCGGCGGGCGCTGTACGAGGTGGCCGATCCGGAGTTTCCCATCTCGCTCGTCGACCTGGGGCTCGTGTACGACGTGCAGGCCGACCCGGCGTCGGGCGCGGTCACCGTGGACCTCAGCTTCACGGCCACCGCGTGCCCCTGCATGGACTTCATCCAGTGGGACGTGCGGGACCGACTGCTTCGGGAGCCCGGCGTGGAGCGAGTGGAGGTCCGGACCGTGTGGGATCCGCCCTGGACCACGTCGCGGATCTCCGAACGGGGCAGGGACGTGCTTCGCCGCGCCGGCGTGTCGATCTGATGGGTGGAGCGGCGGGAGGCCGCGTGGTACACGGACGGAGCGCCACGGCGCCGCCAACGACGGGAAGAGAGGGCGCATGAGGCGGGACAATCCGATCGAGGGAGTCGACCGCGTCTACGAGGTGTTCGCCCGCAAGGACCGGGCGGACCGCTTCGAGCACGTCGGCACCGTGCAGGCACCCAGCGCGGAGCTGGCGCGGGTGTACGCCTGGCAGACGTACGACGAGGCCAAGTGGTTCGAGATGGCGGTGGCCCCGCGCGACGCGTTCTACCGCGTCAATCGTGACGAGGCCCCCTTCACGCTGGGCGGCCCGCCGCCGGTGGGAGAGGGCTCCGTGGCCGACTTCGACACGCCGGCCGGCTACGGCGGCGCGCTGGCCCGATGACGACGACGGAGAGGCGATGAGCGACGTGGACACCGCGGCGAGGGCGTTCAAGGCGGCCGAGGACCTTCCCGGGGCCGTCCGGGAGCCCATGGGCGAGCTCCTGCTCGTGCTGGCCGACAACAAGCGCCTGCTCGGCATGCGCTACTCGGACTGGATCCTGGGCGCGCCGGCCCTCGAGGCCGGGATCGCCTGCTCGGCCATGGCGCAGGACGAGTGGGGACACGGCCGCATCGTGTACGCCATGCTCCGCGACTTCGGCTACGACCCCCACCACCTGGAGCACGAGCGCGACGCCTCCGAGTACCGGAGCAGCGAGCTCCTGGACCGGCCGGCCGAGGGGTGGCCCGACCTCCTGGCCCTGAACCTCCTGCTGGACACCGCGCTCTCCGTGCAGTTCGAGGCCATGGCCGAGAGCAGCTTCGAGCCGGTCCACTACAAGGTGCAGAAGCTCCTGGACGAGGAGCGCTTCCACTTCGAGCACGCCCGCGGCTGGACGGCGCGCCTGGCGACCACGCCCCAGGGCCGGAGGAGCCTGGAGCGGGCGTTCGCGCCGGCGTGGAGGGCCTGTCTCCGCTGGTTCGGGCCCTCCGATGATCCCGTGGATGCCGCCCTCGAGGGAGCGGGTATCATCGACGCCGGGCCGGACCTCCTGCGCGCGCGCTGGCTTTCCCGGGTCGGCCCCGTGGTCTCCGGCGCCGGCCTCGAGCTGGCCGAGGAGACGGGGGTCGGGTGGACGACGCACGTCGACGCGACCTGGGACGACGACTGGAAGCCCGGCTGGCGGCGGAGCGCCGAGGCCGACGGACCGGACGAGGACACGCTGCGTCGCGTCCGCGGGGACAAGAACCGTCCCCTGCTGATGGACTGACCCGGCCCCGATTCGTGGACGAATCGGCCGGTCGGAAGGGCGGCGGCGCGGGCGCCCAGGACGAGACGCTGCGCTCCGACGCCCTGCCCGAGCACGTCACCTGCCCGTTCTGCGGCGGTGAGGACACCGAACAGTTCGCGGTGTTCGGCTCGGCGCTCTCGGTGAGCCAGTACTACTGCCGGCCCTGCCGGACGGTGTTCGAGTACATGAAGTGGCGCTGAGCGCCGCCCGGCGCTCTCGGCGCGATCCATCGCCACAGGAGCATCCCATGTCCGAAGTGCCCCGAAGGCCTTCATCCGTGGAGCCGCGCACCCGTCGCGCCGTCCTCCCGCTCCTTCTCGTCCTGGCTTCGGCCTGCGGAGGCACCGGAGCCGGCGGCTCCGGGAGCGCGGCGTCCGCCGCCTCCGGGGCCGCCTCCCCGCCCGACACGGTCCGGGTCACCGACCCGGGGCTCTACCCCGAGGGGGTCGAGTTCGACGCGGCCCGAGGTCGATTCCTCCTGAGCTCGCTGAGCCACGGGACCGTCACGGCCGTAGACGACGGGGGGGCTACTACTACACTCGTAGACGACACGGCGGTCGCCTCGTCGGTCGGCCTCCAGGTCGCCGGCGACCGCCTCCTGGTGGCCGCCTCGGACGTGCGGGCGGTCTTCGACTCGACCGTGGGGGGAAGCGCGGCCCTGGGCATCTACGACCTGGCCTCGGGCCGGCGCCTCCACCTCGTGGAGCTGGGATCGCTGCTGCCGGACGCCCGGCACTTCGCCAACGACGTCGCCGTGGACGCCGATGGCAACGCGTACATCACGGACAGCCTCTCCCCGGTGATCTACCGGGTCACGCCCGACGGGAAGGCCTCGATCTTCGTACGGGACACGCTACTGGGCGGCCGCGGCTTCGGGATGAACGGGATCGACTACGATCCGCGCGGATTCCTGCTGGTGGCCATGGACCAGCAGCGGGCCCTGTACCGGATCCCGATCGCCGCGCCCGACAGCCTGGCGCGCGTGCAGCTCGGCGAGCCTCTGGCGGCCGACGGGATGGTGCTGCGGCCCGGCGGCCAGCTGGTCGCGGTGGCCGCGACGTTCCCCGGCGGTGGGCCTCGAGAGGAGGAGCTCGTGGAGCTGGCGAGCGACGACGGGTGGCACTCGGCCAGGATCGCGGCCCGCGCTCCGCTGGACGCGTCCGTATCGCCCACCACGGTGGCCCTGCGCGACGGCGCTGCCTACGTGATCCAGGCGCACCTGTCGGGGATGGGGCAGGCGGAGCCGGTCCAGACATTCGAGATCGTCCGTGTGCCGCTGTCCGCGGGGAGTGCCACGGGCGGCTGAGGTAGGGCGCCCGCCGCACCCCTTCGAGGGCCTCACTCCCCCCAGCGCGCCGCCGCGCTCCCATTCGCCGGGGGCCGGCGGCGCGATCGCATCGTCGCTTCACCATCGCCGCCACGGAACCCGACGTGCGCCGGAGCCGTTGAGGGCATATCGTATACCATCGACAGATTGGCCGACGCCCCCGAGCGTCGCGCATCGCCGCCTTCGAACAGGGAGCCGACCGGGTCGCATGCGAGTGAGGGATCCCCACCGTACCGTAGACAAGCCGACTCCAAGCGACACTCGAGCTCGACGCTCCCTCCCGCCGCGCCGCGGCCCGGACCCTCGCAGCGAGCCCGGCCGCGTGCCCACCCATGTCGGCGGACCGTCCGATCCCTCCGTCGAATCCGGAGTCCGTTCCGATGTCCATGTGCCATCCGCGGGTGCCGATCCTGGCGATCGGCATCGTCACACTCGCCGATCGGGGATCGGCGAGACACTCACACGGAGGGAGGCGCGATGAGAGTCCGCCGCAGTCCCTGGTCAGCTTTCACGGCGTCCGCCGCCGTCGCCCTGGCCGCGTTGTTGTGCGCGGCTCCGGCGAGGGCACAACAGGGAACCCTGCAGGGCACGGTCTCCGATCAGACGGGTGCGGCCGTGGCCAGCGCCAGCGTCCGCGTGGTCGGATCCGAGAAGGGCGCGATCGTCGACGCCCAGGGGCACTACACGCTGCAGCTCGCCCCGGGCACCTACCGCGTGGCGGCGCAGGCGCTGGGCTACCGGCGGGTGGTCAAGTCCGTCACGATCGAGGCGGGCCAGGCGCAGACCCTGGACTTCCTCCTCCAGGTGTCGGCCGTCCAGCTCGATGAGGTCGTCGCCTCGGTGACGGCCGGCCAGACGAGCCGCAGAGAGGTGGGGACCGACATCGCCACGATCGACGCCTCGAAGCAGGTCGAGGAAGGCGCGGTCACCAACTTCTCGCAGCTCCTCCACGCCCGGGCCACCAACGTGACCGTCACGGAGACCTCCGGCGCGGTCGGGGCGGGCTCCCGGATCCGCGTGCGCGGCATCAACACGCTCACCGGCAGCAACAACCCGCTCCTCATCATCGACGGCGTTCGCGTCGACAACGAAACCGGCCTCCTCGGCATCAACCGGGGCCAGACGTTCTCGCGCTTCAACGACATCAACCCGCAGGACATCAAGAGCATCGAGGTGGTGAAGGGGCCGTCGGCCACCGCGCTGTACGGGAGCGAGGCCTCGCCCGGCGTGATCATCATCACGACCAAGAGCGGCAGCTCGGAGAAGACGGGCATGAAGGCCACCATCGGCACCGAGCAGGGCTTCATGCGGGACGTCACCAGCTATCCGACCAACTACGCCGACGTGACGCCCTACGTGAGCGGCGCCAACGACTCCAAGCTCAGCCAGTGGCCCGTGGCCACGAACTCCACCACGGGCCAGGTGTTCGTGACCGACAATCCGCTCATGGACGCGAGCACCCGACCGTTCCGGACCGGCCAGCAGGCCGGGTTCTTCGGCAATCTGCGCGGCGGCTCCGACAACTTCAGCTACTACACGTCGGCGCGGTTCGACGACGACCAGGGGGTGCTGCCCAGCAACTATTCGCACAAGCTGGACTTCCGGGCCAACTTCCAGGGCCGGCCCAGCGACATCCTCACCGAGGACGTCAGCGCCGGCTATACCAGCTCGAAGACCAACCTCCCCAAGAGCGGAAACAACACGAGCGGGTATGCGGCCAACGGCTTCGCGGGGCGTCCCTTCTCGTCCCTGGGCACCGGCGGAGAGTGTCTGGCCACCGTCCTGGCCGGTACAGCCTCCAGCTTCTGCGACAAGAACGGCAACGTCCGGGCGGGTTTCGACAAGATCAAGCCGATCCTGAGCCTCGACAACGTGGAGCGGTTCACGATCTCGTCGATCACCACCCTGACGCCGGTGTCGTGGATGGTGAACACAGCCAAGGTGGGCGCCGACATCACGAACGAGACCTTCCAGGACGCGATTCCCTATGACCCGGACATTCCGTTCAGCTTCGCGGCCGGGGGACAGAATTTCCTGACCACTCCGCAGACGCGCACATACACGGCGGACCTCTCCACGCGCCTGTCGTACAAGCTGCGGGACGACCTCAGGGCACAGACGTCGGGGGGCGCGCAGTACTTCCAGCACCGTATCTCGACAGTCTCCTGCCAGGGGTACGTGTTCCCGAACGACAAGGCGACCGCTTGCGATGCGGCCGTGACCGGCCTGGGCTTCTCGGACTTCACCGAAAAGGTGGAGATCGGGGCCTACCTGCAGCAGCGCTTCTCATACAACGACTACCTGTTCGTCACCGGCGCCCTCCGGGTGGACGACAACAGCTCGCTGGGCTCCCAGCAGGGGGCGATCTGGTCGCCGAGCGCGAACGCATCCTTCGTGGTGAGCGATCTTCCGTCGTGGAAGGTGGACTTCATCAACGAGCTCCGGCTGCGGGCCGCGTGGGGCGAGGCGACGCAGGCTCCGCCGCAGTACGCCGCAGACCGCACGTACGTGACCAGCGCGCTGCACGGAAGCACCGCCGGTCTCAGCCCCCAGGATCCCGGCAACACGAACCTGGGTCCCGAGCGGGACAAGGAGTTCGAGGCGGGCTTCAACGCGGGCCTGTGGGACAGCCGGGTGGGGCTGGACTTCACCTACTACGATCGCACGTCCAACGACGCCATCGTGCCGCGGTCCGTCGCGCCCTCCACGGGCTTCCCGAACGTGCAGTACGTGAACCTGGGCCAGATCAAGAACCACGGCTTCGAGGCCAGTCTGGATGCCCAGCTCCTGCAACGGGACAACCTTGCCTGGACCGCTCGCCTGCAGTGGTCCACGACGCACTCCAAGGTCACGGAGCTGGGGCTCAGCACGCCGATCTTCCTGGGCTTCTCCCAGGTGATAGCCCAGGGCTACGCGCCCGGGGCCTACATCAGCCGCGTGATCACCAGCGCGGCGCGCGACGCCAACGGGAACATCATCCCGAGCTCCATCCAGTACTCGGCGGGCGACCTGGGGGATGGCAGCGGCCGCGTGGTGGTGGGCCAGCCGACACCCACGAACACGGAGAGCTTCCAGACCACGGTCACGCTCCTGGGACGGCTGACGCTCTCCACGCTGTTCGACCGGGAGGCCGGGCACCAGGTCTACAGCACGGAGATCGCCGGAAGGAACCCCAACAACCTGGGCGGCATCAACTCGAGCTTCGGGGACATGTGGGCCTACCGGCAGACGCAGTCGACTCCGGTCCAGCAGGCGATGATGGAGCAGAACCAGCTCCTGGGCGATCACGCCGGCGTGTTCATCTACGATGCCAACTTCATCAAGTGGCGGGAGCTCACGCTGAGCTATCAGGTGCCCACGTTCCTGACCCACAAGCTGGGAGCG
Organism: Candidatus Humimonas hydrogenitrophica; assembly: GCA_947581615.1. Taxonomy (GTDB): domain Bacteria; phylum Gemmatimonadota; class Gemmatimonadetes; order Palauibacterales; family Palauibacteraceae; genus Humimonas; species Humimonas hydrogenitrophica. The sequence goes on from CANPVD010000080.1 coordinate 26,195, forward strand.
TCGTCGGCGCGCCTGTATGGCGGAGCCCGCAATCTGGCCACGATCACGAAATTCCCCGGAGTCGACCCCGAGGCCAACCAGAACGGGGCGCGCGACAACCTCCGTGTGGTCGAGGGCAACACCTTCCCCGCGCCGCTGACGTTCTACGGCGGCCTCACGCTCACCTTCTGAGCGATGAGGAGGCCCGCCATGAACTCGACGAACGATGCAACCGCGGTGACAGAGCGAATCCAGCAGCAGAGGGAGCGCACCATGCGATCGCCTCGATGGGGCCGAAAGCTCGGCCGATATCGTCCCTCCGGCAGGATCGTCGGTACGATCCTCGCCGGTACGATGCTCCTCCTGACGGCATGCAACCAGCTCCTGGACGTTCCACCGAACCCGAAGACGGTTCCGGGCACGGAGCTCACGGATCCGAACTCTCTCGATGCCCGGATGACGGGCGCCGAGGCGGACTTCTGGTTCGCCTACGACATGGCCATCGTGTACGGCGGCCTGTTCACCGACGAGCTCGTGGACGGCACGGGCCTGACGGCCGTGGACCAGCGCCGCGTCCAGCCCGACAACGGGCTCATCGGCTCGACGGATGAGGCGCCCGAGGGCATCGACGGACTATGGACGCCCATGCAGCGGTCGGCCGCCACCTCCAAGAGCGCGGAGGTCGACATCGGCGCGGGGAGTTACGCCGACCGGATACCCGATCCGGGCAACTCCGATGCCGAGGCCCGCATGGCCCTGTTCGCGGGCTATTCGCGGCTGATCCTCGGCGAGCTGTTCTGCACGACCGCGTTCGACGGCACCGGCCCGGAGTACTCCTCCGCCGAGACCTACCAGCTCGCCGCCGATCACTTCACGGTCGCCATCCAGGCGTCCAACGCGTCCTCGGACGTGGTGTACGCGGCCACCGTGGGTCGGGCGCGCGCCGAGCTGCAGATGGGCGACGACGCCAAGGCGAAGGCCGACGCGTCGAACGTGCCCCTCGACTTCGCCCTGATAGGAGACGTCTACTCGACGAACTCGGAGAAGGAGAACAACGACATCTGGAACATGCTCACGCTGTCGCAGCGGTTCAGCGTGGGACCGCCCTTCCGGGGTCTGGTGATCGACAACACGAGCACGCCCGACCCCCGGGTCGACGTGTTCCAGGATCCCAACGACCAGTATGCCATCGACGGCTCGACGCCCCTGTACCAGTCGGCCAAGTACCTGAAGGCCGATTCACCCATTCGACTGGCGAGCGGTTACGAGGCGGCCTACATCGTGGCCGAGATCGACGGCGGGCAAACGGCCGTGAACCTCATCAACCAGATCCGGCAGGCCCAGGGGATCAGCCAGCAGTTCTCGAGCACCAACGAGGACTCCATCCAGGCCAAGGTCCGTGACGAGCGCCGGCGCACCCTCTTCCTGGAGGGACAGCGCATGGGAGACCTGCGTCGCTACAAGGCGCGCTATGGTCTCGATCTGTTCCCCACCGGTCCGAATTTCGGGACCGAGACCTGCTTCCCGCTCCCCAACGCGGAGCGTGACAACAACCCGGGCATCTGATCGCGACCAGTCCGGCGAGCGCGCGGCCGACGGCCGCGCCCCAGGGGGGGCGGCGCCTTTCGGGTGCCGCCCCCCCTGTTTATCGTCAGGCGGCCCACGACCGGGCCGTGACGCTTCGTACGACAGGAGAAGGACCTTCCATGCACGCCATCGAGCATCTCTCCCCGACCGCCGCCGCTTCGCGCCTCGCCTCTCTCGTCCTCGCGACCGGCCTGGCGCTGGCCGTCCGGCCGGGACCGGCCGCGGCCGTGACCCCCGGCGTCCCCTCCGCCCGCGCCGCCGCGTTCGACACGGGCGCCGTGGCGCCGGCGTCCCGACAACCGATCCTGCGGAGCATCGCGGATGCCGTGTCGGCGGACTCCCTGCGGGCCGTGCTCACCAGGCTCGTGAGCTTCGGCACCCGCAACACGCTGTCCGACACGGTCTCGGACACCCGGGGCATCGGGGCGGCCCGTCGGTGGATCAAGGGCCGCATGGACACGCTCTCGGAGCGCTGCGGGGGCTGTCTCCAGGTCTTCTTCCAGAGGAACCTCGTGCCGCCCGGGCGCCGCGTTCCCGACACCACGGCGGTGGTCAACGTGGTGGCGGTCCAGCGCGGCACGACGGACCCGGGCCGCTACGTCCTCATCACCGGCCACTACGACTCGCGCGTCTCCGACGTCCTGAACGACACCTCCTTCGCTCCGGGCGCCGACGACGACGGCTCGGGGGTGGCGGCCGTGCTGGAGGCGGCGCGGGTCCTCAGCCGGCACAAGTTCGCCGCCACCGTCGTGTACGCGGCCCTGGCGGGGGAGGAGCAGGGGTTGTTCGGCGGGAAGGGGCTCGCCGCCTACGCCCGCGAGCACGGCTGGCGGATCGAGGCGGACCTCAACAACGACATCATCGGCAACATCGAGGGGATCGACGGGATCATCGACAACACCACGGCCCGCGTGTTCTCGGAGGGGACGCGGGCCACGGAGTCCGCGCGCACCGCCCGCATCCGGCGTTATACGGGGGGCGAGGTGGACTCCCCCTCGCGCGAGGTGGCGCGCTACGTGGCGCGGATGTCGAACTACGTGCGCAACCTCCACGTCATGCTCATCTACCGCCTGGACCGGTTCGGCCGCGGGGGCGACCACAGCGCCTTCAACGACGTGGGCTACCCGGCCGTGCGCATCACCGAGCGCAACGAGAACTACCATCGCCAGCACCAGGACGTGCGGGTCGAGGACGGGATCCACTACGGGGATGTGCTCGCTGGCGTGAACTTCCCGTACCTGAGGAAGATGGCCGCGCTCAACCTGGTCTCGCTGGCCTCCATGGCCTGGGCTCCGGCTCCGCCGGAGGGGGTCCAGATCCGCGGGGCCGTGCGGCCGAGCACGACGCTGAAGTGGGACGCCTCCGACGCCTCTCGCGCCCCGGATCTGGCCGGGTACAGGATCTACTGGCGCCCCACGGACGCGGCCCGCTGGCAGAAGAGCGTGTGGGTGGGCGGCGCCACCCAGCACACGCTCGAGGACGTGGTGATCGACAACTACACGTTCGGAGTGGCGGCCGTCTCGAAGGACGGCTTCGAGAGCCCGGCCGTGTTCCCCGGTCCGGTCGGAGACTTCGCGCCGCCGCCGGACTCCACCGGGGCCGGGCGGGGAGGCCGCTAGCCCGCGACCCTGCGGCCGGCGGCCCGGCCACGCCGGCCGCCGCGCCTCACGTCCGGCTCCACGCCCGCCGCAGGAGCCACGCGCACACGACCAGGGAGACCGCGATCCACGCCAGGCCCCACACCAGCGCGGGGATGCCGGTCATGCGGGCCAGGGCCGTGGCGTCGGAGGGCAGGCCGGGGCGGTCCAGGATGTCGCTCTTGATGTCGAGCACCGCGTACAGGCAGCTGGTGAGCCCGAGCGCGGTGAGCAGCAGCTCGCGGCCCCCGGCTGCCAGCCGGAACGCCGCGAGGACGAGGGCCGCCCCCGCCGCGAGGCACAGGAGGATGGCGAAGCCGGAGCGCACCGTGAGCAGTCCGAGGGCCAGGATCCCCGCGCCCAGCAGCCCGAGGAGCACCCGCGACGTGCGTCCCCCCGATCGGCCGACCTCGATGAACAGCGCCCCCCACGCGAGGCTTCCCAGGTAGCCGGCCGACAGCGTGAGGAAGGCGTTCCCTCCCGGGCACCGGCAGAAACCGCCCTGGTCGGGACTCAGGCCGATCTCGCGGATCGTACCTCCCGTGGCGATCGCCACGACACCGTGGCTGAGCTCGTGGAGGAGGACCACGAACATCTGCACGGGCCAGGCGAACACGGTGTCCCACAGGAACCACACGGCGATCACGTACACGGCCAGCCCGGCCAGGAAGTGAAGGCGACGCTTGCCCCGGGACGGAGCGGCCGGACTCACAGGAGCACCACCAGCGCCACACCACACACCACGAGGCCGGCGAGGGCGAGGCCGGGCCACGCCCGGTCGAACGCCGCCCGGCAGACGGCGAACACGCCCAGGAACAGCCCGAGGGCGGAGTACACGGAGGCCAGCAGCGACCGCCACAGCGAGCTGTCGTGCAGGACGAGGATGGCGACGGCGCTCACCGCCGCGGCCAGGAAGAGCGTGTGTTCGGTGAACACCTCCCTCATCCGCACGCGCCGCGCGGCCGGGAGCTTCCCGGACAGCGCCACCGGGAGGAGACCGACCGCCTCGGCGGCCAGGGTCGCGAGCCACGCGGTGCGGCCCGGTCCCGGTCCCGTGAGGGCGTCCGAGAGCGCCGCGAAGCCGAGGGAGGTCACGGCCACGGCGCCCAGAAGGTAGATGCCGTACGCGATGATCCGGGAGGACACCAGGTTGGCGAAGTAGGTACCGGGCTCGTCGCGGCGGAGCCGCAGCGTGGCGAGCGACTCCAGTGGCCAGTCCTCCACTTCTCGCGGTGGCCATGCGCCGCTACGGGCCCGATCCAGCAGTCCCCGAGCCGTCGCCCGTGCGCGCTCGGCCTCCTCGCGCTCGATGGTCCCTTCGGCGCACGCCCGCTCCAGGTCCTCCTCGTCCAGCAGCTGCGTGTCCCCGTCGACGGGCGTCCACAGGTCCAGGAACAGGTCCACGATGCTCCACCCACCGTTCTCGAACGTGGGAGGGAGCACCAGGTTGGTGTAGTGGCCCAGGAGCTCGCCGTCGGGGCCGTACAGGGCCGCGACCTCGTAGAACCGGTCCGGATAGGTGAACCACACCAGCGAGGAGCCGCCGGGCAGGGCGACGGGACCGACGCGCAGGGTGTCGGCATCGGGCGGGCGCTCGAGGAGCGTGATCTTGACCTCTCTCCCGTCGTAGAGGAGCTCCTGGCGGAAGCGCTCGACCCGGTCGGGCGGACGATGGTATTCGATCTCGACGGTCGGCACCTCGTGCGGGCGCCGCAACCGGGACCGAACGCGGCGCCTAGACGGCGACAGGGGCCGTGAAGCTGTCGCCGGCCTCGGCCATCCGGACCAGACGCGGGGCGGGCTCGAAACGAGGCCCGACCCGGCCGGCCAGCTCCCGCAGAGACTCGACGATCGAGGTCAGGCCCTCGCTGTCCGCCCAGCGCAGGAGCCCTCCGCGGAACGGCGGGAAGCCCGTGCCCATCACCATGGCCAGGTCCACCGCCGCGGCGCCCTCCACGACCTCCTGCTCGAGCGCGAAGGCGGCCTCGTTGACCATGACGTACAGGCAGCGACGGCGGATCTCCTCGTCGTTCGGGGGGGTGCTCGCGGGCCCGGGGAGGAGGCGCCGGAGGTCGGAGTCGACCCCCTTCTCGCGCCCGTCCTGGTAAATGTAGAACCCGAGCCCGTTCTTCTTGCCCAGCCGGCCGTCCTCCAGGAGCCGCTCGATCACCCCGGACGGCGTCAGGCGCTCGCCGAGCTCGCGCCCGAGCTCCGAGGCCACGTGACGCGCCACGTCGAAGCCGACTTCATCGAGGAGTCGGCAGGGTCCCATCGGCATCCCGAAGTCGGCGACCGCGTCGTCGAGCTTCCGGACCGGAACACCCTCCTCGAGCAGGTAGCCGGCCTCGTTGAGGTAGGGGCCCAGGAGCCGGTTCACCAGGAAGCCCGGGGAATCCCTCACGATGACGGGCCTCTTGTCCATGTCCAGCGCGAAGCCGAACGCGGTGGCCAGGGCCTCGTCCGAGGTCTCGGGCGTGCGGATCACCTCGACCAGCGGCATGCGGTGGACGGGGTTGAAGAAGTGGAGGCCGACCACGCGCGCCGGTCGGGTGGCCCCCGACGCCAGCTCGGACACCGACAGCGACGACGTGTTGGTGGCGAACACGGCGCGCTCGGGGAGCGCCTCCTCCGCCTCGCGGAGGACCTGCTTCTTCACGGCCATTCGCTCCACGACGGCCTCGATGGCCAGATCCACCTGGCCGAACTCCGCGTAGTCGAGGACTCCCTGGATGCGCGCGAACTTGAGGCCGGCCTCCTCGGCGCCGAACACGCCCTTGCTCGCGGCTTTCTCCAGGAGCTCGTGGGCGTGATGGAGCCCCGCATCGAGCGGTCCCTGCTCGATGTCCTTGAGCACCACGTCGACGTCCTTCGAGGCCGCCAGCTCCGCGATGGCCCCGCCCATCACGCCCGCCCCGATCACGCCCACACGCTCGACCGGGCGCCGCTTCTCAAGGACCGCGGCCGGGAGCGCGTCGCGGGCTCCCGTCGAGAGCTGGAAGATGCGAATCAGATTCTTGCACACCGGGGTGACGGCGAGCTCGCCGAGGGCGCGTGCCTCGATCTCCAGCGCCTGGTCGACCTGGAGTCCGTGCGTTCGCTCGACGACATCGAGCGCCACCATGGGCGCCGGATAGCGTCCCCCGGTGCGCTTCGCGGTGCGGCCGCGGGCCATGGAGAACAGGAGCTTGCGGCCCAGGCCGTTATCCTCGAGGAGCCTCTCCGTGAAGGACTTCTCGTAGACGGATGGCTTCACGCGCCCGGTGATGACCTCCCGGATGAACGCCCGCACGCCGTCCCGGAACCCCTCCTCGGACAGCACCCTGTCCACGAGTGCCATGCGCCGCGCCCTGTCGGGCTTCACCGGGGCCCCCGTCAGGATCACGTTCAGGGCGTTCTGGATGCCACACTGCCGGGGGAGCCGCACCGTGCCCCCGAAGCCGGGAAGGATCCCGAGCTGGGTCTCCGGCAAACCGATGCGGGTGGAAGGACGGTCGGAGGCCAGCCGGTAGTCGCAGGCCAGGGCGAGCTCCGTGCCGCCCCCGAGGCAGCTGCCGTCGATCGCGGCGATCGTGGGAACGGTGAGCCGCGACACACGGGCGAACACCTTCTGACCCTTGCGGCTCTTGGCCGCGGCCTCGTTCGCGTCGGTGAGGGCCGCGATCTCGTTCACGTCGGCACCGGCGATGAACGAGCCCGGTTTGTCGCTCCACATCACCACGGCGACCAGCTTGCCGGTGGCGATGCGCGACTGCAGCTCGGTGATGAGCGCGTCCAGGCGCTCCATGATCGCGGTCGTGAGGAGGTTGACCTTCGATCCGGGCCGATCGAAGGTCAACCACCCGATGTTGTCGTTGTCGACCGCGAGGGTGAGACCCTCCTCCTGGACGTCCTTCGGCATCACATCTTCAGACGCACCTGGGCGTTCTCACGCGTCAGCTTGAGGGTGTCCGACTTCATCGTGTCGATGCGGATGTTCCAGTACAGCTCCTCGAAGGGCAGCGTGTAGCGGGCGTAGACGTACCAGGGGGCGCCCTTCATGTGGCCCGTGGCGTAGCCCTGGCCGTCGGTGGTGTCCGCCACGACCTTCTTGCCGCGCTGTTTGAGGAGACTGTCCACGATGGACGTGTAGGGAGCGAAGGCCTGATCCGCCCACGTGTTCTCCACGGCCCGCATCGAGTCCGAGCGCTCGATGGTGAGCTTCTGGAGGCTGTCGAAGCTTGCGAACAGCCGCTTCTTGCGTGTGTCGAGCCTCGACACCTCGGCATCCAGCGCGTTGAACCGCTTGTAGAGCGGAAGGTACTTGGGGTCCCGGCGGTCGAGCTTCTGAAGGTCCGCGGACAGCTTCTGCAGATCATCGCGCTTGTCCGACCACGCCGTCTCGGCCGCGTGCCACGTCTGGTTGAGGTCGGCGACCTGCTGCTTCTCCGCCTTGAGGTCGTCGGGCACCTGGGGCTGCGGCTCCGACGCCCTCCTGGTCAGGGCGTCGAAGATCGAGTCCCGGTCGTACGGCAGGAACTCGACGGGGATGTCCTTGGCCGGTGTGGCCACCGAGTCCTGGGCGGACCTGGGGAGGACCTGGACGGTCACGCTGCGTCCACAAGCCACGGTCATGGCGGCTGCCGTCAGGAACAGCGGTAGGGCTCGAGCGCGCATCGACTCTCTCCGGTCTTGGGAGTACCGCCTTCGAACGGTCGGGTCCCTCCCCGCAGCGCGCCGCGACCCTCCGACACAGGACGAAGTGTCGCCACGGTAGGCGAGCGGACCCGAGACGAAGAAGCTAGACCGCCGGAGGCGCCGAATCAACGGCGCCTCCGGCGGGGTGGGACGGAGCGGGGCGGGCTCCCGGACGGCTATTCGAACAGGTGGTCGCCGAGCAGGTAGGGACGCGGGTTCACGTGGTGGCCGTTGATGAGGACCTCGTAGTGGAGGTTCGGTCCGGTGGCCAGCCCGGTCTCTCCGACCCGCGCGATGACCTCGCCGCGCTCGACGTGCTCGCCCTTGTGGACGAGGATGCGGGAGGCGTGCGCGTAGCGCGTGTGGTAACCGTACCCGTGGTCGATCTCGACCATGTTGCCGTAGCCCTCGTCCTTGCCGGCGAACACCACCCGCCCCGGTGCGGCGGCCCGGATGGGGGCGCCGAGCGGCGCCGACAGGTCCAGGCCCTCGTGCGGACGGTTGTAGAGCAGGATGGGGTGGTAGCGGCTGCGGCTGAAGCCGGAGCTGATCCAGGACTCGTCCGCCGGGACGGGCCGGATGGAGGGACGAGCCAGCATGACCGCGCGGTGGACGCGCAGGGAGTCCGTCGCCTCGGAGAGGCTGGTCGTGAGCAGCCGGGCGCGGCGCAGGAGCACGTCCAGCGTCGAGGCCACGTCCTCCGTCTCTCCTCCTGCCCGCGGGTCCAGCCTGACCAGCGCCTGGTGCACCGGGTCCGAGATGGGCGGACCTCCGACGCCCACCGCCTGGACGTCGGGGTCGAGGAGGGGGAGGCCCGCCGCGAGACGGTAGCGCTCCTCCCGGCTCGAGAAGTCGTCCATGGCACGGGTCAGCGAGCCCACACGCCCCTCGATGTCCCGCAAGCTGACGAGCAGCGTGCGGTTCTCCGAGCGCAGTCGGGAGACCTCGGTGGCCCGCCAGGACGTGCGTACCAGGAAGAACAGGCCCGTGCCGGTCGCGAGCAGGACGAGGATCGCCGCCGCGAGCGCCAGCCGGACGGTCCGAGTCCGGAGGCGGAAGTTGCGCGAAACGCCGTCGGCGCTGTGGGGCAGGATCTGGACGGTCCAGCCTGGCTTCATGCTCACGTCGCGGTTAGAGCCGTGCCCGGATGGAGCTCGAGAAGGATGATGCTCTCCAGCAATCCGTGCACCACCGCCGTGTACGGACGATCGCAAGCCTATGGGAGCCCCTGTGTTGACGGTTCCGTTGCCGGGGACTTCGGGCTCCCCGTGCCTGGCCGCGGCCTGCACCGGTTGCAGGACGTGTGAAAAAGGTGCGCAGTGGGAGCAGGTTACCTTGCAGGATCGGGGCCGTCAAGCGTCGTCCCGTGGAAACAGGACGGCTCCGCCCGCCACCCCGGTCAGGCCGGCGGTTCGATCCTCCAGCGCGTCGAAGGACGGGACGGGTTCCTCTCCGCCCAGCTGCTCCCAGAGCGTGCGCGACTTCCCCGGGAGGAACGGGGTCAACATGACGGCGGTGGCGGCCAGCGCTCGCACCAGCGAGCCCAGGGAGGCGTCCAGGGCTCCCTGCCCGGCACCCTCGTCCCGCTCGGCCCGCGCCAGGTCCCACGGCCTGGACCGGTCGACGAAGCCGTTCGCCTCGCGGACCAGGTCGAGGGCGGCCTGCGCGCCCCGGTGCAGGAGGAGCGCCTCCATGGAGGCGTGGTAGCCGGACAGGGCGCCGCGCCGCGCCTCGTCCAGCTCCGTGTCGTCCCCGGCCGGCACCCGGCCCTCCCGGTACTTCCGTACCATGGCCACGACCCGGTTCAGGAGGTTGCCGAGGTCGTTGGCGAGCTCGGCGTTGTAGCGCTCGTCGAAGCTCGCCAGCAGCCGGGCGGGTGACCCGAAGTCGCGATCGCCGTCCCAGGGCGTCTCACGCAGCATGAAGTAGCGGAACGCGTCGGGCCCGTGACGCTCGACCAGGGCCTCGAGCTCCAGGCGGGCCCCGGCGGACTTGGAGATCTTGCCGCCCTCGACGCTCACGAATCCGTGGCCCCACACCGAGCGAGGCAGCTCGATGCCGGCCGACAGCAGCATGGCGGGCCAGATGACGCAGTGGAAGCGGGTGATGTCCTTGCCGATCACGTGCAGGTCGGCCGGCCACCACTCGCGGTACGCGTCGTCGGGGAAGCCGATGGCCGACAGGTAGTTGGTCAGCGCGTCCAGCCACACGTACACGGTGTGGTCCTCGGTCCCCGGGAACGGAATGCCCCACGGGATCCGGGAGCGGGAGGCCGACACGTCCTCGAGTCCGCCCTCCAGGAGCCGGACGATCTCGTTGCGGCGGCTCTCGGGGCGGATGAAGTCCGGGTGGGCCTCGATGTGCGCGAGCAGGGGATCGCGGAAGCGGGACAGCCGGAAGAACCAGTTGTCCTCCTCCGTCCACGCGATCTCGCGGTCCGGGTGCAGCGGACAGCGGCCGTCCACGAGCTCGTCCTCGGCGCGGAAGGCCTCGCAGCGCACGCAGTACCAGCCCTCGTACGTCCCCATGTAGAGGTCGCCGGCCTCTCGCACCCGCTCGACGAGCGCCGTGACCGCGCGGGCGTGCCGCGGCTGGGTCGTTCGGATGAAGTCGTCGTACGAGACGCCGAGGCTGTCCCACACGGCCCGGAAGCGGCCGGCGAGCTCGTCCACGAGCTCGGCCGGCTCGATGCCCCGGCGGGCGGCCTCCTGGGGGATGCTCTGCCCGTGCTCGTCCATGCCGATGACGAAATGCACGCGGTCGCCGCGCAGGCGACGATACCGCGCGATGGCGTCCGCGCCGATCTTCTCGAACGCGTGGCCGGCGTGCGGCTCGCCGTTGGCGTAGTCGATGGCGGTGGTGATGTAGAAGTGGCCCATCAGCGGCGGTCGGTCTCCTCCACCCGCCCGGGCTTCCCGGGACGCCCGCGGGCCTCGCGCTTGAGCTCCTCGAGCGGCAGAGTGCGTCGCTCTCCGTGATCGTCCTTCAGGGTCACCGTCTCCTTGAACAGGTTCCAGCCCACCACCGTCTCCTGGCCCCGCGAGGTGCCCAGCCTCTGGCCCTCCCTGGGGAAGCGCTTGCGGGCCTGCAGGTAGGCCTCGTGCTCGTAGTGGAGGCACGACATGAGCCGCCCGCACGCGCCCGAGATCTGGGCCGGATTGAGGGAGAGCCCCTGGTCCTTGGCGAGCTGGAGCGTGACGGGCTGGATCTCCGGCAGCCAGGCGCGGCAGCACAACTCACGCCGGCAGCGTCCGATCCCGCCGAGGCGCCGGGCCTCGTCCCGCACTCCGATCTGGCGCAGCTCGATTCGGGTGCGGAACTCGCCGGCCATGTCGCGCACCAGGGCGCGGAAGTCGACGCGCTTGTCGGCCGTGAAGTACACGGTGAGCTTGTTGCGGTCCCACTGCCACTCGGCCTCGCTCACCTTCATCTTGAGGCCGTGCTTGTGGACCAGCTCGCGGGTGCGCGTTCCCACGTCCGCCTCGTGCGTGCGGAGCTCGAGCAGTCGCTCGACGTCGACCGGTGCCGCCCGCCGCAGCACGCGCCGCGAGGGAGGTATGACGGACCGTTCCCCGGCGTGCTCGCAGCCGCCTTCGCAGGCCAGGTCGTCGGCGTGGGCGGCCCGGTGGACCGTGCCCAGGTCGCGGCCGCGGTCGGCCTCCACGATGACGTGCTCCCCTTCGACGAGGGGCACGGCCTCGCGAGCGGCGTAGTAGTCGCGGCGCAGGCCCTTGAACTCCACCTGGACCACCTGGACGTCCCGCGGGGTCGCGACCGGTCGGGGCCCCGCCGGGCGGGGCGCGACCGGCTCGGGGACTCCGGGGCTCAAGCCTCCTCCCAGGCGCCCATCTGGAAGTACTTCTCGCGTCGGAGCCGGACCAGCTCGTCGGGCTCGAGCGCCTCGAGCTCGGCCAGGTGCCGCTCCAGCGCTTCGCCCACCGCCCGTGCCGTCTCGGCCGGTCGGGTGTGCGCGCCCCCCGGCGGCTCGGGAACGATCTCGTCGATCACCTCGAGCTCGAGGAGGTCCTGGGCGGTGAGCTTGAGCGCCTCGGCCGCCTGCTCGGCCTGGTCGCGGCTCCGCCACAGGATGGCGGCGCATCCTTCGGGCGAGATCACCGAGTAGATGGCGTTCTCGAGCATGAGGACCCGGTCGGCCACGGCGATGCCGAGCGCGCCGCCGCTTCCGCCCTCGCCGATCACGCAGGCGATGATGGGGGTGCGCAGGCCGGCCATCACGAGGAGGTTGCGGGCGATGGCCTCGGCCTGGCCGCGCTCCTCGGCGCCGATCCCCGGGTAGGCTCCCTGGGTGTCGACGAAGGTGAGGACGGGGCGGCCGAACTTCTCCGCCAGCTTCATGAGCCGTTCGGCCTTGCGGTAGCCCTCCGGGTGCGGCGAGCCGAAGTTGCGGGCCAGGTTCTCCTTCATGTCCCGGCCCTTCTGGTGGCCGATCACCATGACGGACCGGCCGCCGAAGGAGGCCCAACCCCCCACGATGGACGGATCGTCCCGATAGTGGCGGTCGCCGTGGAGCTCGACCCAGTCGTCGCACAGGCGCTCGATGTAGTCGAGCGTGAAGGGTCGCTCCTGGTGGCGGGCCAGCTTCACCCGGTCGTAGCGGGACAGCTCCGCGACCGCGTCGGCCTGCTCGGCGTCCAGCTGGTCCTCGAGCCTCTCGATCTGTTCGGACATGTCGATCCCCTCGCGACTCGAGAGCTCCTTCAGCTCCGTGAGCCGTTCGCGCATCTTCTCGAACTTCTCGCTACGCTCGAGCGCCATCGCCGTGTCCCCGTCTCCGTCTTCTCTCCGGGCCCATACCGATCCGCGCGCCTCATTCGCGCGAGAATCGGACCCGGTCTCGTCCGAGCAGGCTGCGGAGCTCCGCCAGGAGGTCGGGGCTGGGCGCCACGCGCAACGAGCGCGATGCCAGCAGCGGGGCGCCGTCCCCGTCTCCCTCCGCGTGCCATTCCACGTAGAGCGGGCCGGCACCCGGCGTTTCCTCGATCACCTGACGCACGCGCTCGAACGTGCCCGCCGGGAGCCGATCGCCCTGGCGCAGCTCGATGCGAACGCCCACCCGCCCGCTGGCCCTCACATCGGCCAGGCTCCGTACCGAATCGACAAAGATGGGGGGATCCTCCTCGTCACGCGAGCGACCGGAGACGCGGCCCGACAGCAGCACGGGTGCATCCTGGGTCAGGATGTCCCGGTGCTCGAGCCAGGCGTCCCCGAACACCAGGGCGCTGGCCGTGCCGTGGAAGTCCTCGACCGTGAGCTTGCCCCACTCGCGTCCGTCGCGGCGAGAGGTGCGCACGTCGGCCTCGGTCACCACGCAGGCCAGGTCCGCCTGCCGGTCGCGGCGCTCGGCCAGGTTCGTCGTGTTCACGTCGGCCGAGAACATCTCCACGATCTCCCGGAATCGCTCCAGGGGGTGGCCGGAGGTGTAGAATCCCAGCACCTCCTTCTCCCGCTTGAGCCGCTCGGCCTCGCCCCAGGACGCGACCTGCGGGACCTCCGGCTCGGGCCGCGCGGGCGCCCCGCCGGCACCGCCGAACAGGGAGGTCTGTCCGGTCTCCCGCTCCCGCTGCCGGAGCTGGGCCTCGCCCAGCACCTTCTCGAGTCCCGCCACCATGGCGGCCCGTTCCCCGAAGCTGTCCAGCGCCCCGGCCTGGATCAGCGCCTCCAGCACTCTCTTGTTGTTGAGGCGCAGGTCGATGCGCTGGCAGAAGTCGAACAGCGACCCGAACGGCTCCTCGGCGCGCGCCCCGAGGATGGACTGGATGGCCGAGTGGCCCACGCCCTTGATGGCGCCGAGTCCGAACCGGATGCGGTCGTCGTCGACGACGGTGAACCGGTACCCGGACTCCTCCACGCTGGGCGGCAGGACTTCGATGCCGAGCTCGGAGGCCTCGTTGATGTAGGCGACCACCTTGTCGGTGTTGCCGATCTCCGAGGAGAGGAGCGCGGCCATGAACTCGGCCGGGTAGTGCGCCTTGAGCCATGCCGTCCTGTAGGAAAGGATGGCGTAGGCCACCGAGTGAGCCTTGTTGAAGCCGTAACGGCCGAAGGTCTCGATGAGCCCGGCGATCTCGCCGGCCTTGCGGGCGGCGACGCCCGCCGCCACGCAGCGCTCCTTGAAGCGCTCGAGCTCGCGAGCGATGAGCTCGGCGTCCTTCTTTCCGACCGCCTTCCGGAGCACGTCGGCCTCGGCCAGCGAGTAACCCGCCAGCTCCTGGGCCACCCGCATCACCTGCTCCTGGTAGACGATGATCCCGTAGGTCGGCTCGAGGAGGTCGGCCAGGTCGGGGTGCGGGAAGGTGACGTTCTCCAGCCCTCGCTTGCGCCGGATGTAGACGTCCGTCATGCCCGAGTCGAGCGGTCCGGGACGGATGAGGGCATTCACCGCGGTGAGGTCGTCGAACCGATCCGCGTGCATGGCGCGGAGCTTCTCGGTGGCCAGGGACGACTCGAATTGGAAGACCCCCGCCGTCCGCCCCGAGGAGAGGAGCCGGAAGACCTCGGGGTCGGAGAGGCCGACCTCGTCCCAGTCCACCTTCACGCCGTGGCGCTCTTCGACCATGCGCACCGCGTCGGAGATCACGGTCAGGGTCCGGAGCCCCAGGAAGTCCATCTTGAGCATGCCCGCCTTCTCGAGGGCGGTCATGTCGAACTGGGTGATCACGGAACCGTCGTCGCTCCGCGTGTCCGTGCATACCGGCACGTAGTCGGTGAGCGGCCCGGGCGCGATCACCACCCCGGCCGCGTGCACGGAGCTGTGGCGGGAGAGCCCCTCGATGCTCATGGCGTAGTCGAGAAGCTTCCGGTGGCGCGTGTCGTCCTCGTAGAGGTCGTGGAGCTCCTGGACCCTGTCGACCGCCTCCTGGACCGTGAGCGCGTAGCCCGGGCCCGAGGGGATGAGCTTGGCCAGCCGGTCGGTCTCGGACGGGAGGAAGCCGAGGACCCGTCCGACGTCCCGGACCACCGCCCGGGCCTTCATGGTGCCGAACGTGATGATCTGGCCCACCGAGGCCTGTCCGTACTTCTCGCGCACGTACTCGATGACCTCGCCCCGGCGCTCGTAGCAGAAGTCGATGTCGATGTCGGGCATCGACACGCGCTCGGGGTTGAGGAAGCGCTCGAACAGGAGGTCGAAATGGAGGGGGTCGACGTCCGTGATCCGCAGGGCGTAGGCCACGATCGAGCCGGCTGCCGAGCCGCGCCCCGGCCCCACCGGGATGCCGCGCTCCCGGGCCGCGCGGATGAAGTCCCACACGATCAGGAAGTAGCCGGCGTAGCCCGTGCGGGCGATCACGTCGAGCTCGTAGTCGAGCCGCTCGCGCACCTCCGCGCCCAGCGGCTCCCCGTAGCGCTCGCGGGCTCCCTCCTGGGCCAGGTGCCTCAGGTAACGGTCGTCCTCGGCGAACGCCTCCGGCAGCGGGAAGGCCGGGAGGTGGTAGCTCTCGTCGAAGGAGACCTCGCAGCGCTCCGCGATGGCCAGGGTGTTCTCGAGCACGTCGGGCCGGTCCGGGAACAGCCCGGCCATCTCCTCGGGAGACTTGAAGTAGGTCTCCTCCGTGTCGAAGCGAAGCCGGTCGACATCCTCCTTGTCCTTGCCCGTCCCGATGCACAGCAGGGTGTCGTGGGCGTCGGCATCCTCGCGCCGGAGGTAGTGGGCGTCGTTGGTCACCACCACGCCGAGCCCGAGCTCCTCGGCCAGCTCGAACACACCCCGGTTCACCTTCTCCTGGGCGGGGATGCCGTGGTCCTGGACCTCGAGCCAGTAGTTGTCCTCGCCCAGGAGGCGGGCGTACCAGGCGGCAGTCTCGCGGGCCTCCTCCCAGCGATCCATGGACAGGTACTTGGCCACCTCGCCCGACAGGCAGGCCGACAGCACGATGAGCCCGTCGGCGTGCTCCTCGAGGGCCTCGTGGTCCACGCGCGGCTTGCGATAGAAGCCCTCGGTGAAACCGATGGAGCTCAGCTTGACCAGGTTCTCCCAGCCCGTGCGGTTCCGGGCCAGAGCCACGAGGTGCGCGTAGGGGGCGGGTGCGTCGCGGGGTGGCTCCTTGGAGCGGCGGTCTCCGTAGGCCACGTACAGCTCGCAGCCCAGGATGGGCCTCAGGCCGCGGGCGCGCGCCTTCTCCTGGAACTGCCAGGCGCCGTACAGGACGCCGTGGTCGGTGAGCGCGACGGCCGGCATACCGAGCCGCTCGGCCCGGTCCACCAGGTCGTCGATACGGTTCGCCCCGTCCAGGAGCGAGTACTCGCTGTGCGTGTGAAGGTGGACGAAGGACATGTCGATGCCTGTGGCGTCCGCGGCTTCCCGGCGGCCGGGTCCCCGACGCCGGCGGGGGTCAGCCGCCGGCGCCGCAGGAGAACGAATCGAGGATGTCGCGGACCTGGATCACGTACTGGTACTTGCTCTTGCCCGGGGCATACACCCAACCGTCCAGGAAGTAGGTCCGGTCGGGACACTGGACGAGTCGAGCGATGAAGGGTCCTCCGGCGGGGTAGCCGGTGCCCACGTCGCGCCAGGCGCCGGTGCCCTCCAGCGCCGGGCGTCCGTGGAGCTCCATGCGCTTCACCGTGCCCTGGGCCGTGTCGATCGCCTGCGGGACCCCGTAGTAGACGGTGTCCACGGCGCGGCGCCAGCCGTACGCCGCCGCCGCCGTGAGCGTGTCGAGCGAGGGGCGCCACGCCACGAGCACCGACCGGATCAGCTCGGAGGGGTCCGGGTTGTCGTTCACCAGCACGACCACGCTGTCCGTGAGCGTGTCCACCCGGTAGACCGCCGGAAACTGGATCCCGAAGCCCAGCGTCCGCCGGAGCTTGGCCTCGTTCGCCGTGTCCTCCCCGCTCACGAACATGCGCAGGTGCACGTAGGAACGGTATTCGGCGTCGACCAGCGAGTCGAGCTCGGGCAGCTGCGACCTCCAGCTTCCCGCCTCGTCCTTCGGGTCCAGGACGACGGCCGTGGCCAGCTGGTCGGTGGCCCACACGTCCCGGGCCTGGATCACCGAGGGCGCGGTGGGCGGCTTCCCGGCCGCGGACGCGATCTTGCGCACCAGGCCGTTGTCGGGCGTGCCGAACACGACCACCTGCCGGAAGAGCTTGAGATGCGCCACCTGGGAGGAGGCCGTGTCGGCCTGCTCGACGTAGAACTTCTGCTCGGAGCGCACGGTGAACACGGTGGGCTCGAGGGCCGCCCGCGTCGTGTCCTCCAGGCGGTTCCACAGGGAGTCGTTGGCGGTGAGCACCACCAGCGTGTCGACCTTTCCCATCGCGGGCGGCTTGCCGCATCCGGCCGCCCCGAGGCCGGATGCGAGGACCGCGACCACCAGGCCGAGGCGGTGGAGGATGGGACGTTTCAAGGTCGCTCCAGGGGCCGGGTTCACGCTGATCGCGGGGCGGGAAGGCACCCCCCGCGCCGGTCCCGCAAGGTACGAATCGGCGCGACCTGCAGCAACGGCCCCGGCCTGCCCGGAGGGCCCCTCGATGACCTCGTTTCGGCTCCCGAGAACATCGCCTCCGAGCCCGGGTACGAGGACGGCCCACAGCGTTCGACGGAGGGTGCCGTGGGCCGTTCATCTTCCCATGCCATAGGGAGTTTCACGCTGCCGTGACCTCGATCCGTAACATCGCGATCATCGCGCACGTCGACCACGGGAAGACCACGCTCGTGGACCGCATGCTCCAGTCCACCGGCACCTTCCGGGCGGGCCAGGAGGTGCGCGAGCGCGTCATGGACTCGGATCCCCAGGAGCGCGAGCGCGGGATCACCATCTTCTCCAAGAACGCCGCCATCCGGTGGCGCGACCCCGACGGTCGCGAGTTCAAGCTCAACCTGGTGGACACGCCGGGCCACGCCGACTTCGGGGGCGAGGTCGAGCGGATCCTCCGCATGGTGGACGGCGTTCTCCTGCTGGTGGATGCGTTCGAAGGACCCATGCCGCAGACGCGGTTCGTGACGCGCAAGGCGCTGGAGCTGAGGCTGCAGCCCGTGGTGGTGATCAACAAGGTCGACCGCACGGACGCCGAGCCGCTCCGGGTCCACGACGAGGTGCTCGAGCTGCTCATGGAGCTCGAGGCGGACGCCGCGCAGCTGGACGCGCCCTTCCTGTACGCCTCCGGGCGCGAGGGATGGGCGGGAGAGGAGCCCGACATCCGGGACCGGGGACTGGAGCCGCTGTTCCGCACCATCGTGCGAACCGTGCCGCCCCCTCCGGGCGACCCCGAGGGGCCGTTCCGGATGCTCGTGTCGACGCTCGACTACTCGCCGTACCTGGGCCGGCTGGCCATCGGCCGCATCGAGGGGGGACGCATCGCGGTCGGGGACCGGGTGGCCGTGTGGCCGCTGGACGAGGAGGAGCCTGCGGCCACCGACCGCGTGCCCAAGCTGTACGTGTTCGAGGGACTGGAACGCCGCGAGGCCGAATCGGTGGTGGCCGGGGAGATCGCGGCGGTGGCCGGTGTGGAGGGGGCGGAGATCGGGACCACCCTGTGCGACCCGGTGCGGCCGGGCCGTCTGGAGGGGATCGCGGTCGAACCACCCACGATCGCCGTCGAGCTGCGGCCGAACGACTCGCCCTTCTCGGGGCGGTCGGGCCGCTACGTCACCTCCCGCCAGATCCGAGAGCGCCTGGAGCGCGAGACCCTCAGCAACGTGGCGCTCCGCCTGGAGCCCACGGGCGATCCGGACCGATTCCGGGTGGCGGGCCGCGGCGAGCTCCACCTGGCCGTCGTGATGGAGAGCATGCGGCGCCAGGGCTACGAGTTCACGGTCTCCCGCCCCGAGGTGATCACTCACCAGGGGCCGGAAGGCCTGGAGGAGCCTTACGAAGAGGTCGTGATCGACGTGCCGGCCGAGGCCATGGGGGTCGTGATCCAGAAGCTCGGCGAACGACGAGGCGAGATGGTGGACATTTCGCGCGAGATCGGTGGAACGGTGCGCCTGCGCTTCCTGGTCCCGTCGCGGGGGCTGACCGGCTACCGCTCCGAGTTCCTGACCGACACCCGCGGGGAGGGGATCCTCCATCGCCAGTTCGCGCGGTACGGCCCCTGGGCCGGGAGCATCGAGGCCCGGAGGACGGGAGCCCTGGTGTCCATGACGGAAGGAACCGCGACCGGCTACGCCCTGTTCAACCTGCAGGACCGCGGGCGGCTGTTCGTGGGCCCCGGCGACGCCGTGTACGACGGCATGATCGTCGGCGAGCACGCCCGGGAAAACGACCTCGAGGTCAACACGACCCGCGGCAAGAAGCTCACGAACATGCGGGCCGCCGGGTCCGACGAGAACATCCTGCTCGAGCCTCCCAGGGAGGTCACCCTGGAGTTCGGACTCGAGTTCATCCGCGAGGACGAGCTGGTCGAGGTCACCCCGGCGGCGATCCGGTTCCGGAAGCGCGCCCTGACCGCGCACGGACGCAAGCGGGACCGTCGTCAGGCGGCGACTTGACAGCCGCGGCACCCCTTGTAGCTTGCCGCTTGTCCGCTCCCTGCCCCGAACCACCCAGGAGGAGTCCCATGTCGCGCTCGATGCTGGCCGAGTCTTTCCTCGTCGAAGAGGATGTGCTCGCTCCCCGTTCCGAGTGGGAGGAAGACGAAGACGAGGACGAGGAATTCGACGACGACTTCGATGAGGAGGAGTTCGACGACGACTGGGACGATGACGACGAGGACGACGACTGGGACGAGGACGAGGACGAGGAAGAGTGGGCCGTGTACGAGGAGGCGTTCGAGGAGTCCGATGAGGACGACTCGGAGCGCGCGGCCCCGGAGGACTGGTAGCGCCTGACGCGCCCGGGCCTCTCCGTCGTCGGGGATGCGAACGGCCCGCCGCGAGGCGGGCCGTTCGTGCATCGGGGTGGCGGGCGCCCGGGGGCAGCGCTTCCGTCAGATCTGGGTGACCTGCAACGTCATCGAGGACGCGACGTTGCCGGCCACGAGCGCTTGCAGAGAGTCGCTGCTCGCCACCGTCGTGGGATCGATCAACTGGCCCGTGGCCGGGTCCTTGAACCAGCTCAGCACATCGAGCGTGACCCCGAGTCCCAGCTGTGAGCCGTCCCCGAGGACGACGGGGTTCTTGAAGGTCAGCTTCTCCGTCTGTTCGACCGAGATTCCCACCTTGAAGGCCGTGCCGTTGAACGTGCCCGTGACGTAGACGCTGGCGCCCTGGAGCTCCGGCCGCTGGTTGATCAGGGAGGCGTCGTTCGCGTCGTTCGGGTCCAGCCGGTGCAGGCGGAACCAGAAGGACGAGTAGGTCTCCTTCTGTGCGAAGCCGATCGCCACCCGGGTCGAGTTGCCCGGCGTCTGGATCGGGAAGTCCGAGACGATCGGGCCGAGGTTGAACTCGTCGCACTGGTCGGAGTCCGACGTCTCTCCCGTGGGCGTGACCGTGCAGTCGCTGGTCGCCGAGGCGCGCTGCAGTTCCATCTCCTTGAACACGGCCTCGACCGCGTTCACGGTCAGCGTCGAGTCGCCCTGCTTGGTGGAGATGATCGGCCGGAGGTAGGTGCTGGACTTGGACATCCGGATCAGGTGGCTCCCCGTCGAGGCCTGCCCGTTCTGCTGCGGGACGGCGATGGCGAAGGAGATGGCCGGGGGGCCGGTCGCCGTGTTGGTGACCTTCAGGCTGCTACACGACGTCAGTCCGAGGGTCACGGCTGCGCACAGGGTTCCGAACGCGAGTAGTCGTCTCATGGGCTCCAGGCCGTCCTCGAGGTGCACCGACCCGGGCGAGTGCGGGGAGACATCGGAGGGTGCGCTCGCGCCGAGCACGATTCTGGCTACGTGCAACCCCCGTGGGCCGCGAGAGGTTCCTCGGCGGAGCTTGACTTCACCGGTCCCGGTCTTAGGTTGCCTGCCCCCCGGCGGCTCCGGCCGCCACCACTAGGGCCCGTAGCTCAGCCTGGTTAGAGCGCACGCCTGATAAGCGTGAGGTCGGACGTTCGAATCGTCCCGGGCCCACTTTCCAGCTCCAGCCCGTTCAAGCTGTCGCGAAGGTCCAGACCGCTCGCCTTCCTCGGCGGGGTGCGGCCATGGCCAGCCTCGCCGGGGGGACTCCAGCTCACTTTGCGATCTTCGCGCCCGTAAGCTCCGCCACCGCGCCAAGGGTGGTCTGCGCCGCATTGAGCCCGAGCATGAAGTCCCTGTCGCTGTAGGTGGTGAATACGTCGGTGGGCTGATGCCAGTTCGGGTCCCATCCGGCGCCGATCTGGGCGCCGCGCTCGTTTTCGCGCAGGCTGATGGCGGGCACGAGATTCTTGAATGGATCGGAATCGGTGTTCGTCATGTGTCGGCCGACCTGTGCCGGATAGGTCGTGGCGTACTTCTCGTTGGCGTCCTCGAACACCCACGCCAGTTTCTGGGAGGCCGCGGCCATCTTGGAGTTCGACTGGAACTCGATGTTCACGTCGGCTTCGGGACGCTGCTGCTTGCTCACCGTACCATCGGCGCGCGGCATGCCATGGTCCCACATCATCATGTCGTGCTGAATCATACCCAGCCACCTGGGCTCCGGATACTTTCCCGAACCTGGCGGAGATTCCCGGGCCTGCAATGAATCGCGTTGCGCCACGTACGCGCGGCTGCCGTTGAGCCCCGTCTCTTCGTTGTTCCACAGAATGAACCGGATCGAGCGTTCCGTCTTCACGTCGGGGCCGCTGAACACGCGGGCGAGTTCCATGACCAGCGCGGCGCCCGAGCCGTCATCGTTGGCGGCCTGGCCCCAGCCGATTCCGTCCATATGTCCGCCGACGATGTACATCTCGTCGGGGTGCGTGGTGCCGACCTTCGTGCAGTACACCTCCTGCCGCTCGCCCGGCTTGCTGGGTTCGGCGTCCTCGGCGCGGATGGCGGGATCCGGTTGCTCGAGCGAATCGTTGTTGACGCCTGTGCGACCGCGCAGACCCCGATAGCGCGCGCCGCCGACGGCGAGGTTCCTGGGACGGGAGGATCTCCGGCGCCGCCCGCGTGCGCGCCGAGAAACCGGCTCGAAGTCGTACGTCAGCCGGGAGACGTCGCTGCATCCATAGCTCTTGAGCCGGGCCTCGATCCAGTCCACGGCCTTCCGGTTTCGCTCGGTGCCCTGACGGCGGTCTCCGAAGCTCGTGAGGCCCTTGATGGTGGCCTTGTAGCGGGCGAGGCTGAGTCGGCCCACGAGCGCGGTGATCGTGCTGTCGGCCTCGGCAACGCCCCCCTCCGAGACCTGAATCTGAGCTCGTGCCGGGGCGGCGGCTGCGGTGAGGGCGAACGCGAGCGAAAGGGTAGTGGCGAGGTACGGTGCATCGCGCATGACACTCCTCTGGGTCGACGGTGGGTCGGCGAACGAAAAACGATACGGTACGGTACGCAGGGTCGCCAGCGCCTCGCCCCCGGCTACCTGGCTTCCTCGACCCCGGACCAGCCGTCAGTTCACGGGATAGCTCGTGGCGAGACCAATGAACACCGCCAGCTGCCCGATCTGGATGGCGCAGGGCCGATGGAGGAGGCCCGACGCCCCGCATCTGCTCCCGCTCGTGCGAGCCGGCGTTCCGTTCTAGCGGGCTTTCCCTGCCTCCCGCAGCAGACCGTCCACCAGCCAGTCGGCGACCGCCTGGCGATTCCTGGATCGAGTCAGCCGCCTCTGGTCCAGGCCGTTGCGGATGTTGCCCAGCTCGACCAGGACGGCCACGGGGCGGGTGTGCCGGAGCACGTAGAGGTTCCTGACGTCCACGGTTCCGTCGTAGCCCCGGCCCGGCTGCACGCGGGCGTACTGGTGGCGGAAGGCGGCGCGCAGCCCGCGGGCCATGCGCCGACCCCGCCGGCTGGCCACCAGGAAGTGGACGTCGATCTGAGGCTCCCGCCTGGAGCCCCGCGCGTCCACGTGGAGCGACAGGACGCGCTGGACCGTCGCGGAGCCGCCGTGCTCGGCGTACAGGCGGTTGATGAGGCGGACGCGGTCCCGGAGGCGCGCGAGCTGGCTCCGGGGGATCCGGCGACCGTCCACGTAGCGTTCGTCGTGGTCCAGGGGGAACCGGCTTCCGTCACGGATCCCGTCGTCGGGATCCTGGACGATCAGATAGACCGTGGCTCCCTCCTCGAGGAGCCGGCGGGCCAGTCGCAGCGACACGTCGTAGGCGATCTCGTCCTCCGGGAGTCTCCGGCCGGCGTAGCGTCCGACGGTTCCCGGGTCGGGGCCGCCGTGTCCGCTCACGATGTAGTAGATGCGGCCCGAAAGGCGGTCGGATTCACGCTCGACCCTCGCGTACTCCGATCCGAAGATGGGGAACGTGCCCACGCGGGAGCCACCGGCCGGAACGGTGTAGGAACGGCCCGCGAGGAGCCCGTCCCCGTGGATGAGGCGGCCGCGGTTGCGGCGCTTGAACGCCGCGATGGCGGCCGGCGTCGGCGCGATGCCGGCCCGCTGGAGGAGGTCCCAGATCCCGTCGCCCCGCGCCGCCTCGAGGGTCGTGATGCTGTCGACGGCGGCCGCATCTTCCAGGGTGAGAGCGTGGGAGGCCAGCTGAGCGGTCGCGGGCCCCGTAGCGGCCCCGAGCACGAGGGCCGCCACGGCAGTGCATCGAACCAGGCGCACCCGCGCGCGGGCTCCGGCTTTGAGGAGGCTCGCCATGCCTTCCGCTCCCGAAACGGAGGTGATGGCGAATGGGGGGACGCACCAAGCCTAAAAGGCGTCACGACGCCGGGTCAAGGCGAGGGTATGTTTCGCATCCGGTGGAATGGGGAAATCAGGAGGTCCAGCGTGTCGCGCACGACGGCCCGAGCGCATCGGATCGCACTCCGCGACGGGTTCCACGTCCGGCTCTCCGAGCGAGGGGGGGACGGAACGGCCCTCCCCGTCGTTCTCCTGCACGGCTTCACCGGCTCCGTGGAGGCGTGGGGCGAGGAGCTGGTCGAGGGGCTGGTGGCGACCGGACGCCGGGTGGTGGCCGTCGACCTCCTGGGCCACGGCGGGAGCGACGTCCCCGCGGAGCCGTCGCGCTACGCCATGGAAAGGCAGATCGCAGACCTCGAAGAGGTGCTGGACGAACTGGGGGTCGAGCGGGCGGCATGGGTCGGCTACTCCATGGGAGCGCGCCTGGCCCTGGGGCGTGCCGTCCTCCAGCCCGAGCGCGTGGCCGCGCTCGTGCTGGAGAGCGGCTCGCCGGGCCTGGCCACCGGGCCCGAGAGGCGGGCCCGGCGGGCGGCTGACGAGGCGCTGGCCGCCCGGCTGGAAGACGCGGGACCGGAGGCCATGGCCCGCTTCGTGGACGACTGGATGGCGCGGCCCCTGTTCGATACGCAGCGGCGACTCCCGGACGAGGTCCGGCGACGGGAGAGGCGTCGCCGTCTCGACGCCCACCCCCGGGGTCTCGCCGGAACCTTGAGGGGCTTCGGCACGGGCGCCCAGCCCTCCCTGTGGGAACGCCTGGACGAGGTCGAGCCGCCGGCCCTCCTGCTCACGGGCCGGCTGGATGCGAAGTTCGAGGCCATCGCCGATCGCATGGCGGCTCGAATGTCGGCCTCGGTTCGCGCTTCGGTGCCGGACGCGGGCCACGCCGTCCACCTGGAGCGTCCGGAGGCGTGGCTGGCGCGGGTCAGCGCTTTCCTGGCGGAGGCGGGGGCCACCTGAGACGGACGGAATCCCGCTCCCGATCCGGGCGCACCGCCCCTGGCCGGCCGTCCCCGGCTTGAGCCCGGCCGCCGGGCACCTAGGTTGTTGAGGTGCCGCGGGCACCGCCGCCCCGGACACTGCGACTCGAAGGAGATGAATGATCCCATGGACGTGAAGCTCACGGGCACGGTCAAGCAGGTGCTGGAAGAGCAGACGGGGGAAGGGCGGAACGGACCCTGGCGGAAGCAGGAGTTCATCCTCGAGACCGAGGGCGACTACCCGAAGGAGGTCTGCATCGTCCAGTGGGGCGAGAAGATCGAGGAGCTCGGCGTGAAGGAGGGCGAGCGTCTCACCGTCCACGTGGACATCCAGAGCCGGGAATACGGGGGCCGTTGGTACACCGACGTGAAGGCGTGGAGGGTGGAGCGCCAGGCGGGCGCCGCCCCCTCCGGGCCGCCGCCCGCCGAAGAGCCCTTCCCGGCGCCGTCCGACCCCGGGGCTCTCGACGACGACCTTCCGTTCTGAGGTGGGCGCCGGCGGAGCTCGCCGGCACCACCACGGTGATCCCATGAGACGGACGTGGCTCGCACTCGTCGCTCTCGCCCTGGTCCCGGCGTGTGGCTCGGGCGGCCGAGGTACCGGTGCGGCGCCGGACACCGTGCTCGGGGCCGGTGCCGGCACGGACACCCTCCTCGCCGTGAATGGGACGCACCTGTGGGTGCACCGGGAGGGGGCGGGCGATCCCATCCTCGTCATCCACGGCGGGCCGGTGCTCGACCATGGCTACCTGGTCTCGCCCCTGCGCTCGTTCGCGGCCGACCACGAGCTCGTCTTCTACGACCAGCGCCTCAGCGGACGCTCCGATGGGACGGTGGACAGCTCCTCCCTGACCCTCGAGAACTTCGTCGAGGACATCGAGGCGCTCCGGAAGGGACTCGGGCTCGTCAAGATCGACCTCCTGGCCCACTCCTGGGGTGGACTCCTGGCCATGGAGTACGCGCTCGAGCACCCCTCGAGCCTGCGGTCGCTCGTGCTGGTGAGCCCGATGCCCCCGTCCTCGGCGCTCTGGGGGGCGGAGCAGAGGGTGGCCGCCGCCGCCCTCGAGCCGGAGGACACGGCGGGGATGGGGGCGCTCCGCGCGTCGGCGGCCTACCGGGCCGGGGACCCCCGCGCGATCGAGCGCATGCTCCAGCTCTCCTTCCGGAGCGAGCTCGCCGACCCGGCCGTGGCGGATTCCCTCCACTTCCACATCGAGCCGGATTATCGGGAGCGCTCCCGGCAGTTCGGGCTCCTGATCCCCGATCTCTCGACCTACGACCTCACCTCCCGGCTGCCGGAACTTCGCGTTCCCACGCTCGTGGTGTTCGGCGCCGAGGAGACGGGAGCCCGGAGCGAGGCCGACACGCTGCGGGCGCTCCTCCCCCGGGCCCAGGTCGAGGTGATTCCGGGGGCGGGCCACTTCTCCTTCCTGGAGCGCCCGCAGGCGTTCCGGGGGATCGTGCGCCGCTTCCTGCGCGACGGACCGCTCGCCGACCCGCGCTGACGCGCTAGGACGCGGGGGCGGGCTCCCCGGCACGGGTCTCCGCGAGCCGCTCCCACAGCCGGGCCCACGCCTCCAGCCCCTCGTGCAGCCTGCGCACCCGGAAGAACTCGTTGGGCGCGTGGAAGTCCTCGTCCGCGGTGGAGAAGGAGAAGAACAGCGTGCGGAGCCCCATGTGCCGCTCGAACAGCTCCGAGATCGGGACCGTGCTCCCCACCCGCACGAGGAGGGGCTCGACGCCGTAGACGTCGGAGAGCGCCCGCCGGGCCGCCCGCACCACGAAGTGGTCGGGCTCGATGCGGGCAGCGCCAGCCCGGCCCGCTCCGGGCCTGACCGTGAGCCGGACCCCGGCCGGCCGGTGGGACTCCAGGTGGCGGGCCACCCGCTCCACGATCTCGTCGGGGTCCTGGTCGTGCACCAGGCGACAGGTGAGCTTGGCGTGGGCCGCGGCCGGGATCACGGTCTTCCCGCCGGGCCCCTGGTAGCCACCCCACATGCCGTTCACCTCCAGCGTGGGACGGATCCACTGGCGCTCGAGCGTGGAGTATCCGGCCTCGCCGACGGCCGCCGGCGCGCCGAGCTCGGCCAGGTAGGCCGCCTCGTCGAAGGGCATGGCCCGGATGGCCTCGCGCTCGGCCGGCGGGAGGTCGCGCACGCGGTCGTAGAAGCCCGCGACGGCCACCCGGCCGTCCGGATCGTGCAGGCTGGCGACCAGCTCGGCCATGGCGTGGAGCGGGTTGGCGATGCCGCCTCCGTGCCGCCCGGAGTGGAGGTCCTTGGCCGCCCCGGTGAGGGTGAACTCGAGCGCGGCCACGCCCCGGCTGCCCAGGACGAGCGACGGCTCGTCGGGGCGCCACATGGCACCGTCCGCCGACAGCACGGCGTCGGCCGAGAGCAGCGCCTCGTGGCCGCGGATGAACGCGTCCAGGCTGGGGCTGCCGACCTCCTCCTCGCCCTCGAACATGAACTTGACGTTCACGGGGAGCGCGCCGTCCGTCTCGAAGAAGGAGCGCGCCACCTCGATCGGGATGAGCATCGGGCCCTTGTCGTCGGACACGCCCCGCGCGTACAGGCGGCCATCGCGCAGCGCGGGCTCGAAGGGCGGGCTCTCCCACTTCTCGACCGGGTCCTCCGGCTGCACGTCGTAGTGCCCGTACACGAGCACGGTGGGCCTGCCGGGCGCGCCGAGCCACTCGCCGTACACCACCGGCTGGCCCTCCGTCTCCACGGTCCGTGCCGACAGGGGGCCCGCCGCCGCCAGCCGGCCGGCCACCCAGCGGGCCGCCTCGCGCATCCGCGGAGCGCGGGCCGGGTCGGCGCCCACGCTCGGGATCGCCGCGAACTCGATGAGCTCCTCCAGCACCTCGTCGTGGCGCGACCGCAGGTGAGCGAGCACGTCCTCCAGCGCCATCACTTCCCTCCGTCGATCGACAGCACCTGTCCGGTGATCCATCCAGCCTCGTCCGAGGCGAAGAACAGGACACCCTGGGCGATGTCCTCGGGCGCGCCCAGGCGCCGGAGCGCGATGCGCTCGACCAGGGCGCGCTGCCCCACCTCGCCATAGGACTCCCACTGGCGCTCGGTCGTGGGGTTGGATCGCACGAAGCCGGGGGCGATGGCGTTCACGGTGATGCCCCAGGGGCCGAGCTCGTGGGCGAGCTGGCGGGTGAGGCCGATCTGGGCCGCCTTCGCCGAAGCGTAGGCCTGGATCCCGGTGAGGCTGACGCCCAGCCCGGCGCCGCTGGAGATGTTGACGATGCGGCCCCGGCGGGCGGCCTTCATGGCCGGCGCCACGGCACGGGAGAACCAGAAGGCACCGTCCACGTTGACCTCGAAGATCGCCTTCCACTCGGCGGGCGTGACCTCCTCGAGCGGCCGGCCCACCTGGCCCAGGACGCCTCCGGCGTCGTTGACCAGGACGTCGACCCGCCCGTCCGCGGCGAGGATCTCCCCGACGAACGCCTCGACGGCGTCCGGGTCGGAGACGTCGACCACGCGAGCCTCGCAGCGCCCGCCGGCATCGGCGCACAGCCGGGCCGACTCCGCGAGCTCGTCCCCCAGGATGTCACAGGCCCACACGCTCGCCCCTCGCCGGGCGAAGGCGAGCGCGATCTCTCGCCCGAAGCCGTGCGCGGCGCCGGTGACGACCGACGTGCGGTCGGCGAAGTCATAGGTCATGTCGGTGGCTCCCGGGCGTCGGGGATCCGGGCCCGTCCGCGGATCGGCGGCGTGTCCGCCAGCTCGTCCAGCGTCTCCCGCGACGGCTCGCGGGCGCCGGTCTCCATCTCGTGGATCAGCTCGACCAGCCGGGCCGTGAGCGGCGCGGCGACGCCGGCCTCGGCGCCCAGGCGCACGACCACGCCGAGCTGCGCGTCGACCTCGGTCGGCCGCTTCCGGACCGCGAGGTCACGCCAGATGCCGCTGTGTGTCTTGGCGGAGCGGCGGTTGAACGCCACCAGCGCGTCGAGGGACGCCGCGGCGGCGCTATCCGGGGCCGAGGGCAGATAGGCGGCGGGGTCGAAGCCGTCGAACGCCTCGGGGGTCACGCCCCGCGCGGCGGCGACGGCCAGCACCTCGCGGGCGAGGGCCACGTAGACGCCCCGGTGCTCGGGACTCGCCAGCGCGTCGGCGATGGAGTCGTTCGTGAGGGCGGTGGCGAACAGCATGGCGCCGTAGGCCTCCTTGCCCCACAGGTAGCCCCACAGGTTGGGCGACACCATCGCGCGCTCGTCGAAATCGGCCCACGCGTCGCGGAGGGCCTGGACACGCGGCGTCCTCCGTCCGTCGATCTCCCCCAGCACGACCGCGCCCCGGCCGCCGTAGTGGATCACGCCGGGCTCCAGGTAGTCCGCCCCGAAGTTGACGAACGCCCCCACCGTCCGCTCGGCGTCCGCCGTCTCCGCGATCTCGAGCTCGTTGAGGCCGTTCTGGGCCGAGACGACGCAGCCGGCGGGGGCCAGGTGCGGGAGCAGCATCGGGAGAGCGGCCCCCGTGTGGTGCGCCTTCGTGGCGAGCACGACCGTCTCCCACACGCCCTCCACGTCCGCGGGCGTGAAGGCGGGCGGGCGCGCCACGAACTCGGCGATCGGGCCCGTGATGCGCAGACCGCCTCGCCGGATCGCGGCCACGTGCCCCTCGGCCGCGTCGACCAGCGTCACATCGTGGCCGGCCCGCGCCAGGAAGGCCCCCAGCGTACCCCCGATGGCGCCCGCGCCCCAGATGAGACAGCGCACCCGAGCCGTCGCCGCTACGGGGCGCCCCAGGCGCCGTCCAGGATCGCGCGCGTCTCCTCGACCGCCACCTTCCAGACGGAGAGCACGTCCTCGTCCGGACGCTGGTAGAGGCCGCCGAAGTTGCCGTCGCCCAGGTAGCCCCGCAGGGCCGCCGGGGCCAGCGTCCGCACCCGTGCGAGGTCCACCATGGGCCGGCGCTCCTCCGGCATCTCGACTCCGGGCAGGCGCGTCCACGGGAAGTTCTCCATCCAGGACCCGTGCGAAGCCACCGGGTCGATCTCCTGGACCCTGGCCCACGTCTTCGGAGCCTTCCACCAATCGTGCACGACCAGCCGGCAGTCGGGATGATCGGCCGTCCACTCCGGCACGAGCTGGTGCACGGCTCCATTCCCGCCGTGGCCGTTCACGACCAGGATGCGGCGGAAGCCGCTGCCGGCCATCCCGTCCAGCACGTCGCGCACGACGGCCAGGTGCGTGGACACTCGGAGCGAGATCGTGCCCGGATAGGCCGCGAAGTAGGGCGTGACCCCGTAGGCGAGGACCGGGAAGACGGGAATCCCGAGCGGCTCGGCGGCCTCGGCCGCCACGCGCTCGGGAAGGATGCCATCGACGGTGAGCCGCAGGTGGCTGTGCTGCTCGGTGCTCCCGAGCGGGAGCACGGCGCGGTCGTCGCGCTCCAGGTACGCCTCCACCTGCATCCAGTTCATGTCGCCGATGCGCACGTCCTGCCCTCCGGTCGGGTCGACGGTCGAATTGCGGCCCCTGGGGCCCGGGACAAGCTACGGACGGGGTCCGACGGCGGCGAGCACGGACGCCCCGCGCCGTTGTGGCCGCTGCACGGGCGAGGGCACCATCGGGAGGAGCCGAAGCGCATGTGGCTCCGACCCGGATGCCACTGTCTCGTTCGTAGTTACAGTCCGTCGGCTCGCGTCTGGAGGTGTGGCGGCGCGCCCACAACGCGAGGCCGGCCGGACGTCGGTACGGTATCGCGACTACAGACGCCAACTCATTGTGACACAAAGCGCTGACCGTCAATTACGCGATGCCACGAACGGGGAACGAGGCCTGCATGTGGGCGGGCTCCCCAATGATGAACGTGCGCCTGTTCACCCTGCACCCTGGAGGTATCCATGCACATCCCGCGTACCCGTTCCCTCGTCGGGGGCGCGCTCGCGTTGTCGGTCGCCGCGCTGGCGGCCTGCAACCAGAGCGACTCGCCCCTGGCACCCTCGTTCGCGAAGAAGAGCGCCAGCGTGACGACGCTGTCCTCGACCAGCACGACGTGGGATTTTGCCCAGCTCCTCATCGACGGGACCGCCGGTCCCGTGGACCTCGGGACCTCCGAGACCATCACCAACGGGTCCTTCGGCTCCATCGTCGCCACGAGCCCCGACTCTCACGTCACCGTGAAGGGCGGAGACCTGGTCCTGACCGCCTCGGAGCGCGGCCTGGGCCTGTGCCACACCTCGGGCGCCACCTGCTCGTTCCCGGCCGATGGAGACGAAGTCGGGGATGGCGGTGCGGGAACCCTGCTCCTCACCTTCGACGGCGTCCTGCCGGCCGGCTCGCAACTCGAGGGCTTCTCTCTCGGATCGCTGCAGGACCACATAGCCTCACCACCGAACGGTGAGGGCTACCGTTACTCGATCTCGACCGACGGCGGGCAGACCTTCGGCAGTGTGATCCAGGTCCTTCCCGACGCGAGCGACACGATCGCGGACGTCACGCTGCCCTCTCCCGTTCCGACGGCCGATCTGGTCGTCAAGTTCGAGAAGGCCACCGCGGGCTCGGACGACAACGACTACACGGTGCGCTCGGTCACCATCTCGCAGCCCGGCCCCGAGCTACTGGGCCGCATGACGGGCGGCGGCGTGAAGGCCACCGGCTCGGACAACGAGGTGGTCACCTTCGGCCTCACGCTCCATTGCGACATCCTGCTGTCGAACAACCTCGAGGTGAACTGGCAGGGGCATCAGTGGCACCTGACCAAGCCGATCGAAGCGGCGACGTGCACGAACCAGCAGAACGACGCTCCGCCGCCAGCCTCGCCCATCGACACCTTCGAGGGGACCGCGTACGGCAAGCTCGATGGTGTCGCCAATTCCTACGCCACGTTCAAGTTCGAGGACCACGGCGAGCCCGGGACCAGCGATCGTGTCCAGATCACGATCTACCAGCCCGGCAGCACCTCGACCGTGGCGCTCCAGGTCCCCGACCAGCTCATCAGCGTCGGGAACTGGCAGATGCACTACGACCAGCCGCACGGGCAGCATCCGTAGAGGCGTTCCTCCAACCGAGACAGGTTCGCGCCCCCCGGCACTTCGGTGCCGGGGGGCGCGTTACCATCCGGGAACGGACGAGCCTATTCGCGGTCCCGGACCGTTCCGCGAGCGCGGGCCGTAACCCTTTCGTCACCGGTAGTGTCACAGCACGTGGAGACGACCCGCTGGCGCCTCGATTCCCTCAGGGTGGTGTGCACGAGCCGGAACTGATCGAACGGGTGCTGGCGGGGGACGCCGCGGCGGAGCGCACGCTCTACGACGCGCACGTCGACCGGATCTACCGTCTGGCCTACCGGATGACCGGCGAGGACGACCTGGCGCAGGACTGCACCCAGGAGACCTTCCTGCGCGCCTTCGAGCGGCTGGCGGAGTTCCGCGGCGACTCGGCCCTGGGCACGTGGCTCCACACGGTGGCCACCTCGGTCGTACTCAACGCGCTGCGCAAACGGAAGCGACGCTGGAGGCGCGAGGTGGCCATGGAGAAGGCCGGGCCGCTCGGCCGCCGAGAGATCGGGGAAGACGTGGGTCTCCGCCAGAGGCTGCATGCGGCGATCGACGACCTGCCGGACAAATACAGGATGGTGTTCGTGATGCACGAGGTGGAGGGCTACACGCACCGGGAGATCGGGTCCGCCCTCGGGATCGAGGTCGGGACATCCAAGGCGCAGCTCTCCCGGGCCAGGGCGCGGCTGCGGGAGGCGCTCGCGGTCTACGCGGGAGAGGTGACGTGAGCAGCGACGACCGGCTGGACGAGCGCATCCGGGCGGCGGCTTCCGACTACCGGGAACCGCCGGAGACGCCCCGGGAGGCGATGTGGGAGCGGATCCAGGCGGCGCGCGCCGGACGTGAGCTGCGGGAGGCCGCCGCCCGGCGGCGGCGTGGACGCTGGATGCGCCGGGGCATCGGAATCGCCGCCGTCTTGGTGGCCGGGATCGCGATCGGACGGCTCTCCTCCCCGGCCGGCTCCCGGGCCCCGCAGGTGGCGACGACGGCGAGTGGGTCGGGGGCCGGGGGCGCCGCGGCCGGCCGGGCGCCGGCGAGCGCCGCGGGCACCACGGGGAGCCGGGCCCTCGTGGCCTACCGCGTGGCGGCGGCCGAGCACCTGGGCCGGGTGGAGGCGTTTCTGACCCTGTTCCGCCGTGAAGCCGCGACTGGCCGCGTGGACGGGGACTTCCGCGCCCCGGCCCGGAGCCTCCTCTCGGACACGAGGCTCCTGCAGGCCTCGCCGGCGGCCGATGACCCCGCGCTGCGTGCGGTGCTCGGTGACGTCGAGCTCGTCCTGGCGCAGATCGCCCAATACACGGAGGAGCCGTCCAGGCGGCAGGATCTCCGGTTCATCGATCAGGGCATGGAGCAGCGAGGGGTTCTTCTCGAGCTGCGGACCATGGTCACAACGGCGCGCCCGTCCGGGCTCGCGCAAGGAGCTCTCTGATGAAAGCGACGACGTGTTGGACGGCGGTGATGTGCGCGGCGGCCCTCGGAGCCGGTGTGGTGCCGGGCCGGGCCCGGGCCTCTCAGGCGGCGATGGGACGGATGGAGGCGAACGGGCCGGCGATGGCGGTTGCCGAGGCGCGGCTCGCGTCCGCGACGGCCCCGGCCGCCCGGCCGCACCGGGCGCTGCGGGACCACTGGTTGCCGGGCGACGCCGCGGATTCGCTCTACCGGCTGGCCCGCCAGGAGCTCAACGCGGCCGACTACGAGCAGGCGGCCCGGCACTTCCGCGAGGTCCGCGTGCGGTTCCCGAAGTCGGGATACGTGGCGGACTCGTACTACTGGGAGGCGTTCGCGCTGTCGCGTACGGGCTCCAGCGACGACGCCCGCAGGGCGCTCCAGGTCCTGGCCGAACGCCGGGAGCGATTCCCGAAGGCGGCCGGCGCGCAGGACGCGCGCGACCTGGAGACCCAGATCCGCGGGCAGCTGGCGCGGGGGGGCGATGTCCAGGCCGCCGAGGTCCTCGCCCGGCAGGCCGCGAGGACGGCGGCCAGCAGCGCAGGGGTGGCGTCGGAGGCCTCGTCGGCGGAGGCCGAGGCCCGGGCCGTGGCGCGGTCGGCGGGCGCACAGGCGTTTGGCAGCGGGTCCTGCAACGACTCGGATGACGAGCGAATGATGGCGCTGAACGCGCTCCTCCAGATGAACTCCGACCAGGCCGTCCCGCTCCTGCAGAAGGTGCTCGAGCGGCGGGACGCGGGCTCGGTGTGCCTGAGACGGAAGGCTCTGTTCGTCCTGTCGCAGAAGCGGACCCCCGAGACGGAATCGCTCCTTCTGCGCGCGGCCAGCACCGACCCGGACCCGCAGGTGCGGGAGAAGGCCGTGTTCTGGCTTTCCCAGGTCGACACGCCGCGCGCCACGGCGGCCCTGGACTCGATCCTCCGGAACGCAGCCGACGAGTCGATCCGGAAGACCGCCGTGTTCGCGCTCGCCCAGCAGCACAGCGACTCCTCGAGCGCCATCCTGCGCCGCTTCCTGGACGGTTCCAAGGGGTCCGCGGCCCTCAAGGAGAACGTCGTCTTCTGGCTGGGCCAGCAGGACCTGGAGTCCAACCGGACCTTCTTGAGGAGCTACTTCGGCCGGGTGGCCGAGCCGGAGATCAGGAAGAAGATCGTGTTCTCGCTGGCCCAGTCGGGCGACAGCGCGGATGCGCGGTGGCTCCTCACGCTCGCCCGGGACCCGAAGCAGGACATCGAGCTCCGGAAGGACGCGCTGTTCTGGGCCGGGCAGATGAAGGCGGTGGACGTGGCGCAGATCGCCGCGCTGTACGACAGCCTCCAGAGCCCGGAGCTCAAGGATCGGCTGATCTTCGTCCTCTCGCAGCGGCACGAGTCCGCGGCGGTCGACGAGCTCATGGAGATCGCGAAGAAGGAGCCCGATCACGAGCTCCGCAACAAGGCGATCTTCTGGCTCGGCCAGTCGCACGATCCGCGGGCGGCGAAGTTCCTCATGAAGATCATCGGAGAGTGAGGCGGACGATGAGCGTCGAACGCAAGATCGACTCGAGGGGTTCGTCCGGGCGCCGGGGCGCGCCGAGCCTCGTCGCGATGCTCGGGCTACTGGGACTTCTGGCCTCGCCGATACGGGCCCAGTCCCTGAACGCGCGGGTCGCGGCGGTCCAGGACGGGAGGGTGCGCATGAGCTTCGCCGCACGCCCCGGTGTCTGCGGTAACGGCCGCAACATCAGCGTGCACCGCTCGAACCGCGACTGGGAAAGCGACTGCGCGCACGGACCGGTGCGCGTGGTGCTCACTCGCCGTGACGGGAAGGTCGTCGAGGTCGACACGTACGTCGGCGGCCACTGGCGGGCCGCCTCGGACGCCCGGGACCTGGGAACCGTGTCGGCGCCCGATGCTGCCAACTACCTGGTCTCCCTGCGGATGAAGGGGGCGGTGTTCCCCGCCACCCTGGCCGACAGCGTCACCATCTGGCCTCGCCTGCTCGACGTGGCGCGGGACGCCTCGGTCCGCAGTTCGGTGCGCCGGGACGCGGTGTTCTGGCTGGGTCAGGCAGCCGGCGAGGCCGCCACGAAGGACCTCGTGGCGCTGGCGGACTCCAGCGACCGCGACGTCCAGGAGGCGGCCGTGTTCGCCCTGTCTCAGCTTCACGACGGGGCTGGGGTGCCCGATCTCATCGAGATCGCCCGCACGCACCCCGATCCGGAAGTCCGCCGGAAGGCGATGTTCTGGCTGGGTCAGTCCCACGATCCGCGTGCCCTGGCGTTGTTCGAGGAGATCCTGGCGGGGAAGGGGAATCGGTAGGGCGCAGGCGCGTCCGCCCGTTCGTACGCGTCCCCGCCCTCGTTCGTCGCCGCCGCCCGGGCCGTGGCCGCCGAAGCTAGCGGCCGCCGTCCGGGGGGCGACGCGCTCCCCGCAGCGGTCTCCGGCGCCGCGAAGTCTGGAGGCCGCGGCGGATGTCATCGCGGGTGCTCCCCGGAACCCGGCCGGTAAAGCAGCCCAGGATGTAGGGGTACTCGCGGGTCATGTGGTAGGCGTATCCGTACGCGCGGCCGCCGACCCTCACCTCCTCCTTCCGGCCGTGGCACGCGTCCAGGTCGGCGTCGGTCATGTAGGCCCCGCTGGCATCCTTCAGGCCCAGGATCGGGAACCCGTCCAGCGCCCACCCGACCAGCGAGTCGCCCTCCACGCCGGGCAGGCAGGGCGAGGCACTGTG
Organism: Candidatus Humimonas hydrogenitrophica; assembly: GCA_947581615.1. Taxonomy (GTDB): domain Bacteria; phylum Gemmatimonadota; class Gemmatimonadetes; order Palauibacterales; family Palauibacteraceae; genus Humimonas; species Humimonas hydrogenitrophica. The sequence goes on from CANPVD010000080.1 coordinate 61,876, forward strand.
GTAGTGGTACTGGGCGTTGGCCTGGGGGTGTCCGTCGCAGTCGTCCTGGATCTCGTGGGCCGCCGCATCGCGACCGGCGTCGTCGAGCGCGTTGTACAGTGCCACGCCGGTCGTCGTGAAGCCGACCATGCCCATCGGCAGGCATCCGGGCCGCCCGGCGATGGCGGGGGCCGCGGGGATGGGGAAGTCCAGGCGCTGCGCTCCCACGTGGTTGGGATTGGTGTCGTACCGGTACACGCTGTCGGTCGGCGAGATCGGGAACGCGCCCGTGAGCTCGCGGATCGGAAGCCCGTTCCCGCGGATCTCCAGTTCGTCCCCGTCCGGCGTGATCGACAGGAAGGCGTCGGGCCACGACACGTGGCCGGAGACGTGCGGCTTCTCGCCCGGGTCCCACAGGTCGCCGTGGAACCAGGGGCCCGCGTGCCGCGCTCCACCGCCGCGGAAGGTCGCGCGGCACGCGTACACGTCGCCCCGGGATGGATGGTCGGAGACGTGGCCGTCCCCCAGTGGCAGAGACTGCGCAAGCATGCCCCCCGGGGCCGCGGCGCACAGGCACGCGAGCGCGAGGGAGCGTCCAAGGGCTTCCATTCTCCGGCCGGGTGAGTTCGGCATCATCCAGGCAACTCCCGGTTCGATCTAGTCGAGGCCGTAGGCTTTCATGCGACGCCAGAGCGTCGTGCGGCTCATGCCGAGCCGGCGGGCGGCCTCCGCCCGGACGCCCTCCGCTTCCCTCAGCGCCGCGCGGATCGTGGCTTCCTCGTCGCGATCCGACCCGGGCGCCCGGTAGGGCCCCGCAGAGCCCGACGTGTCGCGCGCGCCGTTCCCCGGGGGGACGCCCGCCCCTTCGTCCTCCGGTCGGCGAATCTCGTCCGGGAGATGATGCGCCTCGATGCGCTCGCCCCCGGCCTGTATGGCCGCGCCCTCTATGACCGAGAACAGCTCGCGAACGTTGCCCGGCCACGCATGGGAACGCAGCAGCCGCATGGCCAGGGGGGAGCAGTCCGAGGGAGCCGGCCGGGCCGAGCGCTCGCCCAGGCGGCGCAGCGCTTCGGCGACGAGCAGGGGGACGTCTCCGGCCCGCTCGCGCAGAGGGGGCAGGACGATCCGGAACACGTTGAGACGGTAGTACAGGTCCTTGCGGAACCTCTCCTCCCGCACCTCCTCGCCGAGGTCGCGGTGGGTGGCGGCGACCACGCGAACATCCACAGGGACGGTCTCGTGGCCCCCGACCGGCATGACCTCGCGCTCCTGCAGCACCCGCAGGAGACGCTGCTGCAGGCGGAGGCCCATGTCACCGACCTCGTCCAGCAGGATCGTGCCGCGGTGGGCGGCCCGGAACAGACCCTCCTTGTCGGCATGAGCGCCCGTGAAAGCGCCCCGCACGTGCCCGAACAGCTCCGACTCGAGGAGACCCTCCGCCAGGGCGGCGCAGTTGACCGGCAGGAACGGCCCACCGGCCCGATCCGAGTGCTCGTGGATCGCGCGGGCCACGAGTTCCTTGCCCGTTCCCGTCTCGCCCGTGATGAGGACCGTGGTGTCCGTATTCGCCACCCGATCGATCCCGCGGAACACCTCGAGCATGGCGGCGGAGCGGCCGACCATGCCCGCGAAGCGAGCTTCGTGGACCGCCGCCTCCGAAGGGCGCCGCTGGAGGAGCTCGGCCACCTTGAGGCTGAGGGCCTCCGGGTCCACCGGCTTGAGCAGGAAGTCGTCCGCCCCCGCGTGTAGCGATTCGACGGCGGATTCCACGGTGCCGTAGCCGCTCACCATGAGCACGGGGGTGCGGAATCCCCTCCGCCGCAGGACCTCGACCACCCCGGCGCCGCCGACCCCGGGCATGCGTAGATCCATGAGGATCAGGTCGTACGAGGCTTCCTGCAGTCGTCGGCCCGCCTCCCCGGCGCCGCCGGCCGTGTCGACCGCGTAGCCATCGTCCCGGAGGAGCTCCGCGGTCGAGCGCCGGAAGCTCTGGTCGTCGTCGACCACCAGGATCCTCGCGGCAGGTGGCGTCACGGAGCGGCCTCCGCCCCGGTCCCGGACGGACCTCGGGACGGGCCGGCCGCCGGCAGCCGGATCACGAAGCGGGCGCCGCCCTCCAGGCGGTTGGCGGCCTGGATGTCCCCTCCGTGCCGGCGCACGAGGCCCTGTGCCACGAACAGGCCGAGCCCCACGCCCTGCACCTCGTCCTTGGTCGTGAAGAACGCGTCGAACAGACGGGAGCGCACCTCCTCGTTGAAGCCCGGCCCGGTGTCCAGCACCTCGATCCGAACCGGCCCGTCCCCGTCCGTCGATGCCGGGCCGGAGACGACGATCTCGATTTGGCCCGGCTCGGCGGCGGGATCGGCCCCGATCGCCTCGGCCGCGTTCTCGACCAGGTTGAGGAGCACCTGCTTGAGCGCGTCGGGCGCCATGGCCGCCTCGAGGTCCGCGGAACCGCGCACGGTCACGGAGGGGCCGCCGTTCCGCGCCATGCCGACGAGGTCCGCCACCTTCGCCGCCACCGTCGCCGGCCGGCAGACCTCGGCGTCCGGGTCCAGCGGCCGGTAGGCGTCCAGCATCTGCTCCGAGAGCCGGTGCATGCGCAGCAGTTCGTCGATCGCCATGGAAGAGAACTCACGGAGCTCCGAGTCGTCTCCGAGCCGTCGGTGGATCAGTTCGAGACAGTTTCGCACGCTGGCCACCGGGTTGCGGATCTCGTGGGCCAGCTCGGTGATGATGCGGCCGGTGGCCGACAGCCGGTCGCGCTGAATGAGCTCCGACTGGAGGGCCTGGAGACGTCCCTGGCGGTCCTCCAGCTTCCGGTTCGCCGTCGTGAGCTGCCGGATCTTCTCCTCGAGCCGGGAGCGCATCTGGCGGAAAGCCCGACCGACCTGATCCAGCTCGCGGATGCGCGAGGTCGGCACGGGCGCCTCGAAGTCCCCGGCCGTGAGCCTCCGGGAGGCCGCCGAGAGCGCCTGGACGGGCCGCGTCATGCGGGCGGCCAGATACCCGCCCACCGCCAGGGCGAGAACGAGCGCGATGGCGACGGCCAGGAGGCCGCTGCGCCGAAGTTCCGGGAGCAGGGCGAGCTCCTTCGAGACGCTGCGCAGGAAGGCGGCCTCCCCGGCCGCGCCCAGCGGGGCGACCGCCGCCCAGTAGCGGCGGCCCGACGGGTCCGACAGCTCGTGGACCGCGTCGGCCTCGCGTGACCACGCTGCCGCCGAATCGGCGAGCACGGCCGGCGCCGGAGCCTTCGAGGTCGACGAGTAGACCGTCCCGTCCGGGCCGAGGAGCACGACCTCCGAGCGGGTGAGGGCGGACAGCTCCCCGGCCACCCGCGGGCCCATGGGCGCCAGCACGCCGGCCGCTCCTACCCAGCGTCCGTCCACCCGGAGCGGAGCGAGCGACAGCCGGTAGGGGACCGAAGCGGAGTGCCCGAACACCACCGGCATGGCGCCGCCGCGGGTGCGCGCCACCACCTCCGGACCCGGGGCCGGATCGGTCCACGGCTGGCCGTCGGGTCCCACGACCACGGGCTGCTCGTCCGGTCCCTCCACCGAGGCCCGGGCGATGCCGAGCGCCGCGGAGCGGCTGCCGGAGGCCACGGCCTCGGCGAGCCCGTTCGCATCGGCCAGCTCCTTGGCCCGCATCATCAGGGCGTCCGAGCGGCCGGCGTTCCGGTCCACGAGGATCATCGGCGTCATGGCCAGGTCCGCGCGCGCCTGGTGCTCGAGCTCGGCCGCCAGCCGGCGGTCCAGCGCGATGCCGCCGGGGACCAGGCCCAGCAGGAGGGCTCCGCCGATCAGCGCGATCCACGCCTGACGCAGGGATATCGTACGCATGGCTCCCGTCGGTCGATGCACGGTCCGGTCCCCTCCGTCCCGCGCGGGTCAGGGTGCCCGAAGCCCAGTCGTGGCGCGACCCGCGGCCCGCCCTCGCCCGGCCGCGGGTCGCGCCGGGCCCGGGCGTGCAACGTCGCGCCGCCGAGCGTGAAACACCTGGAACGTTTCACGAAACAGCGACCGGGGGGAAGGCCCGCCGACGCGCCGGCCGTCTATGTCTTGCATTACAAGGAGATCGGGTCGCCCTTCCGGTCACGGCCGGGAGGGATCGTGGCTTGCACCCCGGGCCGGGCGCTACCGCGTCGAACCGGCGCGACCGAGGATTCCACGAGCCCGGCGGAGGTAACCCATGCACGTCTCGAGAAAGCTCACGGCCCTGGCCCTGGCGCTCGGCGCCGGCGCCCTGCTCGCGGGCTGTTCCGATCAGCCCGCGCCCACGGCCCCTGAGGCGAGTTTCCACCGGGGCGGCAACCTCTCACACGTGGGCGCTCACCGCAGTTCGGGCATGGTCTATCTCATGTCCAACGCGGACGGTCCCAATGAGGTTCTGGTCTTCAGCCGCTCCGCCGACGGCTCCCTCGCCGCGCAGGCACCGGTACCCACGGGTGGCCTCGGGACCGGCAGCGGCCTGGGCAACCAGTCGGCCGTCGTGCTCTCGCGGGACGGTCGCTGGCTCCTGGTCGCCAATCCCGGCAGCGGCGATGTCACCGTGTTCCGGGTGCGGAGCGGGGAGCTGGAGCGCACGGACGTGCAGGCCTCCGGCGGCGCCATGCCCGTCAGCATAGCCCTGCACGGCTCCCTGGTCTACGTCCTGAACGCCGGGGCCCCGAACAGCGTCACCGGCTTCCGGCTGCGGACCGACGGCTCTCTGCGACCCATCCCCGGCTCCGCCCGGCCGCTGAGTACCGCCTCCACCGGGCCGGCCCAGGTGGGCTTCGATCCGCGCGGCCGCGTCCTGGTGGTGACCGAGAAGGCGACGAACACGATCACGACCTTCGTGGTGGATCGCCGCGGCCTCCTCTCGGGCCCGAACTCGCAGGCGTCGGAGGGGCAGACTCCGTTCGGATTCGGTTTCGACTCCCGCGGCCTGCTGATCGTGTCGGAGGCCACGACGGGCAGCGTCTCCAGCTACCGCGTGGGCCGCGACGGCGGGCTCACGGTGGTCAGCCCGGCCGTGTCCACGCACCAGACGGCCGCCTGCTGGATCGCGGTGTCGCGTAACAACCGGTACGCCTACTCCACCAACGGCGGCAGCGGCAGCGTCACCGGTCTCCGCATCGGGCGCGGCGGAAGCCTGCACCTGCTGGACGCCGATGGGCGCACCGGGGTGACCGGTCCCGGGAGCGTCCCTCTCGACGCGGCGTTCAGCCTGGATGGGCGCTACCTGTACGTGCTCAGCTCGGGCCTGCACCAGGTGAGCGTGTTCCGGCTCGGGCCCGACGGCAGCCTCACGCTCCTGCCGGGGGCCTCCGGTCTGCCGGCCACGGCGAACGGGATGGCCGTGCGCTGACCGAGGAGCGCGTTCGCTTCCGGGGCGGCCCCTCGCCGAAGTCCGGGCGGGGGGTCGCTTCACCTCCCTCCGGCTCGTGACGATCCCCGGAGCACGCGGCGTCGCCGACCGCGTGGACGCGCCGGGAGGCCCGCTGGCCGGACGGCGCTCCGTCGCCGACCTTACGGGCCCGCCGAAGTGAGAGGCGGAGGGCGAAATCTCACCGGGGACCGCCGGGTCCGCGGCCCCGTCGTCGTGCGGAATTGGAGGCCACGTGGACCAGCGCCGCGTCGCAGTCGTCGGCTCCGGCCCGAACGGCCTGGCCGCCGCCGCGGCCCTGGCCCGGGCCGGTCACCCGCCGATCGTGTTCGAGGCCGACGCCCAGATCGGGGGCGGCCTGCGGAGCGCCGCGCTCACCCGACCCGGCTACCTCCACGACGTGTGCGCGGCCGTGCATCCCCTGGGGGTCGCGTCCCCGTTCTTCCGGAGCCTCTCCCTGGAACGGTACGGGTTGGATTGGGTGCACCCCGATGCGCCCATGGCCCACCCGTTCGACGACGGCACGGCGGCCGAGCTCCGGCGCTCTCCCCGGGAAACCGCCGACACCCTGGATCCCCCGGACCGGGCGGCTTACCGGTCGCTGGTCGATCCATTGCTCGATGGCTGGGAAGCGCTGCTGGACGACGTGCTCTCCCCGCTCCTCCGGGTTCCCCGCCATCCGGTCGTCATGGCCCGCTTCGGGTGGCTCGCGCTCCGCTCCGCGGCGGGCCTGGCCCGGAGCCGCTTTTCCGGCCCCAGGGCCAGGGCCCTGTTCGCGGGTCTGGCGGCGCACACGTTCGAGCCGCTCGGGTCGATTCCGACGGCCGCGTTCGGACTCGTCCTCGGCCTCGCCGGGCACGCCGTCGGGTGGCCGTTCGCGCGGGGCGGATCGGGCCGGATCGCCGCGGCGCTGGCAGAGGTGATCCGCGAGCACGGAGGCGAGATCGTGACCGGGAGGGAGGTGGCGTCGCTGGCGGAGCTCGGAGAAGCGGAGACCGTCCTCCTGGACCTGACTCCACGCCGCGTCCTGGACGTGACCGGCGAGCGCCTGCCGTTCGGCTACCGACGCCGGCTCGCCCGCTGGCGGTACGGTCCGGGCGTGTTCAAGGTGGACTGGGCCCTGTCCGGGCCGATCCCGTGGCGGGCCGGGGCGTGCCGGCGGGCCGGGACGGTGCACCTGGGCGGGACCCTGGAGGAGATCGCGGCCTCGGCCGGGGAGGCGTGGGAGGGCCGCGACCCCGAGCGCCCCTTCGTCCTCGTGGCACAGCCCACCCTGTTCGATCCCTCCCGGGCACCCGAGGGGCGACACATCGCGTGGGGCTACATCCACGTCCCCCGCGGCTCGGACCGCGACTTCACGGACACGGTCGAGCGCCAGGTGGAGCGCTTCGCGCCGGGCTTCCGGGACGTGGTGCTGGACCGATCCACCAGAACGGCGGCCGGGCTCGAGGCCCACAACCCGAACATGGTGGGCGGCGACATCAACGGCGGCGCGGCGGACCTCGGCCAGCTCCTGTTCCGGCCCGCCGCACGGCTGGATCCGTACGCCACGCCGGTCGAGGGGCTCTACCTGTGCTCCGCCTCCACGCCCCCGGGCGGCGGCGTGCACGGCATGTGCGGCTTCCACGCGGCGCGCTCGGCCTTGCGGCGGCTTGGTTGAGGGCCCCGGCGGCCGAACCGAACCGCCGGGCCACCGGGTCCCGCGCGCAGCGCCTCCCGCTGGTCCGGCGGTCCGACTCGCCCCGGCGTCGGTTCAACGTTTTCTCGGTCCACCTGTAGGGAGGGGTGAGCGACGGCGGCGGAGATCGATCGCCCGACCGTCCCGGACACCCGATGGAGGAGGAGACCATGTCGCCGTTGAAGCGATGGACCACGATGGCCGCCGCCACGATGTTCGTGGGGCTGATGGCACAGACCGCGCTGACCGCCCAGGAGCCGACCCTTCCGAAGGACGGCCAGGCCCTGGCGACGCAGCTCGGCCTCTCGAGCGATGCGGCGAAGCCCCTGATGTCCAACCTGGACAGGCTCGCCGGCGCGCTGACGCGCGGCAGCGCGATCCACGAGCAGGCGATGGCCGTGCGCACCGACATGCACGAGGCGCTCACCAGCCTGATGCCGGAGCTCACTCCCGACCAGCGTCAGCAGCTCATGTCCGCGTTGCGCCAGGACTGGATGCCGGGTCTCGGCATGGGCCAGGGCATGCGTGGCGGAACGGGCCAGGGCATGGGCCAGGGCATGGGCCAGGGCATGCACCAGGGCATGGGCCAGGGTATGCACCAGGGCATGGGCCAGGGTATGCACCAGGGCATGGGCCAGGGTATGCACCAGGGCATGGGCCAGGGCATGGGCCAGGGCATGCACC
>CANPVD010000081.1 GCA_947581615.1 Candidatus Humimonas hydrogenitrophica
ACAAGGTCACCTTCGTGACCTCGGACGCCCTGTCCGCCTTCGGCGCATGGGCGGAGCAGCTGCTTGCCGAGAGCACGGGGAAGCAGGGAACCGGCCTGGTTCCGATCGACGGGGAGCCGCTCGGGGGCCCCGACGTCTACGGAAGCGACCGGATGTTCGTGCACCTCCGCACGGCCGGCGAGGAGGACGCCGACAGGGCCCGCGAGTTCGAGGCCCTCGAGTCGGCGGGCCATCCCGTGGTGCGCATCGTCATGAAGGACACGCTCGGACTGGGGGCCGAGTTCTACCGCTGGGAGATGGCCACCGCGACGGCGGGCTCGATCCTGAGCATCGACGCCTTCGACCAGCCCAATGTCGAGGCCGCCAAGCGCCGCACGCGGGAATTGCTCGAGGCCTGGGAGAAGAGCGGCTCCTTTGACGAGGGAGCCCCGGTCGCCGAGGACGAGCGCCTGGCGTTGTACGCCGAGGACGGCGTCACGGACGGTGGCCCCGGCGGGCGCCTGGCCGCCTTCCTGGACCAGGCGCACCCGGGCGACTACCTGGCGCTGCTGGCCTACGTGCACCGCACGCCCGGGCGCGAGGCGCGCCTGGAACGCCTGCGCGAGGGGCTCCGGGACCGGCTCCGGATCGCCACCACGCTGGGCTACGGGCCCCGCTACCTGCACTCGACCGGACAGCTCCACAAGGGCGGACCGGACACCGGCCGCTTCGTGATCCTCACGGCCGACGAGGCCGCGGACCTGCCCATCCCGGGCCGCTCGTTCGGGTTCGCCACCCTGCACCGGGCCCAGTCGCTCGGCGACCTGCGCGCCCTGCGGGATGCGGGCCGTGCGGTGGTTCGCGTGCACCTCATGGGTGACGTGGAGGCGGCGCTGGACCACCTGGCGAAGACGCTGACCGCGTCGACTTCGGGTACCGTGAAAGCGTAGATCGGCGGAGCGCGGCCATGGCCTACCCCCTCGCCGTCTTCTTCGATGTGGGTGGGGTGTGCCTCACCAACGGCTGGGATCACGCCGGACGCAGCGCGGCGGCGCGCCTCTTCTCCCTGGACTACGACGAGCTCGAGCGACGCCACGACGCCCTGTACGCGGAGTTCGAGCGGGGCGAGCTCGACCTTGCGTCCTACCTGGACCACACCGTGTTCTACCGGGACCGGGCCTTCTCGAGGGACGACTTCGAGGCGTTCATGCGGGGGCGATCGAAGCCGCACCCGGCCATGCTCGATCTGGTGGCCGGACTCCACGACGCCGGCACGGTGCGGCTCGCCACGCTCAACAACGAGTCACGCGAGCTCAACGAGTACCGGATTGATCGCTTCGGCCTCGACACCCTGTTCGAGGCCTTCTTCAGCTCCTGCTACCTGGGCGTCCGCAAGCCCGCGGAACGCATTTTCCACATGGCTCTGGACATCGTGGGGCTCGACCCGGACCGGGTCGCCTTCGTGGACGACCGCGAGGAGAACGTGTTCGTCGCGCGCCAGGTCGGCCTGCGGGCCGTGCTGGCGGACGACGCCGGCGCGGTGGCCCGGGGGCTCCGCGACGTCGGGGTCGAGTGGCCCGGAGCGGATGATGTTGACGACGAAGCCAAGGAAGGAAGTTAGACGATGAAGATGGGACTGATCGGATTGGGACGGATGGGCGGCAACATGGTCCGCCGCCTGGTGCAGGACGGCCACGACGTGGTCGGCTACGACCTGGCCGCGGACAACGTGAAGCAGGCCGAGGAGGCGGGAGCCGAAGGCGCCGACTCGCTCGAAGCGCTCGTCGAGGCGCTCGAGACGCCGCGCGTCGTGTGGGTCATGGTCCCGCACGGCGAGCCGACGCGGAGCACGATCGAGAAGCTCCTCCCGCACCTGGAGACGGAGGACATCCTGATCGACGGGGGCAACTCCCACTACACCGACTCGATCGCTCACGCCAAGGTGTGCGCGGAGCGCGGGATCCACTTCCTCGACATCGGCGTGAGCGGCGGCGTGTGGGGACTGAAGATCGGCTACTGCATGATGATCGGTGGTCCCCACGAGGCGTTCGAGCGCGTCGAGCCGATCCTCTCCACGCTGGCCCCGGAGGACGGCTACGCCCACGTGGGACCCAGCGGCGCCGGCCACTTCGTGAAGATGGTCCACAACGCGATCGAGTACGCCATGCTCCAGGCGATCGGAGAGGGCTTTGGATGCCTGGACGCCTCGGACTGGGACCTCGACCTGAAGCAGATCGCGTCCGTCTGGCGGCATGGCTCGGTGATCCGCTGCTGGCTGCTCGAGCTCCTCGAGGACGCCTTCGAAGAGGAGGGGAACGACCTCGGCGACATCGCGCCCTACGTGGACGACTCGGGAACGGGCCGCTGGACCGTGGACTACGCGCTCGAGAAGGCGGTTCCGGTCCCGGCGATCGCCACGGCCCTGTTCGAGCGCTTCGACTCGCGCACCGAGGAGCGATTCGCGTACCGGACGATCGCCGCGCTCCGCAACCAGTTCGGCGGTCACGCCGTCCGGAAGGAGTAGTAGCATGGGCGCCGAGGAAGAACGGCCGACGGCCGGCACGTCGCCAGGCGGCATCGAGGCCTCCGGGGCGGGGCTCGGTGAGATCTCCCCTCCGGCCCCATGCGTCATGGTCATCTTCGGCGCGGCCGGCGATCTCACGCACCGCGAGCTCATCCCCTCCCTGTACGAGCTCGCCTCCAAGGGTCTCCTGCCGGAGCCGTTCGCCATGGTCGGCTATTCGCTGGGCGACTACGACGACGAGTCCTTCCGCGACGCGATGCGGAAATCGGTGCAGGAGCAGTGCTCCTTCCGAGAAGAGACGTGGCGGCACCTGGCCGGAGGCCTCCACTTCGTGGCCGGTGACTTCAAGTCCGAAGACGGCTATCGACGCCTGTCGAAGCGGTTGGAAGAGGTGCGGAAGCAGCGAGGCATCCCCGACAACGTGTTCTTCCACCTGGCCGCCCCCCCGCCCTTCTTCGGTCCCATCGTCGAGCACCTGGACGCGAGCGGGCTCGCCCGGGCCGAGGACGGCTGGCGCCGCCTGGTCATCGAGAAGCCTTTCGGCGAGGACCGGTCTTCGGCCCGCGAGCTGAACGGCCGCATCCGCGCGGTGTTCGACGAAGAGCAGATCTACAGGATCGACCACTTCCTCGGGAAGGAGACCGTCCAGAACATGCTGGTGTTCCGGTTCGCCAATCCGGCCTTCGAGCCGATCTGGAACCGGAATTACGTGGACCACGTGCAGATCACAGTGGCGGAAGACCTCGGAATCGGAACTCGGGCGGGGTTCTACGAGGAGACGGGGGTGGTCAGGGACATGGTGCAGAACCACCTGCTCCAGCTCCTGTGCATGACGGCCATCGAGCCTCCGGTGACCTTCGACGCCTCGTCGCTACGCGATGAGACGGTGAAAGTGCTCCAGGCCGCGGAGGTCACCCCCTTCGACCCCGAGCGGGACGCGGTGCGTGGACAGTACGGCGCGGGGACCGAGGAGGGCCGAGACGTCGTGGGCTACCGGGGTGAGGACGACGTGGACCCCGGGTCGACGACCCCCACGTTCGCCGCGCTGAAGCTCACGCTCGACAACTGGCGCTGGGAGGGCGTCCCGTTCTACCTGCGCACGGGCAAGCGCATGAAGCGCAAGCTCACGGAGGTGGCCATACAATTCCGACCCACGCCCCATCTCATGTTCCAGGTGGACGATCGCGATGATCTCAGCGGCAACGTCCTGGCCTTCCGGCTGCAGCCGGAGGAGGGAATCCTCCAGCAGTTCGTGGCCAAGCAGCCGGGGCCCACGATCCGCCTGCGGTCCGTCACCATGAACTTCGGGTACGCGACGGCGTTCGGCGTCGAGGAGCCTCCCCGGGCCTACGCGTGGCTGATCCTCGACGTGATGGAGGGAGACCAGCGGCTGTTCGCGCGATCCGACTGGATCGACCACGCGTGGTCGGTCGTGGACCCGCTGATCGATTGCTGGGAATCGTCCGCCCCGTCCGACTTCCCCAACTACGAGGCCGGATCGTGGGGGCCGGCCGCGTCCGACGAGCTCCTGGCCCGGGACGGACGGAGCTGGCGGGCCCTGTGAGCGAAAGCGATCGGGGCATGGCGCGGGAAAATGAAGACCGTCCCGCCGAGCGGGCCGCCACCGCGGCGGTCCGCGGCCGCAGCGGCGGCCCGCTGCCCGGGTCCATCCGCATCGTCCCGGGAGAGGACTGGGTCGCGGCGGCGGCCACGGACCTCCAGGACATGCTGGCCGAGGCCACGGCTGCCGGGGGCGAGGCATCGATCGCGCTCTCGGGCGGCTCCACCCCCGAGCCCGTGTACCGCTGGCTCGCCCGCGCTCGCGCGCCCGTGTGGGAACGCGTGCACGTGTATTTCGGCGACGAGCGCTGCGTCTCCCCGGGGGCCCCGAACAGCAACTACCGCATGGCGAGCGAGACCCTGCTCGACCCGCTCGGCCTCGCGGCCGGGCGGGTGCACCGGATGGAGGCCGACCGTCCGGACCGGCAGGCGGCCGCCGACGCGTACGACGCCCTCCTTCCCGCGCGGCTCACCGTCCTCATGCTCGGAATCGGCCGTGAAGGCCACACGGCCTCGCTGTTCCCGGGCTCCCCGGCCCTGGCGGAGCGAGACCGGAGGGTCGTCCCGGTGCACACGCCCGCCTCGCCCCCGGACCGCCTGACGATCACTCCGCCGGTGCTGGCGGTCGCCGCCCACGTCGTGGTACTGGCCCGCGGGGAGCGAAAGGCCGAAGTCGTGGCGCGCGCCCTCGAGGCTCCGTGGGCCCCGGAGGTGTGCCCCGCCCAGCTGGCACGACGCGGCACCTGGATTCTCGATCCCGCCGCAGCCTCCCGCCTGGCGCGGCCCGGCGGCGAGCCCGCGCCTTGAAGGTGCTGGCGGGCGACATCGGGGGCACGCACGCCCGACTCGCCACCTACGGAGCCTCCTCCGGGCGGCGGCCCGAGAAGCTCCGCGAGGATCGCTGGCCCAGCCCGGAGTATGACGCCCTGGAACCCATAGTCCAGGCCTTTCTGTCGGAAGAGGACGACGTTCCGGAGCGGGCCTGCTTCGGGCTCGCCGGGCCCGTGGAGAACGGCCGCTGCCGGCTGCCCAACCTGGATTGGGTGGTGGCGGAGGAAGACCTGCAGCGGGCCACGGGGATCGAGCGGGTGCGCCTCCTGAACGATTTCGATGCCATCGGCCACGGCGTCCTGCTCCTCGATCCCGAGGAGCTCGCCGTCCTCCAGCCCGGCGAGCCGATGGAAGGGGCCCCCGTGGGCCTGGTCGGAGCGGGAACGGGCCTCGGGGTCGGCTATCTGGACCCCTCGATCGACCCGCCGCGCGTCCATTCGTCCGAAGGCGGGCACGCCGGCTTCTCCCCGAGGGACGAGGTCGAACGGCGCCTGGCCGCCTTCCTGGCCGAGCGCTACGGTCGCGCCTCCCGCGAACGGGTCCTGTCGGGTGACGGCCTCGCCGACCTCTACCGGTTTCTCCGGGAGGCCGACGACCCTCCCGAACGCGCCGAGGTCCGCGCCGAGATGGAGGAGGAGGATCCGGCCGCGGTGATCTCCAGGCACGGCCTGGCGGGCGACGACCGGCTGTGCGAGCGGGCCCTGTCCCTGTTCGTGCGCTGCTATGGGGCGGTGGTAGGCGACGTCGCCCTCACCGTCGGCGCCCGCGGAGGCGTGTACGTGGCGGGAGGCATCGCTCCGAAACTTCTCCCGGCTCTCCGCGACGGGCGCTTCATGGACGCCTTCCGGGACAAGGGGCGGATGCGTGACTACATGGAGGCCATTCCCGTACGAGTCATCCTGTACGAGGACGTCGGACTGCTGGGAGCGGCCGCGGCCGCCTCGCACGGTGAAGAAGAGGTGTCCGGAAAGGACGGAGCGTCGACGCGGAGCGCGGGTTGACCGACCCCCCCGCCGGGGGCGCCGGCCCACGGTTCGCCCCTGTGGAGTCCGGCCCCTACCCGTCCCTGCGAGAGTACGCGCTGATCGGCGACTGTCACGGCTCGGCGCTGGTCTCCCGGGCCGGGAGCGTGGACTGGTGCTGCCTTCGCAGGTTCGACGCGGACCCCGTCCTCTGCCGCATTCTGGACTGGAACCAGGGCGGCTTCTTCTCCATCCGTCCGCGGGTCGAGCACACCGTGTACCGGTCCTACGAGCCTCGCACCAACCTCCTGCGGACCGTGTTCCGGACCGAGCGTGGCTCCGTGTCGGTCACCGACTTCATGCCCGTGGGGCGCGCCGTGGGCTGCGGCGTGCACGACTACACGACGCTTCGCACCCCGTCGTGGCTCGTGCGCGTGGTCGATGGCCTCGAGGGCTCCGTCCCTCTGCGCGTGCGCTGCCGGCCGTCCGCGGAGTTCGCGCGCCGTCGGCCGTCCCTCTCGTTGGAAGGTGAGCGGGTCCGCTGCGACGGCGACGGTCCGGAGCTGTGGGGAGAGGTCGATTGGCGACCCGGGGACGAAGAGGGGCTCGTCCAAGCCGGGTTCACGGCCACTCCGGCCGAGCGCAGGCGGCTCGTGCTGGCCCCGGCACCGATCGGGGCGGAGGATCCCGCCCGGCGCGTGGACCGACTCCACGACATCACGCGGGCCTTCTGGGAAGAGTGGTCCGACTACTGTCGGTACGAGGGCCCCTACGAGAGCGAGGTCCTGCGGAGCGCCCTCGTCCTCAAGCTCCTCACCTTCGCGCCCAGCGGGGCCATCGTGGCGGCCCCCACCACCTCCCTTCCCGAGTGGCCGGGCGGACGAAGGAACTGGGACTACCGGTACTGCTGGCTGAGGGACTCCACCCTCACCCTGCAGGCACTGTCGGCCATCGGCTACACCGGCGCTGCCCACGACTTCTCGACGTTCCTCATGCGAGCCACGCAGGCCACCCGCCCCGCGATCCAGATCATGTACGGGATCCTCGGAGAGACGGAGCTCGCGGAATCGACGCTCGACCACCTGGAAGGCTGGCGACGCAGCCGTCCGGTTCGAGTGGGAAACGATGCCTACGGACAGGAGCAGCTGGACGTGTACGGGGAGGTCATGGACTGGGCCCTGCTGTACGCGACCCTGGGCGGCCGGTTCTCGCGGGAGGGCGAGCGCTTCCTGCACTCGCTCCTGGAGCACGTGGCCGAGCGCTGGGACGAGCCCGACCGCGGAATCTGGGAGATGCGCTCCGGCCCCAGGCAGCACGTGTACGGGAAGATCATGAGCTGGGTGGCCGCCGACCGCTTCCACCGGATGTTCGGGGACGCGGACGCCGTGGAGCTCAGGGACCGGATCCGCGAAGAGGTGCTGTCCCGGGGCGTGGACCCCGACACCGGCGGGCTGCGGCAGGCCTATGACGAGAACGCCACCGACGCCGCCCTGCTCATGACGCCCGGCGTGGGCTTCCCGGCGGGCGAGGACGTGCTGGACGCCACGGTGCGCTGGGTCGAGGCCACGCTCAGGGAGGGCGACTTCGTCCGCCGCTACGCCAGCGCCGACGGACTCGAGGGCCAGGAGGGGGCGTTCCTCATCTGCAGCTTCTGGCTGGTCGACGCCCTTCTCCTGACGGGACGCCGACCGGAGGCGCGTCGACTTTTCGAGAACCTCCTGGGCCACGCCAACGACGTGGGTCTCTATTCCGAAGAGATCGACCCGGACACCGGCGCTTTCCTGGGCAACTTCCCGCAGGCCTTCACGCACCTGGCGCTGGTGCGCTCGGCCACCCACCTGGCGCTATACGAGAGAAAGGGCGCCGGGGCGCTCCGCGGCGTCCACGCCGATCGGGCGCGGCACACCGTGGTCGGCACCCGATCCGGCGTGCGGGCCCTGTGGGCGACGCTGCAGAGAGCGTGGCGCGTCGGGAGGATCTGGTCCTCGCGTCGATCCCTGTTGCCCCCCGACTGGGCGGATACGGCCGAACCCGAGGACTGGCGCCGACCGGCGGAGGCGCTCATTCGCCGCGGACTGCTGTAGGTCCCGCCTCGCCCGCGCCGTCCTATGCGGTGAATGCCTGCTTGACGCGCTCCCAGAAGCCCGGCTCCTTTTGGTCGGGGGCGGGAGGCTCGGACTCGGTCTCGGCCAGCCGCTCGAGGGCCTCCCGCTGCTCCCGGCTCAGGTCCACCGGCGTCCACACGCGCACACGAACGATCTGGTCGCCGCGGCCCGAGGCGCGAAGCCGCGGCATGCCACGACCCCGCATGCGGATGGCCTGACCGCCCTGGATCCCGGCCGGGACGGAGACCGTCTCGGTGCCCTCGATCGTGGAGACCTCGATCTCGGCCCCGAGCGCGGCCTGGCTGAAGGTGACCGGAAGGTCCATGAGGAGGTCATCCCCGCGGCGCTCGAACCGGGGGTCCGCCTCGACGTCGAGGACGACCAGCACGTCGCCACGCCCTCCGCCGCGCGGGCCGGCGTTGCCCCGACCGCTCAGCTTGAGCACGTCGTCGGAGGAGACGCCGGCCGGAACGTCGACCTTGATCGTGCGCTCCTCCCGCACCCGGCCCTCCCCGCGGCACGCCTGGCACCGGCTGGCGATGCGCACGCCCTCGCCGCCGCAGTCGGGACAGGGTCGCACGCTCACCAGCTGGCCCAGCATCGAGCGCTGGACCTGGCGCACCTCTCCGGCGCCCCCGCAGGTGGGGCACGTCTCCGGCGAGGTGCCCGGCTCGGCGCCGGTGCCGTCGCAGCGCTCGCACGGGTCCAGGATCTTCAGGCGCAGCGTCTTCTCGACGCCACGGGCGGCCTCGGCCAGCTCGATCGACAGCCTGACCCTGATGTCGCTGCCGCGCCGGGGGCCGGTGCGTCCACCCCGCCGGCGTCCGCCGCCGAACATGTCGCCGAACGCGCCACCCATGCCCCCGAACTCGCGCATGAACAGCTCGAAGGCGTCCCCCAGGTCGAAGGCGCCGCCGAAGCCGCCCGCTCCCGGGCCTCCTCCTCGACCCACGCCCGCCTCGCCGAAGCGGTCGTAGCGGGCCCGCTGTTCGGGATCCCGCAGTACCTCGTACGCCTCCGTGACCTCCTTGAAGCGATCCTCGGCCTCCGGTGCGTCGTTGCGGTCCGGATGGTATTTCATGGCCAGCTTCCGGTACGCCTTCTTGATCTCCTGTTCGTCGGCCTCCCGGGAGACTCCGAGAATGTCGTAGTAGTCCCTGGCCATCGTCAGCGCCTCGCGAGGCTGGAGACGAGCGACGACGTCGTGTCCACGACGGACACGATCTTCTCGTAGGCCATGCGGGTAGGTCCGATCACGCCGACCACGCCGTGGAGCGCGCCGATCGAGTACGGCGCCGTCACGATCGTGAGCTCGCTGAGCTCGGGCGTGCTGTGCTCGGCCCCGATCGTCACCTGGGGCTCGCCGGCCTTGAGGCGCTCACCCAGGACCGAGGCCAGGAGCTCACGCCGCTCGGTGAGCTCGATGAGCGCCCGCAGCCGGTCACCGGTCGTGAACTCGGGTTGCTCCGCCAGCGCCGCGGCGCTCCCGAGATGAACGTCCTTTCCCTGCACCGCCCAGTCGAAGATCTCCGGTCCCGATCCCACGAAGATATTCACCAGCTGGCGTGCGGCCGGATGGTCGATCGGCAGGTCGCGGAGTCGTTCGGTCAGCTCGTCGCGGATCTCCTCCAGGGTGGTCCCGGCCAGCCGCTCGTTGAGCGCGGTGGCCACGGCGGACAGGCTCTCCCGGGGCAGCCGCGTGGGCAAGTCCATGTACAGGGTCCGGACGAGGCCGGACTCCAGCGTGAGCACGAGGAGCGCCTTCTCCGAGTCGACCGGCACCAGCTCGAGGCGCTGCAGCACCGCGGAGGCCAGCGCCGGGCCCACCGCCAGGCCGAGCTCTCCGGTGAGGAGGCTCAGCACCCGGGCGGCCCGGCCCACGAGCTCATCGATGGCGCCCACCTCCGCGCTGGCGGCCAGCTCCCGTCGGATCCGGTCCCGCTCCAACCCCGACAGGGGTCGACGCGCCATGAAGCCATCCACGTAATAGCGGTACGCACGGTCCGTCGGAAGCCGGCCGGCGGACGGATGTGGATGGGTGAGAAGCCCCTTCTCCTCCAGGTCCGCCATGGTGTTGCGCACGGTGGCGGGGGACACGCCGAGGCCGCAGTCCCGCGCCACGACGCGCGAGCCGGTGGGCTCCGCCGTGAGTACGTAGGACTGGATGACGGCCAGGAGCACGGCGCGCTCGCGTTCCGTGAGCTTCTCCTCCATCAGCGTTCCCGCCGCTCTCCGGCGAGCCGTGTCACCAGCTCGTCCATGCGCAACCACCCCGTGGGCGTCAGACGAATCCTCCGGCCGTGGCGATCCTCCACCTCGCGGACCCAGCCCGCCCGCATCCAGCGGGCCAATCGATCCGCTGACCCGCTCGCCGCCGATCGCCAGGCCGGGTCGGCCCGGGAGAGTCCGCGGCGCGTCCGCAGACCGAGCCACAGCCGTTCGAGCCGCGCCCGATGGCCCCGAATCTCCTCCCAGCCCTCGCGCAGCGAGGCCGCGCCTCCGCCCGTCCCGATCGGGACGGCCTCGGTCGCGGCCACGCTGGTCACCGCCCTTCGATACGCGTCCCAGCGATACACGTTCCAGATCCGATACGGCGGGAGGAACGTGTGGGCCGAAGGGCCGAGCCCAAGGTACGCCGTGCCGTCCCAGTAGCACCAGTTGTGGCGGCACTCGAGCCCCGGGCGAGCGAAGTTGGACACCTCGTAATGAACGTAGCCCGCGTCCGAGAGGACGTCGACGGCCGCCAGGTACTCCCGAGCGTAGGGTTCGTCCCCCGGCATCAGGGTACGCCCGAGCTCCACGCGACGGCCCAGCGGCGTACGGGGCTCCGCCGAGAGCCCGTACAGGCTCAGGTGACCCACCCCCAGATCCCGCGCCTCCAACACCTCACGGCACCACCTCCGGGGGAGGGCTTCGGGAAGGCCGAACAGGAGATCCACGTTCAGATTCTCGAATCCCGCCGCCCCACCCCGCTCGACGGCCCGCCGGGCCCCGGCGGCATCGTGCTCGCGGCCCAGCCAGGCCAGTACGTCGTCGTCGAAGGCCTGCACGCCCAGGCTGAGCCGGTTGACGCCGACGTCTCGCCACTTCCGGGCCACGTCCTCGTTCAGGGACGTCGGGTTGGCCTCGGCCGTCCATTCCACGGTGGCCGGGTCCCAGCGGAATCGCTCCCCCAGGAGAACGGCGAGCCGCTCCATGCCGGCGCACCCCAGCAGCGAAGGCGTGCCTCCGCCCACGTAGATCGTGTCCAATTCGACCCGGTCCGTCCATCCGGTCCCTTCGAACCAGAGTTCCAGCTCCAGCCGCACGGCGTCCAACCATGCCGCGACAGGGGGCGAGGGGGCGCGAGCCACCGAAAAGGCGCAGTAGGCGCACCGGTGACGACAGAAGGGCACGTGCACGTACACCGCTCTGGGTGCCGCCACACCGCGCAGCGGCGGGAGAGCCGGGCCCTCCTCGGCCGCCGGCGGCAGCGGAAGGGCGTGGACCGAGGGGCTCACCTCGCCTCCGTCCGGAAGCGGCGACGCTCGTACCGATCGCCCGGCAGCGCCCCGAGGATCCCGGCCATCTCCAGGCGATCCAGCAACGCGCGGGCCGCCGAATACGGCAGCCCGGACCGCTCCGCCAGAACGTCGCCGGGGCACGGCCCTTCCGATACCGCCGCCCACACGCGCCCGGCAGGGTCGCGGTCGGCTTCGGGAAGCGCCCCCACCCCCGGGAGCGCGTCCGAATCGACGAAGTGAGCCCCCGCGACCCGGGCGGCCGTGCCCTCGAGCCCGTCGAGCAACTCCAGCACGTCGGCCGCCGACGTCACCACCGCCGCCCCGTCCCGCAGCAACGCGTGGACGCCCGCGCTGGCCTCCGGCCCCACCGGGCCGGGAACCGCGCCTACGTCCCGCCCCAGCTCCAGCGCATGCGATGCGGTGATCAGCGCTCCGCTGGGGCGACCCGCCTGGACGACCACCGTCACCCGGGCCAGAGCGGCGATGATGCGGTTTCGGCGGGGGAACAGGCCCGCCTCCGGACGGGTGCCGGGAGGAAACTCGCTGGCCAGCACCCCACGCTCGCGCATGGCAGCGAACAGGGACCGGTGAGCGGCCGGGTACTCCACGTCGAGACCGCCGGCCACGACCCCGGCCGTGGGTCCCCGGGCGTCCAGCGCGGCCCGGTGGGCCGCGCCGTCGATTCCCCGGGCCATGCCGCTCACGATGCACACGCCCGACGAGGCGAGATCGCCCGCCAGGTCCCGGGCCAGCCTCCGCCCGTATTCCGTGGCGCGCCGCGTTCCCACCACGGCGACCGCCCGTTCCACGGGGAGGGGCCGCGGTCCCTTCAGGTAGAGGACGATGGGCGGATGGTGGAGGTCTCGCAGGGTGGACGGATACCCGGGACCGCCGTAGCGGACCACTCGAATGCCGGCCGCGTCGAGCTCGTCGAGACGGTTCTCGGGCACGGGCCGGACACGCCGCAGCCGCACCTCCACCCGACGCCCCGGGCTCCGAAAGCCCGGCGGGGGGTCCGGATCGAGCCTCTCCGGTCCCCGGGCCCTCCTCAGCACGGCCCGGGGAGAGCCGTGGAGGTCGAGGAGGCGCCGCGCGCCCGCCGGGCCGAGACCCTCCACCCCGGCCAGCGCCAGGGCCGCACACAGCTCGGCCCGCTCGGCGCGGTCGCACCCGCCCGCGCTCGAGCGGCCGACCACGCCTACGGCGTCCACTCCTCTAGCTCCGGGAAGGGTTCCTCGCCTCGGCGAGCCCGGGCACGCTCCTTCTCCTCCCGCACCCGCTCCCACAGGGCCTCGGCCAGACGGTCGAGGCCGCGTCCGGTGACCGCGGAGACCGTGAAGATGCCCCAGGCGTCCGGGGCCTCGATCGCGGGCGCCTCCTCCCCGGAAGCCAGCAGGTCCGCCTTGCTGAGGACGACGCAGTGCGGCAGCCGCGTCAGGGCCACGTCGTGGCCGCGGAGCTCGGACCGCAGCAGCCCGTACGTCGCGGCCGGGTCGGGATCGTCCACCGGGACCATTAAGGCGAGCGTCCGCGTCCGCTCCACGTGCCTGAGGAACCGGGTGCCGAGGCCCCGGCCCTCGTGGGCGCCCTCGATGAGCCCCGGGATGTCGGCCATGACGAAGGAGCGCTCGCCCGAAAGGCCGACCACGCCGAGGCCGGGCTGCAGGGTGGTGAACGGGTAGGCGGCTACCCGGGGGCGCGCCGCCGACACTCTCGACAACAGCGTCGACTTGCCCGCGTTCGGCTGTCCCACCAGTCCCACGTCGGCGATGAGCTTGAGCTCCAGCACCACGCGCAGGCTCTCCCCCGGCTCCCCGTCCTCGTGACGCCGGGGCGCCTGCCGCGTGGCCGTGGCGAAGGCCGCGTTGCCCCGCCCTCCTCGCCCTCCGAGGGCCACGACGACCCGGTCCCCCTCCTCGAGCAGCTCGCCGAGCCTGCGTCCGGATGTGGCGTCCACGGCCACGGTCCCCGGGGGCACCGGCAGGACGAGCTCGTCGCCGTCGGCTCCCGTCCGCCGGCTCCCCCCTCCGTTGCCGCCCCGCCCCGCCCGGTACACGCTCCGGTACCGGTAGTCGAGCAGAGTATCCAGGTTGGAGTCGGCGACCAGCACGACGTCGCCTCCACGCCCCCCGTCCCCTCCGGCCGGTCCGCCGCGCGGCACCCCCTTCTCACGCCGGAAGGCGAGCGCGCCGTCCCCGCCGCTCCCCGCCTGGACCTCGATCTCGGCCCGGTCGACGAACGTCATACGAGACGAACTATCGTTCGTTCTATCACTATGCGGTACAGTATTTTCATCATAAACATATCACGTGATACATTAGAATCGACGGATCGACGGGCCCCTCGGAGACACGCTCCGACGGCCTGCCGCGCCACGCTCACACGTCGCCGTCCTGCCGGGCCGAGCGTAGCACTCGATCCCACAGGGACTCGAGCTCGTCGCGCCGGGCCGGATCGAGGAGCCGGGCCAGACCCGCCTCGAGCGCGGCCCTCGTACGGGCGGCTCCGGCACCGTTGCGAAGCGCGCCTCGCAGGTGAGAATGAAGCTGCGGGCCCCTGCCCGCGGCGGCGAGCAGCGCCACGATGCACAGCTCACGCTCGGCCAGATCGAGGCCCGGACGCCCGAGCACCTTCCCGTAGCCTTCGCGGATCATCCATCGGTCCAGGGCCGGGTGCAGTCGGCGGACGTTGGCCCGGAGGCGGTCGTAGGCGGCCCCGTACACGGCCCGGCACACCCGGCGCCCCCGTTCCTCGTGCCGGACCTCCCGGTTTCCCGCGTCATCCTCCAACTCGGCCGGGAGACCCTCGTCCGGAACGGCTCCGCGCCAGGCGGAAAAGGCCTCGAGAACGCCCGGGAAACCCACGAACAGATAAGCCTGGAGAAGTCCTTCCTCGACCGCGAGAGCCTCGAGCTCCCCAGCGACCACCGCGTCACGGGCCCGGGCCAGGACTTTCTCGAGCGGCGATCCGCCCCCCGCGCCGAGGGCCGCCGAGATCTCCACGAGCAGGCTGGCGCCCCGGTCCGACCCGCTCGCGCCCGTCACGGCCCTCCGGCCACGGGTGCCACCGTCCCGTGCATGTGGGCCGTGATGAGCCCGACTTCCACCCCCGTCACGTCGCGCACGGATGGACTGCCGACGTCGACCAGGCGGTCGAGCTCCGACGCCGACAACAACCCCAGCGAGGAGAGGATCTCCACGAGCGCCGGCCCGGCGGCCCGCGTCGCCCCATCGGCCACCTTGAGCGCCAGGCCCCATCCCTCGGCCGGAGCCGCCGCACAGAACACCCCCTCGGCTCCCTCCTTGGCCAGCAGCCGTCCCGCCGTGTCCTGTATGACGCGCGTGACCGACCGCCCCGGGCCGGCGACAAGCTCCGGGTGTGCCCTCATCGCAGCGACAATGGCGTGCGACGCCTCCTCGCCCGCCTCGGCCGCCCGGCCGAGGCGCGCATAGGCCCGGGCCATCTGGCGCAAGCTGAGATACGCCGTGGGCACGCCGCAGCCGTCCCGGGCCCACTCCAACGAATCCGGATCGACGTCCAGCCACCGGTCCAGCCCCTCGCGGATGCGTGCCTGGACGGGGTGCCCCGCCTCGATGTAGCCCGCCGTCGGCCACCCGTGGTGCGCAGCCAGGGCCAGCATGCCGGCGTGCTTCCCGGAGCAGTTGTTGTGGAGCGGTGTGTACTCGGCCCCTTCACGCAATACGGCTTCCGCCGACTCCCGGTCGTAGGGCGGGTGAGCCCCGCACTCCAGGTCGCCCGGGGACAGGCCGGCGCCGGCGAGCATGGCGGCCGCCAGCCGGACGTGCGCGGGCGTCCCGGAGTGGGACGCGGCGGCCAGCGCGAGCTCGCGGGGTCCCCAGCCCAGCGCCGCGGCCACGCCATCCTCAACCACGGGCAGGGCCTGGAACGGCTTGAACGCCGAGCGCCAGAAGGCGAGGTGATCCGGGTCCCCGAACCGGGCCTCCTCGCCCGGGCTCCGACCGACCACGACCGCGTCGACCCGGTGGATCGACTCGATCTCGTCCCCCCGCGACACGCGGACCCGTCCGCCCGCCTCGCTCACGTCCGTGCCTCCGTACTCCTGGACCTCGTCCGGCTCCGGAGCACCACGGCGACGCCGCCCAGAATGGCCACGGCGCCGGCGGCCGCCACGGGAGGCGGCCGTTCGCCGGGTCCGAGGACCAGTACGGCCAGCAGCGTCGCCGTGACGGGCTCCAGAAGCATCACCAGGCTCACAACATAGGCCCTGACGTGCTCGAGCGCCCAGTTGAAGCTGGTGTGCCCCAGGAGCATGGGTCCGGCCGCCATGGCGGCCAGCCAGCCCCACGCAGCCGGCCGGAAACCGGTGAGGGGCGATCCACTGGCTCGCGCCGCGGCCAGGCTGATCAACGCCGCCACGACGTACACCGGCGCGACATAGCTCCACAGGCCGAGGCGGCGTCGCAGCCTCCGCCCGAGGACGAAGTACAGGGCCGCGGCCACCGCGGCCAGGAGCGCCAGCAGGTCTCCCCGAAGCGCGCCCGGGCCGGCCCCGATGTCTCGCCAGCCCACAATAGCCGATCCGATCACGGCGAGCCCGATGCCCCCCCACTCGCGCGTCGTGGCCGGCTCGCGCAGCCAGACCGCAGACAGGAGCGCCACGAACACGGGCGTGACGGCCACCAGCACGGTCGCGCTGGCCACGCTCGTCTTCCCGACAGCGGCGAACCAGAGCAGCAGGTGCGCGGCCAGACAGCCGCCCGACAGGGCGAGTGCCCCCCACGCACGGGCCGGGAGACTCCCGAGAGCCCTTCGCGACGCCTCCCTGAGGGCCAGAGGGAGGACGAGGACCAGCGAGAACAGGATGCGCCACAGGACGGCCACCGGGGTCTCGACGGTCGCGAGTCGGATGAGCACCGCCGACCACGAGACGCCGAACAGCCCCAGCACGAGACCCGGGGACGCCCGCAGAGCACCGGCCCTGGAACGCGGGCCCGGCTCCCGGCTCACGCCAGGGACTCCCCGAACCTCCCGGCCTCGACGAGCCGGCGGGCCGCCCCGGAATGGTGCGGGCCCCCCATCTCGCGCCGGACGCCGGCGAGGGCGCGCGTCGCTTGCGTCCTGGTGTCGAGGATCGACCGGCAGGGATCGGCTGCGCCTCGCTCCCCGAGGCGGGGAGCGAGGCGCGTCTTCACGCGATCGGGCTCGGGGAGCTCGCTGTCGTTCAGCTCCCGCGCCGTGTCTGGATGATCAGCACGCCGCTGCCCCCATCACTCCCGTAGCGGCCACCGGCCTCGCCTCCCGTGAGGATGCGGATGGTCCCGATCTGTTGGACGTCGATCGAGCGCAGGATGTCGGGCACGCCCTGGTGGATCTGCGTGCCATCGAGGACCAGCAGCATGCTCAGGTCCTGGTTGGACGCATTGATGGTGAGCGGCCCGCGATTCCGCAGGAAGACCCCCTGGTCGGTGACCCGCAGACTGTGGTTGTTCTGCAGCACCTGGTAGGCCGTCGTCCAGGTCGTACCGTCCAGGTCGCGGGCGGTGATGACGCTACCCGTGGCCGAGCCGCCTCCCGAACCTCCCGTCCCCGAGGCGCACGCCGCCAGCACGACGACCGAAACTCCTGCTAGAACCCCGCGCGCGCATGGCATGGCCTACCTCCTCCGACTGGAGTCCGGGACCTGGAGATCGCCCGGTCCGGCAACCCGCCTCGCCTCGCCCCTACCTGCCCGAGGTCGGGGTCGTGGCCGGTCCCTCCGCGTGGCTCTTCTGCTGCTCCGCCAGAGCGAACAGCTGCTTGGGAGACGACGCCTGCGCCAGCAGCTCCACCGAGCGCTGGAGCTGGTCGTCCAGGGTGAACTGCCGCTGGAGCTGCGCCACTTCGCCGAACGCCGCGTTGGCCACCTGATAACCCAGCAGCCAGTCCACGTAGGGCTTCGAGTCGTCGAAAAGCTTCCGGTCGACCGGCGAGCCCGCCTTCTCGGACAGCGCCTCGAGGAAGGCCGCTCGCATGGCGGGCGTGACCTGGAAGTCCCCGGGGAGATCCGGATGCGCCTTGGCCCACTTCACGCCGAATTGGAAGGCGGCGATGCTCACCGTGACGCCCTCCTTGGCGAGCGAGGAACGCAGGAGCTGCTCTCGGGACGTCAGGGTGTCGGTCGCGATGAGGAGGTCGGGCGTGATCCCTCCGCCCCCGTACACGACCCGGCCATCGTCCGTGTGGTAGGTCTTCCGGTTGGCGGTGTCCGCCTCGACCCGGACGGGCTCGCCCGTCATCGAGACGGCACTCGCCTGAAGGGTGTTGGCCTCGGCCTGCTGGCCGTGGGGCTTCTGGATGTCGCGCCCGGAGGGGGTGTACCAGCGCCCGGTCGTGAGCTTGAGATGGTTGTCGCCCGGCAGGTTGTAGAGCGACTGGACCAGCCCTTTGCCGAACGTGGTCGTGCCCACCAGCAGGGCCCGATCGTGGTCCTGGAGCGCCCCGGAGACGATCTCGGCCGCGCTGGCCGTGTAGCCGTTCACGAGCACGACGACGGGCAGGCCCGGATACTTGTCCGGCTCCGACGCGTCGTACGTCTCGTTCTCCGAGGCCACCCGGCCCCGGGTGCTCACCACCGGAGCGCCGTTCGGCAGGAACAGGTCGGCTACCGCCACCCCTTCCTCCAGGAGCCCGCCCGGGTTGTACCGCAGGTCGAACACCAGCCGGGTCGCCCCCTGCGACTTGAGGCTGTCGATGGCGGTCTGGAGCTCCTGGCGGGCTTCACGGCTGAACTGGTCGAGCCGCACGTAGCCCACGTGGTCGCGAAGCATGAAGGACTGGACCGACACGACGTGCACCTGCCGACGCTCGATCGAGAAGGACAGGGGCCGATCCACCCCCACCCGGCCGACCGTGATCTGGACCGACGAGCCCTCCGGGCCCCTGAGCGTGTTGACCGCCTTGGTGGTGGTCCATCCCTGCGCCGACGCTCCCTCCACCGTGAGGATGCGGTCACCGGTCTGTAGGCCCTCCTGCTCGGCCGGCGTGTCGGGCAGGACGTCGACGACCGTGATCCAGTCGCCCTGCTTGTCGATCCGGATGCCCAGGCCGCCGTAGTTCCCGGTGGTGCTGAGCTGGAGGTCCGACCAGTCGGCCGAGTCCAGCAGGACACTGTACGGATCGTGCAACTCCTCCAGCATCCCGTCGATCGCCATCTTGTAGAGCTTGCCCGAGCCGATGGAATCGACGTAGCGCTCGTCCACGATGCGATGGACCTGCTGGAGGAGCCGCGCCTCGAACATCGCCCCGCCCTGGTCCTGGACGCCCCGCTGGAGCAGCCACCCACCGCTGGTGAGGGCCACGAGGGCGACCACGAGGGCGGGAATCCACGATCGGTTGAGCTTCATGCGTCCTCCGCTGGGTCCGACGTACCGGGGCCTGGCTTCGATCTAACACCCGGCCCGAACTGGAATGTTTCCGACCTGGCCCGGGTCCCTCAGGCGAACCGGTCCGGCCAGCGCTCCGCCAGCGCCGACCACACCCGCTCGGTGACCGCCTCAGGTTCCCCCTCTGCCGGCACCGGGATCACGCTGTCCTCCTCCCGCGCTAAGCGGCGGTACGCACGGTCCACGGCCGAGTGGAACACCGTCCCGGCCCGCTCCATCCGATCGGCCTTCCCCTCGTCCAGCCGGGCACGGGCCAGGGCGGGATCCAGAAGGAACAGGAGCGTGGCGTCGGGGCGAAGTCCACCGGTGGCGAACCGGTTGAGCTCCCGCACCCGGTCCAGACCGAGGCCACGGGCCTCGCCCTGGTAGGCGAAGGTCGAGAGCTCGTATCGGTCGGCGAGGACGACTTCCCCCCGCTCCAGGGCGGCACGGACGATCCGACGGACGAACTCCGCCCGGGCCGCGAGCATCAGGAGCAGCTCGGTCTCCGGCGTGGGATCGAGCTCCGGATCGAGCACGACGCCGCGGATGCGCTCCCCGACCGGCGTGCCGCCCGGCTCCCGGACGGTGAGGTGGGGAACGCCGGCACCGACCAGCCGCTCCGCCACGCGGCGGAGCTGCGTGCTCTTCCCGGCGCCCTCGATCCCCTCGAACACCAGGAAGAGCCCCCGGGCCGGCCGGGTCACGGCCTCGCTACCCCCGCCCCGACGGACCGGCCCGTCACGCTCGCGGCGGGCATCTCCTCACTCCTGCTCGCCGTAGTACTCCATGCCCAGGTGCGTGATCTGTTCCTCGCCCATGAGCCAGCGGAGCGTGTTCTTGAGCTTCCAGTGCTGGATGAACAGATCGTGCTCCGGGTAGAGTCCCTCCGCCACCTGCGGGCTCTTGAAGTAGAAGGAGAGCCACTCCTGGATGCCGGACAGCCCCGCCCGGGCGGCGAGATCGAGGAACAGCGCCAGATCCAGGACGATGGGCGCCGCCAGGATGGAGTCCTTGCACAGGAAGTCGATTTTGATCTGCATCGGATAGCCCATCCACCCGACGATATCGATGTTGTCCCAGC
Source organism: Candidatus Humimonas hydrogenitrophica (assembly GCA_947581615.1). GTDB lineage: Bacteria > Gemmatimonadota > Gemmatimonadetes > Palauibacterales > Palauibacteraceae > Humimonas > Humimonas hydrogenitrophica. The sequence goes on from CANPVD010000081.1 coordinate 19,931, forward strand.
CCTCCTTGTCGTCCCCCCGGGGCGGATAGTAGTTGATCCGCACCTTGTGATAGAAGTCGCCGTACAGGTCCGGGTACATGTCGGGCTGCAGGATGTAGTCGAGCACCCCGAGCTTGGACTCTTCCTTGGTCTTGAAGCTCTGCGGGTCGTCCAGGACCGCGCCGTCCCGATTGCCTAGGATGTTGGTGGAGAACCACCCGCGCAGGCCGAGCATGCGCGCCTTGAGGCCCGGCGCGATGATGGTCTTCATGAGGGTCTGGCCCGTCTTGAAGTCCTTGCCGGCCACCGGCAGCCCGCGAGCTCGCGCCAGGTCCGTGAGAGCCGGCACGTCCACGGTCAGGTTGGGGGCGCCGTTGGCGAACGGCACCCCTTCCTGCAACGCCGCGTACGCGTAGACCATAGACGGGGCAATCGCCTCGTGGCCGGCTCTCAGGCCCTCCTCGAACGTCTCCAGGGTCGCGTGCACGTCGTGCGGCCTCAGGTAGATCTCGGTCGACGCCGCCCACACCACGACGAGGCGGTCGCAGCCGTGCTCGGCCTTGAAGTCACGGATGTCCGCCCGGAGCTGTTCGGCCAGCTCCATCTTGTCGGCGCCCTTCTTGACGTTCGACCCGTCCAGGCGCTTCACGTAGCTCTTGTCGAACACGGCCGGCATGGGGCGGATCGTGCCCAGGAAGTCGCCCACCGCCTCGAGGTCCTCGTGGCTCAGAACGCCGGCGAGCTTCGCCGAAGCGTAGGCATCGTCCGGGATCGGGTCCCAGGCCCCGAACACCAGGTCCTCCAGGTCGGCCAGCGGCACGAAGTCCTTGATCAGCGGTGCGCGCTCCTCGGTGCGCTTTCCCAGCCGAATCGTGTTGAGCTGGGTCAGCGACCCGATCGGCCGGCTGCGGCCCCGCCTCACCGATTCGACCCCCGCGATGAAGGTCGTGGACACGGCCCCCAGTCCCACGAGGAGGACGCCCAGCTTGCCCCGCGCCGGGCGGATGTCGCGTCGGCTTCCACCGGTCCCTGCGTTCGTATCGTTCATCGCCTCGCCAAGTCTCAGTTGGATGCCCCGGGCTCCCCGCCCGTCACCTCGTGATGGCGCGTGTAGCGCCACACCCAGACGATGCGCTGGAGCGACGTGAAGTTCGTGAGGACGGCCAGCAGGATGATCACGCCCTTCAGCACGAGCCCCTGCCCGCGCTCACCGAACGCCAGAGCCGCCGTGCCGATGAGGATCACGCGCTCGGCTCGCTGCATGAGTCCCACCGTGCAGGGGATGCCGAGTCCCTCGGCCCGAGCGCGCGTGTAGCTGATCATCACGGACCCGGCCATGGCGAGCATGACCGCGTAGATCATGCCCACGTCGCCGAGCGCCAGCCGATAGTCGTTGTACAGGGACAGGAGCCCCAGGTACACGATGATCTCGGACAGGCGGTCGAGCGTCGAATCGTAGAAGGCCCCGAACGCGGAAGCCAGCCCGGTCCGCCGCGCTACCGTGCCGTCGAACAGGTCGAACACGCCACCCAGGAGGATGAGCGCCCCGGCCGTACGCACGTGGTGCTCGTGGAAGAAGAATCCCGAGGAGCAGGTGACCACGAACCCGGCGGTGCTCAGGATGTTGGGATGGACGCGCCAGCGGGTGAGCGCGGCCACCACGGGCTCCACGGTGGCGCGGAGCCCGCGTTCGAGCGCCTCGCGGATTCCCTTCATGAAGGAAGGATGATCCGGCTCTCCTCGCCTTTCTTCATCCCGCGCCCGATCGCCGAGTTCACCCTGTCCATGAGCTTGTCGAAGTTGGACTGGGCGGCCACCAGGGACTGGTAGCGGCTCTTGCCCTGGATCTCGCCGCGTACCTCGTCCAGCTGCTCCCGGACGTCTTCGGGGGGACGCTCTCCTCGCTCGAGGTGGGCGAGGGCCCGCTCCTGGAGGTCGCGCGCCCGGTTGATGAGCTCCGTCGCGTCCCGGTCGTCGGACAGCTCCCGGTTGGCGGCCTGCAAATATCGATACTCGGCCGTCTGGCTGATCAGACGGCCCAGCTCCTCGGCCTTCTCGGTGATGCGCTCGCGGCGGTCCGGGTCGTTCTCGGGCTGCTCGAGCATGTCGTCGCCATCGGCTGTGGGGGTCGAATCGCGGCAGATGCCTGCCCGCATGAACGGGTCAGTATAACCGGTGCGCCGGACCGGCGCTAACGTCTGTCGGCCGCGCGCGCGGGGTGATCGGGTGGGCCGTCGCGCCGCGGTCCCGGGCGGCCCCCGGGACGCTCCCGCTCCGGCTCGTCCCGAGGCCCGCTTCCCCCGTCAGTACCCGATCGGCTTGCCGCCGCCGCGCGGGTCGGACGCCCCGTACAGCGTCCCGTCCGCGCCCACGAAGATCGATTCGACGTCCCCCCACGTGCCGTCGCGCTCCCGGAGCTCGTGCCCGCGGCTCTCCAGGGCGGCGATGACCGCCGAGTCGAGCCCTCCGCGCTCGTAGAAGATTTCGTTCGGCAGATTCTGATGATGGAAGCGGGGTGCGTTCACGGCCGCCTGTGGCGGCAGCCCGAAGTCGATCTGGTCCGTGATCACCTGGAGGACCGACGTGATGATGGTCGAGCCGCCCGGCGAGCCTGTCACCAGCTCGAGTCGACCGCCCTCGTCCAGGAGCAGGGTCGGGGTCATCGAGGAGAGCATGCGCTTGCCGGGCGCGATGGCGTTGGCTTCGCCCTGGACGAGCCCGTAGGCGTTCGGGGTCCCCGGCTGCGCCGCGAAATCGTCCATCTCGTTGTTGAGGAGGAAGCCCGCGCCGCGCACCGTCACGGCCGATCCGAAGCCGCCGTTCAGCGTGGTCGTGATCGAGACCGCGTCACCCGCCGAATCCACCACCGAATAGTGCGTGGTCTCGGTGGACTCGACCGGGACCTTGTTGAACTGGCTCGACGGCGAGGCGTGCTGCATGTCGATGGAGGAGCGCAGCGAGTCGGCGTGCTGCTCCGAGAGGAGCTCCGCGATCGGCATCTTCACGACGTCGGGGTCGCCCAGGTAGTAGTTACGGTCTCCGTAGGCGCGCCGCATGGACTCGACCATCACGTGGATGGCGTCGGGCGAGTGCCAACCCATCTTGGCCAGATCGAAGCCGCCCAGGAGGTTCAGCATCTCGGCCAGGGTCACGCCACCCGAGGAGGGCGGCGGCATGGAGATGATGGTGCGACCCCGGTAGTGGGCCACGATCGGGTCACGCCACACGGCCTTGTACTGATCCAGGTCCGCCTGCGTGATGATGCCTCCGTCCCGCTTCTGCTCGGCCACGAGCGAGTCGGCGATCCATCCGTGATAGAAGGCCGAGGCTCCCTGGTCGGCGATGGCCCGGAGCGTGCGCGCCAGGTCGGGTTGCTCGAAGGTGCTCCCCACCTCGGGCGGCGCCCCGCCCGGCAGGTAGATCGCGGCGCTCGGCGCGAACACCTGGAGACGGTCCCGGGAGCGCGCGATCGCGTCGTGGAAGTGCTGCCGGACGACGATCCCGTCCCGCGCCATGCGGATGGCCGGCTCGAGGAGGCGCGCCCACGGCAGCGATCCGTAGCGCTCGTGCAGGGCCTGCATGCCCGCGACCGAGCCCGGCACGCCTGCCGCCAGCGGCCCCGTCCAGCTCTGTCGCGTCACGTGGCCCGACGAATCGACGTACATGTCGTGCGTGGCCGCCAGCGGCGCCTTCTCCCGAAAGTCCAGCGCCCCGTTCTGGCCGTCCGCCGTCCGCACGACGGCGAAGCCGCCGCCCCCGATGTTCCCGGCGAACGGGTGCACGACCTCCAGGGCGAACTGGACGGCGATGGCGGCATCCATCGCGTTGCCTCCCGCCCGCAGGATCTCCACGCCGGCCGCGCTGGCCAGGCTGTCGGAGGAGGCCACCATGCCGTGCCGCGCCTCGGTCGCACGGGCATCGGCCGGATAGGGCCAGCCGGATGGGAAGCTGTACGCCGACGGTGCGGCCCACTGCGTCCGGTCGGTCCCCGCGTCACGGCAGCCCGCGACGGCCAGGGTCAGCCCCACGGCGAGGCACAGGGTTCCACGGACCGCTGCGATCCGCGCTCGCGATGTCATCCGTCCTCCTGGATCCGGGTAGGAAGGCCACGGGGCCCCCGAGGGGGCCCCGCGCCGTTGTGCGTTGCTCCGCGCTGCAGATTACAGGGTGATCTGCGTCTCCGCATACACGAACCGCCCGTTGAAGCCGAAGGGCGACGACCGCGGATAGCGGAAGATCCCGTTGAAGCTGTTCACCGGGATGGTCAGGTCCGGATACGTGTCGAAGAGGTTCCGGCCGCCCACCGTGAGCTTGATCTGCGGCAGGAACTGGAACCCGACCGACGCGTCCCACAGCGCCTTGGGCGACAGCTTCTGCACCTGGGTCGGATCCGTGTCCGCCACCAGCAGCGAGCCGTAGTAGGTCATGCCCAGGGACGTGTCGAACTTGCCCTGGCTGTATTGCATCCGGGCCTTGGTGATCGTGGCCGGATGCTCGCTCTCGAGCGCCGTGCGGGCACTGAACCCGAAGATCTCGTCCTGCAGGCCGGCGAGCTCGGGCGGGTTGCGCACCGTACCGACCAGGCGGTTCTGCGTCCAGTTGAACGAGCCCGTCAGCTGCAGGGTGCCGCCGTTGTCCAGGAGCACCCGGTAGTTGGCCGTCACGTCGACGCCGTAGGTCTTCGTGTCGATCGCGTTCGAGAAGAACGCGGCCTGCTGCGCTCCGTACGGGGCCACGAGCGCCTCGATCACCGGTCCGCTCAGGTTCCCGGACAGGATGATCCGGTCCCAGATCTTGATGAAGAAGGCGTCGGCCGTGAGGGTGAGGTTGTCGACCGGGCTCACCGCCATGCCGCCGCTCAGGTTGAGCGAGCGCTCGTTCTTGAGCGGCTTGGCGCCCAGCGCCTTGGCCACGTCGCTCCCCACCCTGAACAGCCCGACCTCGTACGGCACGGTCAGGCCCGTGTTCGGGTCGGTCTGGAAGATGGTCGAGATCTTGGAGAAGTACTCCTGGGCCAGGTTGGGGGCCCTGAAGCCGTTGCTTATGGCGGCCCGGAGGGTCACCCGGCGAGAGGGCTGGTAGCGCATCGCCAGCTTGCCGCTCACCGTGGAGCCGAAGTCGCTGTAGTGCTCGTAGCGCCCGGCCACGTCGGCCAGGAACTGCTGACTGAACGGCAACTCGACGTCCACGTAGCCGCCGACGTTGGTGCGCGACGCGTCGGCCGCGCTGGCCGGCTCGAAGCCCGGGAACACCTGTGAGCCGGGCGCTGCGGCGCCGCCGAACTGGTTCGGACTCGGACCCAGGATGTAGGAATTGGGCTCGCCCGGGATCACCTGATAGTTCTCACGCCGCACGGCACCGCCCCAGGCCACGTTGAGCGGCCCGCCGGCCAGGCCCGCCTCGAACGCCTTCGACACGTCCAGGCTGGCCGTGTACTGGTTCAGGAGTTCCGAGCCCGCGAAGAAGCTCGTCTGGTTGGGCGGGATGTTCGGCCCCAGCGACACGTTGAGCGAGTTGACGATGTTGAAGTCGAACCGGTTGCGACCGTAGTTGGCGTCGAAGTCCCAGTTCCAGCCGTCCACGACGCCGCGGAAGCCGCCCGAGACCTGCAGGTCCTCGACCGGGTCGCTGAACTCGGGCAGGAAGCCCATCGGATAGATCTGGGGCCAGTTCCGGGAATCCATGGCCCGCCGGTAGAACCCGTTGCCCGTGGCGTTCCGGTGGCTATAGCCGCCATACGTGTAGAACTCGGTGCCGCCCCGTTGCTGTGTCTTGCCGCCCAGCGGCACGGCGCCGTTCCACCAGATCAGGGCGTCCTCGGCCTTGCCGTCGCCCCAGTGGTGGTTGGGCTGCGGGACCGGGTTGTTCTGCTGGACGACCTTGCCGTCCACGACCTGGTCGCCGTCACCGGCCGTGATCTGGTCGCGCGGATCGGCGCCGGCCCGGTTGGTGGGGTTCGAGTAGCGATACTCTCCGAAGATGTCCAACGAGCCGCCCGCGATCGGCAGGCCGTAGCTCCCGAGGACGTCGTTGGTGAGCCCGTCGTTCTTGAAGCCGTTGGTGACGTAGCCGCCGACCCGGTAGGTGAACTCCGGGGGCCGCACGCCGGACTTGAGCACCAGGTTCACCACGCCCGCGATAGCATCGGAGCCGTACTGGGCCGCAGCACCGTCCCGCAGCACTTCCATGCGCGAGATCGAATTGGAGGGAATGGCGTTCATGTCGACGCCGCTCGAGCCCTCCTGGATGCCGGAGCCGAGCCGGTGCACCAGCGCCGTGGGATGCCGACGATGCCCGTTGATGAGGACGAGCGTGTGGTCCGGGCTCAGACCGCGCAGCGTGAACGGCCGGCTCGCGTCCGTACCGTCAGCCACCGTCTGATGTGGGAAGTTCACGGAAGGCGAGAGCTGCTGCAGGATCATGGACGTCTCGGTGGTGCCCGTCGACTGGATCGCCTCCGTCGTGTAGACGTCCACCGGCACCGGCAGCTCTTCGGCGGCCGTGTGATAGGCACGGGAGCCGATGACGCGGATCTCCTGGGCCCGGACCGCCTGCGTGGACAGGACGAAGTCCTGCGTGGCGGTGAGCCCCTCGCCGACGCGGACCCGCGCGGTCTTGGTGCCATGACCGATCAGCTCGGCCTGCACCGTGTAGGTGCCGGCGGGCACGCCGGAGATCGAGTAGCGCCCGGCGTCGTTCGTCAGGGCCCCGAGCTGGGTCCCCTTCACGGTCACCTGAGCTCCCGACAGCGGCTTCCCATCCTGATCGGTGACGCGTCCCTGGACCGTGCCCTGCGCGAGACCCGGCCGGGGACCGGCCGCGATCAGCAGGAGGGCCACCAGGACCGTCCCGAAGACGGACTGGAGACGTCGCATCGTCCTGTTCCTTCCGCGTGGTGGTCAAACAGCGGGGGCCCGCACGCCGGATACGGCATACGACCCTCGATCGCCGGTCCACCATACGCCCGGTCCTAATCTCGATGCAAGCACGCCGGCGAGGCCGCTCCCCCCCCTCCGGCGGGAGAAGGCGTCCCAC
>CANPVD010000082.1 GCA_947581615.1 Candidatus Humimonas hydrogenitrophica
CCCTCCTCCTGGGGGCGAGCGCGCGGCTTTTCAAGGTGAGGCTGGCATGACGGCCGCCGGGTCGGGGGAGTGGATCCGGTCGGGGCGCGGCGGCCGGGCCGGGAGCCGGGAGGGGGCCCGGCGCTGGCTCCGCACGGTAGGCTTCCTGGTCCGCAAGGAGTTCCTCCAGATTTTCCGTGACCGGGTGATGCTGTTCGAGATGATCGCCATCCCGATCATCCAGCTCCTCCTCCTCTCCAGCGCCGCGACCTTCGAGGTCCGCGACAGTCGGGTGCACGTGGTGGACGAGTCCCGCACGGCGGAGTCGAGGGCGCTGATCCGCCGGATCGGGGCTTCCCGGCACTTCACCGTCGTGTCCAGCGACCCGTCCATGGAGGGAGCCGAGCGCGGCCTGGCCACCGGCCGCGCCTCGGTCATCGTGCGGATCCCCCGCCGCTTCAGCGACCGCCTCGCAGCGGGACGGCCGGCGCCCGTGCAGCTTGTGCTCGACGCGGTGGACGGGGCGACGGCCGGGGTGGTGCGCTCCTACCTGGGGGCGATCGCCGAGAGCGTCGGCGCCGAGCTGACGGCGGATACGCGCCGCACGCCCGGAGCCGGCGGGGGCACCCTGGCCGCGCGCGGCGGTGCCGACGGTTCGCCCGTGGCTGCCGCATCGACTTCCCGTCCGTCCCTCACGATCCGGAGCCGCGGCCTGTTCAACCCCACGCTGGACTACAAGGACTTCATCGTCCCGGGGATCCTGGTGCTGCTGGTCACCCTGATCGGCACGCTCATCACCTCCATGAACATCGCGCGCGAGAAGGAGATCGGCACCCTGGAGCAGCTCAACGTGACCCCGCTCCGGAAGAGCGAGTTCGTGGCGGGGAAGCTCGTCCCCTTCTGGATCATCGCGCTCGCCGAGTTGTCGGTGGGGCTGGTGATCGCGAAGCTCGTGTTCGCGCTCCCCATGCGCGGGAACCTCCTCCTGTTGTTCGGGGCCGCCGGGCTGTACATGGTCGTCGCGCTCGGGGTCGGCCTGTGGATCTCGACGGCGGTCGAGACCCAGCAGCAGGCCATGTTCCTCACCTTCTTCGTGATGATGCTGTACGTGTTCATGAGCGGCTTCATGACCCCGATCGAGAGCATGCCGGGCTGGGCGCGCGCCCTCACGCAGCTGAACCCCGTGCGGCACTTCCTCTTCATCATGCGGGGGATCCTTCTCAAGGGAGCCGGCGTGGCCGACCTGTGGCGGCCGCTGGCCGTGCTGGCGGTGATGGGGGTGACCGTGCTGGGCCTGGCGCTCCGGCAGTACTCCAAGACGACGGAGTAGGGGCGGGGGAATCGGGGATCGCGGGCCCCGAGACGGGTCCGGCTGACGCCGGTGACGGCTACGGAGCCTGGAGCCGCTCGGCCAGTCGTCCGGCGTACAGGTCCAGGGCGCCGAAGGCGGACTCGCTCACGTGCTTGCCGCGTTGGGCGGAAAGCTCGTGACGGAAGGCGCCCAACTGCCCCGAGGCCGCCTGGTCGTTCCCGTCCGCCACCGAGGAATGGACGTGCTGGAGCTTCTTGCTCAGGCTGTTGCAGATCCCGTGGTTGTCGATCCACCCGCGGCGGCAGGAGAAGTCGAGCAGGGTGCTCATCTGGCGCAGGATCTCATCCGGCTCGTCGGCCGCCTCGGGCGGGACGGCCGGCCCGATGGTCGTGTCCGAGACGCTGTTCTCGAACAGGGAGGCGCCGACGGTGGAGTCGGGCATGGCCTCTTCGGGGAAGGTTGGAACCGGAATGAGACCCTTCGTCCAGTTCAGGGTCAACCCCGGCAGCAAGTTCGTGTCGAAGCCGAAACCCTCTGCGGTGCCCCCCGGTCCAAGGCGCCGCCGGTTGTCCACGTTGGCCCACACCAGCACGCGGTCCGTCTCGGCCCGCCTCGGGAAGTAGCGCGACCACGCCTGGACCTGCCAGGGAAAGAAGGCTCTCCAGCCCTGGGGAGCCCGGACGGACGTGACGCCCCGCTTCGCCACCTCGAGTCCGAAGATTTCCACATACTGGACGCTCGCCTGCATGCTCCGCAAGTCGTAGGAGTACCGGACTCTGCCATCCGACGCGGCCACCGCCGGGCTCACCTCGACCTGGATGCTGTCGGCTCGCTGTGCCTGGATCACGCTATCGGCGGGCTCCTGGCACCTGACCGCCATTCTGAATCCGACCAGGAACGTCGCGGTCAGCCACAGCACCGGCGCCGCACTCTCTCGTATCATTGTGAGAACGTCGTGTGGAAGTGCGTGGCCTCCTCAGCCTGGTAGATCGAGCCGCCGCTCTGGCGAATCACGAGCTTCAGATCCAGCCAATCGGTCGAATCCGGCGGGCTTGCGGACCGGTCGACCAGGTTGTTGTTCCTGATGTCCGCCTGATCGCCCCGCCGGTGGGTTTTGTGGGGCGGTCGCCAGGGGTTCTCGCGTCCGAGGGACGTCGTACACTCGCTGTCGAACCCCACGGCGCAGTCGAACAGGCCTCCAAAGGGCAGGCTCATGTCGTTCACCTCCAGGGGTCGGCGCGTCGCGCCGAAAAAGCCGTTCGCGATGTTCTCCAGGATCTCCACCGTCCGCTCTGTGCCCCACGTGTTCTGCGGATGGCTCATCGTGGGGCCGATCGGCTCCAGGACGCCCGGGATGGACGGGAGGCGCACCAGGTCTTCGGCGAGTCGGACGGCGACCGTGTCCGCCGCGCTCGCCTCCAGCGTGTCGCCTCGCGTGAATCCCGTAGCTCGCACATCCAGCACCTCGTAGCCCCCGATCCCGCTCGAGCGGTACACCAGCGTGGTGTCCGTGCGCCCTTTCAGCGTCAGCTGCACCGAGTCCCGGCTTCCCCCCGCGGGCTGGTCGACGGCCGGCCCCGGTCCAGGAAAGAACGTCCCTCGTGGCCGGTCCTCCGTGTGCGCGTGACCGCCGCTCCCCGGGACTGGATCGGAGACGATCCACACCCTCACGCTGTCGGGTGCGGGCCCGTCCGCCCCCAACCGGGCGGACAGGCGCAGGGTTGTAGTGTCGCGGCGGGAGAAGTCGACTTCGGATGCCGCTACACACGCTCCGTGGCGGTCCAGGCGCAGGCCCACCTGTGTGCTGGCGAGAAAGCATCGGTACAGGACCGGCGGGATCCGATGGCGGACCACGGAGATCCTGGTCACCAGACTCTCCGACCCGAAGGCCGTCAGCTCGACCTGGCCCGACGCCGAATGGTCCGAGAAGTACGGAGGGTCCTCGGGGGGAAGCGGCAGACAGCGAAACACCTGCGCCGCACAGTCCGGGTGCTGGATGTTCTCGGGAAAGCCCAGGCTCGTCGTCCCGCCGGCCACGATGACCACCTCGAGTCCGTGCGCCGCAGCGCCGGGGTCGAGAAACCGAACCGTGTCCCCTTCCGCTTCCGGACGATTGCGGACACCCACGTGGGTGCGCGTCCCATCCGGCCGGATGGCGACGAAGTCCACCAGCGCGAAGTCCAATGCGACGATCGTCACGAGGTCGCCGGGGTCCTGGATGGACGCGAACATCACCGGTTTCCGCGTGAGAGTCACCCTCGTGTTCTCGTACCGAAGCACGCCGCCGTCGGTGACCAGGGTCGCGATCGGCAAGGCACGGGCGCCGAGTTGAAGACGCCCCGTCAGTTGAATCAGCGTCGGCCCGGAAGCCTCGCCCGGAGCCCAGAGGGTGACCGTCCTCTCGATCGGCGTGTCCGCTTCGACCGGAAGCTGTACCTGTCCGATGGTCCCGCCCGACCTCAGGGAATCGGCCCTCGGGGCGCTCAACACCTCCATAGCCACCGAGTCTCCGGGCGCCTCGTCCGAGCGAATACGTACGGTCGGTGACCGGGAGCGCCGGGAGTGTGGCCGCGTCGGCGGTTCGCCGCACGCGGCGAGGAATATCACGAGGGCCACGGTCAGGCATCGGAGGCACCTTCTTGCTCGCATCATCGTAAAGATAGGGAGAGTCAATCATCCGAGCGTCAACCGTAGAAGACACAATGCGATAGGTTGTCTCATGTGCTAGGGGAGGCGACCTCGGCGACCCGTGGCGGCCGCCCGCTCCGCGGTCCATGTGGCGGGGCGGACCGACCGTCGCCTTGCTCGCCCGCGTACGGGCCCCTACACTTGCTTCACTTTGCCTTTTGGCTCGACGAAGGCTTGGCTCGACGAAGACCCCGCCCGCAGCGGTCCCCTCACTCGGGAGGTGCCTATGCCGTCGCCGATACCGTCTCGTGTCCGCCGTCTCGCCGTCGCCGGACTGCTCATCGCGGCCGCCGCCTGCGGGCCGTCTGACCACGCGGCCGCCGGGAGCGACGAGGCCGCGTCGTCCTCGGAGGCCGCCGCATCCGCCGCCGCCGCGATCCAGGTGGTGGCCCGCGACTACTCCCTCCAGGCCCCCGATTCGATCCCCTCGGGATGGGTGACCTTCCGGTTCGAGAACCAGGGGAAGGAGACCCACTTCTTCGTCCTGCACCACCTGCCCGAGGGCGTCACGATGCAGGATTACATCGCCGGGGCGGGGATCCCGTTCGACAGCGCCATGAAGCTCCTGCAGGCCGGAGGCACGAAGGCGGACGCGGGGAAGGTACTGGCCGACGGCCTGCCGGCCTGGTACGCGAAGCTGTACGAGATGGGAGGGGCGGGCCTGGTGGCACCGGGCGGCACCACCCGGTTCACGGAGAAGCTCCCGGCCGGTACCTACCTCATGGAGTGCTACGTCAAGAACCGGCAGGGGACGTTCCACAGCGGGCTCGGGATGCTGCGCCAGCTCACCGTGACCGGGACCCCCTCGGGAGGCGAGCCGCCCACCGCCGATCTCGACCTCACGCTGTCCGCTCAGGGCATCGCCGTCCAGGGCACGCCCACCGCGGGCCAGCACATCGTCGCGGTCCACTACCAGGAACAGCCCGACGGCGTCGCGGGCTACGATGTCCACCTGGCGCGCCTGGGGGAGGGCCATTCGGTGGACGGAATCATCCCGTGGATGGACTGGATGAACGTCGGGGGGCTGGTCTCGCCGGCGCCCGCCGACTTCCTGG
>CANPVD010000083.1 GCA_947581615.1 Candidatus Humimonas hydrogenitrophica
CCATCCGGCCCACGCGCGACCGCGGCTCACGGGCTAGGAGGCGCCCAGCGCGTCGGCCAGGTGGTCGGCCAGCCCCGAGACCGGGACGCGGACCTGCCCCAGCGTGTCCCGGTCCCGAACGGTGACGGTCTCGTCCTCCATCGTCTGCCCGTCCACCGTGATGCAGAAGGGCGTCCCGGCCTCGTCCTGCCGCCGGTAGCGCCGACCGATTGATCCGGACTCGTCGTAGAACACCGGGAAGCGGCCGCGCAGCCGGTCGGTGATCCGGTGCGCCACCTCCGGCATGCCATCCTTCTTGACCAGCGGGAAGACGGCCGCCTTGATCGGGGCCAGCCGCGGCGCCAGGCGGAGCACCGTGCGGGTCTCCCCTTCCACCTCCTCCTCCGCGTACGCGTCGGCGAGGACCACGAGGAACAGCCGATCGAGCCCGATGGCCGTCTCGATCACGTAAGGGAGGTAGCGCTCCTGGGTCCGTGGGTCGAAGTACTCGAGCTTCTTGCCCGAGTGCTCCTGGTGGCGCGAGAGGTCGAAGTCGGTGCGGTTGTGGATCCCCTCGAACTCCTGCCATCCGAACGGGAAGTAGTACTGGATGTCCCACGCCTCCTTGGCGTAGTGCGCCAGCTCTTCCGGGCCGTGCTGGTGCAGCCGTAGCCGGTCGGAGCGGATGCCCAGCCTCTCCAGCCAGGCCACCCGCCGCTCGCGCCACGTGGCGAGCCATTCGTCGTCCGTGCCCGGCTTGACGAAGAACTGCATCTCCATCTGCTCGAACTCGCGCGTCCGGAAGATGAAGTTGCCGGGCGTGATCTCGTTCCGGAACGCGCGCCCCGTCTGCGCGATCCCGAACGGGATCTTCTGGCGGGCGCTCTCCTGGACGTTCCGGAAGTTGACGTACGTCCCCTGGGCGGTCTCGGGCCTCAGGTACGCCACCGAGCCCTCGTCCTCCACGGGCCCCATGAACGTCTTGAACATGAGGTTGAACTGGCGGGGCTCGGTGAAGTCACCCGTCACCCCGCACACCGGACACTGCCAGCCCCCGGGCTCCACGCCCGGCTGCTCCTCGTCCAGGTGGTCGGACCGGAAGCGGCGGTGGCAGTTGCGACACTCGACCAGGGGATCGGTGAAGCCGGCCACGTGGCCGCTGGCCTCCCACACGGCGGGCGCCATGAGGATGCCGGCTTCCAGGCCCTCGACGTCCTCGCGCGAGGTGACCATCTCCCGCCACCACGCTTCCCGGAGGTTGCGCTTGAGCTCCACGCCGAGAGGGCCGTAGTCGTACACCGATCCCAGTCCCCCGTAGATCTCCGAGGACTGGAACACGAAGCCTCGCTGCTTGCACAGCGAGACGAGGCGATCCATGAGATCGGCGACGTGCTGCGTGGGCTCCTGGCTCATGCCTGCTTCGTCTCCCGGCTCAGCTCCGCGTCGAGCCCGGCACGATCCGGGCCCCGTGCCCGATCCGCGTCTCGGCCGGGCAAGGCGTCAAGGTTACCGCGCGTCGCCGAACTCCTGCAAGGAATCGGCGGCCCGGGCCGCCAGCCGCTCGAGGCCCGCGGCGTCGAGCCAGGCGCCCCCTCCGTCGAAAGCCCCGACGCCCTCCGGCACTTCCGCGTCGAGCCGTCCGCACAGCAGGAGCGCTCGGACACCGGCGGCGCGGGCCCTTCCGATCACCTCCCAGGTGATCTTGCCGGCCGCGCTGCTCCGGTCCCAGGCGCCCTCGCCCGTGACTACGAGCTCCGCCCGGGCCAGGCGCTCATCGAAGCCGGTCCGGTGCAGGACCCAGGCCGCCCCCGGCACGAGCCGCGCCCCGAGGAAAACCGCGCACCCGGCCCCGAGGCCGCCCGCGGCGCCGGAGCCGGGCGCAGAGACGGCGTCGGCCGCCCACCGGCCCACGTCCGAGCCGAGGCGCTCCGCCAGACGCTCGAGCCCCGCCACCAGTCGCTCCACCTCGGCCGCGCTGGCGCCCTTCTGCGGACCGAAGGTTCGGGCCGCGCCGCGCAGTCCGAGCAGCGGCGTCTCGACGTCCGCGAGGGCCGTGATCTCCGCCGCGGCCCCTCCCGGCCTGGAGCCCGGCTCGATCCGCGCCAGCCGCCGCAGCGCGCCCCCGCCCTGGGGAAGCTCGGCCCCGTGCTCGTCCAGGAATCTCCACCCGAACGCCCGGGCCATGCCCGTGCCTCCGTCCGTGGACGCCGAGCCCCCCAGTCCGATCCGCACCGCCCGCGCGCCGCCGTCCAGGGCATGCCGCACGAGCGCGCCGACGCCCCGCGTGTCGGCCTCGAGGGGCGCTCGCCTCTCGCCCAGGCGCTCGAGTCCGCAGGCGTCGGCGGACTCGAGGACCGCCTCCCAGTTCAGCCACAGGAGGCGAGCCTCCACCGGATCGCCGAGCGGTCCCGGGACCTCGACGCGCTCCGCCGTCCCCGCTGACCGCAGAGCCGCCTCCCGGCCCTCGGGCTCCCCCGGCGTGCCGGGACCGGGGAGCCGGTCGGAGGGTGACCTGGCTCCAGCGGCCCAGAGGGCGTCCAGGAGACCCGGGCCGCCGTCGGACAGCGGCAGGAGCTCCAGCCGCCAGGCGGGACGTACCGCCGCCAGGCCCCGCGCCATGGCGGCGCACGCCTCCGCCGCTCCCAGGCTCCCCTTGAACGCGGTCGGGCACACGAGCACGCGCATATCAAGAAGATGCGGTCGTCGCGGGCGGGACTCCACCCGGCGACGCGGCCCGGGGCTCCACCCGGCGGCGACGAACCGATATGCTGAGGTCATGGCGTACGGCGGAACCTCGGCACCCGGCCCCCGCGCATCCGGGCCCCGCACACCCGGGCCCCGGACAGCCGCGCCCGTGGAACCCGGGCCCTTCGCGCCCGGCGGAGCCGTTCGCGTCATCGGACATCGCGGGGCGGCGGGCTGCGCCCCCGAGAACACGCTGCCGGCCATCCGCCACGCGGTCCGGGTCGGCGCCGATGCCGTCGAGTTCGACCTGCACGCAACCCGGGACGGCCGGCTGGTGCTGCTCCACGACGACACCGTGGATCGCGTGAGCGACGGCACGGGGCCCGTCGAGTCGATGACCCTGGAGGAGGCGCGGTCCCTGGACGCGGGGTACGCGTTCACGCCCGACCGAGGACGGACCTATCCCTACCGCGGCCGGGGCGTGCGATTCCCCACCCTCGAGGAAGCCCTGGAGGCGGCCGGCTCCCTGCCCGTGGTGGCCGAGGTCAAGACCGCCCGGGCGGCGGAAGCTCTGGACCATCTCCTGTCCGGAGCTCCGGCGATGCGCGAGCGGATCCTGGTGGGGGGCTTCTCGCGAACCGCCGTGGACGTCGCCGCTCGCCACGCCCGGTGGCGCTGCGCCGCCGAGGAGGATCTCCGCGCCTACGTGCTGCTCGGGAAGCTCGGACTCGATTGGCTGCCCGCCGTGCGACCACCCCGCGTGGACGCGTTCATGGTTCCCGAGCGACACGGGCCGCTTCGCATCGTGACGCGCCGCTTCGTGCGGGGGACCCGGAGGCACGGCATCGGCGTGTTCGTGTGGACGGTGAACGAGCCCGGCGACATGCGGCGCCTCCTCGCCCGGGGCGTCGATGGCCTGATCAGCGACTTCCCCGGACGGGCCCGCCGGATCGTGGACGAGCGCTACAGCGTCGTGAGCGAGAGGGAGGCGGGATGAGCCGCACGGTCCTGCACGTGGACATGGACGCCTTCTTCGCCTCCGTGGAGCAGCGGGAGGACCCGTCGCTCCGTGGCCGGCCGGTGGTGGTCGGCTCGGATCCCCAGGGGGGACGCGGCCGGGGCGTGGTCGCGGCCGCCAGCTACGAGGCGCGCCGCTACGGGATCCACTCGGCCCAGCCCATCTCGGAAGCGTGGCGGCGCTGCCCGAACGCCGTCTACCTGCGTCCCCGGCGGCATCTCTATTCCGAGGTCTCCGCCGCCGTGTTCGAGATCTTCGGCCGCTACACGGACCTGGTCGAACCCCTCAGCATCGACGAGGCCTTCCTGGACGTCACCGGAAGCCGCCAGCTGTTCGGGCCGGGGCCGGAGATCGCGCGGCGTATCAAGCGGGAGGTTCGAGCGGCCGAGGATCTCACGGCGTCGGTGGGCGTCGCGGCCTCCAAGTTCGTGGCCAAGATCGCGAGCGACCTCGACAAGCCCGACGGCCTGGTGGTGGTTTCCCCCGGCGAGGAGCGCGCGTTCCTGGCCTCGCTCGAGATCCGCCGGCTGTGGGGCGCCGGGCCGCGGGCGCTGGATCGGTTCAGGACGCTGGGCGTCGCCACCTTCCGAGATGCGGCGGAGCTGCCGCTCGACGTGCTGGTGGAGTCCTTCGGGGAGGCCCGCGGCCGCCGGTTCCACGAGCTCGTCCGCGGCCTCGACGACCGCCCGGTGCGACCGGACCGTGAGCGGAAATCGCTAGGCAAGGAGATCACCTTCGACCACGACCTCTCCGACCGGGACCGCGTCCGCAGGACGCTGTTCGGACTGTGCGAGGAGACCGCTCTTGCGCTCCGCGCCAGGGGGCTGGCAGGCTCCACCGTGACCGTCAAGCTGCGTTGGGAAGGGTTCGAGACCGTCACGCGTCAGGCGTCGCTGGACCGCGCGGTCAACACGACCGAGCGGATCTGGCCGGTGGCCCGCGACCTCATGGCCCGGGCGGATCGGCCCTCGCGCAGGGTCCGCCTGGTGGGCGTCAGCCTGTCGTCGCTGGTGCCCGAGGCGGGACGACAGCTCAGCCTGTTCACCGTCGAAGGGGAGCGCCGGGACGAGCGCGTGGCCGCCGTCGTCGACCGGCTCGCGGAGCGCTTCGGACCGGGCGCCGTGACCCGCGCCGCGCTGCTGGAGGCGGGAGGGAGAGCTGCAGGCGCGCCCGCCGACACCGGAACCGTCGAATCCGGAAACGTCGATCCTCAAGAGGAGGACCCGAGTTGACCGATACCGATGCGGAACGCGACGAGGCCCTGCCATCGCGCGCGGAGGCCCTCGCGCTCGTGGAGGAGTACACCGACAACCTGAACCTCCGGCGGCACATGTTCGCCGTCGAGGCGGCCATGCGGGCCTACGCCGGAAAGTACGGCGAGGACCCGGAGCGCTGGGGCCTGGCCGGCCTCCTGCACGACTTCGACTACGAGCGCTGGCCCAACGACGAGCACGCCGCGGACCGGGAGCACCCCTCCGAAGGCGTCCGCATCCTGCGCGAACAGGGATACCCCGAGGATATCCTGCACGCCATTCTGGCCCACGCGGACTACACGGGCGTGCCTGCCCAGACGCGCATGGACAGGGCCCTGCGGGCCGTCGACGAGCTCACCGGCTTCATCGTCGCCTGCTCGCTGGTGCGGCCCCACGGGATCATGGACCTGGAGCCCCGCTCGGTGAAGAAGAAGATGAAGGACAGCTCCTTCGCCGCCGCAGTGGACCGGGACGAGATGCGAGCGGCCGCCGAGGAGCTCGGCGAGGAGTGGACCGAGCATGTCACCTTCGTCATCGGGGCCATGCGCGGAATCGTGGACGACCTGGGCCTTCGCGGCCGCGAGGGGTGAGAGGAAGCCGGGAAAACGCTCACCCGAGGCCCAGTCGCGTCGCCGCTTCCTCCAGCGCCCGGTAGCGTGCTTCCGTCATCATGACGGCGGCGCGGTCGTAGTGACGAACGCGGAAGCGGAGCACGCTGTCCGTGCGGAGGACTTCGTCGAGTAGGGCGCTCCAATGCCGCCGGGCGCGCGAGGAACCGACCGTGGCATCCACCGGGCGACCCCGACCATCAGCCACCCGATCGGCCCGGCGCCAGATGTGCTTCATGCGTCCACGCACGAAGCAGAAGGGCTCGTCGGGCCCCGGCTGGACGAGTTCGGCGATCGAATCGTCCCGAACCATGGCAACTCCTTGCTGGGATGCAAGATACAGCCGCATGATCGAGACCTTCGCGAGGCTCTACTTGTACAAGTAGAGCCTTCGTGGTCGGCCCTGCGGACGGGAGCGTGCGACAGCCTCCAGCCTGCTAATCATCTGGGTCTCAACGGTCGATCGTCTCCCGGATCCTGTGCGGGCCGGCAACTCGGGCGTGTAGATTCCCCATGTCCCAGAGACGCGGGAGTCACGTGGCCGGTCATCGGCTCGTGGCGCACGAATGTGAACGGGCCTCGAGCCCTCCTGGACCCTAGAGAGCCATGAAGACCCTCATAGAACCCTTCCGGATCAAGAGCGTCGAGCCGCTGCGGCTCACCACCCGCGACGAGCGCGAGGCGCTGATTCGCGCGGCCGACTACAACGTCTTCCTCCTGCGCGCACGCGACGTGATCATCGACCTGCTGACCGACAGCGGGACGGGCGCCATGAGCGCGGCGCAATGGGCGGGGATCATGCGGGGCGACGAGTCCTACGCGGGCAGCGACAGCTTCTACCGGTTCGAGGAGTCCGTCCGCGACATCTTCGGCTTTCGGAACGTCATTCCCACCCACCAGGGCCGTGCGGCCGAGCGCATTCTCTTCTCCACCCTTTGCGGCCCCGGCGACGTCGTCCCCAACAACACGCACTTCGACACGACGCGGGCCAACATCGAGCACACGGGCGCCGAGGCCCTCGACCTGCCCTGCCCCGAATCCTCGGACCTGGCGGCGCAGGGACCCTTCAAGGGCAACATCGATCTCGAAGCGCTCGAGGCCACCATCCGGGAACGGGGCGCCGAGCACGTGCCGCTCGTGGTCGTGACGATCACGAACAACTCGGGGGGTGGCCAGCCCGTCTCGATGGCCAACCTCCGGGGCGCCTCGGAGATCTGCCATGAGCACGGCATCCCCCTCTATATCGATGCGTGCCGCTTCGCCGAGAACGCGTATTTCATCCGGAAGCGGGAGGAGGGATACGCGCACCGGAGCTACCTGGAGATCGCCCGCGAGATGTTCTCCCTGGCCGACGGCTGCACCATGTCCGCCAAGAAGGACGGGCTCGCCAACATCGGCGGCTTCCTGGCCACCAACGACGACGAGCTGGCCCGCGAGGAGCGCGACCTCCTCATCCTCACCGAGGGATTCCCGACGTACGGGGGCCTGGCCGGGCGCGACCTCGAAGCCATCGCCATCGGCCTGCGCGAGGTGCTCGAGCCCGACTATCTGGAGTACCGCATCGGCTCCACCGGGTACCTGGGCCGGCACATAGCCGAGGCGGGCGTCCCCATCGTGCAGCCGCCCGGAGGCCACGCCATCTACATCGACGCGGCCGCCTTCTGCCCGCACATCGCTCCGCTCGAGTTTCCGGGAATCGCGCTCACCGTGGCGCTGTACCGGGCGGCCGGCATCCGCTCGGTCGAGATCGGAAGCGTCATGTTCGGCCACCGCGATCCGGATACCGGAGAGCCTCAGCCCGCGCGACAGGAACTGGTTCGCCTGGCGATACCGCGGAGGGTCTACACCCAGAGCCACATCGACTACGTGGTCGAGGCCATCCTCGACGTTTGGGAGCGCCGGGAGGAGTTGCCCGGCTACCGAATCACGGACGCGCCCGAGGTCCTGCGGCACTTCAGCGCCCGGTTCGCGCCCCTGGCCTGAGCCCTCGGCGGGGTCCGAGTTCGAAGAGGGAGGCCAGCGCCTCGGGCCGCATACGGGTAGACCCCTCTCGGACCGTGCGCCCATCCTACGGCGCGCCTAGATTGAAGGCTCGACAGCGGCCTCGGTTGGGGCGGCGGCGCCATGGGACCTTCGCCAGGAGAGGAATCGCGGGATGTCCTCGACGGCCATCGCGACCATGATCACGATCCTCGGTGTGGTATGGGGCGGGTTTCTGCTCATCCTCGTCACGGCCGTCATCAAAGAGCGCGGCAAGACGGAGGCGGCGGCATCGGATCCGACGCCCCGAAGCTGAGGCGCGCCCTCGGCATCGCGCTCGCGCTGCTGACCCTGTCGTCGGCCGGCTGCGCCACCCTGTTCGGCAAGCACGGAGCCCAGGCGACGTCGACCGAACAGGCAGCGGCGGGCGACAGCGCGGCGGCCAGCTCCGATTCCGCGGGCTCGGCTGCGGGAAGCGGGACCACGGCGTCGACCGCGGCGAGCTCGACGGCCAAGAAGAAGCCGGAGCCACCGTCGGGCCCGGTCACCATCACGGACGTGAAGAAGCTTCAGGCCATGGGGCCCGTGTACACCCCGTACGACCTGGGTCCGATCCTCGTGCCCGGCGACTGGTTCGGGGACCTGATGAAGGACACGCTGATTCCCGTCATCGAGAAGTACCACCTGCCGCCGACCGAGGCCACGTACTACTGGATTCTCGTCGATGCGCAGGGCAACGTGAAGGACGTGGTGCTCCACACGACCTCGGAGAACGCTCGATTCGACCAGGCCGCACGGGCCGCCGCCCTGCACCTCCGCTACCTGGCGGCGCACCGCGACGGAAAGCGCGTGCCGGTCTGGATTCTCGTGCGCGTGTCGCTCTTGATGCGGTGAGAGCTCGACAGCTCTGAACGGCTCGCTGGCCGCGTTCGAGCGCGCCGGCCTCCCGCGGGGGCGCGCCAGCCTCACAGGGCGGAGGGCCGGCCTCGCATGAGCCGGCGCTCCCGCAGCGTGGCCGCGAAGCTTCCAAGGAGAACCCCGTGATCGAACTCCATGATGGTTCATCGATGGTTCGTGCCGCGCGCCTGGCCTTTGTCGGGCTCGGCGCCCTGGGGGGGCTCGTGACCGCGGCCTGTTCCGGGGGCGGCGAAGCGGCGCCCGAGATCGCGCTCGAGCAGGGGCTCACCGCCGACAGTCTGTCGGCGCGTGTCCAGCAGTTCGCCCCCGTCACCCTGACCTTCGACAGCGCCGACCTCGACGCCGGCCAGAAGACGGTGCTCAAGAAGCTGGTGCAGGCTTCCGACGTCCTGGACAGCATCTTCCGGCTCCAGGTGTGGCGGGAGAACCTCGCCTACGGCCAGCGCCTGGCCGCCGCGACGGGTCCGGGCATGGACGCGGCGCGGGAGTACTACGCGATCATGTACGGCCCGTGGGACCTGCTGGAGAGCGACGCTCCCTTCCTGAACGTCGGCCCCGAGCCGAAGGGCGCCGGCTTCTATCCGGAGGACCTCACCCGCGACGCGTTCGACGCCTGGCTCGCCCAGCACCCCGGCGACAGCACGGCCTTCACGTCCTACTACACGGTCATCCGGCGAACGCCGTCCGGAGGACTGGAAGCGGTGCCCTACTCGCAGTTCTACCACGACCGCCTCGCGAGGGCGGCGGGGTTGCTCCGGGAAGCCTCGGATGCGGCGCAGAATCCGTCGCTCAAGAAGTTCCTGCGGCTCCGGGCCGAGTCGTTCACCAGCGACGACTACTTCGACAGCGAGGTGGCCTGGGTCGAGCTCACGGGCAACACCATCGCTCCCACCATCGGGCCGTACGAGGTTTACGAGGACAGGATGTTCGGCTACAAGACCTCCTTCGAGACCTTCATCGGGGTCAAGGACTCGGCCGCCAGCGCCCAGCTCGCGGGCCTGGTCTCGCACCTCAAGTACCTGGAGGAGCATCTCCCGGAGCCCGATGCCTACAGGAACCTGGACCGTGACTTCAGCTCGCCCATCTCGGTGGTCACCGAGGTGTACGCGGCCGGCGAGGCTGGCCCGGGCATCAAGACGCTGGCCTTCAACCTTCCCAACGACCCCAGGGTCCGGAAGGAGCACGGCTCCAAGAAGGTCCTCCTCCAGAACGTGTCGCAGGCCAAGTTCGACAAGGTGCTGAAGCCCATCGCGAAGCTCGTCCTCGACTCGGCGCAGGCGGCCGAGGTCGGCTTCAAGCCGTACTTCACCCGCATCCTGATGCACGAGCTCTCGCACGGCCTCGGTCCCGACTACGTGCATGGCCAGAAGGGCCTGACCGTGAACAAGGCGCTCAAGGACCGTTATTCGGCCATCGAGGAGGCCAAGGCGGACGCGGTGGGAACCCACAACCTGGCGGAGCTCGTCCAGCAGGGCGTCTACGACCAGGAGTTCCTCAGGCAGGTCTACATCTCGCACCTCGGCGACCTGGTCCGCTGCGTCCGGTTCGGCGCCACCGAGGCGCACGGCAAGGGCTGCATGACGCAGTTCAACTTCCTGCGCGAGCAGGGAGCGATCGCGTACGACTCGGCGAAGGGCGTGTTCTCGGTCGACTTCCAGAAGATGCCGCAGGCCATGTCGGCACTGGCCGGCCGCTACCTGACGCTGGAGGCCACAGGCGACTATGACGGCGCCGGCCAGTTCCTGGACCAGTACGGCAAAGTCCCGCCCGAGCTGAAGGCCGCCCTCGCCCGGCTCCGGCAGGTGCCCGTCGACATCCAGCCCACCTTCGCGGTCAAGGACATGATGAAGGGCTGGTAGAGGGGAGCCTCGTGAACGTCGGGACGAAGGGGAGTCCGTGACCGGGATCGAGCCGAGCGCTGCGGACGCAGGCGGCGGCGATGTGACCCGTCTCCTGGGTCAGTGCGCGGCAGGAGACCGGAGCGCATTCGACCGGCTCGTGCCGCTCGTCTACGGCGACCTCCGCGGCATCGCCCACCGCCGCCTGCGGAGCGAGCGGGAGGGACACACCCTCAGCACCACCGCCCTCGTCCACGAGGCCTACCTCCATCTGGTCGACCAGGCCACGGCCACGTGGCAGGACCGGGCCCACTTTTTCGCTGTAGCGGCTACAGTAATCCGGCAGGTGCTCATCGATTACGCCCGCAGCCGGGGAGCCCAGAAGCGGGGCGGCGGGGCCGTGCGCATCCCCCTGCAGGAGGAGCTGGCGGGGGAAGAGCCTCGCACGGTGGAGCTCCTGGCGCTGGACGAGGCGCTCACCGCGCTGGCCCGCCACGATCCGAGGCTCGAGAAGGTGGTCGAGTGCCGCTTTTTCGGGGGAATGAGCGTCCGTGACACGGCGGCAGCGCTGGACATCTCGGAGCGGACCGTGGAGCGCGACTGGGCCCGGGCCAAGGCGCACCTCTACGGGACGCTGGCCGCCGGGCTCGAGCCCGAGGAGGGGTCCGGGGACCGGGACTAGATCCGGAGTACGGTCCGCCGGGGTGCAGGCCGGGCCGATCGCGGCCGTCCACCAACTCTGGAGGAGACCACGAACGAGGCGGACGGCCGGAGGCGGAAAGCCGACCAGATCTTCCTCGAGGCGCTGGAGACGCCCGCCTCCGAGGTCGCCGCGTACCTCGCGGAGGCGTGCGGCGACGACGACGAGCTCCGCCGGGCCGTCGAGGGGCTCCTCGAGTCGTACCGCGAGGCCTCCTCCTTCCTGGAGCGTCCCGCAGAGGACGTGTGCGACGTGCCCTGGGACGAGATTCTCGAGTCCACGGGCCACGAGGAGACCGGGAGCGAGCCGTACCAGGACAGGACCGGAGAGCGCGTCGGCCCCTACCGACTCGTGGACCGGCTGGGCCGTGGAGGCATGGCGACCGTCTACCTGGCCGAGCGAGTGGACGGCCAGTGGGAGGAGCGGGTCGCGGTCAAGGTCGTCCGCCGCGGCGTCGACACCGAGGACACGATCCGCCGCTTCCTGGCCGAGCGGCAGATCCTCTCCTCCCTGAACCACCCCAACATCGCGCGATTCCTGGGCGGGGGCACCACGGAGGACGGGCTGCCCTACCTGGTGCTCGAGCGGGTCGAGGGCACACCGATCACCCGCTACTGCGATGAGCGACGAGCCAGCCTGGACGAGCGTCTCGGACTGTTCGCCGACGTGTGCCGGGCGGTCCAGTTCGCGCACGCCAACCTCGTCGTCCACCGGGACCTCAAGCCCTCCAACATCCTGGTCACCGCCCGGGGCCGCGTGAAGCTGCTCGACTTCGGTATCGCCAAGATCCTGGACGCGGCCTCCGATGACCCCCGCACGCGTACCCTTCTGCGGCCGCTCACCCCGGAGTACGCCAGCCCCGAGCAGGTGTCGGGAGAGCCGATCACCACCGCGTCGGACGTCTACCAGCTGGGCCTGCTCCTGTGTGAGATCGTGGCCGGCCGCCGCCCTTACGAGGTGAAGGCGCTGTCGCCCGCGCGTCTCGAGGAAGCGATCCTCACCGCCCGGCCGCATCGGCCCAGCGACCTCGTCACCGAGGAGGGCGCCCGGGACCGGCGATCCCGGGCGCGAAGCCTCTCCCGCAGACTGGCCGGTGACCTGGACCTCATCGTCCTCAAGGCGATCCGCAAGGAGCCGGAGAGGCGCTATACCACGGCCGAGGCCCTCCTGCAGGATCTCGAGCGCTACCGGGGGGGGCGTCCGATTTCGGCCCGCGCCGACAGCCTGGTGTACCGGACCCGCCGGCTCCTGGGTCGGAAGCCGTGGCTGGCTCCGACAGCCGCGCTCGTGGCCTTCAGCGTGGGCGGCTACGTGTACACGCTCGCCCATCACGCACGCGAGCTCGAGCTCGAGCGCAACGCGGCGCGCGTCCAGGCGACGAGGGCGGAGGAGGTCCAGTCGCTGCTCGCGGGAATGTTCCGGAGCGCCGATCCGTTCACGCCACCCGACTCGACCTACGGGGCCAACCTCACCGTCGTCCAGGCCCTGGACGTGGGCGCCCGCCGGTTGAGGACGGAGCTGGCCGACCGGCCCGTCGTGCGCGCCCAGCTCCTTCTCGCCATCTCCCAGACGCTGAGCGACCTGAGCCAGTACGACCGCTCCGCCCGGACCGCTGAGGAGGCGCTTCGGGCTCTCGGGACCGCGCCCGGGGAGGACCCGGACCTCATGGGGCGCGTCCTCCTGCAGCTGGGATCTCTGGCGGCGTGGCGCGGCATGCCCGACTCCGCCGACGCCCTGTACCACGGTGCACTCGCGGCGGCGCGCTCGGCGCACGCCGGGAACGACCCCGCGCTGGCACCTTTTCACGCGTCGCTGGGACGCTTCCAGTACGACGTCGGACGACTCGACAGCTCCCGTGCGCACCTGGAGCGGGCCGTGGCCCTCGAGCGCGCCGCGCACCCAGTGCCCGAGGGCGACCTGGCCGGGACCCTCGCCAACCTGTCGGACACGTACCGGGGGCTGGACCGGGTCGACGCCGCCCGGACCGCGATCGAGGAGGCGAGGCGGATCGACGAGAAGGTCTTTGGTCCCAACGCCGTGCAGACCGGGTTCGCTCTCGCCTCCGAAGCCGCCGAGCTCGAGCAGGAGGAGCGTCCGGACGCCGCGGAGGCCGACTTCCAGCGCGCCATCGACATCCTGGAAAGCCGCCTGGGCCCGGAGAATCCCAACACGACGGCGGCCATGAACAACCTGGCCCTTCTCATGGCCTCGCGCGGCGAGCTGGCCGGTGCAGAATCGCTGCAGCGCCGCGTGCTCGACATTCGCCGACGTACGCTCGGAGAAGAGCACCGCGAGACCGCGAGCGCCATGCAGAACCTGGCGGCCGTCCTCTCGCGGGAGGGGGAGTACGACGAGGCGGAGGACCTCCTGGGCAGGGCGAGCGAGATCTACCGCAGGACGCTCCTGCCCGGGAACCAGCTCGTCGCCTATCCCCTTCTGACCCAGGCCGATATCCGCCTGAAGAGATCGAACTTCCGGGGCGCCGAGACCTCCGCCCGACGAGCCGTTCGCATCCTTCGCCAGGCGCTGCCGGAGGGCCACTGGGTCACGGCGGTGGCCGAATGCCGTCTCGGCCGGGCGCTGGCCGGCCAGGGGCGGCTCGACGAGGCCCGGCCCCTGCTCGAAGGAGCCGCCGGGGAACTCGCCGACCGCGAGGGAACGCCCCAGCAGAAGTACCTCACCGCCTGCCGCGCCGCCCTGGCGCGGCTCGACTCCCTCCAGGCTCGAGACTCCGACCGGGACGACTGACGCCCCCCGGGCCGCGTGGCGGCTCCCGGTCCCGTTTCCCGCTCTAGGGATCGACTGGCCGGGTGAGCGGGAACCACATCCCCCTCCTCGGTCCGGACATGAGCCGCTCCGTCCAGGAGGATCCGATGCGAAGCTCGCGCCACGCCCGTCGCTCCAGTCGCCCTGCGTTCCTCGTCCTCCTGAGCGTTCTGGGGCTCGGTCTCGCCCCCACGGTCGTCCTCCCCGCGTCCGCTCACGCCCAGATCTTCAAGCGCCTCAAGCACGCCGCCAAGGACGCCCTCGTCAACGAGACGAAGAACCAGGTCGATCGGATCATCAGCAACGCGGTGAAGTGCGTGTTCGACGACCCGCTCTGCGCCCAGAAGGCCAAAGACAGCGGCCAGGACGTCGTGTTCACGGACGACCAGGGCAACGTTCTCACCGACGACGAGGGCAAGCCCGTCACCGATGCCGGGCAGGCGGCCGACGTCGCGGCGGCCAGCGGGGACGAGACCCTGGCCCCCAACACGGGCGTATGGACCAACTACGATTTCGTCCCCGGCGAGCAGGTCCTGTTCTACGACGACTACTCGCAGGACCACGTCGGCGACTTCCCGCGCCACCTCACCTTTCTGAAGGGGAACTGGGAGCTCGTCGAGTGGCGGGGGCGCCGCCTCCTCAGGAACACGGGGCCTCGCGCCTCGGCCATCGAGGTCCCGCTGCCCGACACGCTTCCGTCACGGTTCACGATCGAGTTCGACGTCTACTTCACGCACGAGAATCAGCAGCTCGTCGTGGGCACCGAGCCCCCGCCCTCCAGAGGCGACCGGTACGACCGCATCCCGGGCAACGTCTTCCAGGTTGCCGTGGTGCAGGGAACCGGCATCCGCTCCAACACCAGGGGCGGCGTCGAGTCCCTGAACAACACCGAGGCGGTGGGCCAGAAGATCGTGCCGTTCCGGATCATGGTCGACGGCAGCTACGCCAAGGTCTACGTGGGCTCGCACCGCGTGGCCAACGTCCCCAACGCCGAGATCCACCGCGGGACCTCGCTCTACATCGAGGACAGCTACTTCGCCGACGACAAACATCCCATGTACCTGGGGCCCATCCGCGTGGCCGCGGGAGGCAGGGACCTGTACGACGTCCTGGCGGAGAAAGGACGGGTCGCGACACACGGGATCCTGTTCGCCGTGAACAGCTCGGTCCTCCGGCCCGAGTCGACCCCGACCCTCGAAGAGATCGCGCGTATGCTCCACGCTCACCCCGACCTGCGCCTCTCCATCGAGGGGCACACCGACAGCACGGGGGACGCGGACTACAACCTGGAACTGTCCAGGCGGCGCGCCGGGTCGGTCAGGGACTACCTGACCGAGCAGGACACGATCGACCCTGCCCGGCTCGAGACCACCGGCTACGGCGAGACGAAGCCCGTGGCGGACAACGGCACGCCGGAGGGGAGGCAGCAGAACCGCCGGGTGGAGCTGGTGAAGCTGGATGGGAGCGGTGCGGCTGGTGAGGAAGGCGGAACCGCGGAGACCGGGCCGTCCAGCCGTGCGGTCGTGCCCGCCCCGGGACCCTCCGCCGCGGCCGGCTACCGTCCGGAGATTCGATCGAGGCAGCCCGAGAGGCCAATGCGCCTTGCGGGCCCCGCGATCCGCCTGGGCCTCGACTCGGACGCCCGGACTGCGATCGAGTCGAACAAGGGCGGCCTAGACGTCCGCGAGACGCTAAGGCGCGGGCTCACCCTGGACCTCAAGGCCGAGCGGCCGCTCCACGTCCGTCTGGTCAGCGTCGTGATCCGGAATGGCAAGCTCGGAAGGGAGTGGGCCTCACCCGAGTTCCCGCTCCGTCCGGGCGGGAATCGACTCCCGGGGGACCAGTTCCTCCCCGGCGATCAGTTCCTCCCCGGCGATCAATTCCTCCCCGGCGATCAGTTCCTCCCCGGCGATCAATTCCTCCCCGGAGACCAATTCCTCCCCGGAGACCAGTTCGCCCCCGTCCTGAAGGACATCGCCTCCAACGGCGTCGTGTTCGGCAAGGCCAGGGTCGACTGGAAGCGGCAATCCGTGCTCTTCCTGGTCGTCGTCCCGTCCGACCGGGAGGTGGCCTCTGCCAGCCGCGTCCTCCCCGTCGCCTTCATCGTGGGCGGAGGGCGCTGACATGGCCGCGCCGCGGACTCCGGCCGGCGTCCTTGTGCTGGCGCTCGCGCTCGTTGGTCTCGCCGTGCCGATGGCAACGGCGCGCGGCCAATCCGCGGGCAGCACGACAGCCATCGCCTACCGGGTCCACCTGGGGATGGGCGGCGATACGACGTCGGCGTCCGCCGTCACGACGTCCAGCCTGAGCGCGTTCCTGGACGCGTCGGGGCAGCCGACCCAGCTCGCCGGCGACGCGGTCGGCGGCACGCCCGTCACGCCGCTCCCGATAGGGCTCCTCCAGGACGCGTGGGTGAGGCTCCCCGAGCCGCCGCCGAGCCTCCTGGACGCGTCCCCCATCGGCGACATCAGCGACGCCGCCACGCTGGACTCGGTACACATCGACCTGAGCGACGCCGGCTCGGGGCCGGCCATCGACGGGCACCCGACACGGCACATGAGGCTTCAGGTCGAGACCTTCTCGGTCGCCGTGGACACGTCGGGCCGGAAGACGCCCTTTCGCGGCGCGGGCAGCTCCGACCTGTGGTTCGCGTCCGACCTTCCCTTCTCCTGGCTCCCCCTCGGGGGTAGCAGTGGCCCGATACCCGAGGCCATTCCCCTGGCCCACTCGATCCCAGCGGCCGGCACCTACGTGGCCGACGCCCTCGCCCCCAGGCTTCGAAAGCTGGGCCTCCTGCTTCGCGCCGATGTCAGAGACTCGGTGCTCCTGAAGGACCGGCCGGGCGCCAGGCCCGGGTGGGGCAGCGACTTTACGATCGTACGGAAGATCTGGGTGGACTCGATCGGCCCGGCGACCACCGCGCCGCCCGCCGCGCGCTACGCGGGCATGCAGCACATCTCCGAGCTCCGCATGAGGCTGGCGGCGGCGGTGGCCATGATGACCGCCCAGGAGTGCGGGGCCATGGCGGGGCGGACAGGGGGCTCCTTCGACCTCACGGTCACGGGCCCGCCATCCACGAGGCTCTCCGGCCGCGCCTTCTCCCTCCCGCCGGAGACGGGAACGCTGACGGCGCCGGCGCACCTCATCCTCGAGGCGGGCAAGGCAGCCGGGCCGGCCACCACCTGTGTGTGGATCGACCTGCCGAAAGGTCCCGTCCGGACCGGCGACTTCCGCCTCTCGGCCGCTGCCGGACCCGACCCCACGGCGGCCAGGGCCTTCCAGCTCGTCATGGCTCCCGGAGGCCAGGAGCCACGCGCGATGGCCCTGGTCGAGACCGGCGCACTCCACATCCGCTCGGCCGACGGCGGCTCGATCGCGGGAAGTCTCGAGGGCACGGGCTGGCGCCTGGAGGTGGATCCGACCCGGAGCCCGCCCAGGGGAAAGCTGCTCGACGACCTGGGCTTCAAGGTGAGGTTCGAGGCCGTGCAGGCGGCGCCAGGCTCGAAGGACACCGGAGACGGAACGGCGGGAAGCGCGCGAAGCCGCCCCCGCGGTGAGTGAAGCGGCGCATTCGCACTCTGCCACGAATTTTCGATCGCCAGGAGGAACAGGCATGACGACCCCGCGCATTCGAACGCTCTTGACTCTGCCCTGCATGCTGGCCGTGCTGCTCACCGGCGCGTGCGCCGACCAGCCGACCGGACTGCCAGACGTTTCCACGACGGCTCCGCCGGTCCGTCTTGCCACGGCCGACGCGGTCCCGATCACCACCGACCTCGTTTCCACGACCGGCGTTCCGATGGCGTCGCTGGCCGGGACGGCGGCGCCGGCATGGCTGCCCCATGCGATCAACGCGATCCGCTGGGTGACCGGCACGCAGGACGGTGTGACTTATGCGGTTTTGTGGCGAGGCAACGGGCCGGAGATCCTTCCCCGGCCGGAGGCCTACGCCGGCGCTTCCATGGAGGGGCTCGGAATCAACGACGACGGCGTGGTCGTCGGACGTGCGCATCCCAACTACTTCCAGCCGTTCGTTTGGGACCCCGACACCGGCATCACGACGCTGCTGCCGTACCCGGGAGACGCGCTGGTCGGCTCCTCCACACAAGCCACCGACATCGACGCCGCTGGGAACGTCCTGGTCACGTACTTCAACCGCGATTCAAATTGCCAGGACGATGCCGCCGTTTGGTCCGGCAGCATTTACGCTTCCCTCAACTACATGGGCGGCTGCGAGACCAGCGTCGAGGCCGAAGCGATCGACGACGGAACGGTGATCGGGTTCCTGATTGGCAGCACGTCGGACGCCTTCCGTTGGAGTGGCGGTACGTTCACGCTCGGAAAGGCATGGAAGCCAGTCGACCTCGCCGGAGACTACGCCGCCGGGCAGGCGGACATCGGGACGGGCGCGTTGGTCCCGGTTGTCCAGACTCTCAGGGCAGGCGGGTTCCTCCAAGCGCTGTCGCTTCCCGACGGATCCACCTCCTACCAGGTCAGTGCCGTGAACGCCATCGGCTGGGTGGTCGGGCGGGTGACGGTGAACGGCGAGACACACGCCTACCTGTGGAAGTCGCCGAGTGAAGCAGTCGACCTCGGAACCCTCGAGGGGGATGCCTTCAGCTGGGCGACAGACGTCAACGACGCGGGCTACATCGTCGGGACATCGCGAGCCAGCGCCAGCACGATCGACCATCCGGTGGTCTGGCACATCAGCCCGGCGGGCGGCACGACGCCCCCCGCCAATCAGCCGCCCACCGCGACGATCACCGCTCCCTCCGACGGGGCCCAATTCCTGGAGGGCGAGGACATCACGTTCGAAGGATCGGGCACCGATCCCGAAGACGGTAGCCTCAGCGGCACGT
Organism: Candidatus Humimonas hydrogenitrophica; assembly: GCA_947581615.1. GTDB lineage: Bacteria > Gemmatimonadota > Gemmatimonadetes > Palauibacterales > Palauibacteraceae > Humimonas > Humimonas hydrogenitrophica. Next base: position 18,608 of record CANPVD010000083.1, read on the forward strand.
CGCTCGTGTGGACGAGCGACCTCGACGGTCAGCTGGGCACCAGTACCGGCTTCGACCGCAGCGACCTCTCCGTGGGGACGCACGAGATCACTCTGACGGCCACGGACGCGGACGGCGCGGCGGGGAGCGCCTCGGTGTCGATCACGGTCCAGAGGCTGACTCCCACCGCGCTCGCCGACCTGGTCGCGGACATGCTGGCCAGCGGAGCGATCACCGACCCGGACGTCGCCCAGGGCCTGACCGACAAGCTCGAGGCCGCGCAGGCGGCGCTCGACCGAGGCAGCACGGTGGCCGCCGGCAACATCCTCCGTGCCTTCATTGATCAGGTGGAGGCACAGCGCGGCAATGCGATCACGGACGAGGCGGCGGACGAGCTCATCGGGTTTGCGGAGCGCCTGCTGTCGGAGATCTGAGAAGCGATTCCGTCGCTCCCGTGACCTTCCCGCCATGTCAGAGCCGCAGGAGGCCGGCCGCGCTCGCGGCCGGCCACGCCGCCGTCGGCTCCTTCCGCCTTCGCCCCGGAAGACGGGCCGTTCCGCTGTCATTGCGGGGAGCGCGGCCCGTCAGGTCCATTTCTCACGTTCACGACGGGAGACCAAGATGAACGATCGAGCCCTCCCCCCTCACCGGCGTCGCTACCACGCTCTCTCGTGGCCTGGTCTCGGGCTCGCCGTCCGGCTCACGGCGCTCCCCCTCACCGTGCTCCTCGCGCAGGCTGGTCCGCTGCGCGGCCAGGAGACGGCCCCGACCATCCTTCGGACCGCTTTGGCGAAGCACGACGCGCAGCTGAAGGACGTCCACGACTACACCGTGGAGCGTGAGATCGCAGAAAACCGGCAGGAGACGTACTTCGTCCGCCGCGAACATGACGGGCACGTGGAGTTCGTCCCCGTGGGTCCCTACCGGCTCGCCCTGACCAGCGGCGCGCTCGATCGCACGCCTTTGGCGAAGCTCGCACCGGGTGGGAACGTCCTGAAGGGCCTCCGTGAGCAGATGGTGGACGCGGCGGTGAAGGCGGGACTCGGTCAGCTCCAGAAGGCCCTGCTCGGGGCCGCGGACGACCAGCTAGCCGACCTGACGGAACCGCTGCTCGGCTCGGTCCAGGGGGCTGCGTCCCCGGGCGGTGCGGGGGGCGATCCTGTCCAGCAACTGAAGGCCCTGGCCGACCCGGAACACCTCAAGGGCGCTCTGCTCGCCGGCGCGAAGCGGGCCGGGATGAACGCGGCGGAAAAGGCGCTGGAGAGTGCCGCCCCGCCGCAGGTGACCGCGCTGGTCAACGTCCTCCGCGGGAAGACGAGCCCCAAGCAGCTCCTCGGGGCCCTGGCCAGCGTGGCGAGCGGCAGGGGGCTCCCGGCGAGCTTGCTCGGCGGCGGGATGCCGGGGATGGCTGGCGGCGGGACGCCCGGGGCGGGCGTGGTGCGGCGCGGCGCGGTGCCTGGAATGCCCGGAATGCCGGGGATGGGCGGCATGCCCGCGGCGGCGGGCGCCGGCGCCGCGGGCCTCCTCATGTCGGCCGCCGGCAACGCGATGAACGGGATCATGATGAGCGCGATCGACAACTCCACGGCGGGGGTGGAGAGCGCGATGCGCAGGAACCTCCTCGACGTGGACGTCTGGGGACTCATCCCCCAGGTCGCGGATCACGCGACCCTGGGGGGCCAGGAAGAAGCGGACGGGCACTCCTGCTGGGTGATCAAGGTCTCCCAGGAGGACGTCCCGGACCTGGCAAACGGCGATAACCTCAAGTCGGGCGTCCTCACCCTCTGGATCGACAGGGAGAGCTACCTCCCACGGCGGGCGCAGATTAGCGGACAGGCGCGCATCGAAGGGAGCTGGAAGCCGGTCACCCTGAAGAACGATTTCACCGACTATCGGGAAACCAAAGGCGTGACGATGGCCTTCCAGACCACGGCGACGATCAAGGGTGTGGAGCAGGCGATTCCCCGGGACAAGCTCGCCGAGATGAAGACCGCCATGGCAACCGCGGACAAGCGGATGCCGGAGGCCCAGACGAAGATGGACAAGAAGCGCGAGGAAGCGCTCAAGCAGCTGGAGGAGAGGAAGAAGGAGCTCGAGAAGATGCCGCCGCAGCAACGCGGCATGGTCGAGGCGATGCTCGAGCGGCAGGAGCGGATGCTGAAGATGATGGACCAACGGGGGACGCCTCAGATCGCGACGCTCGGCATGGGGGGCTCCATGATGGCGCAGATGGAAGCGATGGCGTTGGGAAAGCCGCTCGTCACGAAGGTGAGCGACCTGAAGATCAACGCGGGCCCGCCGGCCGACCTCAAGCACGACGCGGAGACCATCACCGAGATGAAGCAGCTCGAGCGGCCTCCGATGCCAGTGCCAGGCGGGGGCGGGAGGTGAGACCCTGTCGAGAGCCGGCGGACCGCACCCTCCTGTCCGAGTCGGCCGGCTACCCGCTGCTCGTGCTGCTCGGTAGCTGAAGGTCGACGAAGGAGGGCGGAGGCCACTCCACGCCGCCCTCCTTCGCCGGTCGGTTCACCGGCCGATCCGGCCGGCTGCGGCGCGCCGACCGCCTCCTTCCGTCCCCCGCTCCCCGCGTTCGGCACCCGGCGTGCGCGGCTCACGCCCCCTCGTTATGTTGGCGCGCCGCAGCCCCGACGTGCGGGGCGAGACCTCCGGAGCCGAGGACATCCATCGAACCGAGCCGTAGCCGCGCCCCGACCCGCTGATGCCCCGACGCGACGACATCCGCTCGATCCTCCTCATAGGCTCCGGTCCCATCGTCATCGGGCAGGCGTGCGAGTTCGACTATTCGGGCACGCAAGCCTGCCGGGCGCTCCGGGAAGAGGGCTACCGGGTCATCCTGGCCAACTCCAACCCGGCCACGATCATGACCGACCCGGACGTGGCCGACGCCACCTACATCGAGCCCCTGACGCCCGAGTGGGTGGCGCGCATCATCGACAAGGAGCGGCCCGACGCGCTCCTGCCCACCATGGGGGGCCAGACGGCCCTCAACCTGGCGCTCGACCTGGAGCACCAGGGGGTCCTCGCGGAGTACGGCGTCGAGCTCATCGGCGCCGACGAGCGCGCCATACGGATGGCCGAGGACCGCGAGGAGTTCGCGAAGGCCATGCGGCGGATCGGGCTCGCCGTCCCGCACGGCGGCTTCGCGCACAGCCTGGAGGAAGCGCGCGAGATCGTCGAGGACGTGGGCTTTCCCGCCATCCTGCGCGCCTCCTTCACGCTGGGGGGCACGGGCGGCTCGGTGGCCTACAACCGGGAGGAGTTCGAGGAGCTCGTCGAGCACGCCCTGGACCGCTCGCCGATCCGCGAGGTCCTGATCGATCGCAGCGTGATCGGCTGGAAGGAGTACGAGCTCGAGGTCATGCGCGACGGCGAGGACAACGTCGTCGTGGTGTGCTCGATCGAGAACATCGACGCCATGGGCGTGCACACGGGCGACTCGATCACGGTCGCCCCCGCCCTCACCCTCTCCGACCGCGAGTACCAGCGGATGCGGGACGCCGCCCTGGCGGTGATCCGCGAGATCGGCGTGGAGGCGGGCGGCTGCAACATCCAGTTCGCGGTCGATCCCGAGTCGTCCGAGATGCTGGTCGTCGAGATGAACCCGCGGGTGTCGCGGAGCTCGGCCCTGGCCTCCAAGGCCACCGGCTTCCCGATCGCGCGGATCGGGGCCAAGCTGGCCGTGGGCTACCGGCTGGACGAGATCGAGAACGCGATCACGAAGGTGACGCCCTCCTGCTTCGAGCCCGTCCTCGACTACATCGTCGTCAAGATCCCTCGCTTCGCCTTCGAGAAGTTCCCCCGCGCGGACGCCACGCTGGGGATCCAGATGAAGGCCGTGGGCGAGGTCATGGCCATCGGCCGCACCTTCCAGCAGGCGTGGCTCAAGGGCTTCCGGGCGCTGGAGAACGGCCGCGACGGCTGGGTCACCGGAAGCCTGGAGGACGACCGCCTCCCCGACGACTCGGTGAAGAGCCTGCGCGCGGCGCTCCGGGTCCCGACGCCCGAACGTCCCTTCCAGATCCGGCGGGCGTTCGAGGCGGGGCTCTCGGTGGACGAGGTCGCCGCCCTCACCCACATCGAGCCCTGGTTCCTGGGTCAGATGGCCGGGCTGGTCGAGGAGGCGAAGGCGTTCGCGGCCCTCGAGGGACCGCCGGTGCCGGCCGTCGACGACGAGGCCGACGAGTTCGCGCGGGCGCTCCGGCGCATGAAGCGGCGCGGCTTCGGCGACGCGGAGCTGGCCGGGCTTCGGGGGGCGCCCGAGAGCGCCATCCGCGAGGCGCGTCACGCCGTCGGTCTCCGGCCCGTCTACAAGGTGGTCGACACCTGCGCGGGCGAATTCCCCGCCGCCACGCCCTACCTGTACTCCACGTACGAAGACGAGAACGAGTCGGAGCGATCCGACCGGAAGAAGGTCGTGATCCTGGGCAGCGGCCCGAACCGGATCGGCCAGGGGATCGAGTTCGACTATTGCTGCGTGTCGGCCGTGCTGGCCCTCCGGGAGGAGGGCTACGAGACGATCATGGTGAACTCGAACCCCGAGACCGTCTCCACCGACTTCGACATCTCGGACAAGCTCTACTTCGAGCCGCTCACCGTGGAGGACGTGCTGGAGATCGTCCAGCTCGAGGAGCCGGAGGGTGTCGTCGTCCAGCTCGGCGGCCAGACGCCGCTCAGCCTGGCCCGCCGCCTGGAGGACCTCGGCGTGCCGATCCTCGGCACCAGCGTCGACGCCATCGACGAGGCCGAGGACCGGGGTCGGTTCGAGGCCCTGTGCCGCCGGCTCGACATCCTCGCTCCCGAGGGCGGCACGGCCACGGAGGTGGACGAGGCGGCCCGGATCGCGGCCGGGATCGGCTATCCGGTGCTCGTGCGGCCCAGCTACGTGCTGGGCGGCCGCGGCATGGAGATCGTCTACGACGAGCGCTCCCTGCGCGACTACTTCGGCCGCGCGGTGCGCGCCTCGCCGGAGCACCCGGTGCTCCTGGACCGCTTCCTGGAGGACGCGTTCGAGGCCGATGTCGACGCGGTCTCGGACGGCGAGCGGGTGCTCATCGGCGGCGTGATGCAGCACATCGAGGAAGCCGGCGTCCACTCGGGCGACTCGGCCTGCGTGCTCCCTCCCTACCTGCTGCGGGAGGAGCAGGTGGACGAGATGCGGGCGCATACCCGGGCGTTCGCGAAGGCGCTGGGGGTGGTGGGGCTCATCAACGTCCAGTACGCCGTGCACGAGGGCACCGTCTACGTGCTCGAGGTGAACCCGCGGGCCAGCCGGACGGTGCCGTTCGTGAGCAAGGCCACCGGCGTGCCCCTCGCCCGGGTGGCGGCGCGCGTGCTCGTCGGCCGCACGCTGGACGAGCTCGGCCTTCCGGACGAGGCGCCCGTGCACGACGTGGCCGTGAAGGAAGCCGTGTTTCCGTTCGACAAGATCCCGGACGCCGACCCCCTGCTCGGACCCGAGATGCGCTCGACCGGCGAGTCCATGGGGCTGGCCGACAGCTTCGGCCTCGCCTTCGCCAAGGCACAGATCGGAGCCGGCGGCGCGCTCCCCCTGAGCGGGACCCTGGTCGTCACCGTGAACGACCGCGACAAGGGTCCGGCCACGGCCATCGTCCGCCACTTCCACGAGCTCGGCTTCGAGATCCTGGCCACCGAGGGCACGGCCCGCTACCTGAGGGCCCGGGGCGTGCCGGCCCGGCAGGTGCTCAAGGTCCACGAGGGGCGGCCCAACATCATGGACCACCTCCTCTCGGGAGATGTGGATCTCCTGATCAACACGCCGCTGGGCAAGCACTCCCAGCAGGACGACTACCTCATCCGCCGCACGGCCATCGCCCGGGGGATCCCCTACACGACCACCCTGTCCGCCGCGTCGGCGGCCGCCGACGCGATCATCGCCCTCCACAACCGGACGCTCACGGTCCGGAGCCTGCAGGACCGCCTCGCGGAAGCGGAGGCCGGGCGAACGCACGGCACGGAACGACTCACGGGAGTCGGCCGGACGTCGAGCTCCTAGCTCCGGCGGCGCTGAAAACTTCGCAACGGAGGACCCCATGACGATGACGGGCCTGTTCCTCTTCCTGCACGTCCTCGGCGTCGTCCTGTGGGTCGGGCTGGCGGTCACCCTGCCGTTCATCACGGGTCCGGCCGCCAGGGAGGAGAACCTGGAGGTGGCCGCGTTCGCCTACGGCGCGGCCGACCGGCTCACCCGGAGCCTGGGACTGGGCGGCATGATCCTGACCCTGGTCGGCGGGATCGGCCTCATGACGACGATCGGCTACCCGTGGTTCCGGCCGTTCCCGAGCCACTGGCTGTTCCAGATGCAGGTCCTGGGGATCCTGTCGATCGCGGTAGGGATCGTCTACCAGGTTCCGCTGGCCGGACGCCTGGCCCGGGAGGCGCGCGCCTCGGCGGAGGCCGGCGCGCGGACGGAGGGCTTCCGGAAGTACCGGAAGCGACACGCGATCGTGGGCTCGGTGATCGGGGCCCTGCTGCTCATCGTCCTGCTGCTGGCGACCCTGAAGCCCTAGGGAACCTGCCCACCGTGTGAGCCGCCCCTCTTCGGGGGCGGGCCCACGCTACTGGAATCCCGCCAGCCGTCTGAACTTGTCGGCCCGCTCGATGTTCTGCTGCGACCGGTCGGCCAGGTCCAGGAGCCGATCCGCGTCTCCCTGCGCTAGATAGGCCAGGTAGTACTGCGTTGGAATGCTGCTCCGGGTCGAGGGCTCGGGCCACAGGTCCCAGGTCAGGAGGTAGTCCACGTTGAACACGTCCCAGAGCAGCTGGCGGCTCCGGGTCACGTCCTGCCAGCGCACACCGAACTGCCGGCTGACCTGCACCGTGTCCGTCGTGGGCTCCAGGAGGCCGTTCACCAGCTTGTAGGCCAGCCCCTGCCGCAGGAGCTGTGGCGTCAGCCCCCACGCCTCGTACACGGGCGGCGCCGTGGCGGCGAAGTACACCGGCCGATCCCCCAGGGAGGTGCGGGACATCAGGTAGACGAGCAGGTCGCCGTGCGTGACCACCGAGTTCGCCCGCAGGTGCGCGGTCACGTGCTCGGAAAACTGCACGTCCAGGGGCTTCTGGACCACCTGTCCGGGCGGGAGGTTGTCGATGACCGAGTCCGCCGCCGCCAGGATCGAGCGCCCCGGCGGCGTGATCGTCATGTCCTTGTAGGGCTCGACCGCGTTCGCCGTATCGAAGGGGCGCTGACACACGATGACCGTCGGGTGCGCCCGGGGATCGACACCGTCGGGACACGGCCGGGTCAGGTCCCGGAGCTGCTTGGGATACCAGTCCGTTCCCAGATAGGAATGCACGATGACCGTGACGTCCTGCCGGATGCCCTCCACCTCCTGCACATACCACAGCGGAAACGTGTCGTTGTCCCCGTTGGTGAACAGGACGCCGTAGGGCTCGACGGACTGGAGGAGGTTGTAGGCCCAGTCACGGGCCGAGTAGTCACCCGTGCGGTCCGCGCGTCCCCAGTTCAGCACGAGGGGCAGCAACGCCACCAGCAGGAGCGGCGCCGCCTGGAGGTGCCCCCGCTCCAGCGCCTTCAGGGCCGATCCCTTGACCGCGCCCTCCTTCAGATCACCCCAGCGCTCCGAGAGCTCCTCCGCGATCTGGTTCCAGATCGACACGAGGCCCGTGCCCGCGTACAGGCCCCACAGGTAGAAGCTCACGATGAAGAAGTAGTCGCGCTCGCGGACCTCATGGAGGTTGAAGTCCGTGATCTCGGGGTGTTGGGAATACCCGTACTTGAAGTTCAGGTAGAAGACGAGCAGGGGCACGACCGTGATCAGCAACGTGAAGAAGTAGACGAAGCTGTCCCGGTCACCCTTCCAGTGCTGCCACAACCCCCACAGCCCCAGCAGGAAGAAGAGCATGGTGAACATGCTCCGGACCCAGGACGGCAGGTCCCGGGCCCACTGCCAGTCGAAGTACTGCACGTAGTTGCCCAGCTGCGCGCTATAGGGGGCCTGGCGATCCGTGATCGGGGGCTTCCCGTACTGCTGCCGCGTGAGGGCATCCTTCAGGGGCTCGCACACGAGTGACTCGGGGACGGCCTTGTCCAGGCCCGGGATGAGGTCGACGGGCGTGAACGCGGCGTTCCACAGGCTCTTGCACTGGGGACTCGCCTCGTTGATGACGGGGTTCTGCGCCGAGCGAATCGGCACGAAGAATACCTGGAGCGAAAACCCGATCGCGGCGAGCACGATCCCGGGCAGCAGGAGTCGCCAGCGCAGGAGCGTGCGAGGCCGGTGCCAGAGGACGAACACGAACAGGGCCAGGACGGGGAGCTCCGACATCGGGTGGTTGGTGGCACCGAGTCCGAGCAGGAAGGCCACCAGGAGGACGAGTCGATCGCCGCGCGCCGTGTCGGCGACATCTTCCCACACCATAGCCAGGTAGGTGAGCACGGCCACGAACAGCAGCGAGACCGTGTAGACCTTGGCGTTCACGTTCGACTGGTACCACACAGTGAACGCCGTGGCGCCGATGAACACGCTGACCGCGGCCGCCACGACCAGGACGCCCCTGCGGTCGGTCCAGTGCGACCAGACCCGCACCAGGGTCAGGAAGAAGAAGGCGGCCGAGGCCGCCGAGAAGCTCGCGCTCATCGCGTTGATGCGGACGGCCACGGGGAGGCCCGTCCACGACAGGGCGGCGTCCCACACGCGACCGACCACCACGAAGAACGGGTTACCCGGCGGATGCGGGATGCCCAGGATGTGGGCCGTCGCGATGTACTCGGAGGTGTCCCAGAAGGCCGTGCTCGGGGCCAGCGTGAGGAGATACAGCGCCCACACCACGAGAGCGGTGACCAGCGCCCATCCCCAGATGGGAAGCGGCCCGACCCGGAGCCGCTCGATCCCCAGCGCTCGAGCCGACGCATCCGCCGGCCGCCGAGCCCGTCCGCGTCCGCCCGAGCGTTCGCGTCCCGCCTGTCGATTGGTGTGCGTCATGGCACCGGGAGAAGTCAAGTCCTGGACTGCCGAAGAGCCGGAAAGCTAACGGGCCGCCCCCCGCCCGCCAACTGCCTGCGTTGACAGGCTCGTGGTGCGGGCGGACATTGCCGCCGTCCTCATCCCCCATGCGCGAAGCTTGCCCGTGACGGCCGTCCGACCTCACCCCGATCCCGATACCTTCCGGGACCTGGCCCGACCGGGTCACGTAGTCCCGGTGTGGCTCGAGCTCCCCTTCGATACGCGGACGGCGGTGACCGCCTTCGCGGCGCTCCGCCGGCCCCCGTTCGGCTTCCTGCTCGAGTCGGTCATCGGCGGAGAGCGCTGGGCGCGCTGGACGTTTCTGGGCTCGGAGCCGGCCGAGGCCTGGCGACTGGACGACGACCGCATCTCCCGCTGGCGGCCCGAGGAGGGCTGGACGGAGAAAGGAACCACCGAGGACCCGTTCGCCGACTTCGCGGCCTGGATCGGACGCTGGCAGCCGGTGGAGGTGCCCGGCCTGCCTCGTTTCTGGGGCGGCGCCGTGGGTTTCTTCGGCTACGATACCGTCCGCTGGCTGGAGCGGCTCGCCGACGCTCCACCCCGAGACGTGCCGTGCCCGGACGCCTGCTTCCTGCTCACCGACCGGATCCTCATCGTCGACAACCTGTTCGACCGGGCGCTGGCTTTGAAAGCGGTGCGGATCGAAGCCGACGGACCACCGGCCGATCGCCTCTACGGGGACGCGGTGGCGGAGCTGGAGGATTGGACGGAGCGACTGAACGCGCCGCCCCCGCTACCGACCTTCCCTCTCGAGACCGCGGAGGAAGTGGACTGGCGCTCCAACCGCTCGCGATCGGACTTCGAGGCCGCCGTGCGTCGGGTAAAGGAGTACATCCGGGCGGGAGACGCCTACCAGGTAGTCGTCTCCCAGCGCCTCGAGGCACCCATGGAGGGAGATCCCTTTCTGGCCTACCGGGTGCTTCGGACCCTGAACCCATCGCCGTATCTGTACTTCCTGGAACTGGGCGACGTGCGGCTCATCGGCGCCTCGCCCGAGCTGCTCGTCCGGGTCGAGGACGGGGCCCTCACCGTGCGCCCCATCGCCGGCACGCGCCCCAGGGGCGCCTCGCCGGCCGAAGACGAAGCGCTCGCCGACGAGCTCCTCGGCGACGAGAAGGAACGGTCCGAGCACCTGATGTTGCTCGACCTGGGCCGGAACGATGTGAGTGCCGTGGCCCGTCCCGGAACGGTTCGAGTGCCCGACTTCATGGTCATAGAGAGATACAGTCACGTGATCCACATGGTCAGCGAGGTCGCGGGGCGGCTCGAGGAAGGTCGTTCGGCGCTCGACGCCTTCCGAAGCTGCTTCCCGGCGGGCACGTTGAGCGGCGCTCCCAAGGTCAGGGCCATGGAGATTATCGACGAGCTCGAGCCGACGCGACGCGGACCCTACGGCGGGGCCGCTGGCTACGTGTCCTTCGGTGCGGAGTCGCTGGACATGGCCATCGCGATCCGGACCATCCTGCACTCGGAGGGACGTGCGTACGTGCAGGCCGGAGCGGGCATCGTCCACGACTCCGTGCCGGAGCACGAATGGGAGGAGACCCTCGCCAAGGCCCGGGCGCTGCTCAGGACCCTGGCACTGGGCCGGCCGCCCGGAGATTCGGTCGACGGAACTTCGGACCGGAAAACCGTGTGAAAAGTTTGCAGTATACACCAACTCTGTTCGTTCGCGGCCCGCGGCAACCGAAGGGCGCTTCGAATATATGTGCGTGACATATAATGACTTGCCACATGGCGGAGGCAGGGTCATCGATGGGTACGCAGGTTGCGTTTGTCTCGGCCCCACGCAGGCGGTCGCCCTGAGGCGACTCGCGCCGAGCGGGCCGGCGCTTCGCCGGAGCCCCGGAGCCAACACCGAGAGAAGGCGCAGCGATGATCTACGAAGCCACGCGGTACACCGTCCGACCCGGCACCGTCGATGCCTGCAAGGACGCGGTCCGGGAGCTGGTGGAGCACGTCCGGGAGGACGAGGAGGGCACCCTGCTCTACGTCGTCCTCCAGGAAGACGAGGACGACCACCGGTTCCTGCATCTGGCCACGTTCGAGAACCGGCGCGCGCGGGAAGCCCACTGCGAGTCGGACGCCATGCGGTTCTTCCTGAACCTGGTCTACCCCGCCACCGTGGACGGTATCTCCGTCACGGAGACGACGGTCGTCGACCGCATTCCCGCCAGGCGAGCGCGCGCCGTGGCCCGCTGATCCTCCGGTCGCCGGCCCCGTCGGGCGGGCGGCCGCTCTCTCCTCCTGCCGGCTCCGGACCATGGCCTCCCGACCCCGGGGGGCCGCCGTGAGCCTCAAGCACCGCATCCGGGACCACCTGGAGCGTCCGTCCGAGAAGCGGCGCTACGTCCGGGACCTGTTCGGCCGCATCGCCCACCGCTACGACCTCACCAACGACGTCATGTCGCTGGGGCTCCATCGACGCTGGAAGCGCAGGCTGATGGACCTCGCGGAGATCCGTCCCGGCCACGCGGTGCTGGATCTGGCGGCGGGCACCGGCGACCTGGCCATCGAAGCCGCGCGGCGTGTGGGTGCCGGGGGACACGTGGTGGCCGCCGACCTCACGCCGGAGATGATGCAGGTCGGCGCCGCCAGGCCGGGAGGAGCATCGGTACGGTGGTCGGCCGCCGACGCGCTCGAGCTTCCCTTCGCGTCGGGGAGTTTCGACCGGGTCGTCATCGGCTACGGCCTCAGGAACTTCCCGGACCTGGAGCGCTCTCTCGCCGAGATCCACCGGTGCCTGCGACCCGGAGGCCGCCTGGTGAGCCTGGACTTCGGGAAGCCGGAAGCCGCGCTCCTGCGCGGACTCTATCTGCGCTACCTCGACCTGTCGACGGCCGTCGTGGGTTGGGCGCTCCACCGCGACCCGGAGGCGTATCTCTATATTCCGGAGTCTCTCAGGGCCTATCCATCCCAGCCGGAGGTCGCCGAGCTCATGCACCGCGTGGGCTTCGGGCGCTGCGTGTGGGTCGATCTCCTGTTCGGCGCGATGGCCCTCCACGTGGCGGACCGCACCTGAAGCCTCCCCGGCCTGCGAGCCGGAGTCAGCTGTTCTCGGACTTCCAGAACGTGATCTGGCGCCGGCCCGTTTCGCTCTCTTCCAGGCGCGCGGCGAGGGTGTCCCCATCGTCGATGCCCAGGTCTTCACGCATCTCCTGGGGAATCGTGATCCGTCCACCGCTCCCCACGGGGATCGACGTCCGATACTTTACCCGATAGATGCCCATATCGCTGTTCCTTCCTCCAGGAGACCAGACGAGTGCCGCCGCGGTCGGGACGGGCGGGACCGACCGGTGGTCCCGGCCGGGCGGGGGCGCGCTCGCCGCGCTCCGCGGCCACCCGCATCCGTACAATATAGACGCGTGCGGCGGCCGGGTGAAAGCGCATCCCCTGTCTTGCCCATGCACCGCTCCATCTTCACATTCCCGGTCGCCGTCCCCTCGGCGCGTCGCGGCGTGCCGCCTTTCGGGCGAATCGACCGGCCCCGTTCGCCGACGTCACCCCACCCGTGATTCAGGAGATTGAGCCCGTGGAGGATGCCGCAATCCGTCTGACGGGAGTGACCAAGAGCTTCGGCTCCACCACCGCCGTCCAGTCGCTCGACCTCGCCGTTCCGACGGGGAGCATCTATGGGCTCCTGGGCCCCAACGGAGCCGGCAAGACCACGACGATCCGCATCATCCTGGACATCCTGGGACCCGACGAGGGAACGGTCGAGGTCCTGGGCCGGCGGATCGACGATGCCCTGCGCTGCCGGATCGGCTACCTGCCCGAGGAGCGGGGCCTCTACCAACGCATGACCGTCATCGACCAGCTGGTCTTCCTGGCCGTGCTCAAGGGAATGGCCCGCTCGGAGGCCCGCAGCGAGGCCATGAAGTGGCTCGAGCGCTTCGAGTTGGACGACCGGTCCGACTCGATGCTCGAGGAGCTCTCCAAGGGCATGCAGCAGAAGGTCCAGTTCATCGGCACGATCCTGCACCGTCCGGAGATCCTCATCCTCGACGAGCCGTTCAGCGGCCTCGACCCCATCAACGTCGATCTCCTGAAGCGCATGGTGCTCGAGCGGCACGAGGCCGGCACGACCATCCTGTTCTCCACGCACATGATCGAGGACGCCGAGCAGCTGTGTGACCGGGTGTGCATGATCGCCGGCGCCCGGAAGGTGCTGGACGGTTCGGTGAGCGAAGTGCGCGCCTCGACGGGGCGCAGGGACGTCATCCTGCGCTTCCACGGTGAACCGTCCTTCCTGAGCCAGGCCGGCGTGGATGGGAAGGTCGAACGGCATGGAGACGCCTACGAGCTCAAGGTGGCCGACGGGGTCGATCCCGGGGAGCTCTTGCGGCGGGCCGTCGGAGCGGGCGTGCAGGTCGACCACTTCGAGGTTCGCGAGCCCACGTTGAGGGAGATCTTTCTCGAGCGGGCCGGAAAGCGGGGCCTGGACGCTCCGGAAGGGTCCGTTCGGATGGCGGCCGGGGGGATCCGATGAGCAGGCTGTCGTTGGCGCGCATCGGCGCGATCGTTCGCCGGGAGTACCTGTTTCGCGTCAAGAACAAGTGGTTCCTGATCACTACCTTCGGCCTTCCCCTCCTGATGATCGGCCTGTCCACGGCACCCGCCTGGCTGGCCTCGCGGGGAGGGGGCAAGGCCAGTCCGCTCTACGTGGGCGTGGTGGCCACGGCTCCCATACGGGCGGTGGACGTTTCGGCCCTGCTCCACGCCGAGGACGATGGCATCGCGGCGGACATGACGGACCGGCCCCCATCCCAGACGACCGATCGCCTGGCCACGGAGCTGCGTGACTCCGATTTCGACGCCTTCCTGGTGATCGGGGACACCGTCGCCCGGGGCGGGACAGCGGTCCTCCTCTCCAAGAGCGCGGTTCCGGACCGACGTAAGGCGGCCATTCGGCGTGCGGTTCGATCGAGTCTCGTGGCCGCCGGCCTGCAGCAGGCGGGCATCCCGGCCGCCGAGGTGACGACGGCGCTGCAGAGACCGCAGGTCGGACTGTCGATCGAACGGGTGGGCCAGGAGGGGGTCGCCCACCAGGACGTCCTGGCCGTCCTGGCCATGGTCCTGTGCTTCGTGCTCTACATGATGTTCATCGTCTACGGCCAGGTCATCGTCCGCGGCGTGCTCGAGGAGAAGAACTCCGACATCGTGGAAGTCCTCATCTCCTCGGTGCGTCCCTCCGAGCTCATGCTGGGCAAGGTGCTGGGGATCGGGGCGGTCGGACTCACACAGATCGGCATCTGGGCCGTGACGGTCGGCCTCGTGGCCCTGTACGGCCTGTCGGGGGCCATGGTGGCCCTCTCCCAGGCGGGCGTCGACCTCTCGGGCGTCTCCCTTCCCTACGTGGGAATCGGACTCGCCTTCCTCGCCTATTACCTGCTGGGCTTCTTCCTGTACGCGTCGGCGTTCGCCGCCGTCGGGGCCCTGGTCGGCGACGATCAGCAGGCCCAACAGATGAACTTCCCCGTGATGCTCCTCATCATCGTCCCCTTCGTGCTGGCGTTCTCGGGCATCAACACGCCCGATGCCGGCTGGCTCACCGCGGCGTCCCTGTTCCCGTTCTTCAGCCCGATCCTCATGCTGGTGCGCATCGTGACCGGCGTCGCCGCGACCTGGCAGATCGTCACGTCGCTGGTCCTCCTCGTGCTCACCATCTGGGGCGTTTCGTGGGTAGCGGGGCGCATCTACCGGGTCGGCATCCTCATGAAGGGGAAGCGTCCCACCCTGCCGGAGATGATTCGCTGGCTGCGCTACGGGTGAGGTGACGCGGCCCGCCGCCCGGCTGGCCCGGTCTCGCTCTGGCGCCGCCGCGCGCCTCGCTCCAGCGTGCGTGCTGCTCTCGCTGCTCCTCGCCGCCTGCGGACGGGGGAGGGGTGGCCCCGCCTGCCCGTCGGATTCGGCGGGCGTCCCGGTGGCGTCGAGCCGCGGACCCGGGGAGTGGGCCTCCCACGACCTCACGCCGGGCCTGAAGGAGGAGTGGCGCGCGGGCGGCCTTCGGAAGGGCGAGGCGCTGGCCCTGCCGATCGGCGCGGCGCCGAGCCTGCACGGCCGCCTCGCGGTCCCCGACTTCCAGCTCCAGGAAGTGTTTGTCCTGCGTGCGAACGGCACGTGGTCGGGGACCTGGGGCGGGCCGGGCGACGGGCCGGGCGAATACCGCTATCCCCTGGCCGCGGCGTGGAGCCGCACAGGCCGGCTGGCCGTGCTCGACGTGGGACACGGCCGAGTGGTCTTCTTCAGGAACGGGAAGGCCATCGGCGAGCCCCTCCGCACCGCACCGCAACTCCTGGCGCGCCTCGTGGCTGGCGGCCGACTGCGCTGGCAGGCCATCGGCCCCGAGGGGACGCTCTTCCTCATCCCGCCGGCGGCGGCCCTGACCGTGAACGGGTCGACCGCCGCTGGAGGGAGCGCAGGGAACGGCCTCTACGTCCGTGCCATCCTCCTGCGTGTGGCGCCGGGCGCGTCCTCTGCGGACACGCTCCTGGATGCGAGGGAGCGCGTGCTCGGCGGACCGTTCCCCACGTGGCCGGCACCGGGCTGGCCCCGCCTGGTGGCCGCCGTCAGTCCGCACGGCGGGATCGTCGCGGCCGGATGGGGCCCGGGCTACCGGCTCGCCGAGTTCGGGGCCAATGGCTCCCTCATACGCATCGTGTGCCGCGCCGCGTCGGCGGTTCCGTTCACGGACGCCGAGCGGGGCGGCCCTGGGCCCACGCCGAACGCCGACCTGTCGACGGCGCTCGGGAAGAGCCCCGCACCGACGTCCCCGGCCAGCGTGGGCCGACTCTTCGTGGGAGCGGAGGGAAGGATCTGGGTCGAGCGCGATCGGCCCCGAGCCCTGGACCGCGCGGATGCGAGCTTGGGCCGGTCCGGAGGCACCTTCGACGTGTTCGGGCCCCAGGGCCGCTACCTGGGCGAGCTGCACGCTCCCGAGGGAGCCCGCCTCGTGGCCGCCAGTGGAGATCGCGTATGGGCGTTTCTGCGGGGGTCACTCGATCAGACGACGATCGTCGCCTACCGGCTCAGCCTCGCGAAGAGATGATCGCCCGGTCCGGCCGCCCCTGCCGAGCGGGGACGACCTCAGTCGAGCGGGCGCGCCGTGCCGAGGAGCTCGAGGAGCTCCGCGTCCGCCATCCGGTGCAGATCACGCTCGGCGGAGGCCACGTCGCGGCTCTCGTGGGACACGCACCGGGCCCGCTCACGCGGTTCGGTGAGGCACAGGAAGAGGATCCTCGCGGTCGTGGCACTCGCGGGCTGCCCTCCCGACACGTACGCCTCCCACTCCCGGAGGCCGTCGTCGTGAAAGGTTCTGCGCATCGCGATCAGACCTTGACCGAGGTGGCCAGGAGCTCCCACAGGTCCGCCTCCCCCACCTGCCGAACGGCCTCGTCGGGCGCCTTCGAGAGTCCCGAGGGCGCCTCGTTGTAGCGTTGTGGTTCGCCGGGGGAGGACAGACACCGAAACAGGATCTTGAGCCGGCCCGCCTGCGGATCGGTACCCGCGTACAGGCAGAATTCGGCCTCCCAGCGTCGCCCCGCCTCGCTGGTGAATTCCACCTTCCGACTGTCGGCCGCGCCGTCCATCCGGAAGAAGAGCTTCTTCAGCTGCTGTGCGCTGCGCATATCGGGTCCGTATGCCCTGGTGCTCGTGTCTGGCCAGATCCTTCCGCCTTCACCCGGCGGGCCGCCCACGGCTCGCAACCTAGGCGGGACGGGCCCGGCCTGACAACCTCGGAGTGGGGAATTACCGCTCCCTACGGCACGTACCCGTTGCGTGGCCAGGATCGGCACGGCACGTGGCGATGTGCAAGGAATCTCGTCGAGCGCGACGCGAGCCGCCTTCAGGGTGCGCTCATCCATACAGCGCTGACACATTCCCGATCACCATCCTGTATCCGCAAGGTGAGTAGCGCAAGTACGTTAGGTGCATTGTAACAGGCCTGCCCACGCCCCGTTTCGCGGACGCGGCCCTGAATCGGTGATCGGTATGCTTCTTGACCTTACGACGATGACCGCGATCCCGAGGGAGTCCTTGGCGGATGAGCGACGCCGACGTAGCTTGAAAGCGTTCCGCCTTCCGCCGAATGCCGTCGAGGCCCTGTGAGCCTACGCATTTCAGCGGACGAGCGCTGCCTGTTCTGCACCGCCTCTGCGCCGGGCGTCGAGCCCGCCGCAGGCGACGGATCACGGGGTGCGTCCCAGGGTCGCGACGCGACCATGTGGAGCACGTGCCTCGAGTGCGGCTTTTCCGTCCCGATTACACAACGAAGCCCGGCGGATCTCTACGGTTCGGTGGAGGCCGCCGAGGAGCGTCTGCAAAGCGGGCGGGTGTTCCTGATTCTCCCGCCCGAAGCCGTCGTCTTCTTCTATCCCGCCACACCCGAGCAGCTCCTCAACGCCTGCTACGAGCTTGGATTCGACCAGGTGTTCATGGAGCTCTTGGGCGACGAGCTGGTGGCGCACGAGTACCTGCGCCTATGGGAGGAGCGGGACGACGGCCGGACCTGGATTCGCTCCACGAGCCCCGTCGTCGTCGAATACATCCGGCTCCGGCACCCTGCCCTCCTCGAGCTTCTCGCTCCAGTGGTCACCCCGGCCGTGGCTCTGTCGCGATACCTTTCCGCGGCGTTCGATGATGTGCCGCTGGTATACGCCGGGCTGGATTCTCAGGGCGGGAACCGGCTGGACCGGGACCGGCTGCCGTTCGTGGCACTCGCCGGACTCAGGGAAATGTTCCGCCGGCACGGGATCGACCCGACGAGCTTGCCCGCGACGCTCAGCCGGATCCCGGCCGAACGCCGGCGTCATCTCTCCGTGCCGGGCGGACTGCCGCGGGACCTTCTCGACAGCCAGCGGCTGTCATCTCGGCGCTTCCGAAAGATCCGCGATCTCAAACAGCTGTCCGCCGTGGAGCGCCTGCTCAGAGACGGAGACCCTGGGCTGGGCTTCCTGGATGTCCTGCCGTTCGAAGGTACGCTCGACCACCCGGGCCTGGGCCCGAAGGACGAGCTGCACTGGAGGCGGTCGCTCGCCGAGTTGGTCGACCTCCCGCGCTCCGAGCACCCCGTGTTGGAACCGCCCGCGGACCTCGATCTGTCCCTGGAGCACGAGCCCGGCCCGTCGCGGCTCCCGCGCGTGGACATCCAGGACCTGTTCGCTTCATCCGATGCCTTCATCGACGCTGGAAGCGGCGAATACCCCTTCCCGGGAGACCGGCTAGCCACCTGTCCGTTCCAGATGGGGCAGCGGTACGAGCGAGCACTGAGGGATGCTCGCCACGATGCCCTCACCGGACTCTACAGCTACGGAGCCTTCCGAGAGCGCCTCCAGGAGGAGTTTTCGCGCGCCAACCGATACGATGACGGGGTGGGGCTCATACTGGTGGATCTCGACGACTTCAAGAACATCAACGATACCTTCGGTCACGCCGCTGGCAACGATGTCCTCCGGGCCGTAGCCGGTACGCTGCAGAGCGTTGTGCGGCAGAGCGACTTCGCCGCGCGATTCGGTGGCGACGAGCTGGCCATCATTCTGGTGGATACCGACATGGAGGGGTCTCACGAAGTGGCCCGGAAGATCCAGGCCGAATTGGACCACCTGGGCCTCGAGACTCCGAACGGGGCGATCAGGGTGACGGCGAGCATCGGTTTGGCCTATCATTCAGGGGCCAACGGAAAGGCCGCCACGGCCGATGCGCTCTTTGCGGACGCGGACTCATCACTGTACATCGCGAAGGCGCAGGGCGGCGCCACCGTGCATCCTCACCTCACCGAGGAGCTGACCCAGCATGAACCCTGATACCCAGGATTCGCGCACCGAAGTGGAGGGCATGGACCCCTGGGGCCTGCGCCAGGTCGAACAGCTCCTCTCCGGTCTCGAAGGAGTCGGCTCACTCAAGATCGTCGCCGACGGTCATGGCGGAATCGACGAGGTACACGTCGTCAGCGACTCATCCGTCGGTGCCAAGCAGATCGTCCGAAACATCGAGTCTGCCCTGCTGGCCGAGTTCGGACTCCAGATCGACCACCGGAAGATCTCCGTTGCCCAGATCCGAAGGCCGGACATCCCGCACGCCGGAGCCCAGGCGCAGGATGTAGCCGCTCCGATCACGGCCCCCGAGGTCGAGCCAGCGCAAGAGGTCTCCCGTCGTCTTCTCCTCGAGAGTCTCGAGCTCGAGCGGACCGCGGGACATAAGGTGGCATGCCACGTGACCCTGAAGGGCTCCGAGGAGTCCTTCAGGGGTACCGCAGAAGGACCCGACTTTTCGCAGTCGCGTCTCGAAGTCGCGGCCCGCGCCGTATTGAGTGCCTTGAATCAGGCCGCCCTGGACAACGTCCAGCTGCGACTAGAAGGCGTGGCGCGACTGGAAGCATTCGGCCGCGATCTGCTCGTGGCTCTCGTACAGGGCCAGGAGCGTCGTAATACAGTCACGTTGACGGGAATCAGCCTGATCACCGACTCCGCTGAGGAGGCCTCCGTGCTCGCGTGCCTCCAGGCGACGAATCGGTGGGCATCACCGTGAGGTAGGAGACAAACTAGGCCATGGCACGGATGCCAACTCTAAGCAAGAGGCGACCTATCCGACCGATCGCACCAGTGTGCCAAGATCATTCTCTGTCTTTCTGTGGCCCGCAGGCAATGCAGCTCGCCGCAGACGAATTAACGATGGGTCGTGTCACCCTCTTGGCTGGAGTCACATTAATGTAGGGAAACTAGCCCCCGACAACGTTGCTCGCCGAGTCGAGCCGAGCGAAACCTCCGAGCGAAGCTGAAGCGTAGCCGATAGCGAAAGGCTACGACTTTCTAGCAAAAAGGGAGGTGGATAGTCATGCTTGGACTCATGATTGCCCTTTTCACGGGCCGACTCAGCTGGTAAGCGGTAACTGAGAGCGCGTTCGCTCGGGGGCATTCCCAACACAACCATGGCCGATAAGCGCATTGCCCTTCCGGTATCTCTGTTAACGCTGTTCGCAGCGTCGCTGACGGTTTTTGTCTTTGTAGAGTACACTCCCAACTTCACCCCCCAGTGGTTTCTCGCGCTTGGGGTCCTCCTGCTTCTCGGCGTTGCAAGCACTTCTCTAGCTTTCCGAGTCACGGAGAAGGGCAGTACAACCGACGTCAACTACCTTCTTGAGTTGGGCGCGGTGCTTCTCTTAGGAGCTCCGGGCGCGACTACTCTAGCATGTCTTTCCGGGA
>CANPVD010000084.1 GCA_947581615.1 Candidatus Humimonas hydrogenitrophica
GCGGAACCGATGATCAAGCTCTTCCGGTACATGGGACCTCCTTGTCTCGGGGCCGACGAGTCGCTTCCGGAGTGGACCGGGGGATCAGTAGGGTTCTCCCATTCGCCGCAGCAGCTCGATGCGCTCGCGCATCGGCGGATGCGACGACAGAAGGCGCCGCCCGACTCCGGATCCGGTCGGTCGAGGATCCACGAAGAACAGATCGGCGATGGCGGGGTCGACCGGGGGCCCTCGCCCGATGCCGGCGCCCACGGTTTCGAGCGCGCGGACCAGCGCGCCCGGATTCCGCGTGAGCAGAACGGCGTTGGCGTCCGCCAGAAACTCCCGTTCGCGTGAGACCGCCCGGTAGAGCATCAGACAGATGAGCGGTGTCCCCAGGAACAGGAGCAAGGACGTGACACCTATCCAGCCCACCAGCCCTCCGAGCACCGCAGCCATGACGAGCATGGCTCCGACGCCGAACACGACGTAGGCCGCGGCGACGTACAGGCAGCCCAGAGCCACGGGACGGACGGACGACCCGGCCCCTCCGGCGGCGCGAAACAGGCGCCCCGCCGCCCTGAAGGGAGCCAGCATGATTCCCAGCAGGGTGGCCAGAACGGACTTCAGGAGGACGTCGTTGTTGCCCACCTGACAGAGCTCCTGCGCGAGGACGCCCTCCAGCTCGCGCCGATCGAGGGACTCGAGGAGCCCTCGCGTCACAACGACCGTCGCGTCCTTCGGCGAGAGCCCCGTGGACAGAGCGTTCGGGACTGGCGAATCCAGGATCCTGATCTGCGGCACGGGCAGGCCGCTCCCGATGCAGAGGTTCTCGACCAGACGCCGCAGCTCCGTGCCCTCCCCCGCCTCGAGGGGCCTCGCGCCGCTGATGCGGAGCAGGTGCGAAGCCGAGCGGAGGTAGATCAGGTAGGGAAAGAAGATCCCGCCGAACACCGTGACTCCGATCGCCACGGGGATCAGCCTCCGGGGGTCCCCGACTCTCGTGGACAGCGGCAGGATCACCGCAGCCAGCCACAGGATGAGGTACTGGGTCAGGTAGGCTGCCGCCGGAAGGACGAAGAGAGCGGACAATGCCAGGAGGAGCACCGTGTTCCTCCGGTTGGCGTCGATCCGGTCGAAGACGAGAACGGGCTCGCTGGTCACGGATGGCTCGTCGGTGGCCGACCTCACGGGGGCCCCCTATGGGCCCCCTTCGCCACGGCCAGGAGGTCGACGCGCGGCGCCTCGCGCTCGTCCCGCGTCGAACGGAAGAACTCGAACGGTCGGAATCCAAACGTCCTGGCGACCACGAAGTGGGGAAACGACCCGATCCGGGCGTTGAAGCTCGCCACGTTGCGATTATAGAAGTGGCGAGCGAACGCGATCTTCTCCTCCGTGTCGGAGAGGTCCTCCATCAGCTCGACGAAGGGTTCCGATGCTCGCAGCTGGGGGTAAGCCTCCGCGACGGCCAGCAGGCGGACCAGGGCCCGACTCAAACGGCCGTTGGCGTCCGCCCTGTCGGCGGCCCCGGTCGCCTCCATCAGCCGCCCGCGCTCCCGAGTCACTTCCTCGAACACCGACCGCTCGTGCCTCGCGTACCCCTTCACGGTGTCGACCAGCATCGGGACCAGGTTGGCCCGACGCCTGAGCTGGACGTCGATCCCGGACCACGCCTCCCGGGTGCGCTCGCGCCCGCGCACGAGCCGGTTGTACAGGAGGAGGCTCATGAGGAGGACCACGAGGAGGAGTCCCACGGCACCGAAGAGGTACGGGTCGTTGGACATGGCCGCGCCCCCTCCTGCCGATTCGGGTCCACGAGCCTGCGGTCACGCCGCTCGGTGCACGCCTGTATGCAAATTCGCCCCACCAAACCGTCGCGGCAGTCGGGAGATCCCTCGGAGGGACGTGGGGAGGTCTACCAGCCCGCCTCGGAAGCACGCGGAAGAGGCAAGGACAGGAAGCGGACGGGTGGGTGGCCGGGCGCGGGGATCCCCCGGAGCGGAGCCGCAGCGAAGCGGCGTGGATGGGGGCTGAGACCGTGAAGACGGGAGTGGCTGGCGCGGTCTGCACCGTGATGAGCGCCGGGCGCGAAGCGAAGGCGGAGACGGAGGGGGACCCCGCGCCCGGCCGCCGCGCCGACAGGGCTACTGGATGATCCCGGGACCTGCCGACCCGTTACCCGGTCCGCGGGTCTCGTCCGTCAGGGGGCTACGCCAGCCTTCCATGACACTTCTTGTACTTCTTGCCCGACCCGCACGGGCACGGGTCGTTCCGGCCCGGCTCCTCGTGGACGTCGAGCGGCTCGTCCGGCCGCACGACCCGGGCCCCGCCCGGCGCCATCTGCGCCGCCGACCCGTCCGCCGAGGCCGACGTGGCCACACCCGTCGCCGCGAAGGCCGGCTCGGGCTCCTCCGCTCCCGCCCCGGCGCCGCCGGGCGCCCCGACGCCCGTGGCCGGGCTCTCGTCCGGACCGGACATCGCGGTGATCTGCGGGGCGCGCAGCCGCTGCCGCGGCTCGGGCTCGATCTGGGCGCGGAAGAGGAAGTTGGCCACGGCGCGACGGAGCTCCGTCATCATGGCCACGAACTCGTCGAACGCCTCCTGCTTGTACTCGATGAGCGGGTCCTTCTGGCCCCACGCCCGGTACCGGATGGAGTCGCGCAGGTGATCGAGCTCGTACAGGTGGTCTTTCCATTTGTCGTCGATCACCGAGAGGACGATGAAGCTCAGGATTCGCTCCCAGTGCTCCGCGAAGCTCTCGATCTTGCGCCGGTAGGCCTCGTGGGCGTGCTCGACCACGGCCTCCAGGACGTCTTCCGGGTCGGACCAGGGCAGGTCGGCGGGCGAGACCTCCCCCTCCGGCAGGATATCGACCAGGAGGAAGTAGTCCAGCACGAGCTTCTCGCGCAGGCCGGCCAGGTCCCACCGGTCCGGATGGCTTCCCTCCTCCACGAAGTCGGCCACGTCCCCGCGCAGGGCCGACTCGATCATCTCCCACGCCTCGCCCTTGAGGTCCTCTCCCCCCTCGAGGGCGAACAGCCGCAGGTCGTAGATGACCTCGCGCTGCTGGTTCATGACGTCGTCGTACTCCAGCAGCTTCTTGCGGGCTTCGAAGTTCTGGAGCTCGACGCGCTTCTGGGCCCGCTCGAGCGCCTTGGTCATCCACGGGTCCGAGATGACCTCGCCTTCCTTCATGCCGGCCCGGTCCAGCCACTTGGCGATGCGGTCGGAGCCGAACAGCCGCATGAGGTCGTCCTCGAGCGACACGAAGAAGCGGCTCGAGCCCGGATCCCCCTGGCGGCCCGAGCGGCCGCGCAGCTGTCGATCGATCCGACGAGCCTCGTGGCGCTCGGTGCCCAGGATCTGGAGGCCGCAGGGCGGGTCGATCTGGCAGCCCAGCTCCTCGATCTGGGCCGGCGACAGGTCGGGCGTCTCCTCCACCTGGCCGAAGGCGGGCTCCTCGGAGAGGATCCCGCACACTTCGCACTTCACCACGCCGAGACCGAGCTTAATGTCCGTGCCGCGGCCGGCCATGTTCGTGGCGATCGTGATCGCGCCGGGCTGGCCGGCGTTGGCGACGATCTGGGCTTCCCGCTGGTGGTTCTTGGCGTTGAGGACCTCGTGCTGCAGGCCGCGCCGCCGCAGCATCCGCGCGATCATCTCCGACACCTCGACGCTGGTCGTGCCGACCAGGATCGGGAGTCCGCGCTCGTGGAGTCGTTCGATCTCCTCGAGGAGCGACGCGTATTTCTCCCGCTTGGTGCGGAAGATCACGTCCTCCTGGTCCACCCGGCGGACCGGGCGATTGGTCGGGATGACGACGACCTCGAGGCCGTAGATCTCGTGGAACTCGCCCTCCTCGGTCTCGGCCGTCCCGGTCATGCCGGCCAGCTTGTCGTACATGCGGAAGTAGTTCTGAATGGTGATCGTGGCCAGGGTCTGCGTCTCCCCCTGCACGGTCACGCCCTCCTTGGCCTCCACGGCCTGGTGGAGCCCGTCGCTCCACCGGCGTCCCGGCATCTTGCGGCCCGTGAACTCGTCCACGATGACGATCTGGCCGCCTTCCTCCACGTACTCCACGTCCTTCTCGTACAGGGCGTGGGCCTTCACCAGCTGGTGGATGATGTGGATCTTCTCCGACTTCTCCGCATACTCGCGTTCCAGCGCCTCGACGGCCTCCCGCTTGTCGGACGCGGACAGATCCTCGGAGTCCTCGACCTTCTTCACCCTCTGGGAAAGGTCGGGCACCACGAAGGCCTCGGGATCGGACGGGCTGAGGACGTCCAGGCCCTGGTCCGAAATCTGGATGGTGTGTCCCTTCTCATCCGTGGAGTACAGCAGCAGCTCGTCGATCTCGTGCAGGCGCTTCTCGCGCATGAGGTCGCCCTCCGTGCGCTGCACGAGCTGCTTCACGCCCGTCTCGTTGAGGAGCTTCATTAGCCGGCGGTTCTTGGGATCGCCGCGCTGGGCGGCCAGGAGGAGCTGTCCCGCCTCGTGCTCCCTGGCGGAGTCGTCCTCCTCCCGGGATTCCTCGAGGAGCTTCTCCCCCTCGGCGACCAGCTCCCGGACGATCCGGCCCTGCCGGCGCACGAGGTCGGCCACCTGGTTGTTGTACTTGTGGTAGATCCCCTGGTCGTCCTTGCCGACCGGACCGCTGATGATGAGCGGCGTGCGGGCTTCGTCGATGAGGACGGAGTCCACCTCGTCGATGATCGCGTAGGCGTGGCCGCGCTGCACGCGGTCCTCGAGCCGGACGACCATGTTGTCGCGCAGGTAGTCGAACCCGAACTCGTTGTTGGTACCGTAGGTGATGTCGCAGCCGTATGCGTCCCGGCGCGCCTGCGTGCCCGGCTCGGCGTCGTCGATGCACCCGACCGTGAGCCCCAGGTACTCGAACACCGCCCCCATCCACTGCGAGTCGCGCCGCGCCAGGTAGTCGTTCACGGTGACGAGGTGGGCGCCCTTTCCGGCGAGCGCGTTCAGGTACAGGGGCATGGTGGCCACAAGCGTCTTGCCCTCGCCGGTGGCCATCTCGGCGATCTTGCCCTGGTGCAGGACGATACCCCCGATGAGCTGTACGTCGTAGGGGACCATGTCCCAGGTCATCGTGTTGCCGGTGACGTGGATCTCCCGGCCCAGGAGCCGACGGCACGCCTCGCGAACGGTGGCGAACGCCTCGGGGAGGATCTCGTCCAGGACCTCCTGGGTGAGCTCGCCCAGCTCCTCGTCCAGCTCCGCGATGCGCTGGGTGAGGTCCGCCCGTTCCCCGGGATCCTCGCTGTGCCGCCGGCGCTCACGGAGATCCGAGCCCTCCTCCTCCAACGCCGCGGTGCGCTCCCGGATCTGCTCCTGGAAGCGGGCCGTCTGCGCCCGGATCTGCTCCTCGGAGACGTCGCCCAGCCGCGACTCGTGGCGCTTGATCTCGTCCACGATGGGCTGGAGCTTCTTCATCTCCCGCTCGAAGCGGGTGCCCACCAGGCTGTTGATGAGGGACTTCAGCATGGCTCCGTCAGGTGCTCGAGGCGTGCGGGGGCCGCGCGGAACGGGCCCGACGCACAGCTAATAGACGTGCCGCGTGGCATCGTTCCCCCTGTCTTCCGGGACCTCCGCCGACTGGACGGCACTCGCGCTCCAGGCTCGCTCGAGTCGGTCACGGACCGACTCCGGCACCAGGTAGCGGACCGTGAGTCCGCGTCCCAGCCGCTCCCGGATGCGCGTGGCCGACAGATCCACGCGCGTCACCGGGAGGGTGTGAACCTCGACGCCATCGGCCACCGAAACTACCGGCCGCTCTCCCCCTCGCGTCATCACGATGATCTCGGCCAGCTCCCTGAGCCTGAGGGGCTCGTGCCAGCTGGACAGCGTCCGCAGCTGGTCCACGCCGAGGACCAGGTAGAGGGCCTCCGGCGCCCGGGTCTCCCGGATCCAGGCCAGCGTGTCGACGGTGTAGGAGGGCCCGTCGCGCCGAACCTCCACATCGCTCACCTCCACGCGGGGGTCCCCGTCGAAGGCGCGCCGCACCAGGTCCAGCCGCACCGCCGCGGGCAGCACGGCATCGCGGTGCGGCGGCCGGCCGGCGGGGACGACCAGCAGCCGGTCGAGGCCGAGGCCCTCGACCACGTCGCCGGCCACCACGAGATGACCGATGTGAACCGGGTCGAAGGTGCCCCCGAACAGCCCGAGACGCTCGCCCGCCGGCATCCCGGCCGCCTCAGGCGCCCTGACCGGTCTCGTTCCGCAGCTTCCTGGCCGCCTGCGAGTCCGCGTGCTCCGTCAGGAGCCGCTGGCGCACGTCCTTGGCCTCCGAATCGAACCCGATCTTCCGGTAGCTGTGATAGAGGCTGGCCAGCACGTCGGGCACGATCGGCGCCTTGGGGTAGTTCTTGAGGATGATCTCGAAGTACACGTTGGCGGACTCGTAGATGCCGTGGTCGAAGTACCACTTGCCCACCCTGTAGGACTTGTCCGCGAGCTTGTCGTTGGCCTTCTGCTGGAGCGCCCTGGCCGAGTCGGCGAGGGGGCTGTCGGGATAGTACTGCAGCAGCCGTCCGCAGGCGTCTACGGCCTTGTGCGTGTAGTCCTGGTCGAGGGCGAGCTCGGGGCTGAGCTTCCAATCGCACCGGCATACGCCCAGGAGCGCGTCGTCCGCGAGGTCGCTGGTGGGGCGGTTCGTGCCGAGGCGATCGAAGGCGTCGGCCGCCTCGCGGAAGTGTCCTTCCTTGAAGTACGACTCGCCCAGCAAGTACTGGCCGCTGTCGGCGCGTGGGTCCAGGGGCGCCTCCAGCAGGAAAGACTTGAAGCCCTTGGCCGCCGCGCCGTAGTCGCCGGCGGCGAAGCGCTCACGGGACCACCGGTACTTCCCCTCGGGAGCCATCTGCTTGGGGGGACTCGCCGTGCCGCACGCCAGCGCTCCCGCGAACAGGACCAGGCCCACGGCGGCCGGGACGACGCGCCGCCAGAGGCCGCTTCGACGGCCGGCCCCCGCCCGCGCGTCGGGTTCCCCGGCGTCCTCGCTCGCTGCAGGCTCCTGGCTCCGCATCCTCACTCCCTCGGCTTCCTCTCTCGCTGCCGGCGTCGACGGCTGCCACACGCTACCCTCCTCAGCCGCCGTACCGGATCTGTCGGATCCGTTCTTCGGCCTGACGGGCCACCGGTCCCGTGCGGGCCGGGTCGAGGCGCAGGACCGATTCGAACGCCTCCAGCGCTTCCTGGGACCGTCCCTGGCCCAGCAGCACCTCGCCCCGCAGGTACTGAGCCCTGTCCTGCAGGGTCCGGGGCACGCCGACCGCCACCAGGCTGTCCAGGCTCGCCAGCGCGTGGTCGGACCGCCCGGCCTGCCGTTGCTGGGTAGCCACCTCGTACAGGCAGTTCCCGTAGTGCCAGCGGGCACTGTTGGCTTCGGCCGACCCGTCGCCCGGCGCCACATCCAGGTAGCGCCGGAAGTACGTAAGGGCCTCCCCACATCCCCCCAGCTCCTCGAAGGAGCGGGCCGTCTCGTAGAGAACCCTTGAATCGACGCCGGGATCCTCGGGGAGGGACAGGAGCAGGGGGAGCGCGTCGGCATAGTCGCCCTGGTCGAAGGCGTGGTCCCCGAGCTTGCGCCTGAGGTCGGCCGGGACCAGGGACAGGTCGGAGGCGACGACCGGCTCCAGGAGCCTGGACATCTCCTCCTCGTTGCCGCGCCCGTCGGCATCGCGCGCCGCGGCCGTGAGATCCGCGGCCGCCTGGTATCGGTAGCTGGAGTCGGCCCGCAGTAGCTGGCTGTAGATCTGGAGCGCGGTCTCGTCATCGCCGGAGAGCACGTACGCGTGCGCCAGGCGGGCCAGGATCGAGGGATCCTCCCCCTGCTGGCGCTCAGCCAATCGATACTCGGCGATGGCCTGGTCCGTCCGCCCCTGCGTGAGGAGACGGTCGCCCCTTCCGAGCGCATCGCCACCGGCCTTGGTACAGGCGGTCAGACCGATCAGCCCGAAGGCCATCGCGGCGACGACGCTCCGGCGACCCGGCTTCCAGCGCGGGGTCACTCGCCACCCGCGCTCGCCCGTTTCCGGCCGGAAGCCCGGCGGAAGAGCCCGTACTTCAGGATACACACCAGGGCCCGCACCCCGTCCCGCCATCCGATCTTCTTGCCCTCGGCGTAGGTTCGCCCGCTGTACGACACGCCGACCTCGTACACCCGCCAGCCCCCGAGGGCCACTTTCGCCGTCAGTTCGGGCTCGACCCCGAATCCCCGCTCCTCGATGACGAGATCGTCGAGCACCTCGCGCCGGAAGCACTTGTAGCACGTCTCCATGTCGGAGAGGTTGAGGTTCGTCACCATGTTGGACAGCAGGGTGAGGAAGCGGTTCCCCACGTAGTGCCAGAAGTAGAGGACCCGGTGGGGACGTCCTCCCATGAACCGCGATCCGTAGACGACGTCGGCCAGTCCCCGCTCGATCGGCTCGACCAGCATCTCGTAGTCCGCCGGGTCGTACTCCAGGTCCGCGTCCTGCACGATGACGACCTCGCCCGCGCACGAGCGAAACCCCCGGGAGAGCGCGGCGCCCTTGCCCTGGTTGGGGTCCTGGCGCACGAGACGGTCGATACGGCCCTCGTTCTCCAGCCGCGCCAGGATCTCGGTGGACCCGTCGGTGGACCCGTCGTCGACCACGACCAGCTCCACCGGCATCGACACTGCACGGACCCGCGCGACGATCTCGTCCAGCGTGTCACGCTCGTTGTAGACGGGCATGACGACGGAGACGTGAACCGCCGATCCGCTCGCGTCGTCGCTCACTCGGTCCCGTCTCCGGCCAGCACGCGGGGCGAGGGAAGGCGCTCCTGGTCCCGGAGCTGCCGGAAGTGGACCGCCGTCCGATCCAGGCCCTCGCGCAGCTCCACCTTCGCCGACCAGCCCAGCACCCGGCGTGCCCGGCCGATGTCCGGCTGACGAACCTTGGGATCGTCCTCCGGAAGGGGGAGGTGCCGGACCTCGGAATCCCCGCCCATGACCTCGAGGACCAGGTCGGCGAGCTCGGCTATCGTGAACTCGACGGGATTGCCCAGGTTGACCGGCTCGCTCTCCTCGGAGAAGAACAGGCGGTACAGGCCCTCGATGAGGTCGGACACGTAGCAGAAGCTGCGGGACTGGCTACCGTCCCCGTAGATGCTCAGCGGTTCACCCAGCAGGGCCTGCACCAGGAAGTTCGAGACCACCCTCCCATCGGCAGGCCGCATGCGGGGGCCGTAGGTGTTGAAGATCCTGGCGATTCGAGTGTCGAGGCCGTGGAAGCGGTGGTAGGCCATGGTCAGCGCCTCGGCGAATCGCTTGGCCTCGTCGTACACTCCGCGGGGGCCGATCGGGTTCACGTTCCCCCAGTAGCCCTCCGTCTGGGGATGCTCGAGCGGATCACCGTACACCTCGGACGTGGAAGCGAGCAGGTAGCGGGCTCCCTTCGCCTTGGCCAGGCCGAGCGTCTTGTGCGTCCCCAGGCTCCCCACCTTGAGAGTCTGGATCGGAAACTCGAGATAGTCCACCGGACTCGCGGGCGAGGCGAAGTGCAGGACGCCGTCCAGGCGGCCGGTCACGTAGATGAACTCCGTCACGTCGTACTTGACGAAGCGGAAGCCCTCTCGGCCCATCAGGTGGGCCAGGTTGTCCGCGGAGCCGGTGATGAAGTTGTCCATGCCCACGACCTCGTGGCCCTCCTCGAGGAAGCGGTCGCACAGGTGGGAGCCCAGGAAGCCGGCGGCCCCCGTGATGAGGACTCTCATTCGACGGCCTCCCGTCCAATCGGATAGTAGCGGAACCCGCGGTCCCCGAGGCGCCGGGGCTCGAACAGGTTGCGGCCGTCGAACACCGTCCGCTCCAAAAGGGTATCGGAAAGCCGCTCCCAGCTCGGCCGGCGGTACTGCAGCCACTCCGTCACGATCACCAGAGCGTCGGCACCGACGCACGCCTCGTACTCGTCGTCGCAGTAGTCGACGCGGTCCCCGAAGTGACGTGCGCGGGCCACCTCCATGGCCACCGGGTCGTGCACGGCCACCGAAGCTCCCGCCTCCAGGAGCCCCTCCACGATCTCGATCGAGGGGGCCTCTCGCATGTCGTCCGTCTCCGGCTTGAAAGCCAGGCCCCACACGGCCAGCCGGCGCCCGGCGAGGTCCCTCCCGAAGTGACCGAGCACCTTCTCCACCAGGAGCCGCTTCTGGCGATCGTTGGCCTCGTGCACGGCGCGCAGGATCGACAGGTCGATCCCCTGCTCATCTCCCGTCCGGATGAGCGCCCGGACATCCTTGGGAAAGCAGCTCCCCCCGTACCCGGCCCCGGCGAACAGGAAGGACGACCCGATCCGAGGGTCGCTCCCGATGCCGTGTCGAACGTGGGTCACGTCGGCTCCCGTGGCCTCGCACAGGGCGGCGACCTGGTTCATGAAGCTGATCCGGGTGGCCAGCATCGCGTTCGCGGCGTACTTGGTCAGTTCGGCCGACGGTATGTCCATGAACAGCAGAGGATTGCCCGTCCTCACGAACGGCTCGTACAGCTCCTGGAGGATGGGACGCACGGCGTCCGTCTCGATGCCGCACACCACCCGGTCGGGTCGCATGAAGTCGTCGACCGCGCTCCCCTCCTTGAGGAACTCGGGGTTGGAGCACACGTGGAACGGGACCTCCGTCCAGCGCTCGATCTCCTCCCGGACCCGCCGCGCCGTGCCGACGGGTACGGTGCTCTTGGTGATGACCACCGCCCCCTCGCGCAGGTTCCGGCCGATCGTCCCGGCCACCGAGAGCACGTGCTGGAGGTCGGCGGAGCCGTCCTCGTCGGGAGGCGTCCCTACCGCGATGAACAGGACCTCTCCCCGGGCCGCGGCCGCGTCCACATCGGTCGTGAAACGGAGCCGGTTCTCGCGCGTGTTCCTCTCCAGCAGACGATCCAGGCCGGGCTCGAAGATCGGGACCTCGCCCCGCTCGAGCCGCTCGATCTTCCCCTCGTCCACGTCGGCGCACACCACCCGGTGCCCCGTCTCCGCGAGACAGGCACCGACCACGAGGCCGACGTAACCCGTACCGATGACCGTCACATCCATGATCGTCCCCTGCTCACATCGCTCTCCTGTGGCGTCTCGGGTGCCTCCTGATGGCCGGGGAGGTTCAGATCGCGAACGTGCGGTACACTTCGCGCACCGTGTCCTCGATACTCCGCTGCGGCGCCCAGTCGGTCTCCTGGCGAATCCGGGTCGGGTCGCCCACCACGCGGCCGGGCTCCTCCTCCCGGATGCGGCTCTCGTCCACGACCACCTCCACGCTCACGTTCGCCTCGTCGAGGATCCAATCGAGGATTCGCCGAACGGAGATGGAGCGCCCCGAGCACACATTGTACGCCGCCTGCGGGCGTTCCAGCTCCGTCACCAGGAGGAAGGCCCGCACGCCATCCCGGACGTCCGTGAAGTCTCGCTCCACCTCCAGGTTGCCCACCTCGAGCCTCGGGGGGCGCTCGCCCGCCGCGATCTCGGCGACCCGTCGGCAGAAGTCCGGGACCACGAAATGGGGCTGCTGGCCCGGCCCGACGAGATTGAAGCCCCGGAGCACCACCGTGTGCACATCATACGCGCGGCGGTACGTGTGGGCCGCGAGCTCCTGGCACGCCTTGGAGAGCCCGTACACGGTGACAGGCCGCAGCATGAGCTCCTCGCCCAGCGGTCGGCCGGGCTCCCCAGCGTCCCCATAGGAGTCGCCCGAGCCCATGACCAGGATCAGCGGATCGAATTCCGGGAACTCCTCGCGCACGCTCAGCACGGCCTCGCAGAGGTTGACGGTGCCTCCGGCGTTGACGCGCATCGCCCCCTCCGCCTGGTCCCGCGCCAGCGCACCGGAGGAGAACCCGGCCAGGTGGTAGATCCGGTCGGGTCTCACAGCCGCGAGGACACGAAACAGCGCATCGTGGTCGCGGACATCGGCGGCTTTCCAGTCCACAGCGGCCATCTGGGACGGCGACAGGGTGCTTCGCGTAGGCGGAAGCGTGAGGGCCGAGGCCGCGACCTCGCCCTCGGACTCCAGGAGAGCCGTGAGCAGATGCTCGCCGACGAAACCGTCCGCACCGGTGACCAGGCTCTTCAAGCGGGGGCTCCGCGTCCTTCGGCCCGCGCCCGCCTCGCCAGCTCCCGGGCCGCGTAGGTGACGACGAGGTCGGCGCCCGCGCGCCGAATCGCGACGGCGGCCTCCCACATGGCGGCGGACCCGTCGATCCAACCTCGCTCGGTCGCGGCCCGGATCATCGCGTACTCGCCGCTCACCGAGTAAGCCACGGTCGGCAACCCGAAGGTCTCCTTCACCCGGTAGACGACATCCAGGTAGCCGAGAGCCGGCTTGATCATGACCAGATCGGCACCCTCGGCGACGTCCAGCGCTACCTCGCGGAGGGCTTCGTCGCCGTTGGCCGGGTCCATCTGGTAGCCGCGCCGGTCGCCGAAGCCCGGCGAGGAGTCGGCCGCGTCACGGAAGGGACCGTAGAAGGTGCTTGCGTACTTGGCCGCGTACGAGAGTATCGCGACATCCTCGAGGCCCTCGCGGTCCAGCGCGCCCCGGATCGCCCCCACCCGGCCGTCCATCATGTCCGAGGGAGCCACGATCTGCGCGCCCGCTTGCGCGTGGCTCACGGCCTGCCGGGCGAGGAGCTCCAGCGTCGGATCGTTGAGTACGCGGTCACCCTCGATCAGCCCACAGTGGCCGTGGCTCGTGTACTCGCACAGGCACACGTCCGTGATCAACACGGCATCGGGGAACTCCTCCCGGAGGCGCCGGACCGCGCGCTGCACGATCCCGTCTTCGGCCCAGGAGGCGCTGCCACGCTCGTCCTTGCGGTCTGGCACCCCGAACAGGAGAAACGCCCTGACGCCATCCTCGAGCGCGGCGCCCGCCTCCCGCACCGCCGCCTCGACCGGGAGTCGGGACACACCCGGCATCGACTCGACGGGGCGCGGCGTGTCCGTGGTGGCGTCCACGAACAGCGGGTAGATGAAGTCCGAGGCAGCCGGACGGGTCTCCCTGACCAGGTCCCGGATCCCTGGTCGGCGCAAGCGACGCAGCCGCACACGGGGAAACAAGCCTCCTCGCTCCTCAGCCATCCGTTCCTCCCGCCTGCGATGCCTTCTCCGCCTCCACGAGCGCCTCCACGAGACCGGGGATCGTAAACTCGCGGGCCACCACGTGCACCGGGAGTCCCAGCTCGCGGGCCGTTCCCGCCGTGATCGGACCGATGGCCGCGACCCTGGCCGGTCCCGCGTCCGCTCCGACGGCCGTCACGAACCCGTGGACCGTCGAGGAGGCCGTGAAGGTCAGCCAGTCGATCTCGCCGGCGTCCAGTCGGGTCCGCAACGCAGCCGCCTCGGCTGCATCCGCGAACGTGGTGTGGTAAGCGGCGACCTCATCCACGCTGGCGCCGGCGGCCTCCAGGAGCCGGGGAAGCACCTCCCGTGCCTCGGCCGCCCGCGGGAGCAGGACGCGACACCCCGAAGGTCTCGGCTCCGCAGCGAGGATCGCCTCGGCGAGGCGCTCGGCGCGGTACTCCTCGGGGAGCACGGAGGCCTCGAGCCCGAGCTCCGTCCGCACCGCGTCCGCAGTGGCCGGACCGATGGCGGCCACCCGGAGGTCCCGGAGCGCATCCGCGGAGCTGCCGACCTCGTCCCGCGCGCGCCGGAACGCCTCCACTCCGTGCACGCTCGTGAACACGAGCCAGTCGTAGGCGGCCGCGCGCCGGAGCGCATCGCGCAGGGGGGTCGGATCCTCGAGCGGGCGGATGCGGATGGTCGGAAAGGGGAGCACCCGCGCGCCGAGGGAGCCGAGCAGCGATTCGAAGGAGCCCGCGCGGGAGCGCGGGCGCGTCACGACCACGGTACGGCCCTCGAGAGGGCGATCCGGGGACGGCGCGGGCCTGGCAATCATCGGAGCGAAATATAGGCGCGGCCCCGGGCGGGACCAACGCCGGGGGCGACGACCCGTCACCGGGTCGTCACGGCGCCTTGCTGACCTTCCCGGCCTTCAGGCAGCGCGTGCACACCCGCACGCGCTGCACGGTCCCCTCTTCGACGATCCGGACCCGCTGGAGATTCGGGTAGGTGCGCCGCTTCGTGCGGTTATTGGCGTTGCTGACGCTGTTGCCCGTCGCCGGGCCCTTGCCGCACACGTAGCAGAATCTAGCCATCAGAATCCCCGCGTGGCCTCAGTTCCGAGTGCTGCGGAGGATGGAGACGGAGTCCGCCAGCATGAACGTCGGCAGACTCGGAATCTGTGCCGCCGACGCCGAATCCACCGCCCCGCGCTTCACCCACTCCGAGCGAATCGAGTCGTTGAGCGTATAGAACTGACCGCCCACGTTGACGCGGTCGTCCTTGTAGACCGTGGTGCCCCGCTGGAGCAGCCGGGCGCTCAGCAGCACCGGATACTCGAGGGTGTCGTTGACGACGAGCGTGAACACGCCCCGCCCCAGTCGCGCTCCGACCTGGACGCTGTCGAAGGCGGCGCCCTGACCCGCAGCCGCCGCTGGATCCGAGCCCAGCGACGCCAGGGTCACCGGGGGCGGCCCCTCCGTGGTCGAGTCCGCCATGGCGGGCGTCACGGTCTGCTCGATCTGCTGGGACTGGCGGTACAGCCAGTAGAAGAACCCGGCCATGACCGCGAGTGCCACGACCAGGAGGATGGATGAGCTTCCGCGAAAGCCGGAACGCGCCATGTGTCTTCCTCTCTCTTGTTCCCCGGACGGACGGGCTCAGGCCTGGGCCTTCACCCGCTCCGTCAGCTCGATGAGCGCCAGCTCCGCTCCATCCCCTTTCCTGGCACCCAGCTTCAGCACCCGAGTGTACCCACCCTCACGACCCTCGAAGCGGGGGCCGATGTCATCGAACAGCTTCGCCAGAACCTCACGATCCTGGATGTGCCTTCGCACCTGGCGGCGGCTGTGCACGTCGTCGGTGCGGGACAGTGTAACCAGCTTCTCCGCGAACGGACGCAGCTCCTTGGCCTTGGCCTCGGTGGTCCGGATCCGCTCGTGACGGAACAGGCTCGTGGCCATGTTCCGGAGCATGGCCTGCTTGTGGCTGGCCGTCCGGCTGAGCTGCCGACCCCTCTTCCTATGCCTCATCGTCGGCCTCGGCGGCAGCCCCGTTGCCCGCGCTCGCCTCCTCGCGGAGGTAGAGCGTCCCGTCCTCGCCCTGTTCGAGAGCCATGCCGAAGTGGAGCTTGTTGTCGGCGAGCACCTCGGCGACCTCCTCCAGGGACTTCTCGCCGAAGTTCTCGACCTTCAGCATGTCGTTCCGGGACCGTCTCGCGACATCCCCTAGGGTCCGGATGTCGGCCTTCTCGAGCGTGTTCCGGGAGCGGACCGAGATGCCCTCGAACGCCTCGAGCGATCGGCCGAGCAACTCCTGGAGCTCGCCGCCCACTCGCCGCAGGCCTTCGGGCGCACCGTCACCGACGGCTCGGGCTCCGCCCTCCGCGGAACCGATCTCGACCGGGCCCTCGCCGATCCGGGTCAGATAGTCCAGGTGGGCGCGCGCGATTCGGGCCGCCTGGCCGAGCGCGTCGGCCGGATCCAGAGCGCCGGTGGTCTCGACCGAGATCATCAGACGGTCGAAGTCGGTGCGCTGGCCGACTCGCGTCTCCTGGACCGCGAAATTCGCTTTGGTCACCGGGTTGTACATCGAGTCCACCCGGATCAGGTCGACGGGAGCGTCCGTGGGGAGTCCGTGCTGCTCCGCCATGGCGAAGCCCCGGCCCCTGTTCACCCACAGGTCCATGCGCAGCGGCCGGTTCTCCGGCAGATCCGACTGCAGGGTGAAGAGGTGCTGGTCGGGATTTACGATCTCCACCGTGGCCACGTCACCGATGTCGGCGGCCGTCACTTCCGCCGCCTCGTGCACGCTGAGCTCGAGGCGCGCCTCTTCCTCGCCCGGATCCAGCCGGATGACCAGGCGTTTCAGGTTCTGGATGATCTGGTGGATGTCCTCGGCGACCCCCTCGATGGTCTGGTGCTCGTGCTGCACCCCATCGACCCGGAAGGCCCACACGGCCGCGCCGGGCAGCGAGGAGAGGAGGATGCGTCGAATCGAATTTCCGATCGTGTGGCCGAATCCCCGCTCCAGCGGCTGGAGGAGATACTCGGCGCGCCGCCCGTCTTCGGACCGGGATCGCTCCTCGGCCGACTCGGGCAGTACCAGTCCGGTCAGGTCCAACGTCGAAGGCATAACGCTCTCTTCGCCTGTATGTACCAGTCGTGCAGTCTCGAGGCCGATCGCGGCCTTACTTGCTGTACAGCTCGACGATCAACTGCTCCTGCGCCGCCAGCGGAATGTCCGTCCGCGAGGGTCGCTCCAGCATCCGTCCCTTGAGCCCGTCGTAGTCCACACCCAGCCAGGTGAGCCGATCCCGGTTCTTGCTGTCCGCCACGGCCTCGCGAACGAGGGGCATCTCACTGGCCGTCGAGGAGAGCGAGATTTCTTCTCCGGGCGAGACCTCGTAGCTGGGCACGTCCACGGTTCCTCCGTTCACGCGCACGTGGCGATGCCGGACCAGTTGGCGCGCGCCCTTTCGGGAAGGCGCGAAGCCCAGCCGGTACACCACGTTGTCGAGGCGGCTCTCGAGGCCGACCAGCAAGTTCTCGCCCGTGATGCCGGGAAGCTTGGCCGCCCGACCGAAGAGGTTCGAGAACTGCTGTTCACCCAGCCCGTAGATGCGCTTGACCTTCTGCTTCTCACGCAGCTGGAGCGCGTACTCCGACTGCCGGCGGCGCCGGCGGCCGACGCCGTGTTCGCCGGGCGGATACCCCCGGCGCTCCACGGCGCACTTCTCGGTGAAGCAGCGCTTTCCCTTGAGGAAGAGCTTTTCGCCTTCGCGCCGGCACAGCCGGCAGACCGGACCCGTGTATCGACCCATGTAGCTTCTTCGTCTCCTCTAAACCCGACGCTTCTTGGGCGGACGGCAGCCGTTGTGCGGGATCGGCGTCACGTCGCGAATGGCCGTGATCGTAAGACCCGCGCTCTGCAGGGCCTGAATGGCGGACTCGCGCCCCGAGCCCGGGCCCTGGACGTTGACGCTGACCCGCTTCATGCCGAGCGCCACCGCTTCCTTGCCGGCGTTCTCGGCGGCGATCGTGGCCGCGAAGGGCGTCGACTTCTTGGAGCCCTTGAAACCCGACTTGCCGGCGCTCGACCAGGCCACCGTGTTGCCACCGGTGTCCGTGATCGTGACGATCGTATTGTTGAAGGTGGCCTTGATGTGCGCCACACCCTCGGCGGGCACCTGCCCCTTCTTGCGGCTCGACTTCTTTCCCGGCTTCGCCATCCCTCGCTCGTCGCTGCAGACGTGCTCTCACGCCCCGCGCCCGCCGACCCCCTCGGGGGCGCTGGCGCCGGTCACTCTGTGCGGCGCACCTACTTCTTGGCGGGCGCCTTCTTCTTGCCGGCCACGGTCTTTCGGGGCCCCTTCCGGGTCCGGGCGTTCGTGTGCGTGCGCTGCCCTCGGACCGGCAGGCCCTTCTTGTGCCGGATACCCCTGTAACAGCCGATGTCCATGAGACGCTTGATGTTCATGGACCGCTCGGTACGCAGGGCTCCTTCCACCTTGTACCGGTTCTCGATCACTCGCCGCAGCTTGTTGACGTCCTCGTCGGAAAGCTCGTGCATCCGGACGTCCGGGTTCAGAGCCGTCTCATCGAGGATCGCCCGGGCGGTGGATCGACCGATGCCATAGATGGACGTGAGCGCGATTTCTACGCGCTTGTTCCGTGGCAGGTCCACTCCCGCGATGCGTGCCATCCTGGTCTACCTACCCCTGGCGCTGCTTGTGTTTCGGATTCCGCGTGCAGATCACCCGCACCACGCCGCGGCGGCGGACGATCTTGCAGTGCTCGCAGATCCTCTTTACGCTGCTTCGAACCTTCATGGCCGATTCTCCCTGCCGCCGGATCCGTCTGCATCGGAGCCTTGCAACCTAACGGTCATTCCACCCTGGATCAACATGGTTGGGGCGGGACCCGCTGCGTCTCACTTGTACCGATACGTGATCCGACCCTTTGTGAGGTCGTAGGGCGACATCTCCACCGCCACCTTGTCGCCCGGCAGGATCCGGATGTAGTTCATGCGTATCTTTCCGGAGACGTGGCAGGTGATCTCGTGCCCGTTCTCCAGACGGACCCTGAACATCGCGTTGGGGAGAGCTTCGATGACCTCCCCGCTCATCTGGATGGGTTCTTCCTTAGCCAACCTGGTCCCCTCCCTGGGCTGCCGATCGGACCGGTGGAGCGGTGAGGATCCGCGGACCCTCCGCTGTCACCGCCACCGTGTGCTCGAAGTGCGCCGAGAGTGATCCATCCGCCGTCACGACGGTCCAGCCGTCCGAAAGGGTCCGGATCGATCGTCCCCCCACGTTCACCATCGGCTCGATCGCGATGACCAGTCCCTCCCTCATTCGCCGGCCGTGTCCCGCGTGCCCGTAGTTGGGGACCTGCGGGTCTTCGTGTGCCGCATGTCCCACGCCGTGTCCGACCAGCTCCCTGACGACGCTGTAGCCATCGCCCTCGACGAGGCTCTGGATGGCCTCGCCGATGTCCCCCAGGTGGCCGCCAGGCCTCGCCTCGGCGATCCCCACCTGCAACGCGGTCTCGGTGATCGTCAGCAGCCGCCGCGTCTCCGGCTCGATGTGGTCCACCGGTAGCGTCACGGCCGAGTCGGCGTAGTACCCCTCGAGCCGGACGCCGAGGTCCAGGCTCACGATGTCGCCCGATTCCAGCACCCTGTGCTCGGACGGGATCCCGTGCACCACTTCCTCGTTGATGCTGGTGCACAGGCTCGCCGGAAACCCATAGAGACCCTTGAAGGCCGGTTCGGCCCCCGGGTGTTCGCGGATCATGTCCTCCGCCGCCCGGTCGAGCGCCGCCGTGGACACCCCCGGCGCCACCTCGTCCACCATCCGCTCGAGCACCTGGCCGACGATGGCGCCCGCCCGGGCGATCACGTCGATCTCGGCGGCGCTCTTGAGGTGAATCACGTCTCGGCGCCCTCGGTCAGCCGCTCGCGCAGACGGCGCTGGACTTCGCTTACCGGTCCCGTGCCGGGCACGGCCACGACCGGGACGTCGCTGGCCGCGTACCACGCCAGAACCGGTTCTGTCTGAGTTCGGTACACCTCGAGGCGCCGACGTACGGTCTCGGGACGATCGTCCTCGCGCTGCTCGACCCCGGCCGAGCACTCGGGACATGGGATTCCCTCCTCGCCCGACTCCAGCTCCTCGGCCGACCACACGGCCCCGCACTCCGGACACACCCGCCGGGCGCTCAGACGCCGGACGAGCTCCTCTTCGGGGACCTGGAGGTCGACCACGGCGTCGAGCGACTCGCCGCGCCTCGCCAGCACGTCCCCCAGCCCTTCAGCCTGGGTCTCCGTGCGCGGAAACCCGTCCAGGATGAATCCCCTCGAAGCATCCGCGCCCCGAAGCGTCTCGTCGATCAGATCGAGGATGACCTCGTCGGGGACGAGCTCTCCCGCGTCCATGTAGCGGCGAGCTCTCTCCCCCAGCTCCGTGCCCGCCCTGCGGGCCTCGCGCAGCATGTCACCGGTCGAAAAGCGCGGAACTCCGAGCCACTCGGCCAACCGAGCGCCCTGGGTTCCCTTGCCCGCACCGGGTGGACCCATGAGGACCAGCCTCATCCTACATGTACCGCTGACGTGCCCGGTACTTCACCCGACCCTTCTTCATGAAGCCCTCGTAGTGACGGAGCAGGAGGTGCTGCTCCATCTGCTGAACGGTGTCGAGCGCCACCCCGACGACGATCAGGAGCGAGGTACCCCCGAAGAAGAACGTCTTGATGTCGAAGGCCGAGAAAATCCAGAAGGGCATGATCGCGATAAGGGCCAGGTACACGGCCCCGGGAAGCGTGATGCGCGTGAGCACCCGGTCGATGTACTCGGCCGTCTGAGTGCCGGGCTTCACCCCCGGGATGAAGCCGCCCTGCTTCTTGAGGTTCTCCGCCAGGTCGATCGGGTTGAAGATGATCGACGTGTAGAAGTAGGTGAAGAAAATAATGAGAATGCTGTAGGTAATGTAATACCAAACGGTTCCCGGCTGGAAAGTCTGGCTCAGCGTGTACAGGATGCCCGACACGCCGGTCGTCGCCACACCCTGCCCCCCCGTGAACGCATACAGCGTCCCCGGAACGATGATGATCGACTGGGCGAAGATGATGGGCATCACCCCGGCAGAGTTCACCCGCAGGGGGATGAAGGACTTCTGTCCCTCCCGCACCCTTCCCCGCCCGACCACCTTCCGCGGGATCTGGACGGGGATCCTGCGGGCCGCCATCGTCAGCGCGACCACGCCGGCCACGATGCCGACCATGACCGCGGCCAGGGCGATGAGCTTGAACAGGC
Source organism: Candidatus Humimonas hydrogenitrophica (assembly GCA_947581615.1). GTDB lineage: Bacteria > Gemmatimonadota > Gemmatimonadetes > Palauibacterales > Palauibacteraceae > Humimonas > Humimonas hydrogenitrophica. The sequence goes on from CANPVD010000084.1 coordinate 20,373, forward strand.
TGATTCCGCCGGCCCGCCACAGCTCCAGCGTGCTGGCCACGGCGCCCGGGAAGCGCTGCAGGATCGAGAAGAAGATCAGCAGCGACATGCCGTTCCCGACGCCGCGCTCGGTGATCTGCTCGCCCAGCCACATGACGAACACGCCGCCGGTGGTGAGCATGAGGATCGTCTGCAGCCGAAAGCCCCAGCCCGGATCCAGCACGGCCCCGGCCTGCGACTCCAGGAAGATCGCGTATCCGTAGGCCTGCATCACACACAGCGCCACGGTCACGTACCGGGTCCACTGCGTCAGCTTGCGGCGCCCGTCCTCTCCCTCCTTCTGCATCTTCTCGATGGTGGGGAAGACCGCGGCGAGCAGCTGGAACATGATGCTCGCCGAGATATACGGCATGATCCCGAGGGCGAACACGGTAGCCCGCTTGAGGCCCCCGCCGACGAACATGTCGTAGATGCCGAACAGGGTGCCCTGGAACTGGCCGGCGAGCTGCTCCAGCGCCACGACGTCGACGCCCGGAACGGTAATGTGCGCGCCCAGTCGATAGACGGCCAGGCACAGGAGCGTGAAGAGGATCTTGTCCTTGAGCTCCGGAACCTTGAACAGGTTGGGGATCGCCTCGGCGGCCTTCAGACGGGAGGAGGAGGCCATGCTAGTCGAGCACCTCGACCCGACCGCCGGCGGCTTCGATCTTCTGCCGCGCCGAGGCGCTGAACGCGTGTGCCCTCACCGTGAGGGATCGCTCCACGTCTCCGATGCCCAGGATCTTCACCCGACGCGATGACGAGGCGATCAGTCCGCGGGCTTCGAGCTCGGCCGGTCCGATGTCGGTCCCGTCCACCAGCGCCAGCTCCCGGACGTTCACGACCTGGTTCTCGACCCGGTTCGGGTTGGTGAAGCCGCGCTTGGGGACCCTGCGGTAGAGGGGCATCTGGCCGCCTTCGAACCAGGTGCCGATCTCCTTGGCCCCGCCGCTCCGGGCCCTCTGGCCCTTGTGTCCGCGACCCGACGTCTTCCCGCGACCCGAACCCGGGCCGCGGCCCACGCGTCGCGTCGAGTGCTGCGACCGGTCGGCCGGACTCAGGTTCTCGAGGCCCACGTGCTCGTAATCAGCCATTGTTTCCGTCGATCTCCTCGACCTCGATCAAGTGCGATACCCTTCGGAGCATGCCTCGAATGGACGGCCCGTCCTCCTTGACCACCTCATCCTGGTGATGGCGGAGCCCGAGCGCCTCCAGGGTACGACGCTGTCGACCCGGCGCCCCGTTTCCGCTGCGCACCTGCCGGATGCGGAGCTTCTTAGCCACGCATGGCCTCCCGGATCACCTCGACGTCGACGCCGCGCTCGTAGGCCACCTGCTCGGGCGTGACCAGGCTGGTGAGTCCCTGCATCGTGGCACGCACCATGTTGATCGGGTTGTTCGATCCCAGGCTCTTGGTGAGGATGTCCTGGTATCCGGCGCACTCGAGCACGGCCCGCACGGGGCCGCCCGCGATGACTCCGGTCCCCGGCCGTGCCGGCTTGAGCAGGACCTTGCCGGCTCCGAGCGCTCCCACGATCTCGTGCGGAACGGTTCCCTTGCCGACCGGCACCTCGACCATGTTCTTCTTGGCCTGATCGATCGCCTTTCGGATGGCCTCGGCCACCTCGTTGGCTTTGGCCAGCGCGGTCCCGACTCGTCCCTGACCGTCGCCCACCGCGACCAGGGCGGTGAAGGAGAACCTGCGTCCTCCCTTCACCACCTTGGACACGCGGTTGATGTCGATCACGTTCTCGCGAAGGTTTTCGCCCTCGTCGCGTCGCCTCTTCGCCACCGTACCTCTCAGCTCACCGTTTACACGCGATCAGAATTCGAGGCCGCCCTCGCGGGCGCCCTCGGCGAAGGCCTTCACCCGACCGTGGTACGGGAAGCCGCCGCGGTCGAACACCACGCGCTCGACGCCGGCCTCCTTCGCACGCCGGGCCAGGAGACGGCCCGCCGCGAAGCTCGCCGGGTAATCGACCGCATCCTCCGGCATGACCTCCACCACCTCGGGAGACCGGGTGGAGGCTCCCACCAGCGTCATCCCCCGGTCATCGTCGACGACCTGGCCCTCGATGTTCCGGTGGCTGCGGGCCACGACCAGGCGTGGACGCTCCGCGGTCCCCCGTACCTTTCTCTGGATACGGGCGTGGCGCCGGGCGCGCCGACGCCGACGCTCCATCACCCTGTCCGTCGCCATCCTAGCCTCTCCTCACGTATTGCTGTCTGCGCGATCCGGGGGCGCTTATAGCGCGCCGCCGACGGCTGCCTTGCCGGCCTTCCGGCGGACCTGCTCGCCCACGTACCGGATGCCCTTGCCCTTGTAGGGCTCCGGCGGCCGGACCTGCCGGATCTCTGCGGCGACCTCGCCCACTGCCTGCTTGTCGGCCCCGTTCACGTGAACCAGGGTGGGGCTCTCGAGCTCGATCTCGATGCCTTCAGGCACGGCGAACTCGACGGGGTGGCTGAACCCGACGTTGAGAACGAGGTTCCGTCCCCGCTTCTCCCCGCGGTAGCCGACGCCCTGGATCTCGAGCGAGCGCCGGAACCCCTCGGTGACCCCCTGGATCATGTTGGCGATCAGGCTCCGCGTGAGGCCGTGAAGGGCCCGGTGTCGCGCCTGGTCCGTCGGCCGACGCACCACGAGCTGTCCGTCCGCCACCTCGATCAGCATGTCCGGATCGAACCGCTGCTCGAGGTCGCCCCTGGGGCCCTTCACGGACACCGTCGAGCCGTCGACCCGAACCTCGACGCCATCGGGGATGACCACCGGCAGCTTACCCACTCTCGACATCGTCCGCTCCCCGCTCTAGTAGACGCGCGCCAGGACTTCGCCACCCACGCGCTGGCTGCGAGCCTCCCGGTCGCTCATCACGCCCCGCGAGGTGGAGAGGATGGAGATCCCCAGTCCCGATCGAACCTTGGGGATCGAATCCGCCGCCACGTAGCGCCGCAGCCCGGGTCTCGAGACGCGCTCCAGGGCCCGGATCACCGGACGGTCTTCGTCCGTGTACTTCAGGTATAGCCTCAGCACGCCATGCCGGCCGTCATCCAGGACCTTGAAGTCGTGGACGAAATAATTCTCCTTCAGGACGCGCGCGATCTCGATCTTCAGCTTGGAGATCGGCATGTCCACCCGGCGGTGTCCGGCTCGGCACGCGTTCCTGACCCGAGTCAGCATGTCCGCGATAGGATCGTTCAGACTCATCGCGTCACCAGCTCGCCTTCCTGACACCGGGGATCTCGCCGCGCAGCGCCAGCTCCCTGAAACACAGCCGGCACAGCCCGAACTTGCGCATGAACGCGCGAGCCCGCCCGCACCGGTTGCACCGGTTCTTTCCGCGGGTGCTGAACTTCGGCTCCTTCCTCGACTTCTCGATCAGCGCTTTTCTCGCCATGAATTCCTTTCGGGTCCTTCTGGATCGAACGGTTCGCCCGTGGCCTCCTGCCTCACACCACGACCGGTGTCTCGCCCCTGAATGGCATTCCCAGCTCCCGGAGGAGCACGAGCGCCTCGTCGTCCTTGTCGGTCGTCGTGACGAAGGTGATGTCCATGCCATACACCTTGACCACCTCGTCGACGTCGACCTCGGGGAAGATCAACTGTTCCTTGACCCCCACCGTGTAGTTGCCGCGGCCGTCGAACGACCGGCTGTTGAAGCCTCTGAAGTCGCGAATCCGCGGAACCGCGGTGCTGATGAAGCGGTCCAGGAATTCGTACATGCGGTTCCTGCGCAGGGTCACCTTGATCCCTATCGGCATGCCCTCGCGCAGGTTGAAGTTCGAGATCGACCGCTTGGCGCGCGTCACGATGGGCCTTTGCCCCGTCACCAGTGCCAGCTCGTGCTGGGCCGCCTCGAGCAGCTTGGGATCGTCCTTGGCGTCACCCAGTCCCGAGTTGAGCACGATCTTGTCCAGCCGCGGGATCTCGTGCGGGTTGTCGAACCCGAACGTCTCGCGCAACCGGTCGCGCACCTGGGACTCGTAATGTTCGTGCAGCCTCGCTCTGCTCATCCTGCCCATCACTCTATGGTTACCGGGAAGCTGGCTCCCGTGGTCCGAACGCCGCCGCTCACGGCGTCGGGATCGGCTCCCCGCACTTCTTGCAGATGCGCTCGACCGTCCCATCGGGGTCGCGACGACGACCCGCCCGCGCCGCCTCGTCGCAATGCGGGCAGACGAGCAGGACGTTGGACGCGTCGATGGGCGCCTCGAAGGTCACGATTCCGCCCTCGGGGTTCTGGGGCGAGGGACGCTGGTGCCGCTTGCGCATGTTGACGCCGTCCACGACGACGCGCCGACGAGACGGGATGGCGCGAAGGACCTGACCGCGCGCCCCCCGGTAGTTCCCGGCGATGACCTCCACTCGATCGCCCTTCCGGACGTGCAATGACTTCCCAGGCATGTCTTCCTCAGATCACTTCCGGAGCCAGCGACACGATCTTCATGAATTGCTTCTCCCGGAGCTCTCGCGCCACCGGGCCGAAGATGCGCGTCGCACGAGGCTCTCCGGCGTCGTTGATGAGCACGGCGGCGTTCTCGTCGAACCGGATGTACGTACCGTCCGCACGTCGGTTCTCGCGTGCCGTGCGTACGATCACGGCCCTCGCCACCTCGCCCTTCTTCACCTGGCCGCCGGGGATCGCGTCCTTGACCGTCACGACGATCACGTCCCCGAGGCCCGCATAGCGGCGCTTGGAGCCTCCCAAGACCCGGATGCACCGGGCCCGGCGCGCCCCGGAGTTGTCCGCGATGCGGACGTCGGTCTCCTGCTGGATCATCGCTCCGCCCTTCCGTCTACTCGGGCCGCTCGAGGAGCTCGACCACCCGCCAGCGCTTCTGCTTCGACAGCGGCCGCGTCTCCTCGATCCGGACCACGTCGCCCTCCCGATATTCGTTCGCCTCGTCGTGGGCGTAGAACTTGGAGTGGCGGGTGATCTGCTTCGTATAGAGCGGATGCGCGAACTGACGCTCCACCGAGACCACGACCGTCTTGTCCATCCGGTCGCTCACGATGGTGCCGATCCGCACCTTGCGACGTCCCTCCGGACGCGCCTCGCTCTTGACTGCCTCTTCGCTCATCCTCGTCCTCGTCGGTGCTGTTCGGGCCGCGACGCTCGCCGCGCGGACCGCGCCCGCCCGGTCCGGCTCACTCCGCTCACTCCGCCGCGCCCGCCGTTTCCGCCAGGCGTCGCTCGTGACGGATCGTCTTCAGGCGCGCGACGTCTCGCCGCAACTGTCTCAGCAGGGCCGGGTTCTCCAGCTCCTGGTAGGCCTTGCGGAACCCGAGCCGGAATATCTCCCGCTCCGCCTCCGCGATCCGCTCCACGATCTGGTCGTCCGTGAACTCCCGGATCTCGCTCGCCTTCATCGCCTCAATCCTGCCGTTCCATGAAGCGCGTCTTCAGCGGGAGCTTGGCCGCGGCCAGGTCCATGGCGCGCTGCGCCACCTCCGCCGACACACCCTCGAGCTCGAAGATGACCCGTCCGGGCCGTACGACCGCCACCCAGATCTCGGGGTTGCCCTTCCCCTTCCCCATCCGGACCTCGGCGGGCTTCTTCGTGAGCGGCTTGTCGGGGAAGATGCGGATCCAGACCTTCCCGCCGCGCTTGATGTGACGCGTCATCGCCACGCGCGCGGCCTCGATCTGCCGGTTGGAGATGCGTCCCGGCTCGATCGCCTGGAGACCGTAGTCCCCGAACGCCACCGTGTTGCCACGCGTGGCCTTGCCACGCATGCGGCCCTTCTGCTGCTTCCGGTACTTGACCCTGCTGGGCTGGAGCATGCTTTCTCCCGGCGCCTAGCGGCCGCCGCCGGCCGTGTAGGTCTGGCCGCGGCGGTCCTCGACCACCTCGCCCTTGAAGATCCAGACCTTCACCCCGATGGTGCCGAACGTCGTCTTGGCCGTCTTCTGTGCGTAATCGATGTCCGCGCGCATGGTGTGCAGTGGCACGCGCCCCTCGTGGTAGCCCTCGGTACGGGCGATCTCCGCCCCGCCAAGCCGCCCGCCACACTGGATCTTGATGCCCTCGGCACCGGCGCGCATGGCGTTCTGGACCGCGCGACGCATGGCGCGTCGGAAACTGATCCGCTGCATGAGCTGGTGCACCACGTTGTCCGCGACCAGGTGAGCATCCGTCTCGGGGCGCTTGACCTCCTCGACGTTGATCGACACCTCGGCGTCCGTGAGCAGCGCGAGCTCGTCCCGGAGCTTGTCGACCTCCGAGCCGCCCTTGCCGATGACCACGCCGGGCCTGCCGGTGTGGATGTTCACGACGATCTTGGACGGCTTTCGCTCGATCTCCACCGTGGACACGGCGGCGTGGCCCAGCCGCGCGTGCAGGTACTTACGGAGCGTCTCGTCCTCGGCCAGCAGCTCGGGAAACTCGTCCCCCTGGGCGAACCAGCGGGACTTCCAGTTCTTGATCTGGCCGAGGCGGAACCCGTACGGGTGTGTCTTCTGACCCACGCTTACTCCTTCGTGTCCACGACGACCGTGACGTGGCTCGATCGCTTGCGGATCGGGGTGGCCCGTCCGAACGCACGGGCCTTCCACCGCTTGAGGGTGGGGCCCTCGTCCACGAAGGCCTCCCTCACGTACAGCTCGTCCACGTCGAGCACCTCGCCTTCCTGGTCGGCCTTGTAGACCGCGTTGGCCACGGCCGAGCGCAGCACCTTGTCGATGGGCTCGGAGGCGGCCTTCTTAGAAAAGCGGAGGATGCCGTACGCTTCGTTGACGTTCTTGCCACGGATGGCGTCGATGACAAGCCGCATCTTGCGCGGTGACATCCCTACGCCCCTGGCGATGGCTCGTGCTTCCATGGCCGCTATGCGCTCTCCCCTTGAATCCCTACAGGACCGCCCGGCGGTCCTTGGCCATGCGGCCGCCGTGTCCGCGGAACAGGCGGGTCGGTGCGAACTCCCCGAGCTTGTGCCCGACCATGTTCTCGGTGATGTAGACCGGGATGAACTTGTTGCCGTTGTGTACGGCGATCGTGTGGCCCACGAACTCGGGGCTGATGGTGGACGCCCTGGACCACGTCTTGATCACCCGCTTGTCTCCGGACTTGTTCATCCGCTGCACCTTGAGGAGCAGCTTCTCGTCGATGAACGGTCCCTTCTTGATACTTCTGGGCATGGCTCTCCGTCCCGCCTACTTGGTACTCTTGCCGCGACGCCGTCCGCGGACGATGTACTGGTTGCTCTTCTTGTTCCGGTCCCGCGTCTTCGTGCCTTCCGGCTTGCCCCACGGTGTCACCGGAGGCCGACCGCCGGAGGTGCGGCCCTCGCCGCCGCCGAGCGGGTGGTCGATGGGGTTCATGGCCACGCCCCGCACCTTGGGACGGCGGCCCATCCAGCGGCTGCGCCCCGCCTTCCCCCACGTCACGAGCTCGTGGTCCACGTTTCCGACCTGGCCGATGGTGGCGCGGCACTCGGCGCGGACCATGCGGACCTCGGTGCTCGGCAGCTTGAGCGTCACCATGTCGCCCTCGCGAGCCACGACCTGGACGCCGGTCCCGGCCGAACGTGCCATCTGCGCGCCCTTGCCGGGCACCAGCTCGACCGCGTGCACGGTGGTGCCCAGGGGCACCTGCGAGAGTGGCAGGTTGTTCCCCACTCGAATCTCGACGCCCCGCCCCGACACGATCTCGTCGCCCACCCGGAGATCGCGCGGATGGAGGATGTAACGCTTCTCTCCGTCCGCGTAGTTCAGGAGGGCGATGCGCGCCGAGCGGTTCGGATCGTACTCGATCTCGGCGACCCGGGCCGGCACGCCGTCCTTGTCCGTCCGGCGGAAGTCGATCTTCCGGTAGCGCCGCTTGTGGCCTCCGCCGCGGCGGCGCATCGTGATACGCCCGTTGTGATTGCGGCCGGCCTTCTTCGAGAGCCCCTCCGTGAGCGACCGCTCCGGCTCCGTGCGGGTGACCTCGTCGAAGGTCGAGACGGACCGGAACCTCCGGCTGGAGGTGACGGGCCTGAACTTCTTGATCGGCATCCTTCTCAGACTCCCTCGTACAGGTCGATCGAGTCGCCGTCCGCCAGCGTGACGAGGGCCTTCTTCCAATGGGCCCTCCGTCCCAGCGCGTACCGGACACGCCGCTTCTTGCCTGCCATGTTCATCGTGCGCACGTTCACGACCCTGACCTCGAAGAGCTCCTGGACGGCCCGGCGGATCTCCGGCTTGGTCGCATCCGCCGCGACCTCGAACGCGTAACGGTTCTCATCGAACTGGAGCCGCGTGCTCTTCTCGGTGATGATCGGTCGGATCACGATCTTCTCGGCCGAGCGCTGCATCAGGACTCCTCCTCGCTGCTGGCCTCATCGGGCGTCGCTCCGGCCTCGTTGGCCGCACCTTCCCAGGCGCCTTCCTCCACGACCAGCACGTCGGCTCGCAGGAGATCGTACGCCGACGCCTCGCCCCAGGGCTTCACTTCCACGCCCGGGATGTTGCGCGCCGACAGGTAAAGGATCCGCTTGAGCCCGTCGGTCAGGAACAGAACCTTGCGCCCGTCGATCCCCATGCCCTCGAGCAGGCCCATCACCGTGCGCGTCCGGGGGCCGTCCAGCTCCAGCGGAGCCATCACGAGGAGGTGGCCCTCCAGGGCACGGGCGTTGAGAGCCGACTGGATGGCCAGTCGGTTCAGCTTCTTGGGCACCCGCTTTCCATAGTCCCGGGGCTGCGGACCGAAGGTGACGACCCCGCCCCGCCACAGCGGTGAGCGGATCGTTCCCTGCCTGGCTCGACCGGTCCCCTTCTGCCTCCAGGGCTTGCGGCCGCCTCCCGCGACGGTGGCGTACGTCCTCGTCGAGGCGTTCCCCTGGCGCTGGTTCGCGCGGCGCGCCGTGATCACCTGATGCAGGACGCCCTCGTTCACGGTCCCGTCGAACAGCGCTTCGGGAAGCTCCACGGGACGCGAGCGTTCCTCGCCGTCCGCCGTATATGCCTTTGCCTTCATGCCCTCACGTCCTTCGCCCCACCGATCCGCTCACGGCGGCGAGCCCCGGGTCTCTCACGTCGCACGGATCAGCAGGATGTTGTTGCGCGGACCCGGGACCGCCCCCCTGACGAGGAGCAGGTTCTTCTCCAGGTCGATTTTTTCGATGCGCAGATTGAGGACCGTTCGCTGTTTGTCGCCCATCTGGCCCGCCATCTTGCGGCCCTTGATGACCCTCGAGGGGTCGGTGCCGGGCCCGATCGAGCCGGGCGCGCGCAGGATGGCGCTCCCGCCGTGCGAGCCGCGGCCTCCTCCGAAGCCGTGCCGCTTGACGACGCCCGCGAATCCCCGGCCCTTGGTCCGACCCGAGATCTTGACCCGCTGCCCCGGCTCGAACATCTCCACCGTGAGGACCTGACCGGCCTCGTACTGCTCGCCCTCCTCCGGCTCGAACTCGGCCAGCACCCGGGGCACGTAGTCGAGCCCCGCCCGGGCGGCGTGTCCGGCCTCGGGCCTCTTGACGCGGCGGTCCTTCTTGCGGCCGAAGCCCAGCTGAAGGGACGTGTAACCGTCCCGCTCCGCGGTCTTCACCTGGAGAACGGGACAGGGGCCGGCCTCGACGACCGTGACGCCCACCGCCTCACCGCTCTCGGTGAAGATCTGGGTCATGCCGACTTTCTTGCCGATCAGTCCTGGCATGCGACTAACTCTGCACCTTGATTTCCACGTCCACGCCCGCCGCCAGGTCCAGCTTCGTCAGCGCATCGATCGTCTGCGGCCTCGAATCGTGGATGTCGATGAGCCGCTTGTGCGTCTTGAGCTCGAACTGCTCCCTGGCCTTCTTGTCCTTGTGGGGACTCTTGAGGACCGTGAACAGCTGGCGGCGGGTGGGGAGCGGGATGGGCCCGCTCACACTGGCACCGGTCTTCTCGGCCGTGCGCACGATGTCGGCGGCGGTCTGGTCGATCACCGCCGGGTCGAACGCCTTGAGCCGGATACGAATCTTGTCAGCCATGACTGTCCTGTCCTCGGGAGGAGCGTCGCACGAAGTGCGGCGCTACTCGATGACCTCGGTGACGACGCCGGCGCCGACGGTGCGACCGCCCTCGCGGATGGCGAAGCGCAGTTCCGTCTCCATCGCGATCGGATTGATCAACTCCACCTGCATGTTCACGTTGTCCCCCGGCATCACCATCTCCACGCCCTCGGGCATGTGCGCCGTCCCCGTCACGTCCGTCGTCCGGAAGTAGAACTGCGGCCGGTAGCCGTCGAAGAACGGCGTGTGCCGCCCCCCCTCTGTCTTCGTCAGGACGTACACCTCCGCCTTGAACTTCGTGTGCGGCGTGATCGTCCCCGGCTGCGCCACCACCATCCCTCGCTCCACCTGCTCCTTGTCGATCCCTCGCAGCAACAGGCCCACGTTGTCTCCCGCCCGCCCCTCGTCCAGCACCTTCCGGAACATCTCCACGCCCGTCACCACCGTCTTCATCGAGCCCTGGACGATCCCCACCAGCTCCACTTCCTCGCCCGTCTTGATCACCCCGCGCTCGATCCGCCCCGTCACCACCGTCCCGCGACCCGTGATCGTGAACACGTCCTCGATCGGCATCAGGAACGGCTTGTCGATCTCCCGCTCCGGCTCCGGAATGTAGCTGTCCAGCGACGCCAGCAGCTCGTCGATGCACGCCGTCGCTTCCGACCCCGGCTGCCCGTCCTCCAGCGCCTTCAAAGCACTGCCACGGATCACCGGCACGTCGTCCCCCGGAAACTCGTACTCACTCAAAAGCTCCCGTACCTCCAGCTCCACCAGGTCCAGGAGCTCCGGGTCGTCCACCATGTCCACCTTGTTCAGGAACACCACCACGTACGGCACGTTCACCTGCCGCGCCAGCAGTATGTGCTCCCGCGTCTGCGGCATCGGCCCATCCGCCGCACTCACCACCAGGATCGCCCCGTCCATCTGCGCCGCCCCCGTGATCATGTTCTTCACGTAGTCGGCGTGCCCCGGACAGTCCACGTGCGCGTAGTGCCGCGCCTCCGTCTCGTACTCCACGTGCGACGTCGCGATCGTGATCCCCCGCTCCCGCTCTTCCGGCGCCTTGTCGATCTCGTCGAACGGCACGAAGTCCGCCAATCCCTTGGCGTGCTGTACCTCCGTGATCGCCGCCGTCAACGTCGACTTCCCGTGGTCCACGTGCCCGATCGTCCCCACGTTCACGTGCGGCTTCGTCCGCTCGAACTTCTGCTTCGCCATCGG
>CANPVD010000085.1 GCA_947581615.1 Candidatus Humimonas hydrogenitrophica
CCTGGTGCTGGCCACCCAGGGGCGGAGCTTCTGGATCCTGGACGACGTGACCCCGCTGCGGCAGCTCACCGGCGCCGCGGCGAAGGCCGACCACTACCTGTTCGAGCCCCGCCCCGCCTACCGCGCCGACATGGGCCGCGGTTTCGGCGGAGGGGACCGACCCACTCCCCCACCCAGTGGCGTCATACTGGACTACTACCTGGCCGGGAAGCCCGACGGGCCGGTGAAGCTCGAGATCGTCGACCCCTCCGGGAAGATCGCCCAGACCTTCTCGAGCGAGAAGAAGGGCGGCCAGGGTGAGGAGTCCGAGCTCGCCGCCTTCTTCGGCGGCGGACGGAGCCGGCCGCTGCCAGCCTCGGAGGGCATGCACCGCTACACCTGGAACCTCCGCTATCCCGGCGTCACCACCTCGAAGGGCGCGGTCGTATGGGGCTACACGGGCGGCCCGCAGGCCGTCCCGGGGACGTACACGGCGAGGCTGATCGTCGGGAGCGACACGACCAACCGCAGCTTCGACGTGAAGCCCGACCCGCGCTGGAAGGACGTGACGCACCAGGACCTGGTGGAGCAGTTCCAGCTCGCCATCGTCATGCGTGACACGCTGAACCACGTGTACGGCAGGATCGACGCCCTGCGCTCCGCCCGCGAGCAAGTCAAGGCGGCGGAGAAGCGGGCCAAGGACGCCGGAGTGGACGTGTCCGCGCAGGCGGACTCCCTCGTGGACGCGATGACGGCTCTCGAGAAGGACCTCATCCAGACGCAGAACCGGAGCGGCCAGGACCCGATCCGGTTCCCGCCCCAGTTCGACAACCAGGTCGCGGCCGTCTACGGCAACGTGGCCGGGCCGGACGCGAAGCCCACCGACGGAGCCAGGGAGCGCTGGAACGACCTGCTGTCGCAGTGGTCGGGCCTGCGAAACCGGCTGAACAAGGTCCTCGACACGAACCTGGGAGCTTTCAACCAGCTTCTGCAGCAGAAGGGCGTACCGGCGGTCGTGGCGCCGAACAAGGACGAGGACGCCGCGTCCGGTGAGGGGGAGGGCCGTTCGGTCGGGCAGAAGGAGATGGACGGCGGCGGCTTCTAGCCGCTCCGTGGAGCGCGACCGAGCCTGCCGGGCTCCGTGGTAATCCCCCCGCGGTGGCCGGTCGGAAGACCGGCCACCCCTGCGGGGAGCGAGAGAATCGGCCGGTCGCCGACCCGCCGAGTAGGGTCGGGCGAGGATCCAGCCGGGAAGAGCCGTGCTCCGGCTAGCAGCCCGAGCCCGGCGAGGTCTGTACGATGTGCCCCGCCCCGTTGTCCGTGTTCACGCACCACCACGAAGAGGAGACGTCGTGGCCGGCGGTGGCCACGTAGCCGTTCCCCTGCGTCGAGACCCCCCCGTTGATACCCGAGCTGGCCCGCACCAGGATGTCGCCGTTGGCGTCTACGATGGGCGCCCCGGCCCCGCTCTGGGATCCGGCGCTGTAGCTGGAGTAATCGTAGAAGTACGACTCCTCGGCCGTCATGAGGTTGCGGAGGTCGCTCTTCGCCGATGCGTCGAACGCCTTTTCCTTGGTCGATGCGAACTGCGGTATCGCGATCGCGGCCAGGATGCCGATGATCACGACCACGATGAGCAGCTCGATCAGGGTGAAGCCGGCCGCCCCGCGCCACCCGGCGCGGTCCGCCCGTCCCAGCCTGGTCCTGAGGCTCTTCACGGTGGACATCGTGTCTCCTGTCGCAGTCATCTCGAAGCATGGAATCACCCGTCTGGAGGCGACCCCGCCGGGAAGGGGGCAAGACACAAGCCTCCGCAACGTGTGGACTTGCCTGACATTGTGTGGTACTGAGAGTTAGCGGCATGCTACGGGCCGGCCGTGAGGGCCGAATGGAGGGTGGGCGCCGTTGCACTTGTCCACACTCGTTGCGTCCTGCGGGCGACCTCCGGGGCCGCCGCCGGGCGGGCCCCGGACGGGTCCGAGGCGAGCCTCAGCCGGCCTCGACCTCCCCGCCGACCATGAGGGCGTGCGCCTCGGCGGTCCCGGCGCCGACCGGGACCGGCTCGGTCCCCCACAGACCCAGCCGCTTCTGGAGGGAATCCAGGTAGGTGTAGACCACGGGCGTCACGTACAGCGTGATGAGCTGGGAGAACAGGAGCCCGCCCACCACCGCGAGCCCGAGGGGCCTGCGCGACTCCGACCCCGCTCCGAATCCGATCGCGATCGGGAGCGTGGCCATGAGCGCCGCCATGGTGGTCATCATGATCGGACGGAATCGCACGCTGCACGCCTCCAGGATGGCGGCCCGCGGCGAGGCGCCCTCGCTCCGCTCGGCCTCCAGGGCGAAGTCGATCATCATGATCGCGTTCTTCTTCACCAGGCCGATGAGCATGATGATGCCCACGTAGGCGTACACGCTGAGCTCGACGTGGAACACGAGCAGGGTGAGCAGGGCCCCGAACGCCGCGAAGGGGAGGCCCGAGAGGATCGTGATGGGATGGATGAAGCTCTCGTACAGGATCCCGAGCACCAGGTAGATCACCAGGACGGCCAGCACCAGCAGCAACAGCAGGCCCTGCTGGCTGGACTGGAACGCGGCCGCGGTGCCCGAGAAGGTCGTGTTGACGGTCGACGGCACCCGGACGCGGGCCAGCTTCCGAATCTGCGAAACGGCGGTGCCCAGCGAGGTCCCCGACCCCAGGTCGAAGGAGACCGTCACCGAGGGAACCTGGCCGGCATGGCTCACCGTCAGCGGCCCCAGCCTGGGCTTCAGCGTCGCCACGGAGCGCAGCGGCACCATGGTTCCCGAGTCGGAGCGGACGTACAGCATGCCCAGCGCGTCCGGGTCGCGCTGGAATTGCGGCAGCAGCTCCATGACGACCCAGTACTGGTTGGTCGGCGTGAGGATGGTGGACACCTGGCGGGAGCCGTACGCGTCGTAAAGGGCCCGCTCGACCTGGTCGGTGGTCACCCCGAGGGCGGCGGCCCGGTCCCGATCGATGTCGACCGCCACTTGCGGGTTGGAGATCTGGAGGTCGCTGGTCACGTTGACCAGGTTCGGGAGGCTGTCCATGGCCCCCTCCATGACCTGGGCGCTCCTGTACAGCGTGGGCAGGTCCGGGCTCTCGAGCGTAAACTGGTACTGGCTCTTCGAGCCCCGCCCGCCGATCCGGATGGAGGGCGGGTTCTGGAAGAAGACCCGCACGCCGGGGATCGCCGCCACCTTCCGGTTGAGCTCCTTGATGACGTCGTCCACCCCCATCCGCTCGGAGCGCGGCTTGAGGTGCATGAACACCGTGCCCTGGTTCATCGTCCCGCGCCCACCCCCCACGAAGGACATGAAGTCGCGGACGTTCGGGTCGGCGGCGACGATGTCGGCGACCTGCTTCTGGTGCGCCAGCATCGCCTGGAACGACGTGCCCTCCAGCGTCTCCACCGTGCCGTGGATGCGGCCCGTGTCCTCGGCCGGCAGGAAGCCCTTGGGAATGTGCACGAACAGCAGCACGCTCCCCACGAGGATCGCCGCCGAGAAGGCCATCGTCTCGACCCGGTGGTCCATGACCCGGTCCAGCGACCGCTCGTACAGCCCCAGGGCGCGCTGGTAGATGCCCTCGGTCACCTCGTACAGGCGACCGTGGTGCTGCTCCCCGGGAGGCCGCAGGAAGCGGCTGGACAGCATCGGCGTCAGGGTGAGCGACACCACGCCGGAGACCAGGATCGCCGACATGATGGTCACGGAGAACTCGTGGAACAGGCGGCCGATGACCCCGCCCATGAGCAGGATCGGGATGAACACGGCCGTCAGGGACAGCGTCATGGAGAGGATCGTGAACCCGATCTGGCGGGACCCATCCAGCGCGGCGCGGATCGGCGTCTTCCCCATCTCCATGTGACGCACGATGTTCTCGAGCATCACGATGGCGTCGTCCACCACGAACCCGACGGCGAGGGTGAGCGCCATCAAGCTGAGGTTGTCCAGCGTGTAGCCGGCCAGGTACATGACCGCGAAGGTCCCGATGATCGAGATGGGCAGGGCCAGGCTCGGGATGATCGTGGCGGACAGGTTCCTCAGGAAGAGGAAGATCACCATCACGACCAGGCCCAGCGTGAGAAGCAGCGTGAAGCGTACGTCCGACACCGAGTCCTGGATGGACTCGGACCGGTCGTACAGCAAGTGCACCTGGACCGAAGCCGGGATCTGTTTCTCGAGCTGCCCCAGCATCTTCCGGACGTTGGCCGCCACCTTGACCGTGTTGGTGCCGGGCTGGCGCTGGATGGCCAGGATGATCGACCGCGTGTTGTCGTACCACCCGGCCGTCTTGTCGTCCTGCACGTCGTCGAGCACGC
The DNA here is from genome assembly GCA_947581615.1 of Candidatus Humimonas hydrogenitrophica. Taxonomy (GTDB): domain Bacteria; phylum Gemmatimonadota; class Gemmatimonadetes; order Palauibacterales; family Palauibacteraceae; genus Humimonas; species Humimonas hydrogenitrophica. The sequence continues at coordinate 4,326 of CANPVD010000085.1, forward strand.
GGCCCAGGTCCTGGAGCCGCACCGGCGAGCCGTTGCGGTACGACACGATGAGCCGCCGGAAGTCCTGGGCGTCCTTGAGCTGGCCGTTGGCCTCCACCGTGTAGGCCTTCTGGCTCCCCCACAACACGCCGGTGGGCAGGTTGACGTTGCCGTTCGAGACGGCCTGAGCCACCTGGTCGATCCCGATCCGGCGCGAGGCGAGCTCGCCGGGATCGAGCTGGATCCGCACCGCGTACTTCTGGGCTCCGTAGATCGACACCTGGGCCACGCCCGGCACCGTGGAGATGCGCTGACCCAGCACGGTCTCGCCGTACTCGTCCAGGGCCGAGAGCGCCAGGCTGTTCGAGGTGAGCGCCAGGTAGATGATCGGCGAGGCCGCCGGGTTCACCTTGTTGTAGGACGGCGGGATGATGCCGGTCGGGAGCTGGTGCAGGGTCTTGGAGATGGCCGCCTGCACGTCCTGCGCGGCCGCGTCGATGTTCCGGTTCAGGTCGAACTGCAGGGTGATGTTGGTCCCGCCCTGCGTGCTGGTGGACGTCATGTCCGAGATACCGGCGATGGTCGAAAACTGCTTCTCGAGCGGCGTCGCCACCGCCGCGGCCATCGTCTCGGGGCTGGCGCCCGGCAGGCTGGCGCTCACCGAGATGGTCGGGAAGTCCACGTTCGGCAGGTCGCTCACCGGGAGCATCCGGTAGGCCATGACGCCGAAGATGAGGATGCCCGCCATGACCAGCGTGGTCATGACGGGCCGCTTGATGAACAGCTCCGACGGATTCATCGGAGGCCCGCGGCGGTGTCTCCGCTCCGGCTCGCCCGGCCCGAGGCGCTGTCGGCGGCCAGCTCGGCCGCGTTGGTGACGTCGGCCCGGGCCCCCGCGAACAGTCGGAGCTGACCGTCCGTCACCACGACCTCGCCCCCCTCGAGCCCCGACTCGATCACGTCGACGCTGTCCGCCGAACGCTGCACCTTGACGTCGCGGCTGGCGACCGTGGAGTCGGTCGGATTCACGACATACACGTACGTGCCGTTCTGGCCCGACGCCACGGCCGACTGGGGCACGACCACGACGTTACGCTGAACGTCCAGGACGAGCCGCATGTCCAGGTACTCACCGGGCCACAGCCGCTCCTGTTCGTTCGGGTACAGGGCCTTGAGGACCACGGTGCCCGTCGACGGGTCGACCGAGTTGTCCACGAAGGTCAGAAGGCCCTCCGCGCGCTCGCCCCCCTCTCCGGACGGAAGCGCGTACACCACCAGCGAGTCGTCCCTCTTGGCCAGGAGCTGGGGCAGGTAGCGCTCGGGCGCCGAGAAGCGCACCAGCACCGGCCGGATCTGGTTGATGACCACGAGCGGCTGGCCGCTGCCCGCCCGGACCAGGTTGCCCCGGTGCACGAGCAGGCTCCCCGTGCGGCCGTCGATCGGAGAGCGGATGGTGGCGTACTCGAGGTTGAGGCGGGCGCTGGCCACGGCCGCGGAGTCGGACTTGACCGAGGCGCGCAGGGCGGCCGCGTTGGCCTGCGCCTGGTCGAACTGCTGCGAGCTCACGAAGTCCTTCTCGACCAGCTTCTGGTAACGGGCCGCCTGGAGCTGGGCGTTGCGGGCCTGGGCGATGTCCCGCTGCAGGTTGCCCTCCGCCTGCTCGAGCGCCGCTCGGTAGGGACGCGGATCGAGCTGGAAGAGGACCTGGCCGGCCCGAACCTCGTCACCCTCCTGGAAGGCGACGCGCTGCACGGTGCCTTCGACGCGCGACAGGACCGAGACGGTCTGAAGCGGCTCGACAGTCCCGTTGGCGCGCACTTCGACCGGGACGTCGCGGCGCTCCGCCCGGGCCGCCTTGACCGGCACGGTGGACGGCGCGTTGGACGGCCCGTGCGAGCACGCGGTCAGCATCGCCGCCATCCCCGCCGCCAGCGCCGAGCGGACGGCGACCACGCGCCTCCGACTCACGGCCCCCCCGCCGTGTCGGGCCGCATCGGGATCGCGCTCCCGCCCTTCAGATCCAGCAGCCCGGCGTCGTGCGCGAGCTGAGCGAGAGCAATGTACCAGCTCCATCGTGCGTCGATCTCCTGCGCCCGGGCATCGGCCAGGGCGCTCTGGGCGGAGAGGAGGTCCAGCAGGCTCCCGACGCCCTCGCGGTACTGCGCGAGCGCCGCCTCCTCCGATTGCCGCGCGCTGGCCAGCAGGTCCCCGCTGGTCCGCACGCGCTGGGTGGCCGTCTTCAGGTCGTTGTAGGACGCGAACACCTGATACACCACCTGCTGCGCGAGTCCCTCCGCCCGGGCGTGGCTGGCCCTGGCCGTGGCCTGTGCCGCCTGGAGTTCGTAGTGGCGCGAGAAGCCTGAGAACAGCGGGATCTGGATCGCGAGGCTCCCCGAGTAGCTGCCCCGTCCCCCGGCCGTGTTGGCGAAGTACGTCTCCGCCGCCTGTCCGCTCGCCACGATCCTGGGGAGAAGTGCGCCCCGCGCCTGGGCCACCCCCGCATCGGCCGCCGCGGCCTGCGCCCGAGCCGCCGCCAGGTCGGGTCGGTCAAGGAGCGCACGATCGATGAGGCTGTCCACGGACGCGGCCACCCGGAGGGGCGGCGCGCTCCCCGGCGAGCGGCGCACGTCGTAGCTCACGTTGGCCGGCAAGCCCATGGCCACGGCGAGGGCGCCCCGCGTGGTGGCCAGCTGGCCCTGTGTCGTCTCGAGCGCGAGCTGGGCCTGAGAGACGGCCGTCTGGGCCTTCAGGGTGTCCGCCATCGTGGCGACCCCCACCGCGTGCCGCTCCCGAGCCGCTTCCAGGTTTCGGCGGGCCTCCCGCAGCGAGGTCCTCTGGGCCTCCAGGAGCGCCCGCGTCGCCAGGTACTGAAAGTAGGCGGACTCGACCTGGAGGACGACGTTCTGGATGGTGGCGTTGTGCGTCCAGTCCGCGGCCAGGAGGGCGTTCCGGGCCCGGCCGATGCTCCCCGATCGGCCTCCGAAATCCAGCAGCGTCCACGACAGGTTCACGCTGGGCCCGTAGATCGTCTGTCGGACCGCGCTGCGCCCCTGGGAAGCGGCCGTCTTGAGCGTGTTCACATCCACCTGCCCGTCCACCGTAGGCAGCCAGGCCCCACGCGCGGACCCGTAGGCGTACGCCGCGGCGCGCGCCGATTCCCACGACGCACGCGTGGTCGTGTTGTTCGTGAGCGCGATGTCGATCAGGTCGGTCAGGGCGAGGCTGTCGACGCGCGACTCGATGTCGGCCGGCAGCGTGGCCGGGGGGCGGGCGGTCCGGCGGGCGGTGTCGCGAACCGGGGGTACCCAGAAGGAGCTGGACGACTCGGCCGTGCCCTGCACGCCTCCGACCCCGGGCGTGGCCATGCAACCCGCCGCCAGGAGCGCGACGCCAGCCCACAGCGCCGGCCGGCCCGCGAGCCGCGGGGTGACGGGCCTGGAATTCTCCGGGGCCACCCGCCTGGCCCGACCGCGACCTCGCACCGCAGACCTCATCCCGCTCCAGGTGAATCGACTCGCCCCGGCGTACCGCCGCCCCGGGGGACGTGTTCCTACATAACACGGGGACGGGAGACGATGCTTAGGAGCCCGCGCCCCGCCACGCGTCGAAGCGTGCGCGCTCGGCCAGCGCGGACTCGACCTCCCGCGCCCGTCGTCCAGCGTCCCAGCCGAGTTCTTCGCCCGCGAGACGAGCGGTGAGTCGGAAGGCCTCCTCGAGACCCTCGTCGGTCTCCAGGGCCAGATGCGTGCGTCGGAAGAGGATGTCCTCGAGATGGACCACCATCTCCTCGCGCGAGGCGTACACCGCCTCCGCGGCCAGGTACGGCAGGTCCTCGGCCAGCGGCTCGCGCAGGGTCGGGCGTCCGGCCAGCAGCTTCAGCACCTGGCGGGCCCGAGTGCCGTACGCGGCCGCCAGCCGGTCCACGGAGGACGGAGGCAGGTGATACGGAGCCGCGACGGCGGCGAGCTCCTGGCGCAGGACGTCCAGATCCTCGAAGTCCCCGCCGGGAAGCGCCACGCGCGCCGTGTCGCACTCGCGCGCCGGCGGCGCGTCGAACCGCTCCTCGAGGAGATTCGCGGCACGATCGACCAGCTTCTCCGCCATGTTCCGGTGGGACGTCAGCTTGCCCCCGGCGATGGTGAGCAGGCCGGGAGGCGTCTCCCGGATCACGAAGTCCCTCGACACGGCGTCTTCGTCGGCCGCGTTCCCCTCCGCGACCAGGGGTCGGAGCCCCGCCCAGGCGCCCACCACGTCCGCGGGCCGCAGCTTCGCCTCGGGAAACAGCCGGTTGGCCGACTCGAGGAGGTAGGCCACGTCCTCGGCGGTCGGGCGGACCGTCGCGGGGTCGCCATCGAAATCCACGTCCGTGGTCCCGATGATCGTCAGGTCGCTTCCCCAGGGAAGGACGAACATGATGCGGCGGTCCACCGCGGACTCGAAGATGAGGGCGTGCCGGTGGTCCAGGCGCGCCCGGCGGACGTGGATGTGCGTCCCCCGCGTGGGCCGCAGGAGCGGATGTCCCTCGATCCCGGCCAGCGAGCGCGTGATGTCGGTCCACGGGCCCGTGGCGTTGATCACCAGCCGGGCCGGGATGGTCCAGCCGTCCGCCGTCTCGGTGCCAGGCGCCTGCGCGCCGGGGTCGCCGGACGCCGGGTCGGCCGCGGAGGCCCGCCCCGCCGCCCCGGCCACCCGCACTCCCCGGATGGCGCCATCACGCTGCTCGACCCCCACCGCCTGCACCCGGTTGGCGACCACGGCCCCCGACTCTGCGGCCCCGAGCACCGTGGCGAGGACCAGTCGAGCGTCGTCGACCTGGGCGTCGAAGTAACGAGCCCCTCCCAGGAGCCCCTGTCGGCGCAGCTGCGGCTCGCGCTCGACCACCCCGGCGGCATCGAGCATCTGGTGCCGCTCGATGTTCCGGAAGAGCGCCAGCGCATCATAGAGCCACATGCCGGCATCGAGCTTGAGCTTGCCGACGCGGCCGTCCTCGTACAGGGGAAAGAGGAACTCCAGAGGCCGAACCATGTGCGGGGCCAGGTGGAGGAGGGTGCGGCGCTCCTGGCTGGCCTCGAACACCAGGTCCAGCTCCAGCTGCTCCAGGTAGCGGAGCCCCCCGTGCACCAGGCGGGACGAGCGGCTGCTGGTGCCCTCCCCGAAGTCCCGGGCCTCCACGAGGGCCGTACGGTACCCGCGCCGGGCCGCGTCCCGCGCCGTGGCGGCGCCGGTGATGCCGCCGCCGATCACCACGATGTCGAAGCGCTCCTCGCGGAGTCGCGCCAGACGCCCTCCCCTCCCGGCGGTCACGGGAGGAGCACGATCTTGCCGAAGCCCTCGCCCGCCTCGAGGCGCGCGTGGGCCTCGGAGATCCGGTCCAGGGGCCACACCACGTCCACCACGGGGCGAAGGCGTCCGGCGAACACCAGGTCCATGACCCTCTCGAACTCGGCGCGACTCGCCATGGTCGAGCCGATGATGCGGATCTGCTTCCAGAACAGTCGCCGGATGTCCTGGCAGCCCTCCGGGCCCGTGGTGGCCCCGTAGCTCACCAGACGACCGTCACGGGCCAGCGCCCGGACGCAGTCCGCCCACACGGCCTCCCCCACGCTGTCCAGCACCACGTCGACCCCCCGCCGCCCGGTCGCCTCGAACGCGGCGCTCGAGAAATCTTCCTCCAGCCGGTCGATGGCGTGGCTGGCGCCCAGCTCGAGGACCCGCTCCACGTTCTCGGGCCCGCTGGTCACGGCGAGGACCCGCGCGCCGCACAGCGCGGCGATCTGGATCGCGGCCGTGGACACGCCCCCCGAGCCGCCCGTGACCAGCACGGTTTCGCCGGGCGCCAGCCGGGCCCGCGACACGAGGGCGCGCCAGGCCGTCTGGAACACCAGGGGCACGGCGGCCGCCTCCTCGAACGGGAATCCGTCCGGAAGGGGGTACAGGCTGGTGGCCGGGACGCGAACCTGCTCGGCCAGCCCTCCCTGGACGTGCTCGCCCAGGATCCCGAAGTGCTCGCACAGGCTGTTCTCTCCTCGAACACACCACTCGCACCGCCCGCACCACTTCCCCGGGTTGACGACCACGCGGTCACCGGCCTTCCAGCCCTCCACGCCCTCCCCGGCCGAGGCGACCGTCCCGGCCACGTCGGCGCCGCCCACGTGCGGCAGCTCCAGCTCGAGCCCTGGCAGACCCCGGCGTACCCACAGGTCCAGGTGGTTGAGGGCGACGGCGCGCACGTCGACCACGACCTCCCCGCGCCGGGGCTCCGGGTCCGGCATCTCTCCGATCTCCAGAACCTCCGGGCCGCCGTGCTCGCGCATGAGGGCCGCTCTCATGGTGCCTCCGGTGTGGACGTGCAGGTGGGCGCCGCGGACGGCTTGGCGCCGGGGCTTTCGCTCCGGGCTCCCTGCGAATATGGTGCCGCCCGGGAGGCCACTTGAAATTCAGTCTCAACTCGGGTACGTTTCGAGCCCATAACGATAACGATTATTGATGAAGCCGGGATCGATTCTCGCATGGGATGGAACGGAGAGCGAAGCCGGACCGGGCGATCGACCAGACACGGAGAGCATATGGCGGAGCATGTTCTGGAGGTCCGCGATCTGCGGGCGCGGGTGGCGGAGGACGAGTCCGAGATCCTCATGGGCGTGGACCTCACGCTGGGTCCCGGTCAGATCCACGCCCTCATGGGACCGAACGGGTCCGGCAAGAGCACGCTGGCCAAGGTGATCGCGGGCCACCCGGGCTACGACGTGACCGGCGGCGACGTGCTGTACGACGGCGAGAGCATCCTCGAGTGGGAGCCGGACGAGCGTGCTCGCCGGGGGATCTTCCTGGCCTTTCAGTACCCGAGCGAGATCCCGGGCGTGACCATCTCCAACTTCCTGCGCACGGCGGTGAACGCACGGCGCGGGGAGGGCAACGAGGTCGACGTGTTCGAGTTCCAGAAGGAGCTCCGGGAGCGCATGGGGCTGCTCGAGATGGACGCGGATTTCGCCGACCGCTACGTCAACGAGGGCTTCAGCGGGGGCGAGAAGAAGCGCAACGAGATCCTCCAGATGGCCGTCCTCCGGCCCCGCCTGGCGGTCATGGACGAGACGGACAGCGGCCTGGACATCGACGCCCTCAAGATCGTCTCGAACGGGGTGAACACGCTGTCGAAGGAGGACGCCGAGCTCGGCGTCCTTCTGATCACCCACTACAAGCGGATCCTGAACTACATCGAGCCCGACCGCGTCCACGTGATGATCGGCGGCCGGATCGTCGAGAGCGGCGGCCCGGAGTTGGCCGAAAAGCTGGAAGAGCACGGCTACGACTGGCTCCGGGAGGAGCTCGCCTCCCCCACCTGAGCGACGCCTGGCGCGGCCCGAACGGGGCCCCGCCCGCGGCGCAGGACGAGGGGAGCGGACGAGCAGCAGGGGAGGACACATGCCACACAACGAGACGGTCGAGGGTCTGGGCCTCGACGAGTACAAGTACCACTTCGTCACCAGGGACAAGCCCGTGTTCAAGTCGCGCAAGGGGCTGTCCGAGGAAGTGGTGCGCCAGATCTCGGCCCACAAGGAGGAGCCGGAGTGGATGCTCGACTTCCGGCTCCGGGCCCTGAAGATCTTCGAGTCGAAGCCCATGCCGACGTGGGGCGGCGACCTCTCGACGCTCGACCTCGACCAGATCTACTTCTACATCCGGCCCCAGGACCGCATGCAGAGGTCGTGGGACGAGGTGCCCGACGAGATCAAGGACACCTTCGAGCGGCTGGGTATCCCCGAGGCCGAGCGCAGCGTGCTGGCCGGGGTCGGCGCCCAGTACGAGTCCGAGATGGTCTACCACTCCCTGCGCGAGGAGTGGGAGAATCAGGGTGTCGTCTTCGAGTCCATCGAGGATGGGCTGAAGATGTACCCCGACCTCTTCCGGGAGCACTTCGCCACCGTGATCCCGCCGGCGGACAACAAGTTCGCGGCCCTCAACTCGGCCGTGTGGTCGGGAGGCTCCTTCGTCTACATCCCGAAGGGAGCGAAGATCGACATCCCGCTCCAGGCCTACTTCCGGGTGAACGCGGAGCGCATGGGCCAGTTCGAGCGCACGATCATCATCGCCGACGAGGGATCGGAGGCGCACTACATCGAGGGGTGCACGGCCCCGCAGTACTCCACGGAGTCGTTCCACTCCGGCGTGATCGAGATCATCGTCAAGAGGAACGCCCGCTTCCGCTACACGACCATCCAGAACTGGTCGAACAACATGTACAACCTGGTCACCCAGCGGGCGATGGTGCACGAGAGCGCGACCATGGAGTGGCTGGACGGGAACCTGGGCTCCAAGCTCACCATGAAGTACCCCTCCTGCTTCCTGGTGGGGGAGGGCGCCCACGGCGAGGTGCTGTCCATCGCGTACGCCACGGACGGTCAGCACCAGGACACGGGGGGCAAGGTCGTCCACGTGGCTCCGCACACCACGTCGCGGATCACCTCCAAGTCCATCTCCAAGGGGACGGGCCGCTCGTCATACCGCGGGCTGTGCAAGGTCTACGAGGGCGCGGTCGGGTCCAGGTCCAACGTGGAGTGCGACGCGCTCCTCCTGGACGAGACCTCGCGCACGGACACGTACCCCTACATCGAGATCGACGAGAACGAGGCCACGATCGGCCACGAGGCCACCGTCTCGAAGGTGGGCGAGGAGCAGCTCTTCTACCTGATGAGCCGCGGCCTCGCGGAGGAAGAGGCCATGGCCATGGTGGTGCGCGGCTTCATCGAGCCCATCGCCAAGAAGCTGCCTCTCGAGTTCGCCATCGAACTCAACCGCCTCATCGAGCTCGAGATGGAGGGCTCGGTCGGATGAGCCGAACGACCGACCACGCCGGGCCCCGGCGCCCGGCTCACGAACTGGGGGAGAGTGCCTGACGTGGCGGATGGAGTGACGACGGCCCGGGAGGCCGGAGAGACCGAAGCCGGGGTCGCCGGGAGCCGCCTCGCGGCCTTCCTGGAGACGCTGGACGAGCCCGCGACGCTGCTGGAGCGGCGGCGACGGGCGTGGGAGCGCTACACGGAGCTCCCCATGCCGACCCGCAAGTCGGAGGAGTGGCGCTACACCGACCTGTCGCGACTGGACCCGGAGTCCCACGTGCCCTTCGCGCCCGAATCGGGCGAGGAGGAGAACCGGGACGCCGGAGACCTGCCCGAGCAAGCCGCGCGGCTGCTGGAGGGCATGGAAGCTCGCAGCGCCGTGGCGGTGCGCGTGGACGGCCGTACCCTGCACCGCCGACTGGACCCGGCCCTCGCCGAGCGTGGCGTCGTGTTCGCTCCCATCCGCCGGGTGGCGCGCGAGCGACCCGAGCTCCTGGCCGAGCGGCTCTACACCAGCGACGTGTCGCCCATGGAGGAGAAGCTGTGGTCGCTGCACGTGGCGATGCTCACGGGCGGCGACGTGCTGTACGTGCCGGACGGGGTCCGGGTGCCGGAGCCCGTGCACGTGCTGCGCTGGGCCGGGGAGGGGGACCGCCTCCTGTCCACGCACACCCTGCTGGTGACGGGCCGCGAGGCGGAGGTGACCTGGGTGGAGGAGTACCTGTCCCCGGACCTCGAGAGCCCGCTCCTCAGCCTCAGCGGCCTCGAGCTGTTCGCGGGGGACGGCGCCACGGTCCACTACCTGTCCCTGCAGCGCTACGGGCGCGGCGTGAAGCACTTCAGCATCCAGCACCTGCTGGCGGGCCGGGACACCCGGCTCAGCGGACTCAACGTGAACCTGGGCGGCGACCTGGCCCGGGACGACGTGACGAGCCACCTGGAGGGCCCGGGCAGCGAGAGCGAGATGCTCGCCCTGTGGTTCGGGGACGGCACGCAGCACTTCGACCATCACACGCTCCAGCACCACGCGGCCCCGCACGCATACAGCGACCTCCTGTACAAGGGAGCCCTCACGGACTCGGCGAGGAGCGTGTTCCGGGGACTGATCCGCGTCGATAGGGGCGCCCAGCTCACCGACGCGTACCAGACCAACCGCAACCTGCTCCTCAGCAAGCACTGCCACGCCACCACACTCCCCAACCTGGAGATCGAGGCCGACGACGTGCGCTGCTCCCATGGGGCCACGGTCGGCCAGGTGGACGAGGGCATGCTGTTCTACCTGATGAGCCGCGGCCTCACGCGACTCACGGCGGAACGGCTACTGGTGTTCGGCTTCTTCGACGAGGTGCTCGAGCGCGTCCCGGTCGAGGGCGTCCGGGAGCGCCTGCGGGACGCCATCGGCTCCAAGATCGGTCTGTGAGGGAAGGGAACGGGATGGGGGAGGGGGAGTTCCACACGGTGGCGCGCCTGGACGAGATCCCGGCCACGGGTCTCAAGGGCGTGGCGGTGGAAGAGCAGAAGATCGTCCTGGTGCGCCAGGGCGACCAGGTGTTCGCCCTGGAGGACCGTTGCTCGCACGAGGAGTTCGCGCTCTCCGACGGGGAGATCGTGGCGGGCCAGATCGAGTGCGCGCTGCACGGCGCCCGGTTCGATCCGGCCACCGGGGCCCCGAAGGCCTTGCCGGCCGTCAAGCCGGTCAAGACGTTCGAGTGTCGGGTGGAGGGCGACGTAGTGCAGGTCCGGATCGATTGAGAGGAGCGTAGAGAGGAGCCGGCCCCCGCGGCCGAGGACTCCGAGCCCATGACCACCACGGATGTCGCCGCGAGCCCAGCCCCCCTGGACGTGGGGAGGATCCGGGAGGACTTCCCGATCCTGAACCAGCGCGTCCACGGGCGCCCCCTCGTCTACCTGGACAGCGCCGCTTCCTCGCAGAAGCCCGAGCGCGTCATCGAGGCGGTTTCCCGCTACTACCGCCACGACCACGCCAACGTGCACCGGGGCGTGCACGCGCTCAGCGTGCGGGCCACCGACGCGTACGAGGAGGCCCGGGCCACGGTCGCAGCGCACATCGGGGCCGGAGACGCGTCCGAGGTCGTGTTCGTGCGCGGCACCACCGAGGCCATCAACCTGGTGGCCTCGGCGTGGGGCCCCTCTGCCCTCTCCGAGGGGGACGAGATCCTCCTGACCAAGATGGAGCATCACTCCAACCTGGTGCCCTGGCAGCTCCTGGCCGACCGCACCGGCGCGATCCTCCGCTTCGCCGACGTGACGCCCGAAGGGGAGCTGGACCTGGAGGACCTGGAGCGCCTGCTCGGGCCGCGCACCCGGATGGTGGCGGTCACGCACGTCTCCAACACGCTCGGAGTCGTGAACCCGGTGGAACGGATCGCCGGGCTGTCACACGACGTCGGGGCGCTCTGCCTGGTCGACGGAGCCCAGGCGGCGCCCCACCTCCCGATCGACGTGGAGGAGCTGGGCTGCGATTTCTACGCGTTCAGTGGCCACAAGATGTGCGGACCGACCGGTATCGGCGTCCTGTGGGGACGGACCGAGCTCCTGGCGGCCATGCCACCCTATCAGGGCGGAGGCGAGATGATCGCCTCCGTTCGGCTGGAGGGGTCCACGTGGGCCGCGGTCCCCCACAAGTTCGAGGCGGGCACGCCCCACATCGCCGGGGCCGTGGGCCTGGGGGAGGCGATCCGCTACCTGGACGACGTGGGCCTGGACCGGATCCACGCCCACGAGGCGTCGCTGACGACCTACGCCATCGAGCGGCTCGACGCGATCGACGGGCTCCGAATCTACGGACCCCGCCACGGCCGCACCGGCGTGCTGTCCTTCGAGTACGGCGACATTCACGCACACGACCTGGCCACGATCCTCGACCACCAGGGGATCGCCATCCGCGCGGGACATCACTGCAACCAGCCCCTCATGGAGCATCTGGGCGTGACCGCCACGGCCCGGGCCAGCCTCTACCTGTACAACACCCGCGACGAGATCGACGCCTTGATCGACGGTCTGCGCGTTGCGGCGGAGATGTTCGGCGGCGTGGGCGACGCGCCGCGGGCCTGAACCTCCTCTTCCCCGAGCGAAGCCTCCCGATGAGCGATTCCGAATCGAAGCATGCCCCGAACCGGGCCATCCCCGAATCCCTCAGCTCCCTCTACCAGGAAGTCATCCTGGACCACTACCGGCGACCCCGGAACAAGGGACCGCTGGAGGGAGCGACTCACTCGATCACCATGAACAACCCGCTGTGCGGGGACGTCATCGAGCTTCAGCTCGAGGTGTCGGGGGACCGAATCGACCGGGCGCGCTTCGAGGGACGCGGCTGTTCGATCAGCCAGGCCGCGGCCTCGATGATGACCCGCGAGCTCGAGGGGCGCAGCCTGGACGAGGCCCTGGAGCTGGCCGGCAAGTTCACCCAGCTCATGCACGGCGAGCGCGGCCTCTCCGAGGATGCCGACCTCGGGGACCTGCGGGCCCTGGCCGGCGTGGCGCGCTTTCCCGTCCGGATCAAGTGCGCCCTCCTGGGATTCAACTGCCTTGAGGAGCTGCTCGGCGCGGAAGGCGCCGCCGGACCCCGGGACCCGGCGGGCGGCGGCGCCTAGGCCTCCGGTGCGCCTTCCCGTCGACCCATACGGAGGGCGCGTGTCCCGGTGAGCGAAGGGCGGCCGACGGGAGACCGGGTGCTCGGCGTGATCGCCGGAACCTACCTGGTCGAGCACGGCGCGGAGCGGCTCGAGTGCGTGCTGGCCGGACGCCTGCGCCAGGGGCCCCGGGATCGCGTGGTAGCCGGGGATCGGGTCCTGGTGGAGCGGCTCGAGGACGGCAGCGCGCGCATCGTCGAGCGCCTCCCGCGACGCAGCCGCCTCGCCCGGCACCCCTCCCACGGCCGCGGGATCCAGGTGATCGCCGCCAACCTGGACCGGGTGGCCGTCGTATTCGCGGCAGCGCGCCCGGACCCCGACACGAACCTGCTGGACCGCCTCCTCGTGCTGGCCGAGCTCAGCGACCTGGAGGCGCTCGTGGTGGTCAACAAGATGGACCTGGCCCCGGAGGCCGTCCCGGGCGATCCGCTGGCGCCCTTCGAACCGGCCCGCGGGGCCGGCTACGAGATCCGGCCCGCCAGCGTGCGGACGGGGGCCGGGCTCCGCGAGCTGGCCGCCGCCATCGCGGGCCGGGTCACCGTCCTGGCCGGACCCTCCGGAACCGGCAAGTCCAGCTTGCTCAACGCCCTGGTCCCCGAGGTGGAGCTCCGCGTGGGATCGGTGAGCGAGCGCACGGGGCGCGGGCGCCACACGACGGTGGCCGCCCACCTGTACCCGGCCCCGGGCGGTAGTTACCTGGGCGACACGCCGGGACTCCAGTACGCGGGGCTGCCGGACGTCCCCGCGCCGGCGCTGTCGCACGCCTTCCCCGAGTTGCGCCCCCTGCTGCACGAGTGCCGGTTCGGGGACTGCCTGCACCGGAGCGAGCCCGGGTGCGCCGTGCGCCGGGCCGTGGACCGGGGCCAGGTGGTCGACAGCCGTTACCGGAGCTACCTGACCCTGCTGGCCGAGCTGGAGGAGCGGGCGGCGGCGGGCAGAGGGCGCGGGCGGTGAGCTCGGGGGCGCCGGAGTCGGGCCCGGCGGCCGCGGTCCGAGCCGGTCTCGAACACCGGCTCGGCCTGCGTCACCCCCGGCGGGTCGAGGACGCCGACATCGGATCGCGCGCCGCGGTCGTGCTCCTCCTCCGTCCGCCCGGGCCGGTCGCGACCGTGGACGAACTCGAGGGTCTGTTCGTCCAGCGGGCCGAGATCGAGGGCGACCCCTGGTCGGGCCACATGGCCCTTCCCGGCGGCCGCCACGATCCGGCGGATCCCGACATGGCGGCCACCGCGCTCCGGGAGCTGGGCGAGGAAACGGGGCTCGTGCTCGAGCGGAGCGCGCTCCTCGGCCGGCTGGACGATGTCCATCCGCGGAGCCACCGCCTGCCGTCCATCGCCGTCACCCCGTTCGTGGGCTGGGCTGGTGCTCCCGGCTCGGTGGTCGAGAACGCGGAGCTGGCCGGGCACGTGTGGGTGCCGGTCCGCGCGCTCCGCGCGCCCGGGCGGCGCTCCACCCTGAGGCTCGAGCGCGAGGGAGCGCTGCGCGTCTTCCCGGCCATCGAGTACGAGGGCCGCACGATCTGGGGCCTCACCTATCGGATCGTGCGCGAGTTCCTGGAGCGGATCACCACGGGCGGTCGAGGGCCGATCGATGGCTGAGGCGCTCATCGTCGGTTGCGGCTACACCGGCCTGCGGCTCGGTCGACGTCTGGGTTCCGAGGGCCACCGGGTGATGGGCACGACCCGAAGCCCCGACCGCGTGCCGGAGCTCCGGGGGGCCGGAATCGAGGCGCGGCTGCTCGACCTCGGCCAGCCCGGTGCGACCCGAGTCCTGGGCCGGGAGTCGCCCGACGTCGTGTTCTATCTGGCCCCGCCGATCGGGGAGGATCCCGGAGCCGAGATCGAGGCCCTGCTTCGCGTCCTGGGCCGCGCGCCCCTCGAGGCTTTCGTGTACGCGAGCAGCACGTCGGTATACGGAGATCGGGGCGGCGAGATCGTGGACGCCTCCACCCTGCCCCGGCCCGATTCGCCGGCGGGACGCGCCCGGCTGGCCACCGAGCGGCGCGTGCTGCAGGCCGGATGGACCTTCGACGCCCGGCCCCGGATCGCCCGCATCGGGGGCATCTACGGGCCGGGCCGCATTCTGCGCGAGGCGATCCGGGAGGGCCGCTACCGCGCCGTCGACGGCGTGGAGGCGTGGTCGAACCGCATCCACGTCGACGACCTGGTCGAGGGGCTCGTGGCCATCTGGCGCCGGGGAGAGAACGGCCGGATCTACGACCTGGTCGACGACGAGCCCCATCTCTCCGACGCCTTCGCGCGCCTGGTGGCCGAGCGGTGCGGCCTGGAGCTGCGCACCCTGACGCTCGAGGAGACGCGCGCCGCCTACGGGCCGGATCGCCTGGCCCGGAAGCTGGGCAGCAAGCGGGTCTCCAACCGGAGGATGCGAGAGGAGCTCGGCGTGGAGTTGCGCTACCCGACCTACCGGGAGGGACTGCCGGCCGCGCTGGACGGGGAGGGCCGCGACGCGGAAGCACGGGGGGACCGGGCCGACGACGGGGCGTGAGGCGAGGGTCGGGAGCCGTCGCTCCGACAGCCGGTCAGGCTCCGGTCTCCTCCAGCACCTCGCGGATGGCGGCCTCGATGGGCTCGACCAGGTCGTCCCAGCGCGCGTCGTCCATCTTGGTGACGGTGATGAAGTTGTCCACCATGAACAGCGCGCGGACGCCCTCGACGTCGAACAGGCACGCGGCCAGCGCGTCGTCCCCGGCCTCACCGACGCCGAAGTACGACCGGCTCCCCTGATCGGGGAGCGAGCGATTCAGCGTGAACTTGGCCGCGTTGGGGTTGGGAGTCCCCTGGACCGTGACCGTGAGCTCCGCCTGCGCCATCGGGTGTGGCTCCTTTCGCCGCCTCGCCTTGCCGCCCGTGACGGGCGACCGGCCGGGCGGCGGTTCCCGGCGCCGCCGTGCCCGTGCCGGACCCGGTTCAATGTAGCCGGAGACTGCCCGGATCAGAAACCGGTTCGTGCCAGGACGCGGTCCAGCATCGCCGTGGCCTCGACCAGGAGATCCTCATCGATGACGAGGGGAGGCGTGAGCGAAAGGACGTTCCCGTCCGGACCGCCGGCCAGCACGAGCCACCCCTCGCCCAGCGCTCCCCTCATGACCCGGCGCGCCAGCTCGGGGTGGGGCTCGCGCGTGCGCCGGTCGCGCACCAGGTCGATCCCGATGGCCAGGCCGCGGCCCCGTACGTCACCCACGCACGCATGAACTTCCGCCAGGTCCCCCAGCGCGGCCAGCCAGCGGGTCCCGACATCCCGGGCGCGTCGGGCCAGATTCTCCTCCTCGAGGACGTCCAGGCTGGCGATCGCCGCGGCGCACGCCAGCGGATGGCCCAGGTAGGTGGAGGTGTGGATGGCCTCTCCGCCCGAGGCCGGCCACGCGTCCATCAGTCCAGCCGGACCGGCGCACGCCGAGATCGGCATCCCGCCCGACAGGGCCTTCCCCACGCACAGGAGATCGGGCACGACCGCCTCCGCCCCGGCCGCGAACCGCGAGCCGGTGCGGCCGAAGCCGGTGTAGATCTCGTCGGCCACCAGGACCAGTCCTCGCTCCCGGCAGCGGTCGCGGACTCCCGCGAGGAAGCCGGGCGGAGGTACCACTTCGCCGCCCCTTCCCTGGATCGGCTCCAGGATGACCGCGCCCACCTCCTCGCCCCCGGGTCCGTCCAGGAGGGCATCCAGCGCCTCGAGGGCCGCGGGTCCGGCTGCGGGGCCGCGCGGGAGGCCGGCCGGCGGCCGGTACGGGTTCGGGAACGGGGCCCGGAGCACGGCGGGGTTGAGCTGCGCCTCGAACGGCGCCCGGAACAGCGACCCGTCGGTGACCGAGAGGGCGCCGTAGCCGAGGCCGTGGTACGCGCCCGTGAACGCCACGACCCCGGACCGGCCGGTGGCCAGCGCCGCCGTCTTGAGGGCGGCCTCGACCGCGTCCGACCCCGTGACCCCGAGGATGACCCGGGGCTCCTCGTACGGGAGGAGCCCGGCCAGCCGCTCCAGGAGCTCCACTTTCACCGCGGGCGGGTGGACATCGCCCATCCCGTGCACCAGGCGGCCGGCCTGCTCCCGGATCGCGTCCACCACCCGCGGGTGCCGGTGGCCGCATGCCGCTACGGCGAACCCGGCCGTCAGGTCGATGTACTCTCCACCGTCCACGTCCACGACCCGGCAGCCGGAGGCGCGCTCCCAGAACACGGGGAACGCGTCACCGAGCCAGGTCACGTTGCGGGACTCCACCCGCGCCAGCCGGCGCGCCAGCGCATCCGAGCGCGGCCCTCGCCCGCTCATGCTCTGGCCCGGATCTTGTTCACCTCAGGCGCCACCCGCACCACACGCACACAGACCGCGAGGAGAGCCGCGTGAAGGAACTCGAGGACCGCGTAGCCATGATCTCCGGGGCTTCGAAGGGCCTCGGAGCGGCCCTGGCCCGTCGCTTCGCCCGGGAGGGGGCCGCCGTCTCCCTGTGCGCCCGGGGAGGGGACGACCTCCGCCGCATCGAGGCCGAGGTCCGCGAGCTCGGCGCCGGCTGCGTGGCCGTGGAGACCGACGTCACCGACCGGGCCGGGGTGGAGCGCTGGGTCGCGGCCACGCTGGAGGGGCTGGGCCGCGTCGACGTGCTGGTGAACAACGCCTCCATCCTGGGGCAGAGGGTCACGATCGAAGCCTTCGACGACGACGTCTGGCGTCGAACGATCGAGGTGAACCTCACGGGTCCCTTCCTGTGCATCCGTGCCGCGCTGCCCGCGCTGCGAGGCTCGCGCGGCTCGATCGTCAACATCTCCTCGGGCGTGGGAGACCACGGTCGGCCGCGCTGGGGCGCGTATTGCGTCTCCAAGAACGGGCTGGAGGCGCTCACCGAGATCCTCGCGGGAGAGCTGGACGGGAGCGGTGTACGGGTGAACACGGTCGACCCCGGGGCCATGCGAACGGAGATGCGCGCCGCCGCCTATCCCGAGGAGGACCCGGGCACGGTGGCCACGCCCGACGAGGTCACCGACGTGTTCGTATACCTGGCCTCCGAGCGCAGCCGAGACGTGAACGGCGAGCGCTTCCGGGCGCAGGAGTTCGAGGTGGCCCGTCGCTGAGGCCGGCCCCCGGTCCCGGGCCCCGACCCGGCTCCGGGGCCGCGGCCTCACCAATCGTAGACCGTCCACCGGCGGCAGTCCTCCGCCGTGCACACCAGCCGAACCCGGAAGGGAGAGCTTCCGCCCCGCGGGTACGGATGGCGCTCCACGCGACGCACCATGGGGGCACCGCACGCGGGACACTCGGGCTCGCCGCCCGGGATCGGCCTGGCCCGGTCCCTCTCCTCGAGCTCGGCGGCTTGCTCGAGGTCCAGGAGAGGTCCGAGATTGTCGTCCTGAGTCATGAGCCTCCACGATAAGCCGGGCCCCGAAGCCTCCGCCACCGGCGCGGAGCTGGCCGAGCGGTATCGGTCCGAGTTTCCCATCCTCCGGAGCAAGGTGTACCTGAACTCCAACTCGCTCGGTGCGCTCGGCTTCCGATCCCTGCGCGAGCGTCGGCGCTTCGAGCGGGAATGGATGGAGCTCGGAGCCTCCGCGTGGTACGAGCTGTGGCTGGATCGCCTCGACGAGGTTCGCGCCGCCTTCGGGCGCACCGTCGGCGCCGCGGCCGACCGCATCGCCCTCGTACCCAGCATCTCGGCCGGGCTGACGATGGTGGCCGACGCGCTCGATTTCGAGCGTCGACCCCGCGTGGTCACCTGCGAGCTGGACTTCCCCACGCTCCTCTACCAGTTCCTCGGGCGACGGGAGCGGGGCGTCGAGACCGTGGTCCTGGAGAGCCCCGACGGGCTCGAGGTGCCCCTCGAAGCCTGGGAGGAGGCCATCGACGATCGCACCGCCCTCGTCGCCACCTCGCACGTGTTCTTCACCACCGGCGCGATCCAGGACGTGGCGGCGCTGGCCCGGCTCGCTCACGAGCGCGGCGCCCTCTTCCTCCTCGACGCCTACCAATCCAACGGCCAGATCCCGATCGACGCACCGGCGCTGGACGTGGACTTCCTGCTCTCGGGCGGGCTCAAGTGGCTGCTGGGCGGCCCCGGGATCGCGTACCTGTACGTCCGCCCCGGCCTCGCCGAGCGCCTCGCCGCCGGTCCGCTGAGTTGGTTCGGCGTCAGGGAGCCGTTCGCCTTCGACCCGCGCGCGGCCGATGCCCGGCCGGATGCGCGCCGCTTCGAGCTGGGGACGCCGGCCACCGGTGCCGCCTTCACGGCGGCCGGAGGCCTCGAGGTCATCGAGGAGATCGGCGTCGAGGCCATCCGCCGGAGGAACGCGGCCCTGGCCGAGGACCTCCTCGATCGCCTGCGGGAGGCGGGCTTCGAGCCGCACGTGGCGCCCTCCAAGGACCGACGCTCGGCCATCGTGCTCGTGCATCACCCCCGGCCGGCGGCGGCGGTCGAGCACCTGGCCCGAGCCGGGATCATCGTCGACCACCGCCCGGACCTCGTCCGCTTCTCACCCCACTTCTACAATACGATCGAGGACAACATGCGCGCCGTCGAGCGACTGATCAGCCTTCCGGGGGTCTCGTGAGGGTCCGCGTCCGGCGCATCCGGGCCCGCACGGTCTTTCTGATGGCCCTCCTCCTGTACGGACTCGTGGGCCTCCTCATCGGCGGTGCGCTGTTCGTCCTCGACCGCCTCCACCTGGTCCCGGCCGCCGAGCAGACCGGCCTGGATCGGCTGGGCGCATGGATCCTCCTGCTGTTCCCGGCCGTATACGGCTTCATCGGAGGCTTCTTCGGGGCCGTGGCGGCGATCTTCTACAACGGGATCGCGGCCGTCATGGGCGGTGTGGAGGTCGACCTGCGTGTGAAGGACTGGGGATCGCGCGCGGGTCCGGCGGCGGCCGGTCCGGCGGCCGAGCCCGACCCGGCGGGTGAGAGGGCGACTGCCGGGCGCGAAGCCTCCGCCGACACCGAGGTCGGCGCGGAGGCGCTGGGCGCGGACGCCGACGATCAGGAGCCCGCGACCTCCGCCTCCTGAAGAACGGTCGCCGGGTCGTACCCGGCCTGGCGGAGGATCCGCTCCACCGTCTCGCCGATCTTGCTGTTCGGCGTGGAAGCCCCCGCGGTGAGCCCGATCTCCACGTCGCCCTCGGGCAGCCATCCAGGCGTCGTGAGGAGCGCCTGGCCCATGATCTCCTTGTGCCGGATCGTGGCTTGCCCGGGCTCGATGCAGGCGGCATCCTCGATGTGGAAGGTGCACGTGCTCTGAGCGCACAGGTGCGCCAGGTGATTGGTGTTGCTCGAGTTGTAGCCGCCAATCACCACCATCAGGTGGGGCGGCACGACCATCAATCTCTGGACGGCATCCTGCCGGTCCTGGGTGGCGGAGCAGATCGTGTCGAAGCTCCGGAACCGCTTCGCCCCCTCGGTCTCTCCCCAGCGCTCCACCATCGCCGTGTGCAGCCGGTCGGCGATGGCCAGCGACTCGGAGGCCACCATCGTGGTCTGGTTGGCCACCCCCACCCGCTCCAGGTCCCGGTCCGGGTCGAAGCCCCGTGAGTGCTTGCCCCGAAAGCGCTCCAGGAAGGTCTCGCGGTCGCCCTCTCCCCGGATGTAGGAGCACACGAGGTCTGCCTCGTCCATGTCCCGGACGACCAGGTACCTTCCCTCCGGGTACTTGCGAACCTGGGAGCTGGTGGCGCGCGTCTCCTCGTGGTAGTGCTTGCCGTGGATGATGGCGGTGAAACCGTCCCGCGCGTAGCTCTCCACCCGCTTCCACACGAGGAGGACGGATCCGCACGTGGTGTCCACCACCACACAGTCCATGGCTCGCAGGCGCTCGAAGTCCTCGATGCCCACCCCGAAGGCCGGCAGGATGACCACGTCGTCGGCGCCCACCCGCCCGAACTCGAAACGGCCGTCGTCGTCGGGGTAGAGGAACTCGATCCCCATGTCGCGGAGCTGGCGGTTCACGTGCGGGTTGTGGATGATCTCGCCCACGAGGAAGATGTGCCGGTCGGGAAACTTCCGACGCGTCTCGTAGGCGTATTCGACGGCCCGGTCCACGCCGTAGCAGAAGCCGAAGCTCTCGGCCAGCCGGAAGTGGAGACGCCCCACGTCCAGGCGGTGGCCCCGCGCCTGGATGAGGCTCACCAGAGCGCTACCGTACTCGGACTCGAGGAGCGGCTGGATCTCGTCCTTGAGGCCGAGCCCGCGGCGGAAGTAGGTCTCTTCAGTGCTCACTCGCCTGCCTGCCTCGAGCGCGCGTACGTTCGATGGAATCGGGCCCTGACGGCCGCGATCCGTGAGTGGAGCGTGCCGGGCACTCCCCGAAGGAACGTACACATACCGCTTCGGGCGGTCGAGGTTCGGGTGGTGCGGCCCGCATTTCCCTCGCGATCGTGAACCCGTCGCCCTCCGTCCACCGCGGCTTCGGCCCCGTCGATGTCCCGCTGGTGACCCGATGGGCACCCGGTGTGCCGTGTTGGCGGAGCCTCGGGCCGGGCCCCCGGCTGGATGCGCCAGAAAGGCGCACTCGCCGGAACGGCGGCCGACCTCGCACGGCGCGGAACGTGCACCCGTTGGGTCCGCCTGTCGCACGGCGAGCGAGCCGTGCGAGGGGCCGCGACGAGCTCGACCACTCCGTCAACGGGCCGCGAGGCCGGAGCGACATGGATCCGACAGGCGACGAGAAGCAGCAGATCGTGTTCATCCCCACGGGACCGGAGAGCGCGTCCGGGTCGGGGGAGGATGCCGGGTCGCAGGGAGCGCCATCGGGTTCGCCCCTGGAGCTCTCGCCGGAGGCGCGCCTGAGGCTCCCTGTCCTCCCGCTGCGCGGCACCGTCGTGTTTCCGGCCGTGGCGGCCCCGATCGCCGCCGGCCGGGAGAAGACCCTGAGCGGGGTGGAGTCCGCCCTGGAGGGCGAGAAGCTCGTGTTCGCCGTGGCCCAGAAGGACTCCGAAGTCGAGGAGCCGGTGCCGACGATCCTGCACCGCGTGGGGACCATCTGCCGGATCGCGCAGATGCAGCGGGTGCCGGGCGGCATCCAGATGGTGATCCAGGGTGAGGCGCGTGCCGCCGCGCTCCAGTACGTCGAGCGCGACGGCCTCATCGAGGTGGTGTGCCGGCGCCTCATGGACATGCCCCCGCTCGACCCGGAGGAATCGGCGTTCACAGCCCTGTACCGCGAGGTCCGGGAGCGGGCCACCGAGCTCAGCCGGCTGCGCGGCGTGCCCTCTGAGATCGTCAATCACCTGCTGGGCAGCGTCTCTTCGCCCAGCGAGCTCGCCGACCTCGTCACCTTCTACACCGAGCTGGACGTCGACGAGAAGCAGGCGCTCCTCGAGACGCTGTCGGTCGAGGATCGGCTCCGGAAGCTTCTCGTCCACCTGCAGCGCCAGATCGGGGTCATGGAGGCGCAGGAGCAGATTCGGAGCAAGGTTCAGGAGGAGCTCGGGGAGCGCCAGCGCGAAGTCTTCCTGCGCGAGCAGATGAAGGCGATCCAGCAAGAGCTGGGCGAGGACACCGAGGCCCAGGAGATCGCGGACCTGCGCGAGCGGCTGGAGCAGCTCGACCTTTCCGAGGAGGCCCGCAAGGAGGTGGAGCGGGAGCTCCGTCGCCTGGAGCGGGTCAACCGGGAGTCGGCCGAGGCGCAGGTGATCCGCACCTACCTGGAGACGGTGGTCGACCTGCCGTGGAACGAGCGGACGCTGGACCGCCTGGACCTCAAGCGGGCCCAGGAGATCCTGGATCGCGACCACTACGGCCTCGAGGACGTCAAGGAGCGCGTGCTGGACTTCCTGGCCGTGCGCAAGCTCCAGCAGCTGCGCCAGGAGGAGGCCGCCGCGGAGGAGGAGGCGCCGCCGGAGGGCGCCGGAGCCGGGGCCGCCGGAGCCGGGGAACCGGCGGAGGGCCAGGCCGCGGAGCCTGAGACCGGCGGGACGGGCGTTCCGGAGCAGCCGGAGACCGCTGCGCAAGCATCGCAGTCGCGTGAAGGCCAGGATGATGACCGCACCGGCTCGATCCTCCTGTTCGTGGGTCCTCCGGGCGTGGGAAAGACCTCGATCGCCAAGTCCATCGCCGAGGCCATGGGCCGCGAGTACGTGCGCGTGTCGCTGGGCGGGGCCCGCGACGAGGCCGACATCCGCGGCCACCGGCGGACGTACGTCGGCGCCATGCCGGGCCGGATCATCGAGGGGATGAAGCGGGCCGGCACCAAGAACCCGGTCTTCCTGCTCGACGAGGTCGACAAGCTGGGTGTCTCCTTCCAGGGCGATCCTTCCGCGGCGCTCATGGAGGTTTTGGACCCGGCCCAGAACGACGCGTTCGTGGATCACTACCTGGGCGTCCCCTTCGACCTGTCGGACGTCCTGTTCATCGCCACGGCCAACGTGCTCGGACAGATCCCGGGACCTCTGCAGGACCGGATGGAGGCCATCGAGTTCCGTGGCTACACGGAGGCGGAGAAGCTCCAGATCGCCCGCCGCTACCTTCTCCCCCGGCAGGTGCGCCAGTCGGGCCTCACCGACGAGCAGCTGGACCTGGAGGACGACGCCATCCGCGAGACGATCGCCAGCTACACCCGCGAGGCGGGTGTCCGGAACCTGGAGCGGGAGCTGGGGACGGTGGCTCGCAAGGCGGCGCGGAAGATCGCGGCGGGCGAAGCGGACCACGTCCGGGTCACCCGGGAGGAGCTGCGGGAGTTCCTGGGCCAGCCCAAGGTCCATCCCGAGGAGAAGCTCGAGGAGGACACGGTGGGCGTGGCCACCGGCATGTACTACACGCCCGCGGGCGGCGACATCATGCTGGTCGAGACCAGCGTCACCCGCGGCAACGAGAACCTGGTCCTCACGGGGCAGCTCGGCGACGTCATGAAGGAGAGCGCCCGTGCCGCCCTCACCTGGGCTCGGAGCCACGCCTCGGAGCTCCGTATCCCTGAGGAGCGGCTTCGCGACCACGAGGTGCACGTGCACGTCCCCGCCGGCGCGGTGCAGAAGGAAGGGCCGTCGGCCGGCATCGCCATGGCCGTGTCCCTGATCAGCGCCCTGGGCGAGCACCCGGTGCGCTCGGACGTGGCCATGACGGGCGAGATCACCCTCACCGGCCGCGTCCTTCCTATCGGGGGGCTCAAGGAGAAGGTGTTGGGCGCCTACCGGGCGGGCATCCGGCACATCCTCCTGCCGGCGTCCAACGAGGGCGACCTGGAGGACCTGCCGGAGCAGGTGCGGGAACAGGTGACCTTCAGCCTGGTCCACTCCCTGGACGAGGTCGTCCCGAAGGTCTTCCGGGGAGTGGGACGCGAGGACGGGCAGCTGGTGTTCCGGGACGGCGGCGCCGAGGACGAGGCCTCGCGTGAGGAGGCCACGGTCGCGGCCGGCTGACCGGCCAACCGCGCGCGGGCGCCCTCCGTGCCGGCTCGCTTCAAGCGCTTTACGTGACCGCTTTACTCCAGGCCGGACCTGCGGCCGACCCGGAATCCCGTCTTCACTCGTCGCCGCGCTCCAGCACCGCGTCCAGCGCCTGCAGCCCCTCCAGCCAGTGGTCGGGCGCGGCGGGCGCGAGTTCCTCGCGGCTATAGGGCCCCCACAGCGCGGCGCCGGTGCGCGTGCCCGCCGCCCGCCCCGCGCGCAGGTCGTGCACGCTGTCGCCCACGAACAGGGAGCGGCCCGCCTCCCCCTCGGCGGCGGCCTCCAGGGCGCGGCGTACCGGCTCGGGGTCCGGCTTGAAGCGCTCGACGTCCGAGGCCGTCACCACGGCCGTGAACCACTCGACCTCGAAACCGCACAGCTCCAGGCCACGCAAAGTCCCCTCGCGGCGCTTGCTGGTCACGATGCCGAGCCTGAATCCGCGGCCTACCAGCCCCTCCACGTACTCCCGCATGCCCGGGAAGGAGCGCAGCAGCCGATCGTGCATGGCCGCGTTGTGCTCCAGGTAGGTCGCGAGCATCGCCTCGGCCTCTTCGGGGCTCCGCGCGAAGTCCAGGAACTGCGCCTCGAGGGGCTGCCCCATGGTGCGCAGCCACGCGGCATCCGGCAGCTCTCGGCCCAGGTGCACGCGCATCGTGTGGCGGAAGGAGTCCAGGATGAGGTCTGCCGAGTCGATGAGCGTCCCGTCAAGGTCGAACAGGACCGTCCGCAGGTAGGCGGCCGTCACGAGTCGGTGACCGGGCCACGGTCCGCCGACTCGAGGCCCCGGATCGCCTCGTCCAGGTCGAGCTCGGGCGCTTCCTCGCCGACCGCCAGGCGAACCAGGTCGAAGTGCAGGCGCGCCACGCGGCTCGAGGCCCGGCTCGCCGCCCCTGGAGCGCGCTCCCCGTCCCGCGCCACGGAGGTCTCGAGTGACCGAACCGCCTCCAGCGCCCGGCGGCCCAGGGCCTGGTGCTCGTCCGGGAGAGAGGCGACCGCCGCCTCCGTCCCGCGGCGAAGCTGGTGGAGACGCTCGACGGGATCCTCGTGCTCGGGCACTCCGGGCTCGTCCTCTCCGGACTCCCCGAACAGCAGGTGCTTGATGGGGGTCATGCGGGCTGGTCTCCTTCGTCGCGCCGACCGAACGTGGACATCGGGGCGGCCGTCCGCGCGCTCGCCGCGGGACGGCCCATCGACCGGAGCGAAACGTGCAAGAAGGTTACCATGTCGCGGCACGGCCGTGTAAGAATCCCCACACGGCTGGGGTACCGCGTCGCCGCGGAATCCAGCACCACGCGCCACGTGAAAGGAGCGGACGATGGCCGATTCCTCTTCGCCGATTCGGAGGATCGCGATCAATACGGGAGGGGGCGACGCCCCGGGTCTCAACGCCGTGATCCGGGCCGTCGTGCTCGCTGCCTTGCGGCGCGGATGGGAGGTGTATGGGATCGAGCGCGGCTACGGCGGGCTGCTGGAGGGTGACCAGAATGGGCTGGTGCGGCTGGACGACGACAGGGTTCGGGGCATCACGCACGAGGGCGGTACCATCCTGGGCACGACGAACCGCGGCAACCCGTTCGCCTGGCCGGAGCGCGGCGAGGAAGGGGAGCAGCGCACGCACGACCGCTCGGCCGAGTTCCTGCGGGCTTTCCGCGGTCACGGGCTGGACGCGCTCATCGCGATCGGTGGAGATGGCAGCCTCGGGATCGCCCGGGACCTTTCCGAGTGCGGCCTGCCGGTGGTCGGCGTGCCGAAGACGATCGACAACGACCTGGCTTACACGGACTTGAGCTTCGGCTTCCTCACCGCCGTGGACACGGCGACCGACGCTCTCGACAAGCTCCACTCGACCGCCGAGAGCCACCAGCGCGTCATGGTGGTGGAGGTCATGGGTCGCCACTCGGGCTGGATCGCCCTGTACAGCGGCCTTGCCGGAACCGCCGACGTCATCCTCATCCCCGAGATCCCGTACACGATCGAGCGCGTGTGCGAGAAGATCCGGGCCCGCGAGGCCCAGGACCGCCACTTCAGCATCGTGTGCGTGGCCGAGGGAGCGCACCCGGTGGGCGGGCCGATGGTCACCAAGACCGTGCGCGCGGGGCGCGAGGAGCAGGTCCGGCTGGGCGGCATCGGCGAGCGCATCGCCATCGAGCTGGCCGACGCGACCGGGAAGGAGACGCGGGCCCTGACGCTGGGCCACCTGCAGCGCGGCGGTTCTCCCAACGCCTACGACCGCCTGCTTTCGCTGCGGTTCGGGACCGCGGCCGTGGATTGCGTGGCCGCGGGCCACTTCGGATGCGCGGTGGGCCTCGTCGGGGACCACGTGAAGCCGGTCACCCTGGACGAGGCCCTGCGCGAGCGGAAGTTCGTGGACCCGGACGGCGAGCTCGTGGCCACCGCCCGGGACCTCGGGATCAGCTTCGGGGCCTAGGTCGGGGCATCCGGCCCGGGCTCCCGGGGGTCGCTAGCGGGACTCCTCGAAGTTCTTCGCGACCTGCGCCCAGTCGACCACGTTCCACCAGTTGGAGACGTAGTCGCCGCGGCGGTTCTGATAGTGCAGGTAGTAGGCGTGCTCCCACACGTCCAGCCCCAGGATGGGCGTGTGCCCCCGCATGTACGGGCTGTCCTGGTTCGCCGTCGAGTACACGTGCAGGTCGCCACCGTCGTCCAGCGCCAGCCAGCCCCAGCCGCTCCCGAACCGGCCGGACGCGGTGCTCGAGAAGGTCTCCTTGAGCTGGGCGAAGGAGCCGAACCTGTCGGCGATGGCGCCGGCGAGGTCGCCCTCGGGCTCCCCGCCTCCATCCGGCGACATGACCGTCCAGAACAGGGAGTGGTTGGCGTACCCGCCCCCGTTGTTCCGCACGGCCGTGCGGATCTCTTCCGGCACGCCGTCGATGCCGCGCAGGATCTCCTCGATCGACCTGGACGCCAGCGCTTCGTGTCCCTCGAGGGCCGCGTTCAGCTTGTTCGTGTAGCCCGCGTGGTGCTTATCGTGGTGGATCTCCATGGTGCGGGCATCGATGTACGGCTCGAGCGCGTCGAAGTCGTAGGGAAGGTCGGGAAGGGTGAAACCTGCCATGATCGCCTCCTTCTGGGGGATGGGCGACCCGGGTGGAGGCCGGCGGCGGACGACCGCCGACGTCGCTGCCCTGACCCAGGGTCACCGTATGGGACGCGGGTAGGCAGGGACGCAGCTTTCGGACCAGCGGCCGGGCCGGCGGGCGGCGTGATCGACACCGCCGCTCGGGAGCCCGCGGGCAGCGCTCCCGGCGTCTTGCACGATGCCTCGACCTGTGCAGGAATGGCAGGCCCGTAGGGACTCCATGGGCCCGTCACGACCCATCTAAGCGATGTCATGGCAGCCTCTTACGACCACACGGGGCGCCCGGTGCGCGTCTTGCTCGATGCGCACCGGTGCCGCCCCCCGCACGGGGGCGCCCACACCGCGCGTCCCCCCGCGGGAAAGTTGCGGGACATGCCGACGAACCACCCTGGCAGGAGATGACTTCAGTGAACGATCCGCGTTCGTTCCTCCGTCGCGGCACCGTCCTCGCGGCCGCTGTGGCGCTGTCGGCGTGCAGCGAGTCGGCCACGGGGCCCGGCGGCTCGCCGGCGTTCGACGCGCAGGCCACGGCCCAGAAGGCCAGCACCGTGACGTCCACATCCGGGTCCGATCCGAATCTGGCCCCCTCCCTCGCGCTCGTGTCCGGGGCGCTCTCGGGGGGCTCGGGCCTGCCCTCGGTCGCCGGGTTCTTCCTCGGCGACGGGCTGCGGCCCACCCTGGACCTCGGCCAGGTGCGCGCCATGACGCGCGAGCTGGGCGGCGTGGGAGGTTCCAGCGAGGTGCCCGCCCCGCGGCTCAGCCTTCTGCTGCCCGACAGCCTCATGGGATCCACCCTCGTGTGGGACGCGTCGACCGGCGCCTACGAAGTGGACGCGAGCCGGGCCGGCGCCCCCTCGAACGGGATCCGCTTCGTCTACTACGCCGTCGACCCGGTGACGAAGAAGCCCGCGCTGCCCCTGAACGAGCTCGGCTACATCGAGCTCACCGACCAGAGCACGAGCACCAGCGGACTCCTGCTCGGCGTGAAGGTCGTGAACACGGCCGGCTCCTCGGACATCACCCTGGCGGACTACACGGTGGAGGGCTCGATCGTCCTGTCCGGGGATACGCAGCTCTCCGCGAGCGCCGGCGGACACATCACCGACGGAACGAACCGGCTCGACTTCACCCTGTCGCAGCAGGTCTCGCTTCCGGCGGGATCGTCGACGGTCACGGGCACCACGCACTACGAGCTCGCTTCGGGCGGCATCACGCTGACGCTGGACGGCGACGGCAGCTTCGACGTCTCGAGCGGGCAGGCCACCTCGGAATCCCTGAAGCTCGCCGTGACGCAGGGCTCCGACACGGCCGTCGTGGACGTGACGGTGGCCGGTGACGGGACGCTGGACGGCAAGGTCGACTACCGGGGCTCCACCGTGATCCTCATCGGCGGCACGGTGAGCCAGCCCACCTTCACGAAGCCGGACGGCTCTGCCCTCACCGACCAGGACCGCCAGGCGCTCAGGAGCCTGGTGGACGCGATCCAGTCGGTCGTGGACTTCGCCCGGTCGATCCTGGGAGTGTTCGGAGGCGGGGCCTAGCGCAGGGGCAGGTCCAGCACGGCCCCGGCGCCTCCGGGCACCGGGAGCAGCGCGAAGGAGGGGGCGCGGCGCCCCGAGGAGGAGCCGCCGCGGCCCCTCCGTGCGTCGAGGCGCAGGATCACCCGGGTGCTCAGGATGCCGAGCGCCGCCCCGCCCACCACGTCGGTGACCCAGTGGTCCCGGCCCACGACCCGGCTGGCGGCCGTCGCCGCAGCCGCGGGCCACGCCACCCACGGCACCCAGCGCTGATCCGGAAAGTCGGCCACCGCGACGGCGGCCAGGGCGAAGGCGCGGACCGCGTGTCCCGACGGGTAGGACTGGTTCACCTCGTGAAAGGCCAGGGGCGAGAACTGGTCGGGGTCGCTGGTCGCGTACGGGCGACGGCGGCCCAGGAGGATCTTCCCGCCCAGCACCACTGCGTCGGCCGCCACCAGCGTCTCCACCGCGTCCAGCCCGGCCTTCTCGATTCCGGGGCTGCCCGCGACCTTGCCCCCTCCCCAGGCGGCCAGCGCCAGCCCCAGGTCCAGGTACGGGCTCCCGGCCACGTCCCCCGCGTCCACGAACGTCCTGTCGAAGCCGGTGGGATCGGACGGCGTGTGGGCCCGGACGCTGCGCTCGAACCCCTCCAGAGGCTCGATCAGGAGGACGCCGCCGAAGACGACGCCGGCGTAGGCCAGGTCGGACGTCCGGAACAGGGAGGGGCGGCCGGCGCCGTCCGAGCTGTCCGATGCGGTCGGCCCCGGCGCGAGCGCGGCCGCCGCCGGGTCGGGCGAGCGTGCGGGAGCCGGCGCCTGTGCGCGTGCCGGGACGATCGGGGCAACGAAGGCCGCCAGCGCCATCGCCGCGGCCGCCAGGATCGCCGGCGCCCGGGCGGGCCCGGCGCGCCGCCTCACCGGCTCACGCGGCGATCTCGCCGAGGGCCTGGCGGACCAGCACCGGGACCATCGCGCGCCGCCATTCCTTGTCCACCACCAGGTTCTCCAGCGGGTGGCACTGCCGGTAGGCCTGCTCGGCCACCGCGTCGATGACGGACGGGGTGAGCCGGTTCCCGATGGCGGCGTCCTGGACGCGCCCGATGAGCCGCGGATAGGAGTTCATGGCCGATGCGACCATGCGCAGCTCACGGATCACGCCTCCCTCATCCAGCGTGACCGCCACGGCCAGGTTGAGAATGGGGAAGTCGATGGCCTGGCGCTGACGAAGCTTCTGGAACGACGTCCGCGTCCCGGCGGCGGGGCGCGGGAGGAGGATGGCCGTAACGAGCTCGCCCGGCTCCATGCGCCGATTCCACACCCCGTCCGACGTGAAGAACTCCTCCACCGGGAGCGTGCGCCGACCATCGGAGCCCGCGATCTCGGCCGCGGCGCCCAGCACCATGAGCATGGGGGGCGTGTCCGCCGAGTGAGCCGCCACGCAGCGGGTGCCGCCCGGCACCACGTGGCAGGTCTGGCCCTCCTTCTTGAGACAGAAACCCAGCGCCTTCCGCCAGAAGAAGGTCTGGTTGTAATACGTGCAGCGCGTGTCCAGGCACAGGTTTCCGCCGATCGTGCCCATGCGTCGGAGCTGGGGACCCGAGATCTCGGCGCAGGCACGGGCCAGCGCGGGGTAGCGCTCTCCCACCACCGGGTCGGACGCGACCGCATCCAGGGTCTCGCATGCCCCGATCCGGAGCCCGCCGTCCCCCGTCGCCTCGATGCCGTGCAGCTCCTCGACGCCCTTGAGGGCGACCAGGTGACCCGGCGTGAACAGCCTGTGCTTCATGTTGGGGACGAGATCGGTGCCGCCCGCGATGGGCATGACATCGCCGGCGTGCTCGGCGAGCAGCGTGAGCGCCTCGCTCACCGTCGAGGGGCGATGGTAGGTGTACGGGTGAAGTCGAAGCATGGTCGTGCCGAATGTAAGCGGACACCGCGGGGCGGACCAATCGGACCACGCCGGCCGAGGCCTCCACGTCCGCTTTCTGCCGGGTCGTTCCGGGGAGCGACCCGGCCTCAGCCCGCTCCGAGCGCCTCCAGGCGCGCCGAGACCAGCTCGAGGGCGGCCTCCAGGGGACCGCGCTCGATGCCGAAGCCCACGCGCAGGTAACCGTCCAGGCCGAACTGGTCCCCGGGCACGACCAGCACCCCGTCCTCCGCACGCAGCCGCTCGGCCAGCTCCGAGGAGCCCACATCGGCAGAGTAGCCCACGAAGCCGATGGCGCCGGCGTCGGGCGGCCGCCACGTGAGACGTCCCTCCGAGCCGCCCACCCACGCCTCCATCACGTCCAGGTTGGCCCGCACGATGCGACGGGTCCGCTCGAGGATGACGGCGAGCGCCCCCGGTTCCAGGGCGGCGGCGGCGAGGTGGTCGGAGAGGGCGGAGGGACCGATGGTCGTGTAGTCCTTGTAGCCCCACAGCCGCTCGATCTCGGCCTCGGGGCCCACCAGCCAGCCGATCCGGAGGCCGGGCAGCCCGTAGGCCTTGGACAGGGAGCCGGTGATCAGGACCCGATCGCACCGGCCCCACAGGCTCGGCGTGCGCTCCCCCTCGACCTCCGCGCCCGCGTACACCTCGTCGGACAGGATCCACGCCCCCGCTTCGGCCGCGGCGCGGACGATCTCCTCGATCGCCTCTTCCGCCAGGACGGCACCCGTGGGATTGTTGGGGTTGGTGACCACCACGAGGGTCGCCTCCCGGCCGACGGCGGCCTCGGCCGACCCCGGCTCCGGCTGCCATCCGCTGGCTTCCACGAGCGGGATGTTCCGCACCTCGCCCCCGAAAGCCGGGGCCAACCCCGGCGTCTGGCCATAGGTGGGAACCACGATCGCGACGCGATCCCCGGGCTGCACGTGGGCCCACGTGGCCAGGAAGTTGGCCTCCGCGCCTCCGGTGGTCACCAGGATGTTGTCTGGCCCCGCGCCCGGGTACAGGGCGGCGATCCGCTCACGGAGCCGCCGCGAGCCGTTCGTCTGCGTGTAGCCGAGTCGCACCGGGCCGGGATCGACCCCCGCGATCCCCGCCAGCTCGGCGACCGACAGCGGATGCACGCCGCTCTCGGAGAGGTTGAGCCGGACCGCGTGCTCGTGGAGCGACTGCCAGCGCTCCATCTCGAAGGACGTCACCTGCATGGGCCGCTCCCGCGTGCCGGGGGAAGGGAGGATCGCTAGCCGCTCCATGTGACGGCCCGCCAGGGCGTCTCGTCAAGCGCACGAAGCGAGATCGAATCGAGACGACAGCATGGAGGTGTGGCATTTTCTCGAACGAACGTGGTTGGAATCGTGGTACCATCGGAGCGATCCTCGCCGGCGGAGTCCTGGCGGTGTCGGCGTGCAGCAGCGGCACCGGGCCGGGACAGGCCAGCCTGACGGTGAAGATGCACGACGCCTCGGGGAGCGTGAAATCTGCCTGGGTGTCCGTGGCGAAGGTGTACGCCATGGGCCCGAGCGGACGGGTCGACCTGACCAGCTCCTCGTCGGGGATGATTCGGCTCACGTCGCTCACGGGCGGAGATCGGGCGACGCTGGTGTCGGCGGCCGACGTGGACGCCGGCTCCTATTCGGACGTGTACGTCGTCCTGGGCGACGCCGCCGTCGAGATGCAGGACGGGACCGTGTACGGGACGAGCGCGGGCCTCACCCTCCCCGGGGCGAGCGCCTCGGTCTCGGCGACCCTGGAGTGCCCCGTGTGCGGCGGCGACGCGGGCGTGAAGGTGCACCTGGCGGGCGGCTCGTTCGACGCAGCGTCGGGATCCAACACGCTGCTCGTCGACTTCGACCTGGCGCGGAGCGTCCGGGCCACCGCGGCGGGCAACGTGTCGCTGCAGCCCGTTCTCGTGGGGAGCGACGAGTCCACCGACACCGGCAAGATCGCCGGTGGCATCACCGTGAGGGCCGCGTCCGACTCCGCCACCGGCGCCTTCCCGCTGCAGTGCGGCGGGCACTCCATCACGAAGGCGGACTTCTACACGAAGTTCTTCATCCCGCAGGCCACCGCCCGGAGCACGACCGACTCGGACGGGGCGGCCTACGTGAAGTCCGGGGCGGGCACGTCCGACGGGACGTACGCGATCCAGGACCTGCCGAAGGACGGCTACACGCTGGGCGCGATGTCGAGCTTCAGCTTCTCGAACGGCGACCGCCTGAGCGTGACCTCCACCCCGTCGCCGTCACAGGTGGACGTGACGTCGAACCAGACGGCGGACGCCGACTTCACGGCCACGCTGTCCTGCACGAGCGGCTGAGCACCTACGGCCGCACACGGACCCGAACGATCGGCCCGGCCGGCCGGGGGGCTCATCCCCCGTCGGCCGAGTCCGATCCCCACCCCTCCTGCTCGACCCGCCCCAGCGGACGCTCCACCTGGATCGGACGGTACGCCGTCCGCGTGGTCAGATCGTAACTGTCTCCCACCCGAAGGAAGTAGAAGCGTCCGCCCGAGTCGAGCCGACGCGTGGGGTCGTAGATCGCCACGTAGCTCCGGCCGATCACCTGGAAGCGGCTCCCGTGGACCACGATGGCCGTGTTCTCGTCGAGCCCGATGCCGAGCAGGTCCGGGTGCTTCTCGATGACCGGAACGAGGTCGAACTCCCGGTTCCGGACGAGGACGTGCTGGTCGATCGCCACGCCGGGCAGGAGGCCGAACCCCTTCTGGTGGTCTCCCATCATGATCGTATTCGTCTTCGTGTCGCCCCTGACCAGGAAGGACCCCTGGATCGTGGCGCCGGCGGAAGAACCGCCCACCACGCCGCCGCGCGCCAGGACCGAGTCGATCGCCGCCTCGGTCTTCGTTCCCAGGTAAGCGTCCGCCAGCCGCCACTGCCGGCCGCCGAAGAACCACACCCCCCGCGCGTGCCGGAGCGGCGCGACGAAGCTGTCCGTGTTGGCCACCGCCCGGTCCCGTGTGTGGAGGAGGACCATGTTCGTGGCACCGGCGTCCCGGAATTTTTGAAGGCCGGGGAAGGAGAGGCCGAACTGGTCTCCCTCCGAGGCGGTCGGAATCATGACGAGGGGTGCGTCGGGCCCGCCGGCCAGCTCCAGAAAGCGGCGGATGATGGCGGGATCGTGGAGATTGCCGCCCACGATCACCAGCCAGCCCCGCGCCGGTCCGCCGGGATAGCCGGTGGTATCGCGGACCGGGGCCGGGCGATCCAGTCCGGCCCCGAGCATGGCCGCGGCCGGAGCTCCGCGCGGGAAGGAGGTTCCGAGTACGAGGAGCGGCAGGACGAGCAGCGTGCCGAGTCGGGGTCGCATCCGTGCCTCCGGTGAAGCGGGCTCGCCGGCAGCCGCCGCCCGATCGACGACGGCACGGCGACCGTCAACATGTGCCGGGCGCGGCGGACCCGGCAACGCGGGGGGCTAGCCCGGCGGCTCGGCGGGCCGCGCCCGGGTCTGGCCGGAAGGCGGAAAGGACCCTACGGTGGGTCCAGACCCTGCCTCGATCCTGCACCGGAGCGGCTGCCATGCGAGAAGCCCGGCCACGTTTCCACCCGTCTCCCGCGTCCCCATCCGTGGCGGCGTCGCTCGGAACCATCCTGTTCGCCGCGACCGTGCTCGCCGCGGCGGCTCCTCGGTCCGGGCGCGCCCAGGACCCGCCCATGGTGATCCGGGGCGGGTGGCTGTTCGACGGGACCGGCCACGCGCGCGTCCGCAACCACGGCATCGTGGTGCGCGACGGCATCTTCCTCGTGGTCGACGACAGCGCCCCGGACCTGGATCTCGCGCGGGCGCGGGTGGTGACGCTCTCCGACGACGAGACGATCCTGCCGGGCTTCTTCGACCTGCACGCGCACTACAACGTCCAGCTCATGGGCCGGAAGCGCACCGAGGAGTTCCTGGTCGAGCCCACCGTGTACCTGGCCAACGGCGTGACCTCGACCTTTCCGGCGGGGGAGTACGATCCGGTCGGGATGATGCGGCTGCGCGAGCGCATCGACCGGGGCGAGGAAGCCGGCCCCCGCATCTACGACTCGGGTCCCTACTTCGGCTACGCGCGACCGGGCTGGGACCCGAAGGCGATCGACCGCGACTCGCTCGACGCCGAGGTCGACTACTGGGCCGAGCACGGCGCCCGCGGCTTCAAGGCCAAGATCATCGACGCCGAGCACCTCCGGTGGCTCATCGAGCGTGCCCACCTTCACGGGCTCACGGTCACCGGCCACCTGGGCTCCGGCTACCACGACGTCGTGAACCCGCGGGACGCGGTGCTCATGGGGATCGACCGGGTCGAGCACTTCATCGGCGGGGACGCCTTCCCGGCGACCCGCACCGCGTACGCGTCCCTGGCTCGCATGACGCCGGCCACTCCGGGCTACATGGAGGAGGTCGCGCTCTTCCGCCGCCACGGCGTGACCTTCGACGCCACCCTCACCGCGTACGGATACTTCGCCCCGCACCGGGACTCGCTGTTCGACTACTGGACCGACGAGCGCCGCTTCTTCACGCCAGAGGTCCAGGCCTGGGTGAAAGCCCATCCGCGGCCCGGAATCGCCGCGTTCGACAGCATCTACCGCGCCAAGTGCGCGCTCCTCGATGCCTACTATCACGGCGGCGGCCGGCTCGGGGTCGGCACCGATCATCCGAGCTGGGGAGAGTTCCTGCCCGGCTTCGGCTATCACCGCGAGTTGGAGGCCTACGTGCGCTGCGGCGTGCCGCCCGCCGCCACCCTTCGGGCCGCCACCCTGGGCGGTGCGAGGGGCATCAACGTGTCGGACAAGCTGGGCACGATCGAGCCCGGGAAGTGGGCCGACCTGGTGGTCGTGGAGGGAAACCCGCTCGAGGACATCCGGAGCACCCGAAACGTGCGACTCGTGATGAAGGCCGGCCGCCTCTACGACCCGAAGAAGCTCCTGGCGAGCGTGGTCGGGAAGCTCGGGCCCCCGGCCGGAAGCGGTGGGCGGTGACGAGCACCCGGCCGACGCGGCGCCCCCGGGGTGCGGCGCCGGTCGGCCCTCAGCTCGCCCCGGCGTCGAGGATCCTGCGCGCCGCCCGGCGGCCACTGTCCAGGGCCCCGTGCACCGTACCACGCCCGGGGCCAGCCGCGAGCGCCTCCCCCGCGAAGAACAGGGTGTCCTCGACGGGCTCGGCCAGGATCTCCGCCGCATTGAGGCCGCCCACCGGGACGTAGCTGTAGGCGCCCCGGGCGTAGGGATCGGACTGCCAGTCGTGCGTCCACGCCCCGGTCAGGCGGCTCTCCATCGCCTCGCGCTCCATCCCCGGCAGCGTCGCCAGCGAGTCGAGGGCGCGCTCCACCACGTACTCCTCCCGTCGGCCCGCCAGCTGACGCGCGGACGGCCCCCCGGTCCACCCGGTGAGCTGCACGCCCTCCGTCCCGGTGCCTCGCCCGGGCCCGGTCCACCACACCGGGAAGTCGCCGCCCAGACCTATGACGAAGCCCGGCAGCTGCGCGGGCAGGGGGGGCTCGAGGCGCAGGACTACACGGCACGCCGAGCCCATGGCCAGCCGCTCCAGAGCCCGGCGCGCGCGGGAAGGCTCCGGTTCGAGGCGGACGGCTCCCGGAACCCCGGAGGGCGCGTGGAGCACGCCGAGCGGCAGGGTCACCAGGACGCGTGCGGCCCGGTAGGGTCGCCCTCCGGACTGCACGGTGACCGACCCGCGCTCCCAGTCGATCCGGGTCACGGGGGAGCCGAGCACGAACTCGGCTCCCGAGCCTTCGGCCATCGCGCAGAGCCACCGGGGCAAGGCATCGTAGCCCTCGGGGAGGCGGAAGCTGCGCTCGGCCTCCTCGGGACCGGCGCCGATCAGGGAGCGGGCGGAGACCCACCGGGCGTCCGCGGCATGGAACCCTTCCACGAACGCCAGCGCACGTCGCCGCGCTGCGGCGTGACCCTGGCCGCCCAGGGCCCGCGCGGCGAAATCGGCCACCGACTCTCCTTCGAGGGCCTCCCCGAGCCGGTCGAAGAGCGCTTCGGCGCCCGAGCCGCCCGCGGCGGGCAGGCGGAGCCGGTCCCGTTCGAGCTCGCGGAAGTCGCCGGTGCTCTCCTCGACGGCGACTCCGGCCGTCTGCGCCAGGGACAGGAGGGACGGCGGCTCGCCGTGGATGAACTCGGCTCCCAGCTCGACGGGCCGCCCGTCCCCCGGGGGCCTCAGGGTGTGGATGCGCCCACCCACGCGTTCCCGGGCCTCGAGGACGACCACCTCGCGGCCCGCGCGCGCCAGCTCGGCCGCGGCCGCCAGTCCCGCTACGCCCGCTCCGAGGACCGCGATGGACCCGCTCACCGGGGCCACGGGGGCCGAGAGCGCCATGACACTCGCAGCGACGGTAGATTACGCACCGTGCGTATGCCCGCCATGACAGGGGAGCGGGAGGAACGGGGCGGCACGCGGCGAGACCGCCCCGGTGGCCGGGATCGCGGCCGGGCCCCATCCGAGCACCACGGGTGCTCCGTCCTTCGCCCGGGCAAGACGCGGGCCGTCTTCCGGGCCCGGTGACGCCGGATTTTTTCGTCGCGGCCCGGCAGCTCGCGCCGACCCTCGTCCCGGTGCCGAGCCCCGCTTACGATGAGCCCGGGTCGGACGGGTCCGGCCCGCGGGGCCGGGACGTACGCCAGGGACTCGGCCGTTCAACACGCCGGGGATATACCGGGGCCACATCGACACCAGCGCGAAGCTGGCGATGAAGCTCTGCGCGGACGAGGACTGAACGGAGGGAGGCCGGGCCCCGGGGGCCCGGCCTCCTCCGACCCGGACGCGTCCGTCCGGCGTTCCCTGGCTCCGTTCAGACCTTGCTCATGCGGAGGACGGCAAGGCTGCGCACCGCGTCGTAGAAGCTGAAGTTCGGGTTCCCCGTGAGGTCCGCCTTCATCTTCCTGGCCTCGGTGCCCCGCTTCGTGGACTTGAGGCACGTGGCCTCCACGGACCGTCCCATGTCATCCCCGGGCTCTCCCAGGACCGTCAGAGCCTCCTCGTGCTGCCCGGCGTTGTGGAGCATCATGGCGCGACCGGTGCGCACGAAGCTCAGGAGTCCGGCGTTCCCCGCCCCCGTCTTCTGCAGCCGGTCGAGGGCGGCGCCCGCGTCGGATCGATTGGCGCTCGAGTAGGCCAGCGCGGTCCAGGCCTGGTGGCCCGGCGTGTCGGCGCCGCCGAGGGCAGCCGCCACCGACAGGTGGTCGTCGATGCCCTTGCCCTTGTCGAGCATGGCATCGGCCACCGCCAGCTCGTGGTGGATCGCCGCGGCCAGGTCCTTGTTCCCGGACGCCTCGGCGTCACGAGCCGCCGCGTTCAACCCCGACATCGCCTCCCCGGACTTGCCGTCCATCAGGTAAGCGTGGGCCAGGGCGCGCTCCACCTGGACCCGCGGCGTCCCCTGCGGAGCCGTGGCGAGGGCGTCCTTGATGTGGCTTCGGGCCTCCTCGTGCTTGCCGGCCAGCCAGCTCAGCTCGGCCAGCCCCATCGAGGCCTCGTAGAAGGACGGATCGATCTCCAGGGCCTTCCGGTACTCGGCGGCCGCCTGATCGTACTGTCCGTTCCACTGCAGGAGCTCGGCGTACGAGTCGTGCGGGTTGGGATGGTCCGATCGCAGCTCGGTGTACTTGCGGACCGCCGCGAGGGCTCCGTCGTGGTCGCCGGCCGCCCAGGAGGCGTAGGCCAGGTTGTTGTAGGCAGGAGCGAAGTCCGGATGGTCCTGCACGATCGTCCGCATGTTCGCGATCTGGTCGCTACCCGGGGAGCCCGGCGCGGTGAGCTGCGCGAGCTGGAACGCCAGCCGCGCGTCGCCCGGCGCGAGTTCGGCCGCGGCGTGGGTGGCCGCGATCGCGCCTGAACGCCTCCCGGCGTTCCATTCCCTCCACGACAGCGCGAGGAACATCTCCTGGGCGGGAGCGTCCTTCAGCATTTCCATGCCGCGATCGACCTCCCCGTTCCTTTCGTCCGGACTGAGGCCCGGCGCTCCGAACCCGTACAGCACGTGTGCGAGGCCGAAGTTCGGATCCAGGGACATGGCGTGCTGGAGGTGCGGGACCGCTCCGGCCGGATTGACGTTGTTGAGCTCGTCCCAGGCCATCCAGAAGTGCTGGACGGCCTCCTTCGACGAGGAGGTCACGGTGAGCGCCTGCCCCGCGCCGGACTCCTGCGCCCGAACCCCCGGGGCGAGGAGACAGGCGAGCAGGGCGGCGACGAGCACGCCCCACCTGGGGCGGACGCGGGTGGAGCCGGGTGGCGCCGTCAGGCGCCGGGAGCGAGAGCGGGACATTCAGACCTCCTGGTGGGATGGAACGATCCCGTCCGCACTCCGCGGCGGGACAGTGGAGTCGAACAACTTAGTTTGGTCGACCTAATTTGGGAATACCCCCGATGCCGCCGCCTGTACGGAGACACGCCTTCGGCGTATCCTGCCAGCCGTGATGCACGACC
This sequence comes from Candidatus Humimonas hydrogenitrophica, assembly GCA_947581615.1. Taxonomy (GTDB): domain Bacteria; phylum Gemmatimonadota; class Gemmatimonadetes; order Palauibacterales; family Palauibacteraceae; genus Humimonas; species Humimonas hydrogenitrophica. The sequence goes on from CANPVD010000085.1 coordinate 43,154, forward strand.
GGATCATCCGTCTGTTTCGATCCCACTTCGGGTCGGACCCCGTCACCGTCACCACGCTGGCGGGCGACGGATCGGCCCGCACCTACGTGAGGCTGATCGGGCCGGACGGGTGGGGGGTCGTCGGGGGCTACGGACCCGAGCGCGAGGAGAACCGGGCCTTCGTCGCCTACGCCCGCGCCTTTCGGGAAGCCGGCCTTCCCGTTCCCGACATCCTGGCGGCGGACCTGGATTCGGGCGTGTGGCTGGAGGAGGACCTGGGCGACGTGACCCTGTTCGACGCGCTGCGCGCGGCCCGCGAGCGGGCCCGCACGACCGGGTCCGACGAAGCCGCGAGCACCGGCGGCGCCGGCGGACCGTCGCTCCCCGCGGAGATCCGCGAGACCTACCGGCGGGTGGTCGACTGGCTGCCGCGCTTCCAGGTGGAGGGCCATCGGGTGGCGAACTACCGGCTGGCCTATCCCCACCGGGCCTTCGACCGGCAGTCCATCCTGTGGGACCTGAATTACTTCAAGTACCACTTCCTCAAGCTGGCGCACGTCCCTTTCCACGAGGCGCGGCTCGAACGGGACTTCCGCACGCTCACGGCCTTCGTCCTGCGTGCCCCGGCCGACCACTTCCTCTACCGGGACTTCCAGTCGCGTAACGTGATGCTCCGGGAGGGCGAGCCCTGGTTCATCGACTTCCAGGGCGGGCGACGCGGCGCCCCGCAGTACGACCTCGCCTCGCTGCTCTTCGACGCCAAGGCCGACCTCCCCGCCGCCTTCCGGGCGGAGCTCGTGGATCGTTACCTGGATGCGAGGGCGGCCCTCGAGCCCATGGACCGGAGCGCCTTCCTGGAGCTGTTTCCGGGCTTCGTGCTCGTCCGGCTCATGCAGGCGATGGGAGCCTACGGGTATCGGGGCTTTTACGAGGCCAAGCCCCGCTTCCTGGAGAGCGTGCCCTACGCGGCTCGCAACGTGGCCGGCATCCTGGCGGACGGCCTACCCGTGGAGACGCCGGAGCTCGAGGCCGTCCTGGCCAGGATCGCCGAGCGGTGGAGCACGGAGAGCGCCGCGGAGCGGCGCCGGAGCGGCCTGACGGTGCACGTCACCAGCTTCAGCTACCGGCGCGGATATCCGTCCGATCCCGCCGGACACGGCGGCGGCTTCGTGTTCGACTGCCGGGCCCTGCCCAACCCCGGCCGGGAGGAGGCCTTCATGGACCTCACCGGGCTGGACCAGGCGGTGGGGGACTACCTGGAGGCCGAGCCGGCCTGCGGAGCCTTCTTCGAGCACGCCGCCGCGCTGGTCGCCGAGCAGGTGGCCCGCTACCGGGCCCGCGGCTTCACCGACCTGGCCGTGGCCTTCGGGTGCACGGGTGGCCAGCACCGCTCCGTGTACCTGGCCGAGCGCCTCCGCGGCGCGATCGGCGAGCGCTTCCCGGAGGTGACCGTGGACGTCACCCACCGGGAGCGGCCCTTCTGGCCCAACGGCGGGGCGGCGGGCGGGTGAGCCTGGCCGACCGGCCCGACGCCATGGTGTTCGCAGCCGGTCTCGGCACCCGGCTGCGGCCCCTGACGGAGCGGCTGCCCAAGGCGCTGGTCGAGGTCGGCGGCGAGCCCGCCCTCGGCCACGTGCTCCGGCGCCTGGCCGAGGTCGGAGCTGGGCGGATCGTCGTGAACGCGCACCCGTTCGCCGACCGCGTCGAGGCCTACCTGCGCGAGATCTCCCCGAAGCTCCGGACCGGCGGCGCGGGCCCCGGCCCCCTGCTCCTCCTGTCGCGCGAGCCCGAGCGCCCGCTCGAGACGGGCGGCGGGCTCCTCCGGGCCGCGCCGCTGTTCAACGGGGACCGCCCCGTCCTCGTCCACAACGTGGACGTGCTCACGGGCCTCGACCTCGGCGCCCTCCTCGCGGCCCATCGCGGCTCGGGCGCCCTGGCCACCCTGGCGGTCCAGGACCGCCCCTCCTCGCGCCGTCTCCTGTTCGACGAGACGGGACTCATGGGCCGGGAGGACGAGCCCGTGCGCGAGGCGCGAGGCGAGGTGGTGGCGCGTGCCTTCGCCGGGGTGCACGTCGCCTCCGCTGAGCTGCCGGGAATCCTGGGGGAAGCGGCTGGTGCCATCGAGGTTCAGGCGGAGAGGGGCGACGAGCACACGCGGGAAGGAGGCGGGTCCGACCCCGTGTTCTCGATCGTGGACGCCTACCTGGAGCTGGCCGCCCGCGGCGCCTCGATCCGGCCCCACGACGTCACCGGCGCGCCCTGGTTCGAGATCGGGACGCCCGAGCGGCTCGAGCAGGCGCGGAGCGCGGTGGAGGCGGGCCGGATCTAGTCCACCTCGCGGAGCGCCGGGGTCCACGCCGCCCGGATCCGGTCAGGCCCCACCTGTCGAGCCCGGCACGAGGCTCGCCGCGCCCGTCGGTCCTACCAGGGCCCGACGATCGACTCGAGAATCGAGAGGAGCACCGGGCCTCCCACCGCGACCACGCCCGGAAGCAGCCACGGAAGCAGCCACTCCATGCGGGGGGTCAGCGCGGGCCTGGTACGCCCCACCGCGAACGCCACCCATCCCGCCAGCGCTCCGACCACCACGAGGACGATCACGCCACCGAACATCAGATAGAAGAAGACCGCGATGGGAGCCTACAACAGGGCTCGCGGGCCGCGAACGTAGCCGGCCATCGGCACCGGAAAGCGGTACACGAGACCCACCAGCGCGGCCGCGGGAAACGCCAGCACGATCGAACGGACGATGCCCCGGGTGATGGAGCGGCGGATGGATGGAGCGCCTCTCAGGTGGAGTCGGCCGTGGCGTGCGCTCCCGCGGCGTGGCCTCCCATGGCGTGACCGGCCGCGTGGTGGTCTCCTCGCTGGAAGGCCAGGAAGCGGTGGATCGCCTGGACCGCCTCCGGATCGCTGGTGGAGATCCGCACGGCGGCGCCCCGCGGCAGCGTCTCGAACTCGTAGCGAATCGCCGCTCGCTTCGCGGTCATCACGTCCGTGCCCGGCACATCCGCGCGGTCGTGCACGAAGGCGGGGATCCGGAAGTCCCCGGCGGCGAAGGCGGCCGCGATGTGACGCAGGTGCTCCCGGATGCGCTCGACGCCGGCCGGGTCCTCGACCTCCCGCTGGAGCTCGATGCGTCCGCCGTCGGGGAGGTCGTCGAAGCGGTGCGCCGAGGTGTACTGGTCCACGCCCATGGCCATCGGCGAGGAGCCCCGACGCTGGAGCGCCGCGTAGGCCGAGTCGGAGTCGACCCCCGGCGTGTCCGGGCGCGTGTCGGCGCGCGCGGCGCCAGCCTCGTTCCGGGCGCCCTGCCCTCCGCACCCGAGGAGGGCCGCCGCCAGCCCCAGGGTCATGATCGCCGGCATCCAGCCATCGCGCCGCATCTCCACCTCTTCTCTCGAATCGCTCGCGTGGCGGCGCACGTCATCTCCGACGGCCCGCCCGCCCCTACCCACCGAGCCCTCCGAGCGCCCGCTCCAGGTCCGCCACCAGGTCCTCGGCGTCCTCGACTCCCACGGAGTATCGGATGAGGCCCTCCGGGATGCCCATGGCGGCGCGCTCGGCGGGCGTGCACTCGCAATGGCTGGTGGTCGCCGGCGGACCCGCCACCGTCTCCACCGAGCCCAGGTTGGCGGCCAGGCGGGCCCAGCGGAGCCGGGACAGCACCCCGCCGACGGCCTCCAGGCTGGACTCCTGGAGCTCGAAGGCGAGCACGCCTCCAAAGCCGCGCATCTGCCGGAGGGCGATGGCGTGGCCCTCGAACGACTCGAGGCCGGGATAGTGGACGCTCGCCACGGCCGGGTGGGACTCGAGGAAGCGGGCCACCCGCAGGGCCGTGTCGTTCTGCCGGGCCACCCGCAGGTGCAGCGTCTTCATCCCGCGCAGGAGGAGGTAGGCGGCCATCGGGTGGAGCGACGCCCCGTGGATCTCCCGGTAGTGGAAGACCCGGTCGACGGTCACCTTCGCGCCGCAGGCGACGCCGCCGAGCGCGTCCGCGTGCCCGCCCAAAAACTTGGTGGCGCTGTGCAGGACCAGGTCCGCCCCCAGCTCCAGCGGCGTCTGGTTGATCGGCGTCGCGAAGGTGTTGTCCACCATCACGACGGCCCCCGCCGCGTGTCCGGCCTCGGCCAGCCGGGCCACGTCCACCACTTTCAGCGTCGGGTTGGTGGGGCTCTCCAGGTAGAGCACCTCGCACCCGGCCGCCACCTGGCGCTCGATGGCCTCGTGGTCGGTGGTATCGCACAGGGCCACCTCGATCCCGAACCGGGGCAGGAACTCGGTGAACAGCCGGTTCGTGCCCCCGTAGCTGTCCTTGATCGACACGACCCGGTCGCCGGGGGACAGCAGCGCGTACAGGGCGCTCGAGATGATCCCCATGCCCGTGGCCGCGCTGGTGGCCGCCTCGGCGCCCTCCAGCTCACGGACCTTCTGTTCGAACGCGGCCACGGTCGGGTTGGTGTTGCGGCCGTAGTTGTGTCCGGGCGCCTCGCCCCGCGCCACGCGCAGCCATTCGTCCAGGTTGTCGTAGCCGAATGAGACGCTGTGGACGACCGGCACCTGGGTGGCGTTCGTGTCCAGGCGGCCGGGCTCGCCCGCCCACACGGACAGGGTGCCCGGGCTCGGGCGCGGATCGATGGCCATGTCCTCTCCTTCGTCGGGCACGTCGGGACGCGTGCGCTCGCGCCGGTCCCCCGCGCGAACCCGCGTGCGTGCCGGCGGGGGCCGCCCGCCGGCCTACTCGATCGGGATCCTGTCCCCGTACCTCTCCAGCCACGCATCGAAGGAAAGCAGCTCCGGGTTCAGCTTCCGGCTCTCCTCCAGGCTCCGGCGGCCGCAGTAGTAGTCGTTGAAGTCGCGCTTGAACTGGAACATGTTGCCCAGATCTTCGGCGCCCGGGAAGCCGAGGCCGCGGTAGACCTCCGGGCTCACCGAGTTGTAGACGACCTCCTCGCCGATCACGCGCGTGAGGGCGGCTGCGAACTCCTCGCCGGTGATGTGTCCGCCGGCGATCCCCACCGTCTTCCCGATGTACCGATCTCCCGCCTTGAAGATGCCATAGGCGCACTTGCCGATGTCCTCGACCGCCATGGAGGCGAGCTTCGCGTCGCCCATGCACATCGTCAGGGCCAGCTTGCCGTCCGGGCCGCGCTGGGGGCCCGAGCCGAAGTAGATGAAGTTGTCCCAGTAAAAGGATGTCAGGAGGAAGGTCGTCGGCACGCCGGCGTCGGTGAACAGGTGGTCCGCCTCCCCCTTCGCGTCGAAGTGGGGCACCTTGTACTTCTCCATCAGGGTGGGCATGCGGTCGTCGTCGAGGGGCACCCAGTTTCGGGTGTCCTCGAGCGTGGACCAGATCACGTGCTTCAGTCCCTCGGCCTTCGCGGCCTCCGCCATGTTGGCCGCCTGCGCGAGCTCCTTCTCGGGCGAGAAGTGCTCCCAGTAGTTCGTGACGCAGTAGGCGCCGTAGGCCCCGCGGAAGGCGCGCTTCAGGCTCGCGAGGTCGTCGAGGTCGGCCTGGACGACCTCGGCCCCGAGCCGTGCCAGCTCCTTCGCCCGGTCCGAGTCGGGCTTCCGGGTCAGCGCCCGCACGCGGGACCCGCCCTTCGGGTCGTCCAGGATGGCGCGGGCCAGCCCGCCTCCCTGCGCGCCCGTCGCTCCCACGACGGCGATGATCTTCCCTTCTGTCATGGTCACGCTCCCTGTTAAGCTCCGGCCGCGCCGAAAGCGTACGCTCGCTCCACGCTGTCGGGGCTCTCGCTTGCCAGCGCCATGCCAGCGCCCTCGCCGGTCGTCGGCGCCGCGCCCCCCGACTTCTTCCGACACGCACGCACCAGGTCGCCGTAGCCCCGATCGCGGGTGAACCGGACGTTCGCGTCCCTCACGCCACCCGGCGGAGGCGGTAGCATCGGGGGTCGGCGTCGCGCAGAGGTCCGGGCAGCGCCGTGGCGTCCAGAGGATCGTCGCCCATCACCTTCCAGCCGACGAACGCCGCTTCGAGATCCTCGGGGCTCGCTCCGCGGGGAAGGGGCCCCCTCCGGCCCGGCCTCCAGACCAGCTCCAGCAGCGTAGCGTCCGGGGCGGCCACGGCGCTCACACCCCGGCCCATGGCGACCCTCTCCTCGTCGGTCAGACCGTGGAAGCACCCGAGGTCGTACAGGAACCGAAAGCCCGAGCCGACCCCGGCGTCCTCGAGCCGGGTGACGTCGCCCTGGACGAAGCGAACCTCGACGCCAGCCGCCCTCGTCCTCGCGCGCGCCCGGCGCAGGGCCTTGGGAACGCTGTCGATACCGGTCACCTCCCAGCCCCTGCGCGCCAGCTCCACCGCCCAGTAACCCGCTCCACAACCCAGGTCCAGCGCGGGGCCGTATGGAAGCTCGCACCCGGCCTCCTCCCTGTACAGCAGGGGGGCGATGAGATGGCCGTGCGTGTCCGTGGCCTTCTCCCAGGGGGTGACTCCGAGCGCATAGGCGAGACGATAGAAGAGGCTCATACGCGGATCCTCAGAACCCCTTCGGCCTCTCGTCCGCCACGCCCGCGGCGCGCTCCATGGCCAGACCCACCCGGACCAGGGTCCCCTCGTCGAACAGGCGGCCCACCAGGGTGACGCCGTAGGGCACCCGCCGTGGGGGCGAGAAGGTCGGCAGAGGATGGGCGGGGTTCGGCGCCCAGTCACTCCTCGCCTTCGAGACCTCCACGAAGCCGGTGCGCAGGGTGAGGGACGGGTGGCCGGTGTTGTTGGAGATCACCAGCATCTCGTCGCGAAGCGAGGGAACCAGGAGGAGATCGACCTCCGACATCAGCCGGTCCATCTCGGCCGCCACCTTCCGCCGCAGCCGGTCGGCCTGCACGAAGTCCACGGCGGACAGGAAGCGCGACTGCCGGAACAGGTTGGGCCAGGCATCGGGCACCTGGGCCCGCATGTCGTCGACCTTCCCGCTCAGGGTGAGCTCCTCGAACGCCGCCGCGGCCTCCGCGAACAGCATCACGTTGAGCCCGTCGTAGGGCCAGTCGGGGATCGAGACCTCGACCGGCTCGAGGCCCAGCTTCCGCAGCATCGGGAGAGCCGCCCGGTCGACGTCGGTGGCCGGCGGCTCCTTCATCCAGGCCGGGAAGTAGCCCACCTTGAGCCCCTTCACGGGAGCGGCCGCGTCGTAGTCGAGACGGGCCGGCAGGCTGGCGGGGTCCCCGGCGTCCGGACCCCCGATGGCGCGCAGGACCAGCATCGTGTCCTCGACGCCGCGCGCGATCGGACCCAGCTTGTCGAGCGTCCAGCACAGCGTCATGGCGCCCGTCCGCGGCACTCTCCCGTAGGTGGGACGCAGCCCGTCCACGCCGCAGCGCATGCAGGGATCGATGATGCTCCCCTGCGTCTCGCTCCCGATCGCGAACCCGACCAGGCCGGCCGCCGTGGCCGAGCCCGGCCCGGCGCTGGAGCCGCCGGCGCCCTCCTCGGTCAGCCACGGGTTCATGGTCTGCCCGCCGAACCAGATGTCGTTGAGGGCCAGCGCCCCCATGCTGAGCTTGGCCACCAGCACGGCGCCCGCGTCGTTCAGGCGGCTCACGACGGCGGCGTCGGCCTCGGCGACGCGGTCCCGGAAGGGCTCGGCTCCGTAGGTGGTGGGGATGCCGGCCGTGTCGAGCAGGTCCTTCGCCCCCCACGGGATGCCGTGCAGCGGCCCCCGGTACCGGCCCGCCGCGATCTCCCGGTCGGCCCGCTTCGCCTGCTCGAGCGCGTGGTCCCCGGTGAGCGTGATCACGCAGCGGAGCTTCGGGTCGAAGCGCTTCAGGCGCTCCAGGTAGATGCGCGTGAGCCGCTCCGAGGTGAGCTTCCGGCCTTCGATCCAGCGGGACAGGCGCCACACCGGCGCGAACGCGATGTCCTCGTCCTTCTCCGGCAGGGGGCCGGGGTCGGCGGAGGACCGCACGAAGCGGTCACGGGACGGCCCCACCTTCATGCCGGGAAGCACCGGGTCCCACACGGTGGCCGGGGCCAGCGTCTCCTCCAGCCCGAGCTCACGCGGACCGGTGCGCCGCTCCACGAGCCCGGCCATGGAGGTGCGCCAGCTGTCGGCCGCCATCTCCCTGTGCGCCTCGGTCATCTCGACCCGCGCCAGCTTCTCGGCCTCGGCGAAGGTGGCGGCCGACACCTCGGGCCCGGCGGCCGAGGAGGTGTTGAAGGCCGGCGTGGCGCCGGGGGTCGTGTCTCCGGCCGCGCCGGCAGCGGCATCGGCGGAGCCGGGGGCCCCGGATTTCCCGCCGCGGCAGGCGGCGACGAAGCCCGCCAGGCCGACGGGGGCGCGGATGAGGAACTGGCGTCGGGTATTCATGGATCGTCCACGCTGGAGAATCGGGTAGCGGAGGCCTACTCCGGCCGGGCGTAGGACTCCAGGTAACCGCATCCGGGACACCGGTATGTCACGACGGGCAGTCGCTCCAGGTCCCGGGTCTTGACGCCGAACCAGAAGCTCCGCTGCGGTTTGCCGGAGGCCCACTCCTCTCGGCGCACCTGGCCGTAACCGTAATCCGGCCGGTAGCCGGGGTCCATCTCCTTTCGACAGCGGGGGCACTCGTGGGAGTCGATCACTTGACCCTCTCCTGGTTCTCAGGTCCCTCCGGCCTCGGCCAGGGTGGCGCCTTCCGGGATCTCGTCCGGCGGCAGTCCGGAGGCGGCCTCGAGCCGGCCCGTGAAGTTGAAGAAGGAGGCCAGCGCCGTGATCTCCCAGATGGCGCCCTCGTCCCAGTCCACACCCCGCAGCTTCTCGATGTCGGTGTCGTCCACGAAGCTCGGATTTTCGGTCAGCTTGCTGGCATAGGCGAGCAGGGCCCGGGTCCGTGGGTCCAGATCGTACTCGGGCCACGTCGTGGCGAACTCGTGGCTCAGGTGCTCATCGCCCGTGAGGCGGCGGACCGCCGCCGTATGCAGGCCCAGTCAGGGCGCGCCGCCCACTTTTCCGTTGACCACGGTGGCCAGCATCTCCCGCTGCAGGCGACTGAGCGGCGAGGCCTTGCGAAGGTGGAGATGGCGGTAGAGTGCGCCCGCCGGACCGGCCACGCCGA
>CANPVD010000086.1 GCA_947581615.1 Candidatus Humimonas hydrogenitrophica
AATGGTCCACCACCACCAGCCGGTTCGGCGCGGCCGCTGCGGAGTCCGAGACCGGGCTGAGCATGAGGAAGCGTCGGTCGTCCGGAGAGATGTCGTAGGCGCGGTAAGAGGGACCACTCGCATACTGCCCGGCCGGGAAGAGAGCGTGCGGCGTCCCGGGAGCGAACGTCGGTGTCGTGGTCACGGGCACGGCCATCATCTCCCCCGAGCCGGCGCGGTAGAAGATCTCCCGCCCGCTGTGGCTCCACAGCGGCTCGGAGCCCCCCGCCGCGGAGACCTGCCACCGGCGGCCGCCTTCGGCCCCCGGGAAGGGACGGACGTAGATCTCGTCTCGTCCCGACTCGTCCGATTGATACGCGATCCACCGCCCGTCCGGCGACAGGGTCGCCGCCCGCTCGTCGAACTGCGGCGACGTCACGATGGGCGTGAGGGTCGTATCCACACCCGGCTGGAAGGCGTAGAGGTCCCGCGTGGGCAGGGTCGTGCGCACCACCATCCAGTGACCGTCAGGCGACCACAGGGCCTCCGCCAGCGCCTTGTTGGATCCGAGCAGCTTCTTCGCCTTCCCGCTGAAATCGGCGCGCCTCTCGTAGATCGAAGCGTTGTTGTTTCCCGGGTCGACGAGGTAGGCCAGGGACCCGCCGTCCGGGCTCCAGCTCGGACGATACTTGAGGAAGTCTTCGAACGTCAGGCGGGAGAGCGGACCGTGCTCACGATCCAGCTGCTTGATCCAGATCTCGGAGTTCGGTCGACCCGCGATGGCGACGGCCAGTCGGCGGCCGTCCGGTGACAGGCTCATCCCACCATTGAAGGGCCGGTCAAAGGTCCAGCCAGAGTCGACGGGCGTGGCGACGCCCCCACGGGTGACCCAGACCGGACGAACCGTCTCCTTGACGTTCCGCGGCTCCCCGGCGTAGTAGACCAGCGTTCCCGCATCCGAGACATCGTAATTCACCACGTAGCCGGCATCCGCTGCGACACCGGTGATCATCGGGACCGCCGGGCCGGTGACCTCCAACTTGTCCTGGTCGAAGGGCACGGCCACAAGCGACCCGTTGGCCCGCGCGATGAGAAGGTCCCCCGTGGTGAGGTAGAGCGCCCGAAGTCCGGCCTGGAGGACCCGGTACTTGTCCGTCTTCAGGTCCAGGACGGCGATCTCCGTATCGTTGGGCCGGGTCGGTCCATACCAGATGGAGAACAGCAGCCCCCGGTCGTTCGGCAGCACGGCCGGGTCGACGTGAGCGAACTCGTGTCGCGCGGTGTCGAGACGGGTGCGTACCGTCGGCGCGCCCCCGGTCACGGGGACACTCACGATGCCCGCGCCTCCCAGACTTCCGAAGCCGCCGGCCGAGTAGACGACCCCGTCCGGTGCCCACGCGGTACCGCCACCGGCGGCAGAGAGTGAATCCGTCACGACGGTCGGCAGGGCGCCATCCAGCGCGACGACTTTGAGCGCTCCGGGAGCGGTCTGGAAGGCCAGCCGGCGCCCGTCCGGCGACCAGGAAAGATCCCGCGCCCCCTCCGTTCCGGGGACCGGGCGGGCGTGAAGCTGGTCGCGGTTCCGGATCCAGATCTGCTTCGGACCGGTCGCTCCGCCTCCGATGTAGGCGATCCGGCTCCCGTCGGGACTGAGGGCCAGGACACCCAGACCGCCGGTGGTGACGGCCTCGGGCTCGGACAGATGGAGCGCGTAGCGTGTCACGGACTCCTGGGGACCGCTCCGGGTCCGGGACCAGAGCCACCCTCCCACCGCGAGCGTGAGGCCCCAGAGCAGCCACCCCACCAGGGTGACGCCGGTCCCCCACCGGCGGGCGCCGAAGACCGAGGCCTCCGTCGAGGCGGCCTTCGACCGGTACCCCGGGTCGGCCAGCGCGTCGGCGAACGCCTTCACGCTGCCGAACCGGTCCGCCGGCAGCTTCTCCAGCGCTTTCGCCACCGCCGCCGCCACGTTGGGCGGGACGGACTTCCGGAGCTTCGTGATCGGCGCCGGCTCCTCGGTCACGATCTTCATGATGATCTGCTGCGCGGAGCCGCCCAGGTGCGGCGGCTCCCCCGTCAGCATCTCGTACAGCACGCTCGCCAGCGAGTAGATGTCGCTGCGGCCCGTGATGTCTGGCTCCGCCGTGGCCTGCTCCGGGCTCATGTAGTGCGGCGTGCCCAGGCTGAGCCCCGTCTCCGTCATGCGCCCGCCCGCTGCCGCGCTCACAGCCAGCGCGATCCCGAAGTCCGCCACCATCGGACGGCCCGCGTGGATCAGGATGTTCTCGGGCTTGATGTCCCGGTGCACGACCCCGTGCTCGTGCGCGTAGTCCAGCGCGTCGGCGATCTCACTGGTGAGGTCCACCGCCTCCTGCACCGGGAGCTGCTTCTCGCGGTTCAGCCGGTCGCGCAGGGACTCCCCCTCGACGTACGGCATCACGTAGTACAGGAAGCCGTCGGCCGTGCCGGAATCGAACAGCGGCAGGATGTTCGGGTGCTGGAGCGAGGCGGTCGTCGCGATCTCCTGGACGAAGCGGTCGGCGCCCAGGACGGCGGCCAGATCGGGCTTGAGGACCTTGATGGCCACCTGCCGGTGGTGCTTCAGGTCCTCGGCCAGGTAGACCGTGGCCATGCCACCCTCACCGAGCTCGCGCTCGATGCGGTAACGGTCCGCCAGGGCGGCGACCAGGCGGTCGGGGGCGTCACTCACCGCAAACCGTCCACGGTGTAGAGCCGAGACGTGTAGAGGAACTCGTTGTAGGCGTACACGTGGGGATCATCCGCCAGCGTCGGCCGGTCGAAGCCACGTACCCCACCCAACTCGCGGGGCACGACGCTCAGAAGCGTCGCGCGCGCGCCCGTGACGGGATCGACGCGAGCGAAGTCCAGGCTCGAGGCGGAGCTCTCATTCGTCCACACCCACACCTCGCGTCCCTCCGGGCTCCACCGGATCAGGACATCGCCTGGACGGACTCCGAGCGCACGTCGGGGCGCGCCCCCGTCCAGGGGGTAGATGGCCACGCTGTCCCCGACCCGGGCCAGCACGCGGCGGCCGTCGGGCGAGACAACGGCCTGAGACGTTCCCGGGGGCGTCACCGGGATCGGGGCGGCGTGAGACAGCGAATCGACGTAGCAACGCTCGGATCGCTGCGGCTCCGTTCCGCAGAAGAAGACGATGGTGTCACGCCCGGCCACCCGGACGTCCCCGCTCGTCCCGAGGTCCAACGTCTGGAACTGGCCGGAGTCGAGCCGCCGCGCCGTGCCCGGACCGGTGGGATAGAGCATGAGCTTTGCCGGAGTGGTGGGCAGGCCCGCCAGGACGAGGCCGTCGCCGCGGGCCAAGGCCATCGGAGTCCCCGCGCCGAGGCGGACCAGCGGAGAACCGTCCGTCTTCCGCCACAGCAAGGAGTAGTCGGTACCGCCCATCGAGCCCGCATCGCTGTACGCCAGGTAGCGGCCGTCCCCGCTGAGCACCGGCCTCTGCGACCAATTGCGCACGCCCATGTCCGTCTCCTCGGCGGCGCCCGGCCCGCGCCCGACGACACGTTCTATCTGGCGATCGTCGGTCAGCAGAACACGACCCTGGCGGGAGACGTCCTGAACCGTCAGGTCGCCCGGACCGGAAAGGGCCCATCCGTCCCGTCCGGACCGGTCCAGTTCGCGCAGCGCGAAGCTGACAACCCCGGTACCTCCTCCCCCGGCGGCCGAGTAGAAGATGCCCTTCCCGTCCGGCCGCCACGCGACACCCTCGGTCCCCTGGAAGTCCACCGACTGCGCGAGGGTGCGGCCCGTGCGATCGGCGATGATCGCGGCGCCGCGATCATCGAACTTCGCGGGGTGCTCGAGGTACGCGACCGCGTCTCCCGAGGGCGAGATCCTGGGATCCGAGAGGTAGCCCTGGGACCGGACGAGGACCGTTCCCACCGGGTACTCGAGGAGGTCCGTTCCGCTGCTGTCGCGGATCACGGCCATGGTCTTTCCGTCCGGGCCCCAATCGGCCTCTCGCACACCCGTTGTCACCTCGTGCGGCGCCTCGCCCCCGAGCGAGACCGTCGCCAGCGTACCCGAGAACAGGCGATGGCCACCGAGGTAGCTCGCGTGCGTGAGGATGGCGAGCTGGCCCATGCTCGAAACGTTCAGCAGGTGCGCCGAATCCGGTCCGAACGGGACGGGATCCGGGTGGTCGGGCCGGATGACGTACAGGCGTGACACGATCCCGACGTCGGGCATGCCGCTGAACACGATCGTCTGCCCGTCGGGCATGAAGCGAGCGTTGAAGATCGAGCGGGAATCGAACGTCCGGGCCGTGAACCACGGCGGCGAGGCGGGTGCCGCGCCGCGCATCAGGAGGACCGACAGCACCACCCCGACCACGGCTACCGTGACCGTCCCCCACGACCACGGGCTGCGAATCCACCCCCGGAAACCACGCGCACCGGCCGCTGCCGCACCTCCCGTGGATTCCCGGCTCCCCGTCCTGAAGTGCGGGTCCGCCAGCGCCTCCGCGAACGCCTGCGCGCTCTCGAAGCGGTCCGCCGGCAGCTTCTCCAGCGCCTTCCCGATCGCCGCCGCCACGTTGGGCGGCACCGACCGACGCAGCTTGGTGACCGGCGCCGGCTCCTCGGTCACGATCTTCATGATGATCTGCTGCGCCGAGGCCCCCGTGTGCGGCGGGTCCCCGGTCAGCATCTCGTACAGCACGCTCGCCAGCGAGTAGATGTCCGAGCGGCCCGTGATGTCGGGCTCCGCCGTCGCCTGCTCGGGGCTCATGTAGTGTGGGGTGCCGAGGCTGAGCCCCGTCTCCGTCATGCGCCCGCCCGCCGCCGCCGAGACCGCCAGCGCGATCCCGAAGTCCGCCACCATCGGCCGGCCGGCGTGGATCAGGATGTTCTCGGGCTTGATGTCCCGGTGCACCACCCCGTGCTCGTGGGCGTACTCGAGGGCGTCGGCCACCTCCCGCACCAGCCCCACCGCCTCGTCCACGCCGAGCTGCGTCTCCCGGTTCAGACGGTCCCGCAGCGACTCGCCCTCCACGTAGGGCATGACGTAGTACAGGAAGCCGTCGGCGGCTCCGGAATCGAACAGCGGCAGGATGTTCGGGTGCTGCAGCGACGCGGTGGTCTTGATCTCCTGGATGAACCGGTCGGCGCCCAGCACGGCGGCCAGCTCGGGCTTCAGGACCTTGATCGCCACCTTGCGGTCGTGCTTCAGGTCCTCGGCCAGGTAGACCGTGGCCATCCCGCCTTCGCCGAGCTCCCGCTCGATGCGGTACCGGTCGGCCAGGGCGGCGGCCAGGCGGTCCGGGGCGTCAGCCATGGGCCCTCACCCGCATGCCCTCAGCTCCCACCGGCGCCGCGCATGCGCGCGCGAAGCTCGGTGCGCCACCCGTACACGACGTCGTAGTCCGGCGTCTGCGCGCTCCGGATCATCAGCAATCGGGTGCCGTCGAGCGAGACGTCGTAGTCGGCGTGGGGCGCCTGCGCGAACACGTAGCGATCGGCGAACAGCTCGGTGCGGCCGGTGACGGAGAACCCGCTGTCCGTGCTCACGGAGGCGGCGATGATGTGTCGCCCGTCGCGGTAGAAGATCGTCCTTCCGTCTCGGGACCACACGGGCTCCGCGCCGCCCGAGACCGAGACCTGCACCTGCCCGCCCGGTCCCGGGAACGGCTGCACGACGACCTGCCCCGCTCCCGACCGGTCGGTGACGTACGCGACCCACTTCCCGTCCGGGGAGACGCGCGCCTGGGTCTCCACGAACCGCGTGGCCGCCACGGGCCGGGACGCCGTGTCGCCGGTGAGCGCCCGGACCATGATGTCGGCCTGGTCTGCCCCCCCGTCGTCCATCTGGTAGACCAGCGACCGGCCGTCCGGCGTGATCACGCCCTCGAAGACGTTGTGCTGGTCGCTGGCCTGCAACGGCGTCGCCGGCGCGCTCTGGTCGGCCGGCTGCCACCAGATGCCCGGCCGGCCGCTGCGGTCGGAACGGTACAGGACGCGGCGCCCATCGGGGCTCCACTCCGGGCGGTCGTTCTGGGTCCCGGAGCTGGTGATCCGGGTCAGCGTGCCCGAGGCGATGTCGTAGAGCCAGATGTCCGAGCGCCCGGCGGCGCCGATCGACATCGCGATCCGCTTCCCGTCCGGGGAGAGCCTCGGGTAGGCATAGGCCTGCGGCCTGGACAACAGCGGCGTGAACCGGCCGTGCAGGTCGACCCAGCCCAGCGCGGCTTCGCCGACGGCCAGCTGGTACACCAGCGTCCCCGTGGGGGACAGGGCCGCCAGGCTGGTCCCCTGCACCGCTATCGCGACGAAGGGACCGAGACCGACGGGATTCCCGGTGACGCCACCGCTCTCGAGATCGAAGGGCACGCCCGTGAGGGCGCCCGAGGGCGAGACGTACACCAGGGTCCCGTCCACGTACCCGAGCACGTCCGTCAGCTGGAGATCGAACCGCCGAATCGCGCCGGTCCGCAGCGAGACCGCGCCGAGTCGGGTCTGGCCCCTTCCGCCGGCCGGCTGAATCGAGAACAGGACCGTCTTTCCGTCGGGAAGCGCCCGGGGCTGGCTGAAGAAGAAGTCACCCGCGGCGGAGTCCGGGGCGGCCAGCCGCCGCGGCGTACCCCCGTCCTGCGGATAAGCGACGAGGTGGTTGGCGGTCGCCACGACGATGACGCCGGAGCGGCTCCACGTCACCCCGGTCGGTACCGATCGGACGTCACCGACGCGCACCGGCGTCCCGCCCGAGACCCGAACCTTCCAGATCGTCGTGCCGACCAGGTACGCGATCCAACCCCCGTCGGGCGAGAAGCTGGGCTGCTGCGCCCCGTCCGTGCCGGCGATCACGCGGGCCGCCCCCTGGCGAAGCGGTCGCACGTACAGCCGCGCCGTCCCCGTCGAGTCGGGCAGCGCGTAGGCAACGGCGAGGCCATCCGGCGACACGGCCACGTCCGTGGCCGGGGCCGCGTTGGCCGAGAGCATCGTCGACGGCAACTCGAGCTTGAACCGAACGACCGCGCCCGGTGCCTTTCGGTGCGCGGACCGCCAACCCCACGCCGCGAGGCCGGCCGTGACGACGAGGGCCGCCCCGAGGCCGAGCACGAGCGGGTGACGGGCCAGCGCGCGGCCCGTCATGGCGCCACCGGGGAGTCCGGCCGCCGCCGTTCCGGCCCGGAAGTGCACGTCGGCCAGCGCGGCCGCGAACGCCTGCGCGCTCTCGAACCGGTCCGCCGGCAGCTTCTCCAGCGCCTTCCCGACCGCCGCCGCCACGTTGGGCGGCACCGACTTCCGGAGCTTCGTGACCGGTGCCGGCTCCTCGGTCACGATCTTCATGATGATCTGCTGCGCCGAGCCGCCCAGGTGCGGCGGCTCGCCCGTCAGCATCTCGTACAGCACGCTGGCCAGCGAGTAGATGTCGCTGCGGCCGGTGATGTCCGGCTCCGCCGTCGCCTGCTCCGGGCTCATGTAATGGGGCGTGCCCAGGCTGAGCCCGGTCTCCGTCATGCGCCCGCCCGCCGCCGCGCTCACCGCCAGCGCGATCCCGAAGTCGGCCACCATGGGGCGGCCCGTGTGGAGCAGGATGTTCTCCGGCTTGATGTCGCGGTGCACGACCCCGTGCTCGTGCGCGTACTGGAGCGCGTCGGCGATCTCGGTCGTGAGATCCACCGCCTCCTGGACGGAGAGCTGCTTCTCGCGGTTCAGCCGGTCGCGGAGCGACTCGCCCTCCACGAACGGCATGACGTAGTACAGGAAGCCGTCGGCGGTCCCGGAATCGAACAGCGGCAGGATGTTCGGGTGCTGCAGCGAGGCGGTGGTGGCGATCTCCTGCACGAACCGATCGGCCCCGAGCACCGCGGCCAGCTCCGGCTTCAGGACCTTGATCGCGATCTTGCGATTGTGCTTCAGGTCCTCGGCCAGGTAGACCGTGGCCATGCCGCCCTGCCCCAGCTCCCGCTCGAGGCGGTAGCGGTCCGCCAGGGCGGCGACGAGGCGCGGGGGGAGGTCGGACATGACGCCCAAGATGGGAACGTGCCGTGAATTGCGCCAGAACTACACCATGTCGCCACGGGGCTCCCAAGCCGTTTGCCGGGCCGATCCGCATCCCTCTACGTTCGGGACGTCGGGCGGGCTTTTCGGAACCTCACACCCGGGAAGGCGTCATGCGCACAACGACCATGGCAGCATCGGTGGCCCTGTGGACCGCGGTCGCGATCGCGGCCGGCGGATGCGGCGGCGGGAAGGCCGACACATCGTCCAGCTCTTCCTCGGCGTCCGCGACCGAGACCGGGGGCTCTTTCCCCAACGCGTCGCTGGACCCCTGCTCCCTGCTCACCGTCGACCAGGTGGCCGCGGCCATCGGGATGAAGGTGGACCCGGCCAGGGCGGACTCGAGCGCGGGAGAGGGGTCCCGGGGTTGCCAGTGGACCACGGCGGCCTACGACGCCGGCGGCTCCGCCCTGGTGGGCCACGTGGGCATCGTGACGCTGATCGTCGTCGGTCCCAACCCGGCGCTCGCCAGCCGCTTCCCCACCGCCGCGTCCTTCTTCTCGTTCCAGAAGCAGATCGTGCCGAACCAGCAGCCGGTATCCGGGGTCGGCGACGAGGCCATGATCGCCGGCAGGCAGCAGGATCTGTGGGCGCGCAAGGGCGACGTCGTGCTCCGGCTGTTCGTCACGGGAGGCCTGGGCGACACCTCGGAGCTGAAGCCGCTGAAGCAATTGATGACCGAGGCGCTGTCCCGGACCTGATGCGTCGTCCCGGGCGGCGGTCCGGGCGTCGGCCGGCGGCGGGCGCGAGGCCGGCCGCGCCCCGGCCGCAGGTCAGGAAGCCCTGGCCCCCAGGGAC
>CANPVD010000087.1 GCA_947581615.1 Candidatus Humimonas hydrogenitrophica
CGGTCAGCGTGGACAGCGGACCCACGCAGCACGTGGCCATCAACGGCAGCCTGACGCTGCCGGGGCTGGCGGCCGGTAGCCACTCGGTCCGCCTCGACAGCGTGGCGGCCAACTGCACCGTGGCCGGCGGGGCGACGAAGAGTGTGACGGTGCCGGACGGTGGGACCGCCACGGCCGCCTTCGACATCACCTGCTCGGCCGCGGTCGGAAACCTGAAGGTCCGGGCCCCGACGTCCGGGCCCGATCCGGACCCGGACGGCTACACGGTCACCCTGGACGGGACCCTGAGCCAGCACGTGGCCACCGGCGGCTCGGCCACCTTCGCCAACGTGGCCGTCGGCACCCACTCGGTCGAGCTCTCCGGCCTGTACTCGAACTGCACAGTGTCGGGCGCCAACCCGCAGAGCGTGGACGTGGCCTTCGACTCCACCTCCACCGCCACTTTCGACGTGACGTGCGCGGCCTTCCCGGGCGACCTGGTGGTCATCACCGGGACGACCGGCTCGAACCTGGATCCGGACGGCTACTCGGTCGCGGTCGACGGTGACGCCGGTACGGCCATCGGGATCAACGCCTCGATCACGATCCCCAACCTGGCGGCGGGCGACCATCAGGTGCTGCTCGACAGTGTGGCCAACAACTGCACCGTGACCCAGCCCAACCCGCGCACGGTAACGATCCCCGACGGGGGTGTGGACTCCACCACCTTCGCGGTGGACTGCAGCAAGCGGGTCGGGGACCTGGTCGTGAAGACCTCCACGAGCGGCACGGACCCGGACAACGCCTACCAGGTCCTGCTGGATGGTGGAAGCGCCCAGTCCATAGCGGGCACCGACAGCATCCTGTTCTCCAGTGTGGCCGAAGGCAGCCACACCGTGACGCTCAGCGGCGTGAACGCCAACTGCACCGTTTCGGGCGGCGACTCCAAGACCATCAGCATCACCTACACGCAGACCACCACCACGACGTTCACGGTGAGCTGCGTGGCCGATGTGGGGACCATCCACGCCACCGCGTCGACCTTGGGGTCCGACAAGGACTCGAACGGCTACACCCTCGCCCTGGATGGGGGGACCCCGGTGGCCATCAGCAGTCCGACCGGCAGCCACGACTTCAACGGCGTGCCGGTCGGCAACCACACGGTGACGCTTGGCGGCGTGAACGCCAACTGTTCGATTTCCAGCGCGGGCGGCGCGACCCAGACCGTGAACGTGACCTTCGGTACGGCGGTGAACGCCGCCTTTACCGTGAGCTGCTCGCCGAACCAGGGGAGCATCCAGGCGTCCAACACCACGACCGGCCCGAGCCCGGACGCGGACGGCTACTCGGTGAGCCTGGACGGCGGCACAGCCAAGACCATGGCCACCAACGGCAACGTGACGTTCGACAACGTCGCCGTCGGAAGCCACGGCGTGGCGATCAACCCGGCCAGCGTCGCCCCCAACTGCACGGTGACGAGCGCCAACCCGACGTCCGTGAACGTCACCTACGGCAACACGGCCAGTGCCGCCTTCACGATCAGCTGTGTGGCGAACGTGGGGAGCATCAAGGCCACCACGTCGACCTCGGGCACCAACCCCGACGCCGACGGCTACACGATCAGCGTCGACGGCGGCACCCCGCAGGCCATCTCCAGCAACGGCAGCTTCGTGTTCACGGGGCTGACGGCCGGCATCAACCACTCCGTCCAGCTCACTGCATCCACCGTGGCCACCAACTGCAGCGTCACCAGCGCCAACCCGCAGTCGATCGGCGTCACCTACAACGACACGGCCACGGCCGCCTTCACCATCTCCTGCGTAGCCAACTTGGGCAGCATCAAGGCGTCCAACACGACGACCGGCACGGACCAGGATCCTGACGGCTACTCGGTGAGCGTGGACGGCGGGACGGCCCAAACCATGACCACCAACGGGAACGTCACATTCAACAGCGTCGCGGTCGGGAGCCGCAGCGTGGCAATCAGCACGGCCAGCGTGGCGCCCAACTGCAATGTGACCAGCGCCAATCCGGCGTCGGCGTCCGTAACGTTC
This sequence comes from Candidatus Humimonas hydrogenitrophica, assembly GCA_947581615.1. GTDB lineage: Bacteria > Gemmatimonadota > Gemmatimonadetes > Palauibacterales > Palauibacteraceae > Humimonas > Humimonas hydrogenitrophica. The sequence goes on from CANPVD010000087.1 coordinate 2,034, forward strand.
GGCGACACGGCCTCGGTGAGCTTCACGATCACGTGCGATCCCAATGTCGGAAGCATCAAGGCCACGACCTCGAGCTCAGGCGCCAACATCCCGGGCACCTACACGGTCGATTGGGACGGAACGAACACGACCCCTATCGATTCCACAAGCACCACCGGGGTCACGTTCTCCAACGTTCCGGCCGGAGGTCACACGGTGAACCTGACCGTGCCGGCTAACTGCGCCGTGACAGGCGGCCCCGCCAAGGGTGTCACGGTGCAGTTCGGCCAGACCGTGCCGGCGGACTTCACCGTGACCTGCAGCTGAGCCGAGGGTCGACCGCCCAGGCCAGACTCCGACTGGCACAAATCGTGAGGTCTTTCGAACGGGTCCCTTGGACCCGAATTCGGGAGACCGGCGGTGAAGAACCTGCCGCGCCTGCGTTCATCGGCGCACCTGGCCCCACTCGTCCTGACGCTGGCGAGCGTCACAGCCTGTGGCGCGCCTCCCACGGTCGTGCCGCCGCCCACCCCGGGGACGGTGAGCCTGACCGTGCGCACGACCGGCTCCGACCTTGACCAGGACGGCTACACGGTCGCCCTCGACGACGGGTCGCCGCAGAACGTCTCCCCCAACGGGTCGCTGACGTTCGCGGGTATCGAGCCGGGCAGCCACAGCCTCACGCTGGACGGCGTGGCCTCCAACTGCAGCGTCGGCCCCTCCAATCCCCTGAGCGTGTCGGTGCAGAGCGATGCCACCGCGTCGGTCGCCTTCGAGGTGGACTGCGGCGTGGTGGTGGCGGCCTCGGGCGGAACGGCGGCGACGCCGGATGGCAAGGCGCGCGTGGACGTGCCCTCGGGAGCCCTGTCGGACTCCGTCGTCCTCTCGGTCGCCGCGGCGCCGGACTCCCTGCTGCCCTCCGCATCGGATGGCCGGCTGGTGGGACCGGCGTACGAGTACCGGCCCGACGGCACCCAGTTCTCCAAGCCGGTCTGGATCACGATCGTCTACGACCCGGCCAACGTTCCCGCGGGCGCGCCGGAGAGCAGCATCCGGCTCCACACGGTCCAGAACGACCAGTGGGTGCCGGTCTCCGGCAGCACCGTGGACACCAGCCTCCACTCCGTGACCGGGCAGACCACCCACTTCAGCCTCTACGGGGCGATCGCCGCCCGGCCCGGCGTTCTGAAGGCGATCTCGGCCACGTCGGGCGCCGAGCTCGACCCGGACGGCTACCAGCTAGTGGTGGACGGTGAGGCCGGCCGGCACCTGGCGACCAACGACACGGCCGCACTGGCGGGCCTGTCGGCGGGCGAACACACCGTCCTGCTCGACAGCGTGGCGGCCAACTGCACCGTCTCGGGCTCCAACCCGCGCACGGTGAGCGTGCCGGCCCAGGATACGGTCACCACCATTTTCACGGTGACCTGCGGCTCACAGACGGGCGATCTTCACGTGACCACCTCGACCTCGGGCATCGACCGGGACCCCGACGGCTATACCCTCGCCGTAGACGGCGGGCCCACTCGGCATCTGGCGGCGGACGACAGCCTGACCATCCGCGAGCTCCCCTCGGGAACGCACTCGCTCGAACTGCTGGGCGTGACCGAGAACTGCGCGCTGTCGGGCCCGAATCCGCGCACGGTGACCGTGCCCGGCGGCGGAACGGTTGCGGCGGCCTTCGAGATCACCTGCACGGCCGACGTGGGCACCCTCGTGGTCAGGGCTCCCACCTCGGGACCCGATCCCGACCCCGACGGGTTCACGGTCACCCTGGACGGGACGCTCAACCAGCACGTGGCCACCGGGGACTCGATCACCTTCGCCAACGTCGACGCCGGCACGCACTCGGTGCGCCTCTCCGGCCTGGCACTCAACTGCTCCGTATCGGGCCCCAACCCCCAGAGCGTGGATGTCGGCTTCGGCTCCACCTCCGCCGTCACTTTCGACGTCGGCTGCGTGCCCCGGACCGGGAGCCTCCGTGCATCCAGCACGACATCGGGTCCGGATCCGGATCCCGACGGCTACTCGGTGGCCGTGGACGGCGGCACGCCGCGAACCGTGACCACCAACGGCAGCACGGTGTTCTCGAGCCTGTCGATCGGGAGTCACTCCGTACAGCTCATCGAGTCGAGCGTCGCGGCGAACTGCTCGGTCACCAGCACCAACCCCCGGAGCGCCGATGTCACGTTCGGCGATACCACGGCGGTGAGTTTCAGCGTGAGCTGTGCCCCCGACGTCGGGAGCATCACGGTCACCACCGAGACGAAGGGG
>CANPVD010000088.1 GCA_947581615.1 Candidatus Humimonas hydrogenitrophica
GTCGTCGCATCCGCCCATGCGTGAGCGCATCGAGCTGCTGCGGCGAATGGGAGAACCCTACTGATCCCCCGGTCCACTCCGGAAGCGACTCGTCGGCCCCGAGACAAGGAGGTCCCATGTACCGGAAGAGCTTGATCATCGGTTCCGCGCTCGCGGTCATGGCCGGCGCGGTCGTCGTCATCCTCGACCTGATCACGGTCAGCACGCTGATGGAGCACGCCGGGAAGCTCGCGGCCGTGATCGCCGTCGGGACGCTCGCGGTGCTGATCCTCCAGAAGCTCTTCTCGCTCATCGCCCGACGACCCGACGACGAGGCGTAAGCGCGCAGAAGCGGCATCGCGCAAACAGGTTCCCAACCGTGCTCGAGGTGAGGGATGGAGCTCCCCCTGCGCCGGGAGGGCGCCTTCGCCACGTTGTACCGTAGCGTCCGGAATCGGGTGTTGCGTGGCGATGACGCTTCCCGGGTGCCCGCGACGGATCGCTCCCGGAGCGATCCCGTCTCCCGGTGGGCCATGCGGCGGTCCGGACCCACCGCTACAGGGAGCGACACACCATGAAGAACGCGCTCAGCCGCCGGGAACTGCTCAAAGGGGCTGCGGGGGCACTCTCGTGGCTGGCCGTGGATGGAGGGCCCGGGCTCGGAGTTCCCGCGGCGGACAGGGCGAGACTCGGACCGGAGAGCGGCCCTGTCGATTCCGCCGCCGGGCGCGGCTTCCGTGGCGAGCCGGACGGATCCATCGAGCCCCTCGATTCGACCGGCGGCGTCTACTTGCCTCCGCGGGGGAGGGGCTATCAGAAGTTCAGTTACGGTTTCCCGGAGCCGTCCGTCGTGGTCGGCGGCCTCGCGCTCGCCTTCCGGCTGCACACGTTCGAGAACACGTACGGCCTGGACCGGGACCTGATGAAGGTGTCGCGCGACGGCGACGACCTCCTTCTCGAGTGCACCGGACTCGTCGGGGCCGGCGGGCAGGTCAAGGTCCCGGGCACGCTGCGGTCGCGGATCCGGCGGAACGGCGAATTCACGGAGTGGGACGTCCGGGCGACGATGGATCGGCCGATCAAGTCCGTCGCGTCGATCGTGCGCGGCGTCCCGCGCGGGAAGGTGGCGATCGGCACGACCGACTTCCGCGACCCGGGGGACGACGAGCTGCTGTACGGTTACCCGTGGGGCGCCGCGCGGCAGGCGAGGGGGACCGACACGCCCCTGGCGGTGATCGAGACCACCAGCGACGGCTGCTTCTTCCTGTCGGCGCTCATGGAGGAGGTTCGCGCCAACCGGCTCTACCTGCAGCCGGGTCCGGACGGCTACCGGGTCGAGCTGATCTACGAGCAGCCGGGCTGGGACCGGAGCCGAGTGCTGGAGGGCGGCCGGTGGCGGGCCGGGCGCACCGGGTCCGCGGAGGAGGCCTTTCGTCGGCACGTGGCGCACGTGGAGCGAGCGTTCGACCTTCCGGCCTGGGAGGCCCGAACGGACGTTCCGGAGTGGTTCCGAGAGGTCGAGCTCGTCCTCTCGATCCACGGAATGCACTGGACCGGCTACATCTTCAACGACTTCCAGAGAGCACTGGAGATCCTGCGGTGGACCGCCACGCAGATCTCCCCTCGCAGGGTGATGGTGTTCCTGCCGGCCTGGGATGGCCGCTACTACTGGAGCTACCCGGCCTACGAGGTGGACCGGCGCCTGGGAGGGGAGGACGGGTTCCGGACCCTCATCCGGGAGGGGCAGAAACTCGGCTACCACTTCGTCCCCATGTTCGGGCTGAACGCCGCCAACGTGGCGCTGCCCGACTACAGGCAGTTCGCGGAGGCGAGCACCCGGGAGATCGACGGGAACACTTTCCCGCTCGCCTGGGTCGACTGGGACAACGATCGGCACAACGAGGGGTGGGGCCGCTACATGAACGTCGGCGTCGACGTCTGGAGGCGGTGGATCCGGGACAGCGTCACCCGGATCCTGGACCGCTACGGTGCCGACGGCTACTTCCTGGACATCGCGGGGGGCTGGGTGGACAACACCCAGGCGGACATGCACGAGGGCGTCAAGCGGCTCGTCGGGGAGCTGAGGGAGACCCACCCGCACGCGCTCGCCGTCGGGGAGTTCTCCTACGATGCGCTGCTCGGGGTGCTGCCCGTCTACCAGGTGTTTCCCTCGCCCGGCTACCCGCCCGCCTTCGAACGGTACTGCCGGACCTTCAGCCACCTGAGCCACCCGGCGCCCGGACGTGGGAGCAGCGGCGTGCACGAGTGGGGCTTCGGCCGCTTCGACCCCGACACGCTCTCCCTGAGTCCGCACGAGATCCCGACGATCACGGTGGTCGACGACACGTTCGAGCGGCACAGGGACGTGATGGCGGCCATCATCCGCCGGGCGAAGGGCCGGGGCGCTCGCTAGAAGAGCTGCCGGCCGCCAGCAGCCCCCGCTCCATGAGGCTCACGTAGCGCCCGTCGCCCAGCACCACGTGGTCGCGCACCGGGATGCCCAGGAGGCGTCCGCTGGCCACGAGCTGGCGGGTGACGGCGATGTCGTCGGCGGAGGGCTCGGGGTCGCCGCTCGGGTGGTTGTGGGCCAGGAGGAGGCTGGAGGCGGACTCGGACACGGCGTGCACGAACACCTCGCGCGGGTGCACCAGGGAGGAATCCAGCAGGCCGACCGTGAGTCGCCGCTCGGCCAGCACCCGGTTCTGCGTGTCCAGATAGACGGCCCAGAACTCCTCCTGCCGCCGGTCGCGGAGGCGCGGCCCGAGGCGTCGATGGACGTCGGCCGGCCCGCGGATGCGGGGCTCCCTCCGGGCCGGCTCGGCGGCCGCGCGGCGGCCCAGCTCGAAGGCTGCGGCGATCGTAGCCGCCCGGGCCGGCCCCACTCCGCGCACTGATTCCAGAACCGCCGGCTCGGCGGAGCCCAGCCGCCGCAGCGACCCCCCGAACGCCTCGAGCAGGTCCCCCGCGAGGACGACCGCGGATCGGCCCCGCGCCCCCGAGCCGAGCAGCAGCGCCAGGAGCTCACGGACGGACAGCGCCTCGGCCCGCAGAGCCGCCAGCCGCTCCCTGGGCCTCTCCTCCGTGGGCCACTCTCGGATCGTCGGCGCCATGCGCCTCCCTTTCCTGGGGACGGGTACGAGGGGACGAACGGGCGCTCCGTCAACGCCATGTGAAGCCCGGACGCCTACCATCGCGGCGCCGACCCACGCGAGCAGCGGAGGAGCCCGGCCGCGCACTCGGCCGTGTCAGGCCACACGGCCCGTTGACATGCAAGCCACGGTCATTAACGGTAAAAATCAGAAAAGCGGTCTCCTTCCTGGAGGCGAGTATGTTGCGATCCGTATCCCGGAGGCCATGGCTTTCGTTGGCATCGATTCCAGTTGTGGTCGGACTGACTCTTCTTGGCCCACGTTTCCTCGGCGGAGGCCCGTCGCGGCTTTGCGCAAAACCGCCTGACTGTACGGTCTCCCCGGAGGGTGGTTGCGGCTGCATCTGGGGTCCTGTTACGGGACAGTACTACTGCGAAACGTACAAGGATGCCACGCAGTGCTCCTACGACAGCGATCGCCCGTAGCGGGTCCCGATCGTCGAGCGTCGACGGGGCAGCTTCGGCCCACGAAGTCGCCGATGAGGGGGCGACCGTAGAGCCTCCAGCCGTCCAAATGGGACGACTGTCGGAGATACCGTCCCTGGCCGCCCCACGGACGCGCAGCCGGGTGTCGATCGCATTCGCGGCGTTTCTCCTGACGGCGACCGCGGCATGCGCCGCCGAGCCGCCCCCACCTCCCTCGGGTGCCAGAGTCGACACCTCGCGGGCTCAGCGGGTCTCCGTGGATAGCCTGCCGCAGACGACGGAGCTCACCCGGTCGCGTAGACTATATACCGGTCAAGTTGGCGAAGGCGGAAAGCCCCTCTTTCGTGTGGTCGATCTCCTACCCATCCGTGGGGGTGGTGTCGTCATCGCCAACTCTGGCGCGTCCCAGCTCCTGGCGGTGGACGGATCAGGTGCGCTCGAGTGGACGGCCGGTCGGGAGGGGCGGGGACCTCGTGAGTTTCGGGGCCTGGCACGGCTGGAGCGATGGCGGGGAGACACCATCATCGCCATCGACGATGGGAACAGTGCTGCCTCGTTCTGGACGACCTCAGGCGAGTTCGTGCGGACCACCACAGCGAGGCCTACGGCACCGGAGCCGGAACCACATCTGTTGTTCACACTTCCGGGATCCCTCATGGGCGTGTTGGCCGATGGACGGCTCCTCATCCGAGGCCCGGAAAGGGCTTACGGGATGGGCGAGCCCGGAAGTCGCCGGGTCCGAACCTCGATCACCCTGGTGCGCTCCGGTGGCCAGCGTGAGGTGCCGTTCCATCTCCCCGGACCTCGAGTCTACGAGCTGAGGAGCCCGGCGCGACTTCCTGTCACGATCGCACCCATGAGCGGCGGGACCGCGGTGGATGTGGTGTCTACCGGTCGGGGCTACGACCTGGCATGGGCGCGCGCGGATGCCTACGAGGTCGTTCTTCTCCAGGCCGACGGTCATGCCAATCGGATACTGCGCATCCGCCAGTCGAGAGAATCGGTCACACCCTCTCTTCGCAAAGCCTACTCGAAGAGCTGGTCACCGTGGAGAGGCGTGACACAGAAGATCCCGTTTCCGTCGCGGGTCCCCGCCTTCGACCAGGTTTTCGTCGCCGCGGACGGGTCCCTCTGGGCGCGCCGCTTCCACTGGGGAGATCGTCCCGAAGAGTGGGTCCGCTTTGATCCGGACGAGGGCTCCGTCGCCCGGTATCGCTTTCCGGCGCGCGTTTGGATCCTCACCGCCACCGGGTCCAGGGCCTACGGCGTGCAACGGGATGATCTCGACGTCGAGCACATCGTACGCTTCGATCTCCCTCCGGAGTCGGCTGGCCACTGAATTCCAGTCTCGGCCTCTCGTGATCCGTAGGCCACCCCTCCCGATCCGTCGGATGGGCTAGCCTCCGAGGGCACGGGACGCGCCGAGCCGGAACTGGCACCCCGCGCCGCCTCGCGCGTACCATGGGATTGCCGCACTGTCGCGGTGACCCTCCGGCAGGTGAGGCCCATGCCCGAAGCGACCGAGCAGAGCGTGACGTCCGGGACCGGCGCCGCCGAGGCCCCCGAGGGGCCGGCCGCGCTGCTGCCCCCGGACTTCCTGCGCGCCATCCACGGGAGTGAGAAGCGCCTCGACCTGGAACTCCTCGCGCTGGCGTTCCAGTACGCCAAGGAAAAGCACGCCGGCCAGAAGCGCGAGTCCGGGGACGACTACATCACCCACTGCGTCGAGGTGGCCAAGATCCTGAGCGGGATCCGACTCGACACGGTGTCCATCGCCGCCTCGCTTCTGCACGACGTGGTGGAGGACACGGGCACCTCGGTGGAGGAGATCCGCCAGGAGTTCGGGAGCGAGATCGCCACCATCGTGGACGGGCTCACCAAGATCTCGCGCGTCGAGCTCGGCTCACTGGCCGAGCGCCAGGTGGAGAACTACCGGAAGCTCCTCCTGTCCATGGCGCGAGACGCCCGGGTGATCCTGGTCAAGCTCGCCGACCGGCTGCACAACATGCGCACCCTGGAGCACCTGCCGGAGTCCCGGCGCCAGCCCATCGCGCTCGAGACGCGCGAGATCTACGCCCCCCTCGCGCACCGCCTGGGGATGGCGAAAGTCAAGTGGGAGCTGGAGGACCTGGCGTTCAAGAACCTCGAGCCCGAAGCCTACAGGGAGCTGGCCCGCAAGGTCGCGGACACGCGCCGGGAGAGGGAGGAGCTCATCCGCCGGCTCCAGGAGCCGCTCGAGGCCGAGCTCCGCGAGGCGGGACTCGAGTGCTCGATCGCGGGACGGGCCAAGCACCTGTGGTCCATCTACCGCAAGATGCAGAAGCGCGGTAAGCCCTTCGAGGAGATCTACGACATCCTGGCCATGAGGGTCGTGGTCCCGACGATCCGGGACTGCTACCACGCCCTCGGGGTCATTCACAACAAGTGGACGCCCCTCACAGAGCGCTTCCACGACTACATCGCGACGCCCAAGTCGAACCTGTACCGGAGCCTGCACACGACGATCTTCGGACCCGGCGGCAGGCTGTACGAGATCCAGATCCGCACCGAGGAGATGCACCGCACGGCGGAGATGGGGATCGCGGCGCACTGGCGCTACAAGGAGGATCGACCCGACACGGACGAGGTCGACGAGCAGCTCTTGTGGTTCCGCCAGGTGCTCGAATGGCAGCAGGAGACCCGCGAGCCGGAGGAGTACATGGAGTTCCTCCGGATCGACCTGTTCCAGGACGAGATCTTCGTGTTCACGCCGGCCGGCGACGTGAAGCAGCTCCCCAAGGACGCCTCTCCCATCGACTTCGCCTACGCCGTGCACACGGAGATCGGCCACCACTGCGCGGGCGCCCGCGTGAACGACCAGATCGCGCCGCTCTCCAGGCCCCTCAAGAACGGCGACACGGTCGAGATCATCACCTCGGATTCGCAGACGCCGAGCCGGGACTGGCTCGGGTTCGTGCAGACGAGCCGCGCGCGCCATCGGATCCGCCAGTGGATCCGCCGCGAGGAGCACGAGTCGGCCGTGCACATCGGACGGGAGATCCTGGACCGGGAATGCCGGAAGCGGCGCCACAAGGCGGACAACGAGCAGCTCCGCGCCACGGCCCGCAGCCTGGGCCTCGATGGGGGCGTGGAGGGGCTGCACGCGGCGCTCGGTAGGGGGGACGTGGGGATTACCCGCGTCATGCGGGTCCTGTGTCCCGGGGAGGAGCCGCCCGAGCCGGTGCGCGCCTCCAACCCGATCACTCGCCTCGTCGAGCGGGTGCGCGGCGACAACAAGGGGATCCGGATCCAGGGCATGGACAACCTGCTGATCCGCTACTCCCAGTGCTGTCAGCCGGTGCCGGGCGACGCGGTGATCGGCTACATCACGCGCGGCCGCGGGATCTCGATCCACCGCAAGGACTGCCCGAACATCCTCAGCCTCTCGGACCGGCCCGAGCGCCGGGTCGACATCGAGTGGGACGCCAGGTCCGACCAGCGCTTTCTCGTGCGTCTGACCACC
>CANPVD010000089.1 GCA_947581615.1 Candidatus Humimonas hydrogenitrophica
TGGGCGCGTGGGTGATCTCCGGGGCGTAGTCCGTGTTGTGGGTGAGGGCGGTGAGATTCCCGCTCCCCACGTCCCGCAGGTAGAAGTCCGGGACGGTCGTGGCCGACTGGCGCGACACCACGAGCCTCGTGGCGTCGTCGTCCAGCGCGGCCACCACGTTCTCGTACGTGTCGCCGGCCTCCCCCTCGTACACGCGGGTCTTCTTGCCCGTCTCGATCTCCACGCGGTCGATGAACTCCCGCGGGCCGTCCTCGAGGGGCTTCTTGGAATAGAGAGTCCCCTGGAGGAAGACGCTGCCGCCGTCCGAGGAGAGCTGTGCCAGGATGGGCTGGTGGGCGCTCTCGCGGGGCGCGTAGAAGCCCCCCAGCCGGGGCGGCGCCCCGCGGGTGAGGAGCGTGCCCGGGTGCCCGTAGAAGTCGTCGGCCCTGTAGGTGGCGATCGGGTACGTCGTGTCGGGGCGGCTCAGGTAGACGGCGTACACCTTCCCGCCCCTCCCCTCTCCCTCGTCCGGTGCGAACCGCGGACGCCCCTGCCTCGTGCTCCCCTCGGTCACGAGCACGAGGTCGGGGCTGGAGGTGTAGTTCACGTCCGTCATGCGGGCGTGCGCCTCGTACACCGGGTGGAGGCTGGCGCTGTCGAACGGCGGGGCCCACAGCATGACCCGGTCCCCGCGCCGGCCGCGCGGGTTCGCTTCCCCATCGGAGCCGGAGTCCCCGCCGGCTCCCGCGCCCACGCCCGACCGCGCCCCTCCCGAGTCGGCCTCGGCCTTCCGGGGAGCGAGCTCGAGGAAGCTGAGCCCCGCCCCATCCGGCCTCCACGTGGGATCGCGGGGCTCCATCTCCCGCCTGGCCCGGGTGGCCGAGTCCGGCTTGATCCCCGTGTCGAGCGGCGTGGTGGTGAGGGTCGCGAGGACCTTGCCGCTGGCGTCCCAGATCTCCTGCTTCTGTCCAAACTGCCCCACGGGCACCAGGTAGGAGAAGGGCCGGGTCATGACGGTGACCAGGAAGTACGTCCCGTCCATCCCCGCGTCGAAGCTCTTGATCATGGCCGGGGCCCCGATCCGCCGCTCGCTCCGGCCGTCGACCCCCAGCACGGCCAGCTGGCCCGTCGTGTAGTACGCCAGGAGCGCTTTGTCGTGCGGGGTCTGGAGGAGCGTCGGGTACGTCCACATCTGGTTGTCGCCCGGCTGGCTGAGCCGCACCTCGGGCCCCGTCGCCACCTTCGGGTCGGCCGGTGGGGCGCCCCGATCGGCCGGGACGAGCACCGTCACCAGCCCGCTCCCATCGGGGAGCCACTCCAGCGAGGTGGTGAGCGTGGCCAGGACGGGCGTGCGCGACACCTCCCGGGACCGGCCGCTCGCCACGTCGGCCACGTACACGTGCGTGGCCCGGTCGGAGTGGACGAGGAAGGCGATGCGGGAGCCGTCGGGCGACCAGGCCGGATCCGACACCGTGGTCCCCGCGGGCAGCTTCACCTGGACCCCCCGGCCGTCGAGGCCCACGAGCTCCAGCCCGGTGGCGGCCCGCGTGGTGAGCGCCCGGGCGCGGTTCGCGGCCGGATCGATCTGGAGCCCCCCCAGGTTGAGGTGGGGCCGGGCGAAGGAGGCCAGGGACGGCATCCCCTCGCTCTCCAGCCTGACGAAGTGGGTCCGGTCCGGGCTCGGGTCGGCGAGCGTCGTGTTCTTCCACCAGGGAGCCTGGACCAGCTTCGCGATCCGATCCGGAGGCCGCAGGTAGCTCTCCGAGGCGAGGACCGCGGAGTCGGAGTGCGCGGCGGTCGTGTCCTGGGCCCGGACAGGGCGGCCCAGCATCGCGACGGCAAACAGGAGGAGAGGGCCGAGCCGGAACCCGCGGCCCGCGAGGGAGCGTCGGATCATCATGGCCTCCGAGGACGGAGTGGGCGGATGCGCTCCGGCAAGCTACGGCCGACTTCGGCGTGAGACTATGGCAGGCGGGCTCCAACTGACCGAGGCCATGCACCGGGTCCCGCGTACCCGGTGCCCTCCTCCCGCGCGTCCCTCGAACTCTCCGTGGCGGCTCGAAGCCCCTCTTTCCGCTCTCACCGGTGCGGGCAAGGTGCGGGTTCCTGGAACCGGTGGTGGAGAGATGGCGTTTCGGCGTCTGGCTTCGGTGCTTCTGGCGGGCATCATTCTCGTCTCGGGATGTAGCGGCGACACACGACCGGCTCTGACCGGACCCGACACCGGGCTGGGGCCCGACGGCGGGTCGATGACCGTCGGGGGACTCGAGCTGAAGGTGCCTGCCGGAGCCCTGACGAAGAGCGAAGACATCACGATCGAGCGCATCCCGGCCGACAGCCTCACGGCCCCGGACGGCTTCCAGCTGGTCGGCGGCACGGCCTACCGCCTGGGGCCCGAGGGGCTGACCTTCCAGAAGTCCGTGACCGTGACGATCTCCTACGATCCCGCCGACCTGCCGCCGGACGCGAAGGCCTCGCGGCTCCGCATGCTCCACTTCGGCTCCCAGCTGGAGACACCGGCCAGCACGGTGGACGAGGCGGCGGGCACCGTACAGGCTCAGGTCGACCACTTCTCCGCCGTCGTGGTGGGCGTCCCGAGCGGCCCCTACCAGGCGGTGGCGTGCCCCGGCCTCTCGCCCGCCGCCACCCACGGACAGCCGCTCGACCGGGTGGAGCTCGGGCAGCTGCCGTCCGACTTCCAGCCGCTCCTGGCGGCGCTCGCCGAGGTCGACGGCGACACCGTGACCTCCTTCGGACGCGTGGACGTGAACGATCAGGGCAACGCGGAGCTGCTCGTGCCCGTCCATCCCTCCACGTCGCCCCAGGGCGGCCCGGTGCAGCTCTCGATCACCGACGGGACCTTCGCCTGCGCGTCGTTCGGCTTCCAGATCGATCCCCTGGATCCGGCCCCGGGCGAGCTGAAGGCGATCGCCGACGAGCTGCAAGGGATCCTGGACGCCCAGGAGGCGGTCCTCGGCACCTCCCGGGAGGAGCTGCTCGCCACCCCCGCGGCGGACCTGCCGCAGGTGCTCATCCCCATCGCACTGGCCCAGGGCGCTCTTAACGATCCCGACAACGACAGCTCGCTGGTGGCGATCGCGGACGGAACCTCCCCGGCCAGCGAGGCGGCCCGGCTGGACCTGCTCGAGCCGCTGCTGGCGCGCACGGGGCTGCGGAGCAGCCTGGCGGCCTCGGTCTCCGCGTCCGGCGCCGCCGCGCCGGCGGCACGGATGAGTCTCGGGCCCGGTGCCGGGCTGTGCACGCCGGACGCGATCAACAACGGACCTGCCGGACCCGACACGGGACTCCTCGACGCCTGCATGCAGGAGGCGGCGGACGCCGCCTTCCAGGTCAACGGAGCGACCGGCAAGCTCTACGGCGACATGAGCCAGGTGCTCGGAGCCGTCGGCCTGGTCCCGGGGCTCGGCACTCCGGCGGGAGTGGCGGGGTTCGTCGTGTGGCTCCTCCAGAACTCGAACAGCCGGACGGCCGCCCTGCTTCCGTCGAGCTTCGTGCAGACCAGCGGGGAAGTCGGTAGGCCCACGTTCAAGGAGGACGAGCCCGGTCCCGATCGCCTGGACTTGTTCAACGCGACGGCCTCGAACGTGGGCTACGACCTGGGCAAAGAGCTGCTGAGCGGGCTCCTGCAATCGTCTGGGGTCGCCAGCACGCTGGACGGGTTCATGGACGCGGAGCAGGTCGCCGGGTCGGAAGTGAACTCGGCGCTCTCGTACGTGCTGACCGGTCCGGTGGCCGACGGGATCCTCGAGAACGCGGGAGTCGATGCCCTGGACCTCAAGCCGGAGCTGTTCGGGCCGGTGCTGGTGATGCCACAGACGTGGTCCACGGCGAAGATCGTCGGGGACGCCTTCACCCTGAGAGACAGCATCCACTACGATCCCGAGAAGGTGGGGACGGCCACGCTGGTGCTGAGGACCAACTCCGACAGATTCGGCGGCCAGCAAGCCACCTGGCAGTCCGAGCTGACCGTCAAGCGACTTCAGGTGACGATCTCGCCCACGGAGGTCTTCCTCGCTCCCGGTACGCAGCAGGAATTCCAGGTGGAGGTCACGGACGCCTTCTACCCGGAGCAAATCAGGACGGACACGGCGGGACTCCAGGGAACCGCGGGACAGCCCGTCTCCACCTCGGAGAACGTCTTCACCGTCACCTACACGGCGCCGGCGAATCCCGACCCCTCGCAGCCCGATCTCCTCACCGTGCGGGATACGGCGAAGACCGGGGCGCGCAGGAACGCCACGGAGCCGCGCGTCGCCACCGCGACGATCCGCTTCGGGCAGATCAGGATCTCGCCGGGTACCGCCTGCCTGGATCCGGGGGATACCCTGCAGTTCAGCGCCGACGTCGAAGGACTCACGGACCCGACGGTCACATGGAGCGCGAGCGCGGGGAGCATCGACCCGCAGACGGGGCTCTACGTGGCTCCCTCGAGCGCCCCCGCGGGCGGCACCGCGGTCATCACCGCCCGGAGCGTG
>CANPVD010000090.1 GCA_947581615.1 Candidatus Humimonas hydrogenitrophica
TGACGCATGGTGTACTCGGCCGCGTAGAAGGGCGTGGCCAGGTCGAAGTAGCCCGAGTTCAGCATCACCTTGAGGTTCGGGTTCGTCTTCATGGCGTTGGCCAGGTCCGGCATCACGTTGGTCGCCACCGACGGCGGATAGTGGGCGCCCGGGGGCGTGTGCCGGAAGTTCCAGCCTTTGGACCAGAGGTTGACCTCCGGCCGGTAGGTCTTGCCCTTCCCGAAGTCCAGTTCCTTGCGAACGTAGTCGTTGAACAGGGACACGTACGCCGAGCTGATCGCCGACGACTGCGGATCGTAGGAGGCCTCCTGGCTGAGCGGGTCGATCGTCGGCCCCTGGAAGCGCGTGTCCAGACGGCCCACGGTCGACTCGTCCTTTCCGAGCAGCTCCTTGGTGAACTCCCCCCCGTTCACCCTGAGGTTCGCCTTCATCAGGTAGTCGACCGGGAGGCCGATGTAGCCGTGCATCTTCTGGGCGACCGACCGCAGGGTGGCCGAGTCCAGCGCCGCTCCCTGATCGAGAGCCTGCTGGTATGGACCCATCGCGAAGCCCTCGACCTCCTTCACGAAGGGCTCGAGCTCGGCGGGCCGGTTCGGGAGCGCGTGGTGGTACCAGGCCGTCGCCGCGTAGGTGGGCAGGGCGAGCTCGTAGGAGAGGTCCATGCCCGGGTTCATCTGCGGCCCGTCCACGTCGCTCAGGTCGTAGCTCAGGATCTCGGAGAGGAGGATGACGCCGTTCAGGTCCAGGTCCTTCCCGTTCTCCAGGTCGTTGGAGAGCACGGCCGAGCGCGTGGTGCCATAGCTCTCGCCGAACAGGTACTTGGGCGAGTTCCAGCGCCCGTGCTCCGACAGGAAGCGGGTGATGAAGTCCGCGAACTCGTGCCCGTCGGCGTCCACGCCGTAGAAGTCCTTGTCCGTGCCCGCCCCGCCCTGGTCCTTCCCGATGATGCGGCTGAACCCGGTGCCCATGGCGTCCACGAACACCAGGTCGCTGGCGTCGAGGAGGCTGTAGTCGTTGTTCACCAGCCTGTAGGGCGCCGCGGCCGTGTGGCTGTGATCCGCCGTGGTCACCCGCCGCGGCCCGAACGCTCCCATGTGCAGCCACACGGTGGAGGAGCCCGGCCCGCCGTTGTACAGGAAGGTGATGGGCCGGGTCGCGGGATCGGCCCCCTGTTTGAAGTAGGCGACGTAGAACATGCTGCCGGTCGGCTCGTCCTCGTCGTTCTTGAGGATGATCGTCCCCGCCACGGCCCGGTAGGAGACCTGCTTCCCCTCGACAGTGACCGTGCCGTGGGTCACGGACTGCTCGGGCTGGACGGCCGGGCCCCCCTTCGGCGCGGACGAGCCCGATGGACTCGCCTGCGCCGCGGAGGCGGCCGGCGCGAAGAACGTGCAGGCGGCAGCCAGCGCCGCGAGGGACATGAAGCGCCTCATGATGACTTCTCCTGGGCTCGGTGGGCTCGATCGATGGGTACGACGCCCCGCGTGCAGGGGCGGGAGCGTGGCGCGGCACGACCGGGAAGCCGGACGGGATCCGGCTCTCGAATCGCGCCTGTGGTCGGGACTCGTCGCTGCGACACGCTCATGTTCGGGCGCCACGATAGGACGGGCCTCCATCCGGCTGCAACAGGGTCCGCCCTCTCCTTGCCCGCGCCCGGCGGGGCACGCGAGGTTGACCGCCGCGCGACCTCCGATGGCGGAGGCTCGCCCGTGACCCTCGAACCGAAGCCGTACGGAGCGCCCCGATGAGCTCAGCCGTCCCACGACCCGCCCTTCGCTCGCACGTCACCTCCGGCACGCCCGGCCGATCGACCGGGCGCCGACCGCCCTTCGCCTCCGTCCTGGCGCTCCTCTGGCTCCTACCCCTCGCCGGTCCGGCGCCCGCGTTGGCCCAGGCGCGGTCGGGCGCGGATCCGACGCTGGCGGCCCGCGTCGACACGATCGCGGCCCGGGTCCTGGAGACGACGGGCGTTCCGAGCGCCTCGATCGCCGTCGTCCAGCACGGGCGGCTGGCGTACGCCCACGCGTACGGGGCCGCCCGCCTCGAGCCGCGCAGCCCCGCCACGGCCGACATGCGCTATGCCATAGGGTCGATCAGCAAGCAGTTCGCGGCCTCCTGCATCCTCCTCCTGCAGCAGGAGGGGAAGCTGTCGCTGGACGACCGGGTGTCCCGCTTCCTGCCGGACCTGGCGCACGCGGACAGCGTCACCCTCCGCGAGCTCCTCTCCCATACCTCCGGCTACCAGGACTACTGGCCGCAGGACTACGTGCCGCCGGCCATGCTGGAGCCCGTGACTCCGCGGGCCATCCTGGACCGCTGGGCGAGCAAGGCGCTGGACTTCGCCCCGGGGACGCGGTGGCAGTACAGCAACACCAACTACGTGATCGCCGGCCTCATCGTGCAGAAGGTCTCGGGGATGCCCTTCTTCGAGTTCCTGCGCCGCCGGATCCTGCGGCCGCTCGACCTCTCCAGCGTGGTGAACGTGGACGCGGGCCACCTGACGGAGTCGGACCCGACCGGGTACATGCGGTACGGCCTCGGGCCCCTCCGCCCGGCCCCGGGCACGGGGAAGGGCTGGATCTACGCGATGGGTGAGCTGGCCATGACGCCCCGGGACCTGGCGAAGTGGGACGAATCGCTCATCCGGCGCAGCCTGCTGAAGCCGGCCTCGTACCGCGACCTCGAGACGGAGGTGCGGCTGAAGAGCGGAGTGGGGACGGGCTACGGACTCGGCGTGGACGTCGGCATGCGGAACGGTCACCGCGTGATCTCCCATACCGGCGAGGTGTCGGGCTTCACGGCCTCCAACCTGGTGTTCCCCGACGACAGCGCCGCCGTCGTCGTGCTCACCAACCAGGACGCCGCCAGCGCGGCCGGCCTCATTGCGAACGGGATCGCGGGGCTCCTGTTCGCCCGGCAGGACTCGGCGACGCACAGCCGCCTCGAGCGAGCGCGGCGCCTGTTCCGGGACCTGCAGCAGGGCAGGATCGACCGCTCCCAGCTCACCGCCGACGCCGACGCGTACTTCGGCGATCAGGCGCTCCAGGACTTCCAGTCGAGCCTCGGACCGCTGGGCGAGCCGCGCTCGTTCGAGCCGGTGGCCGAGCGCGATCGGGGCGGGATGCTGGAGCGCGTGTACAGGGTCGTCTTCCCCGGGCGCACGCTCCGGGTGTGGACCTACGAGATGCCGAACGGAAAGCTCGAACAGTACCAGGTAGCGCCGACGCAGTAGGCTCGCCGGTCCGGGCTCGCGGTACGACCGCGCGAGGCGTGGGTCTGGCGGGCCGCCTCCGCTTCCCTCACTGTCAGGGCCGATCGCACGCCCATGACAGGAGGAAGCCGTGAACCGCCCGCGTCGTACCCCCCGTCCCCTCGCCCTCGTCGCGCTCGTCGCCCTGGCCGTCACGCCGTGGGCCTGCGCGGCTCCCGGGGGAAACGCCACGTCCTTCACGCTCTCCTTCCCCGACTCGGCCCACGACGGGCCGATCACCGGCCGCGCCTTCGTGATGATCTCGCGCGACTCGAGTCCGCAGCCTCGCTTCCAGGTGGACCGGTTCTTCGGCTCGTCGCCCATGTTCGCGGTCGACGTGGACTCGTTGGCGGCCGCGAAGGAGGCGACCGTCGACGCCTCGGCGCTCGGCTTCCCCGTGCACAGCCTCGCCGACCTGCCCGCCGGCGACTACTACGTGCAGGCGATGTTCAACGTCTACACGCAGTTCCACCGCTCGGACGGCTACACGATCTGGGCACACATGGACCACTGGGAGGGCCAGCACTTCGAGCGCTCCGCGGGCAACCTGTACAGCGACATCCTCAAGGTGCACCTGGATCCGGCCCGCGGCTTCCACGTGGCCCTGAGCGTGGACCACAAGAATCCTCCCATCCAGATGCCCGCCGACACGAAGTACGTGAAGCACATCAAGATCCAGAGCGAGCGGCTCACCAAGTTCTGGGGCCACCCGATGTACGTGGGCGCCACGGTCCTCCTCCCGAAGGGCTACGACGAGCACCCGAACGTCCGCTACCCGGTCGTCTACGACCAGGGACACTTCAACCTGCGTCCGCCGTTCGGGTTCAGCCCGGACAGCCAGGCGGTGCCGCCCCGCATGCAGGCGCGGCTGGCCGACGTCAACCGGGAGACCGGGCACCAGTTCTACGAGAGCTGGATGAAGCCCGACTTCCCGCGCATGATCGTGGTCACCTTCCAGCACCCGACGCCGTACTACGACGACTCGTACGCCGTGAACTCGGCCAACAACGGTCCCTACGGGGACGCGCTTCTCGAGGAGCTGGTCCCGTACCTGGAGAGCCACTTCCGGATGATCCCCCAGCCTTGGGCGCGGGTGCTCACCGGCGGCTCGACCGGCGGGTGGGAGTCGCTCGCCCTGCAAGTCTTCCACCCGAGGTTCTTCGACGGCACGTGGACCCTGTATCCCGACCCGGTCGACTTCCGGCACTACCAGCTGGTCAACGTCTACCAGGACTCGAACGCGTTCGTGAACGGCCAGGCGGTGAGCCGCTCCTCGGGCTGGGAGTCCCCTGAGCACCCGATGATGCGCTCCACGGAGGGGCAGCCGCTCCAAACCTACCGGGGCATGAGCCGCATGGAGGCGGTGCTCGGAACCCACGACCGCTCGGGCCAGCAGATCGCCGCCTGGGAGGCGGCCTACGGGCCGGTCGGTAAGGACGGCTATCCGGAACCGGTGTGGAACAAGCTCAACGGGCACATCGACCACTCCGTGCCCGAGTACATGAAGGAGCACGGGTTCGACCTGAGGGCCTACCTGGCGGCCCACTGGGACTCGATCGGCCCCGACCTGGTCGACAAGATCCACGTCGACGTGGGCGACATGGACACCTACTTCCTCAACGTGGCCGTGTACGACCTGCAGGCGTTCCTGGATTCGGCCACCAGCCCCGCGGCCCACGCCACCTTTCACTACGGCCGGCCCGAGAAGCCGCACGGTTGGCAGCACACGACGACCGCCAACATCCTGCGGGAGATGGCCGCCTACATCACGAAGCATGCCCCGCGGGGCGCCGACATCTCGGGCTGGAAGTACCGATGACGGTGGGCGTTCGGGCCACGCCCCGGATGCTCTACTTGTACAAGTAGAGGGGGGGAGGAGTTGCGCGTCGTGGGCGGGTCCGGGCCGGTCGCCCGGACCCGCCCACTCGCCGTTTCAGTCGCCTTCGAAGCCCAGAAGGCGGACCGCGTTCTCTCCGAGCACGGCCGCCTCCTCCCCGGCGGCCAGTCCGAGGCCGCGGACGGAGGAGAGCATGGCATCCATGCTGCCGATCATGTGCGGATAGTCGCTGCCGGCCACGAGGTGGTCGGTGCCCGCGAACTCGATCGCCAGCCGCAGCGCGGCCGGGTCGAAGTTCACGGTGTCGTAGTAGAACTCGCGAAGCACCTCGCTCGGGAGCCGGCGGAGTCGCTCCCGGCACGACCGGAAGGCCTCGAAGCCGCGGTCCAGCCTCTCCGCGATATAGGGAATGGTTCCGCCCAGATGACCGAGGACCCAGCGTACCCCGGGGAAGCGATCGGGGATGCCCGCGAATACGAGGTGTGCCGCGGCCAGGCTCGTGTCCGCGACGAAGCCCACCAGCGGCATCAGCATATGCGTCCTCATGGCCTCGACGCCGAGCGGATAGGTGGGGTGAATGTAGATCACCGCACCCAGCCGGTCGGCGGTCTCCCACACCGGCAGGAAACGGTCGTCGGCGAGGGGCGCCCCACGCACGTTGCTGAACACCATGGCACCGGGCAGGCCGAGGTCTACGGCGCAGCGCTCGAGCTCGGCCGCCGCTGCGGCCGGATCCCGCATCGGCAGGTGTCCGAGCGCCCTGAAGCGTCCCCCGCCGTCCTGAACGGCCGCGGCCAGCTCGTCGTTCACCAGGCGCGCCAGGGCCACGGCCCGCTCGGGAGGGGCGAAGGCGGTGCCCGGCGTGGTCAGGGTGAGGAGCTGGCAATCGACGCCTCTCTCCTGGAGGAACCGGGCTCGGACCTCCAGGTCGCGGTGCCCGGGGACGAGGACGTTGTAGTCGCCGGGATAGTGGAGGACCGGGTTTCCCGCGGCGTCCTCCGTCACGCGCACGTCGGCGGAGGGAGGGTCGGAGCGAAGGGCGCCGAGGAAGCCGGGGGGGTAATAATGGTTGTGGAAATCCAGGATCACGGGCCGTACCCTCTCATCCAGGTTCGGGGTCTGCTCACCAGCGCGGTGCCGTCGATCGCGCGGGCTTCGGGCGACGGAAGCTAGAGCACCCCTTGACAGGCGCGCCAGTTCTGCTATCATTGACCCTGAACGACGATCCACGGGCGCATGCCGGGCACGACCCGGACCAGAGTACGAAAGGACCTGGACGCTATCGTCCCGGTCCTTTTTTCGTAGCTGCGCCGGACGTCGATCACGCCACGCGGAGGGGCGGAGTCCTTCGCACAGAACGATGATCCGCTGGTACGGCACGACCGGACCTCGACATCGTCAAACAGCACCATTCTTTTTTGGAGGAACGGTATGCGTACCACCGGGACCGTGAAGTGGTTCAACGACCAGAAGGGCTTCGGGTTCATCACACTGGACGGCGGCGAGAAGGATTGCTTCGTGCATTTCTCCGCCATTCAGGGCGATGGCTTCAAGTCGCTGGCCGAGGGTGAGAGGGTCGAGTTCGACGTCGTGCAGGGTCAGAAGGGCCCGGCGGCGGAGAACGTCACCAAGATCTAAGCCCGAACGGTCCGATAGGGTCCGGCGCCAGACGCCGGCCCTGAAGATCGAGCGAAGGGGCCGGTCCGATTCGTCGGGCCGGCCCCTTTCGCATCCTACTTCGTCCACACCAGGAGGACGCCACAGTCGGACTGGAGGTCCCGGTACTGGATGGGGGCCGTCCGGGCGCTCGGGTAGGCCTCGATCCCGGCGACAGCCGTAGAGTCGAGATTGAGGACGTAGTCCGCGGCCGTCTCGCCGGTCATGGGAAGGCCATTCACATAGACCCGCGTGGCGCACCGGCGCGGACCCTGCCCGATCGAGATGGTCTCGCACCCCACCCCGAACCGGCCCCCGGAGTAGCAGGGCCGCACCCGCACCTGAGGCAAGGACGACAGGGCGCTTCGTATGCCCCTCTGCGCGATCTTCGCGGTGCTCAGGTAATAGCCGGAGCCCATGGTCATGCGCTGGTAGAAGCCCTGGACCCCGAGCCGCCGGGCCGAGCCCCGTACCGCGACCTTGAGGCCCGGGAGCTGGCGCGGCCCTCCCGTCACCTCCAGCACCACGAAGTGCATCCCGCCCGGCTTGAGGGCGACCATCGTTGTATCGGTCCGGTCCCCGGCGAGCTGGACCTCGAGGCGCGCGGAGTCCCCCCGGAGGTTCGAGAGCCTGAATCCGCCCGTGGCGCTCGTGGTCGTGACCGTCTCGCGTGCTTTGCCGAGCACAGTGAGGCGCACGGAGCCGAGCCCCTGGCCGGAGGCCGAGTCGCGCACGAAGCCCATCAGCGTGGCCACGCTTCGCGTCGAGACGGCCCCGGCGGCCCTCACCGGCTCGGGTGCATGCGCCACCAGCTCGAGACGCTCCTCCTCCCGGTCCCGTACGTGGACATTGGCGATCGCGACCTCCGCCCCGTCGGGGCCGCCACGCACGACCACGTCGTAGTCGCCTGGCGGCACGGGACCGAGCCGGAAGCCGCCGAACGCGTCCGCCGTATCGGCGTAGGCGGTGCCCCGGAGGTGGACGATGGCGCCCGGGAGGAGATGCCCCGGCGCTCTGGAGTAGGCCACGCCCGAGACCTAGCCGGCCGGCCCCAGGAGCACCGTGCGCCCGCCCGGGAGCCCGGCGCTCACTACCTCACCGCCCTCGACATGATAGACCGTGAACTTCCAGGCCGTGTCCTGGCGCACCCGGTGCATGCCCCAGGCTCCCGTCACCACGGCGCGGTCGGCCGATTTCCGCGTCGCCGGGGCCCGGATCCGCCAGTTCGACACCAGCCACGCTCCGTTCGAGAGGCGGTCGAAGTCGAGGTGTCCACCGGCCGAGTCCGCGCCCCGTGGGAAGACGAGGCCCGTGTACGTGAAGTCCATGGTGCGGAGGGCCGCCGTGGCGCGGCCCACCCACAGCACGCCGCGAACATCGGGCACCGCCCGGCCGGGCACCGGACGGAACGCCAGACCCACGAGGCCACTGGACCGGCGGCTCCGGTCGACGCCGAAGCAGTGGTCCGACGCGAAGGAGGGCGACAGCAGCACGTCCGCGTCGGGTGCCAGCAGCGTGTCGCCGCGGAGATAGCCGCGGGTCGAGAGCGTGTCGGCCGGGAGCGTCGTGAACGCCCGGTGCGCGCGGACCACCGCGCTCACGGAGGACTGGGCCACGACCTGCCGGGTCGTCGGGTCGAGATCGCGCTCGAAGCGGCGCACGTCGAGCGCGAGTCGGCCCTTCTCCGACCAGGCCGTCACGCGGAGCGCTTTCTTCGCCTCGGTCCACAGGGTGAGCAGGCCCTCACCGGAGCCTCGCGAGCTCTGGCACTGATCGCCCACCCGGACGCTCAGCTTCTCGAGGCTCACGAGCTGGATGGGCACGACGAAGGTCCGGGAGACCGCCGCGCCCGCAGCGAGTTCGATCGGGTCCGAGGTCCACGTCCGGTACCCGATGCGCTCGATCCGGACCCGGTAGCTGCCGGGCCCGGGCCCCGCCAGCGCAAAGGCCCCGTCCTTCGCCGAGAGGGTGGCGTCGGCCCGTCCGGCGGCGCTATCCAGGAGGCTCAGAAAGGCGCCCGCGGCCGGCATTTCGCTTCCCTGCTCGAGCACGCGCCCCCGGAGCTCCTGGGCTCCCGCCGGTCGCGCGGCGACGGAAAGGAGAGG
Source organism: Candidatus Humimonas hydrogenitrophica (assembly GCA_947581615.1). Classification (GTDB taxonomy): domain Bacteria; phylum Gemmatimonadota; class Gemmatimonadetes; order Palauibacterales; family Palauibacteraceae; genus Humimonas; species Humimonas hydrogenitrophica. Next base: position 8,849 of record CANPVD010000090.1, read on the forward strand.
CGCCAGGAAGACGGCCACCAGCATCCCGACCCGTCCCACGGGCCAAATCCCGGGACGAGGTCGATTGGGACGTCCGGCCCCGAACTCTGGTATCACGGGCGGCATTCGTCTCCCACGACCCTGAGTGGTGAGAACGTGACATTCCCAATTCCAGTCTGACATGGAGGGGTCCGAGCCGACAATGATCGGCACATCGAACGGTCCGCGCCCGGCACTCCACCTGTCTCGCCGATCCTCGCTCGCCTACCTTTCCTCCGTAATCAGCGCGCCGCTCCGGAGCTCCGGCGACCCCGCTCGGGTGCGGCCATCCAGGTCCTACCGCATCCGAGATGACTCCATGCGTCCTGCACGCTCGAACCTCCGGGGCCTGCCCGGCCTTCTCTTGGCGACTCTCCTGGCTCTTCCGACCGCGGTCACGGCCCAGCAGCCGGCGGCGCGGCAGCAGCACAAGCAGGGCTTCGAGAGCCTGCGCGCGGCCCTGTCGGCCGCCTCGACCCTGCGGGGCTCCTCGGGCCCGCGGGACGTGAACTGGATCGACGGCGGCAAGCGCTTCTCGTATACGACCGGGAAGTCCGGCGACGAGCAGATTCGCGCCTACGACCCGGCCACCGGCCAGGACACGCTCCTGTTCACGGCGAAGGGGCGGACGTTCCCGGGCACGGACTCGGCGTTCACCTATCGCTCCTTCCAGTGGGCCTCGGACTCTCGCCACCTGGTGTTCCAGACCCACTTCCAGCCGCTGTACCGGCGCTCGGGCACGGCCGACTTCTACGTCTACTCCCTGGACGACGGCTCGATGACGCTCGCCGCCCGGGGGGCGCGCACGGCCGAGCTCTCCCCCGACGGCTCCATGCTCGGCTACGAGCGCGGCGGGGACATGTACGCGTACGACATGAAGGCCGGCAGGGAGACGCGGCTCACCCGCGATGCGAGCGAGCACGTGTTCAACGGGCATTTCGACTGGGTGTACGAGGAGGAGTTCGGCATGGCCCAGGCGTGGAACTGGTCTCCCGACAGCCGCCACCTGGCCTACTGGCAGCTGGACGACAGCGCCGAGCCGATCGTCCAGCTCACCGACTATCAGGGGCGCCATCCCGACTGGACGCGCATCCGCATCCCGCAGCCCGGCGACTCCAACGCCACCGTGAGGATCGGCGTGGTCGACGTGCACTCTGGCAAGAAAGTGTGGCTCGACCCCGGTCTCGGCGGCGAGTACTACATTCCGCGGGTCTACTGGACCAGCCGGCCGGACACGCTGGCCCTGGTGACGCTGGATCGCCCGCAGCAGACCATGAACCTGTTCTTCTTCGACGTGACCACGGGCGGGAAGCGCCTGGTGCACACGTGGACATCGAACACATGGATCGACGTGTACGACTTCTACGCGGGGATCCAGGACATGCTCACCTTCCCCAGGGGCACGGACCAGTTCTTCTGGATCTCCGACCAGAGCGGCTGGCAGCACGTCTACCGGTACGACTACTCGGGCAGGCTCGTGAACCAGGTGACGAAGGGCGACTGGACGGTCACCCGGGTGGAGGGCATCGACCCCAAGAGCCGCACCGTCTACTACACGTCGACGCAGGTCTCACCGCTGCAGCGGCAGATGTACGCCGTGGACTTCGACGGCTCGCACACGCGCCGCCTCACGTCGACGGAGGGGACCCATCACATCGACATGTCGCCGGACACGCGCTACTACATCGACGACTGGTCGAGCCTCCAAACGCCGACGCAGGTCGACCTGTGGGCCACGGGGAGGAAGAAGCTCCGTACCATGGAGGACAACGCCGACATCTCCCGGTGGCTGGCGACCCACGAGTACTCGACGCCGCGGCTGTTCCAGTTCACGACCTCCGACTCGGTGCGCCTGGACGCCTCGATGATCCTCCCGCCAGCGTTCGACTCGACCCGGAAGTACCCCGTCATCCTGGCCATCTACGGCGGGCCGGGATCGCAGGAAGTCTACGACCGCTTCGACACGGACTCATGGGCGCAGTGGCTGGCCCAGCAGGGATACATCGTCGTCGGGGTCAACAACCGGGGTACGAACAACTACGGCAGCCGGTTCATGAAGGTCGTCTACCGGCAGCTCGGGAAGTGGGAGAGCCACGACTTCGCGGAGACCGCCCGCTACATGGCGCGGCAATCGTACGTGGACGGGCACCGCATCGCGATCATGGGGACGAGCTACGGCGGCTACAGCACGGTCTACACGATGGAGATGTACCCGAGCACCTTCTCCGTCGGGATCGCGAACTCGCCGGTCACCGACTTCAAGCTGTACGACACGATCTACACCGAGCGCTACATGGGCCTCCTGGGAGACAACGAGGACGGCTACCGCCAGAGCTCGGCCGTGGACCACGCCGGCGACCTGCGGGGCCACCTCCTCCTCATCCACTCGATGATGGACGACAACGTCCACCCGCGGAACACGATGCAGCTCCTCACGGCGCTCACCAACGACGGGAAGGACGTGGACCTTCGCATTTACCCGCCGGGCCGGCACGGCGCCGCCTACAACGCGGCCAGCTACGTCCTCATGCGAACGGTCGAGACCCACTTCCTGGACCGCGAGCTGGGAGCCGACCGGCCGTGACGGTCGGCGGGCCGCACGCGAGGGCAGCGCTGATGGTGGCGGTCATGCGCATGGAGGGAGCGGCGTGACGCGCCACCGCGCCGCCTATCCGGTCCTCGAGTGCCTGCCGCCGTCGGCGGGTGACGCTCTCGTCGAGCACATCCGCGAGTCGGTGATCGGGCGGGACGAGGCCGTCGTGGGCCCCTGGGGGCCACGGCGCGTGACGTACGCGGACTACACGGCCTCCGGACGGTCGCTCTCCTTCATCGAGGATTGGATCCGGGACGCGGTCTTGCCCCTGTACGCCAACACGCACACCGAGAGCTCGGGGACGGGCTTGCAGACCACGCGCTTCCGCGAGGAGGCCCGGGCCGTCGTGCTCGAATCGGTGGGAGGGGAGCGGGAGGAGCACGCCGTCGTGTTCGCGGGATCGGGTTCCACGGCCGCGATCGACAAGCTGATCGGCGTGCTCAACCTCAGGATTCCGAACGACCTGGACGAGCACCGCGGCCTTTCGGACCACATCCCGGTGCAGGAGCGGCCCGTGGTGTTCGTAGGCCCCTACGAGCACCACTCGAACGACCTCCCGTGGCGGGAATCGATCGCCGACGTGGTCACGATCCACGAGGACCTGCACGGCGGCATCGGCCTCGAGCACCTGGAGGAGGAGCTGGTCAGCTACGACGAACGGCCGCTCAAGATCGGGTCCTTCTCGGCCGCCTCCAACGTCACCGGAATCGTCTCCAACGTGTCGGCCGTTTCCAGCCTCCTGCACGAGCACGGAGCGCTCTCCTTCTGGGACTTCGCCGCGTCGGCGCCCTACGTCGAGATCGAGATGCGGCCGGGCCGCGGTGAGCGCCCCGAGCTCGACTACAAGGACGCCATCTTCCTGTCCCCCCACAAGCTCATCGGGGGACCCGGCACTCCGGGCGTGCTGGTGGCGCGCCGCGCCCTGTTCACCAACCGCGTCCCCGTCGTCCCGGGAGGCGGCACCGTGTGGTACGTGAACCCGACCGAGCAGCGGTACCTGGACGACCCCGAGCACCGGGAGGAGGGCGGCACGCCCGACATCATCGGCTCCATCCGCTGCGGCGTGGTGTTCAAGCTCAAGAAGGCGGTCGGCGAGGAGCGCATCCGCGAGCGCGAGGAGCGCTTCATCCGCCGGGCCATCGCCTCGTGGTCGGACAACGACCGGATCGACATCCTCGGCAACCGGGAGGCCGAGCGGCTCAGCATCGTCTCCTTCGTGGTTCGGTATGGAGAAGGACGCTACCTGCACCACAACTACGTGGTGGCCCTGCTCAACGACCTGTTCGGGATCCAGGCGCGGGGCGGCTGCTCGTGCGCTGGCCCGTACGGCCACCGGCTCCTGGGGATCGACGTGGAGACGAGCCACGAGTTCGAGCGCGAGATCGGCAGGGGCTGCGAGGGGATCAAGCCCGGCTGGGTGCGGGTGAACTTCAACTACTTCATCTCCGACGCTGTGGCCGAGTACATCCTGGAGGCCGTGCACCTGGTTGCCCGGGAGGGCTGGAAGCTCCTGCCGCTGTATGCGTTCGACCCGATGACGGGACTGTGGAACCACCGGGACGCGCCGGCGGAGCCGGCCATGAGCCTGCGGGACGTCCGGGTGGGGCCGGCCGGTCTCGAGTACGAGCGGGTGCGGCTCACCGAGCCAGAGGCGCGCCTGGCCGACTACCTGGAGGAGGCCCGACGAGCCTTCGAGGCGGCGGACGCGCGCCGGGCCGCCCGCGACATCGCCGGACCGCACGGCGCTTCCGGCCCCGCTGCCCCCGTGTCGGCCGACTTCGAGCACCTGCGCTGGTTCCCCCTCCCCGAGGAGATCGTGGGAGCCGAAGAGGCCTGACAAGGACGCCGCCGCGGTCCCGCGGGTCCCGACGGATCTTCTCCCACACCCGCCTGCGGTCCCCTCCCGACAGACACCGAACCGATCACGAGCCAACTTTCAGGGTAGATGGGACCGGGATGGCGCCGGGGCGCGCCGGGCGGCGCGCCGCCTCACACACCCACCCGGGCGAGCGCGGGAGGTCATCATGCACGTCGATCGAATGCGGGTGCTTCGGGAAGGGTTCATCGCCGGGCTCCTCGGGGCCGCGATCGTGGCGGTCTTCTTCGGGGTGGTCAACGTGATCGGCGGCCACTCGCCCTTCTACACGGTGGACCACCTGGGTCGCGCCCTGGTCGGGACGGCCCCGGCCGGTGGACCGGGATCGGAGGCGGGACCCGCCCTGGCCTACAACGGGCTCCACCTCCTGGTCTTCCTGTTGATCGGGTTGGCTCTCGCCTGGCTCACCGCGAAGACGGAGCAGCATCCCGCCTTCTGGTACCTGGCGTTCTTCGGCCTGGTGGCCGCGTTCATCTACGACTTCTTCTTCGTGATGATGGTGGCCGGGCGCGCCGCGGGCGAGCTTCCGTGGGCCGAGGTGGCGGTCGGCAGCCTGCTGGCCGCAGTGGGCATGGTGGGCTACCTGCTTCGGATGCACCCCGACCTGCGACGGGCCGCGGACGAGGGCGCCGATCCCGAGTCACGCGTGCGCCGGACCTGACGCCCCCGCAGATTGCTCCCCCGCCGCCCGGCGTTCGGGCGGACGGGCCGAGGTCGGTCCCGCACGTGTAGCGGGAGGACCCCCGCCCGGTTCATTCCGGAGCGAGGGAGCGGAGGATTCAGGACACCGAACCGGCGGAGGGGCCGCTCCACGCGCAGTCTCCCCGCGGACGTCAGCTGGCCGGACTGTCGCTCGCCGCGCTCGGGGTGGTGTACGGCGACATCGGGACCAGCCCGCTGTACGCCCTGCACGAGGCCCTGGCCGAAGAAGCCCACCTGCACGCCGACCCTCGTAACGTGCTGGGGGTGCTGAGCCTCATCTTCTGGTCCCTCATCCTCGTCATCTCCATCAAGTACCTGATCTTCATACTCCGGGCGGACAACCGGGGAGAGGGCGGCATCCTGGCCCTGGCGGCCCTGGTCGCGCCCTCGGTCCGCAAGCTCGGCAAGCGAGTGAGCGCCGCCATCTTCCTCGCGGGCCTGTTCGGGGCCGCGCTCCTGTATGGCGACAGCATGATCACCCCCGCCATCTCGGTGCTGTCCGCCGTCGAGGGGCTCAAGGTGACAACGCCCGTGTTCGATCCCTACGTGATCCCGATCACGATCGGCATCCTGGTGGGGCTCTTCCTGTTCCAGAAGCGCGGGACGGCGGGCGTGGGGCGAGTGTTCGGACCGGTCACCATGGTGTGGTTCGTGGCGATCGGGGCGCTGGGCCTGCGGGAGATCCTGATGCACCCCGGCATCCTGGCGGCCATCGATCCGCGGCACGCGGCCGACTTCTTCGTGCGCAACGGCGGCACCGCATTCGCCGCCCTGGGGGGCGTGTTCCTGGTCGTGACCGGCGGCGAGGCGCTGTACGCCGACCTCGGGCACTTCGGCGCGCGGCCCATCCGCCTCACCTGGTTCGTGCTCGTGCTTCCCGCCCTGCTCCTCAACTACTTCGGGCAGGGCGCGCTCCTCCTGCACGACCCCGACGCCATCCGGGCGCCCTTCTTCCTGATGGCGCCCTCCTGGGCGCTGTACCCGATGGTCGTGCTGGCCACGGCGGCCACGGTGATCGCCTCGCAGGCGGTGATCTCTGGCGCCTACTCCCTGACCCGGGGCGCGGTGCAGCTCGGGTACCTGCCGCGCATGCAGGTGGAGCACACCTCCGAGACGCACGTGGGTCAAATCTACGTTCCCGTGGTGAACTGGCTCCTCATGCTCGCGGCGATCGGCCTCGTGCTCGGCTTCAAGTCGTCGAGCAACCTGGCCGCGGCGTACGGAGTGGCCGTCACCACGACGATGGTGGTCACGACGATCCTGTTCGGGGCGGCCGCCCAGCACCGGTGGGGCTGGAGCTTCTGGGTCGCGGGCCCGGTCGCCGCCGGCTTCCTGGTCGTGGACCTGGCCTTCTTCGGCGCGAACATCCTGAAGATTCCGCACGGCGGCTGGTTCCCGCTCCTCGTGGCCCTGGCCGTCGTGGTCATGATGACCACCTGGGCGCGGGGCCGGGACATCCTGGCCGGCCGAATCCACGCCGGCGTGCTCCCGGTGACGAACCTCCTGGAGAACCTGCAGCGAGGCGGCATCCCCCGGGTCAAGGGCACGGCCGTGTTCATGTACAAGAACCCGGACGGCGTCCCGCCCGCGCTGCTCCACAACCTGAAGCACAACAAGGTGCTGCACGAGCGCGTGATCCTCCTCACCGTGCTCACCGAGGAGATCCCGCGGGTGGATCGGACCGAGCGCTCGGAGACCGCCGACGTCGGCCACGGCCTCTACCGGGTCGTCCTGCGCTACGGCTTCGCCCAGGATCCGGACGTGCCGGCGGCGCTGCGGCGCCTGCGGCTGGGGGACTGGGACTTCAAGCTCTCGGAGACGAGCTTCTTCCTGGGGAGGGAGAACCTGCTGGCCACCCCCGGCGAGGGCATGGCGGTGTGGAGGGAGCGATTGTTCGCGTTCATGTCCCGGAACGCCCGTCAGGCCACCTCCTTCTTCCGGATCCCGGCGGACCGCGTCGTGGAGCTGGGGGCGCAGGTGGAGATCTAGTCCACCCGGCTCCCGGCGCTCTCGCCGGTCGCCCCGCTTTCGACGCTCCGGGCCGTGACCGCCGGGACCCGACCTCCGGGCCCCAGCGTCTTCCAGACGCCCACCGTGAGGAGCGGCAGCGCGAACACCGCGATGAAGGCGTAGCCCATCCAGGTGTAACCCCGGGCCACGAGCGCGATGATGCCGACGCGGGAGAGCACGGCGGCCACCAGGAGGATCCCTCCGCCCAGGAGTCCGCTCGCGGCCGGGCTCAGGCCTCCCGGCTCCGCGGCCTCGCCCTCCCGGCCCGTGCGGCCGGGCGGATCCGGAGAGGCGTGCCGGAGGTCGGCGTCGATCCGGTCCACGAGCGCGTGGATGAGCCCCACGCTGGTCTCCAGCAGCGTCCAGCCCATCACGATCCCGAACAGGGCGAACAGCGCCGTTCCCCCGACGTCCTGGAGCATGTGGAGCCACGGGACCGGCGCGTCGAACACCTCCGCCGACGGATAGAAGGCCAGGAGGCACAGCCAGGTGAGGGCGAACGGCAGCGTCATGAGGAACCCGGACAGGAGCGCCGCCACGGCGGTCTCCCGGCGCTCCGTCTGCCGGTGCAGGGTGAAGAGGACGGCGGGATACACGGCCAGGTTGTAGCCCACGTACACGATCCCGGTCCCGACCACCGCCAGGGTCGGAGCGCCGGCGCTCGACGCCACGACGCCGGCGACCACCCCGCCGTGTGCCACCGTTCCCGCACCCCCACCCGACAGCGCCCGCACCACGTCCGGCCAGCGGTTCCCGAGAACCAGCGCGCCGAACAGGAGGTAGGCCACGTACAGCAGGATCGTGCCCAGGCTCTTGAACGCCTCGATGACATCGGCGCCGAAGTAGAGGAGGGAGGCGACCGCCAGGATGACGAGGGCGGCGCCGAGGATGCTCGGCAGGCCGAGGGTTTCCTGGAGGATGTTGGCGGCGGCCGAGGCCACGACCGCGATGACCAGGATGGCCATGGCCACGTACACGAGGTCGAAGGCCGGCCAGGCGCGTCCGATGAGCTGCCGGATGAACGCCTTGTACTCGTAGGTACGGTAGCGCCTCGCGATCTCGAAAGTGAGGAAGGAGACGACCGTGAATCCCACGAAGATCGTGAGCACGGCCATCCAGCCGCGCCCCCCGTACCGGGCGCCGTAGGCCACGCTCTCACGGCCCGTGGCGTAGCCGCCGCCCACGAGCACGGACTGGAGGACGACCGCCGGCAGGACGAGCCGGCCGAATCGCCCGCGCGTCAGGCGCCGAAAGGCCTGGATCACCAGCGCACGAGCGCCGCCCCCCAGGTGAACCCGGAGCCGAAGGCGGTCAGGCACACGAGCGCGCCGTCACCGATTCGGCCCTCGGCGACGGCCTCGTGGAGGGCGATGGGGATGGAGGCGGCGGTGGTGTTCCCATAGCGCTGGATGTTGTTGTACATCTTCTCGTCGGGCAGGCCGAGCGTCTTCTGAACGGCCTGGGAGATCCTGAGGTTGGCCTGGTGGGGAATGACCATATCGACCTCGGCGAGCGGCAGCCCGGTCTCGCCGAGAACCTCGCGCACCGCCTCCGGCATGCGCTTCACCGCGTGCCGGAACACCTCGCGGCCCTGCATTGCCGGCACGTGGTGCTTCTCCTCGATGTCGGCGCAGGTGATGTAGGGACGGTGCGCGCAGCCGGGCACGTCGGTCCACAACGTCTCGGCGTGCCGGCCATCGGCGTGCACCTTCACGGCCAGGACGCCACGCGCCTCCTCGGTCGGCGCGAGGATCACGGCGCCGGCGCCGTCCCCGAACAGGACCCCGGTGTCCCGGCCCCGCAGTGACAGGTCGAGGCCGGCCGAGTGAAGCTCGGTCCCGACGAGGAGGATCCTGCGGTAGGCGCCCGTGCGGATCCAGGCGTCGGCCACGGAGAGCCCGTACAGGAAGCCCGAGCACTGGTTCCTGACATCCAGGCACGGGATGTCCGTGACGCCGAGCTGACGCTGCAAGAACACGCCCGTGCCCGGGAAGAAGTGGTCGGGGCTCAGCGTCGCCAGGATGATGCAGTCGAGCTCGGTCGCGTCCATGCCCGCGTGCTCGAGCGCCATGCGCGACGCCGACTCGGCCAGGTCGGCGCCGGTCTCGTCCTCGGCCGCCCACCGGCGCGCCTCGATGCCCGAGCGCTGGCGGATCCACTCGTCCGAAGTCTCCATCATCCCTTCGAGCTCGTGGTTCGTGACCACGCGGTCGGGCACGCGGAAACCCGTGGACAGGAAGCGGGTTCGGATCATCGGTCACTCCAGGGGACGGACGGGTGAACGCTCGGTACCGCAGGGCCCGATCGGCACGCCGCCCAACATAGGTCCGCCTGGGGAGAGCCACGAGCCCGGACGGACCCTTGACAGCCTCCGCGTTTGGTCACATGATCTAATCGTTCGATTAAATCATGTGACCAATAGCCGGACACGGACCCCATGGTCGAAGCGAACCAGAACGGCACGGACCGGGACGCCGAGGAGGCTATCCTCGAGGCCGCGCACGAGGTCTTCGTACGCCGCGGCACGGCGGGAGCTCGCATGCGCGAGATCGCCGACGCCGCGGGCGTGAACCAGGCGCTCCTCCACTACTACTTCCGGAGCAAGGAAGGGCTGGCTCGAGCGGTGTTCGGGCGCGCCGCGCGCCGCCTGATGCCGGCCGTCCTTCGGGCGCTGGGGTCGGATCTGTCCCTGGACGAGAAGGTGGAGCGCGTCATCGCCACCGAGATGGAGGTCCTGGGACAGCATCCCTATCTCCCGGGGTACATCCTGTGCGAGCTCGCCCACCATCCCGAGCGCGCCGATCAGCTCGTCGAGGCCGCTCTGGGCGAAGGCGGCGACGCCGCGGGCCAGGCGGTGGTCTCGCTCCTGGGGCGCCAGCTCGAGGAGGCCCGCGAGGCGGGAACGATCGCCCCGATCGACCCCCGGCAGTTCGTGGTCAACCTCCTCGCCCTGGCGATCTTCCCGTTCGCCGCCCGCCCCCTGCTCGAGATCATGCTCGGGCTCGACGAGGTGGGCTACGGCGAGTTCCTGGAGGAGCGGCGCCAGCAGCTGGCCGGCTTCTTCCTGCGGGGGCTGCGGTCATGAGGGGGCGGGAGACGGGACGCTCTCTCATGCGGGCTCTCGTGGCGCTGGTGGGTGCGTTGCTGGTATGGGGCGCTCCGGCCGGAGCCGCCGCCCAGGACACCCTCCATCTGGCCGAACTGCGCGACGCGGCCGCGCGCTACGATCCGCGCGCCGCACAGGGCGCCCTCCGGGAGCGGACCACGGACCTCGAGCTCCGCGACCTGTCGGCGGGCTACCTTCCCCAGCTCTCCGTCACGGGCCAGGCGACCTACCAGTCCGACGTGCCCGCGGCCCCGTTCGCGGCGCCGGGCGGAGCCGGCATCCAGGTCCCCAAGGACCAGTACCGGGCCGACCTCCGGGTGAGCCAGCTCGTGTGGGACGGCGGACGGATCGCCGCGCGCCGCGGCCTCGAGCGGGCCCGGCTCGCCGAATCGGAGGCCTCGGTCCGGGCCGACCTCTATCGGACCCGGCAGGACGTGGACGGCGTCTTCTTCCGGGCCCTCCTCCTCCAGCAGCGCATCGGCGAGGTGGACCGGCTGGTCGCCGACCTGGGGCGGAAGCTCGACGAGGTGCGCTCGCAGGTCAGGAACGGCGCCGCCCTCGCCGGCGACACGGCAGCCATGCAGGCGGAGATACTCCAGGCCAGCCAGAGGCGGGACGAGCTGGCCTCCTACCGCCGGGCGGCGCTCGGCGTGCTGGCCCGCCTCACCGGGCGGAAGGTCGGCCCGGAGGACGTCCTGGCCCTTCCGGACCTGGCGGCGCGTGTGCGCGCGAGGCGAAGCAGCGAGGCCACGGCCCGTCGGAGGCCCGAGTTCGAGAGGCTGGCCAGCGAGCGCGAGGTCCTGAAGCGGCAGGAAAGCCTGACGGGCGCCGAGCGGCTGCCGAAGCTCGTCGCGTTCGGGACGGCCGGCTACGGGAAGCCGGGCCTCAACCTGCTCGGCGACCGGTTCGACACCTACTGGAGGGCGGGCATCCAGTTCGAGTGGGCCCCGTGGCACTGGGGCACCGTGTCCCGCGAGAAGGAGGCGCTGGACCTGCGGCGCCAGATCGTGGCCACCGAGGAGGAGGCGCTCTCCCGGCGCCTCGACCGGGCCGTGCAGGAGCCGCTGGAGACGATGGATCGGCTTCAGGCCTCCCTGGCCTCGGACCAACGGATCATCGAGCTCCGCTCGCAGCTGGAGCGCCAGGCGGCGCTCCAGCTCGAAGAGCAGGTGATCACGCCGGCCCGCTACATCGACATCCGTGACGACCTCTACGACGCGCGGGACGCGTGGCAGACCCACAGGGTCCAGCTCGCCGACGCCCGCGCCCGCTATCTGACGACCCTCGGCTACGAGCCGACCGAAGTCGCGAGGAGGAACCCATGAAGGGCCTTCGACACTCTCTCTCGATCACGGGCGGCCTGCTGGTGCCGCTCCTCCTGGCGGCGTGTGGCAAGCACGCGGCCGACGCGTACGGCAACTTCGAGACGACGGAAGTGACCGTCTCGTCCGAGGTCTCCGGCCGACTCCTCCGGCAGGACGCCCGCGAGGGCGATACCCTCCGGGCCGGCCAGGCCGTGGCCCTGGTGGACACCACCCCCCCGGCGCTCGACCTGCGCGAGGCCAGCGCCCGTCTCGAAGCGGCACGCGCCGCGACGCGGCAGTCCCGCGCCCGGGCCGCGGCCCTCGAGGCGCGGCTGGAGCGCGCGCGCAGTGAATACGCCCGAACGCAGCGGCTCCACGCCGACCAGGCCGCCACCATACGCCAGCTCGAGGGGGCACGGTCGGATGCGAAGGCGCTGGCCGACGAGCTGCGCGCCGCCCGGGAGCAAGTCACCGGCAGCCGCAAGGACGCCGAAGCGCTCGAGGCCCACATCGCCTCGCTCGAAGACCGGCTCTCCAGGAGCCACGTCACCAACCCGCTCACGGGCACGGTCCTCTCCCGCATCGCCGAACCCGGCGAGTTCGTGCAGCCGGGACAGCCCCTGTACCGGATCGCGAGCCTGGACACCCTGGAGCTCCGCGCCTACGTGGGCGAGCCACAGCTCCCCGGCGTCAGGGTGGGCGAGTCCGCGCAGGTGCGGATCGACGTGGACGGCGCCCGCCGCACACTCCCCGGCCGGGTGAGCTGGATCTCCCCGGAGGCGGAGTTCACCCCCACCAGGATCCAGACCCGGGACGAGCGGACCGACCTGGTCTACGCGGTCAAGATCCGGGTGTCCAACGAGGGTGGCGAGCTGAAGATCGGCATGCCGGGCGAGGTGGAGTTCCTGGGCCCTGCGGCGGGTTCCGCGGTCGCCGCCGAGGGAGACGACCGATGATCTCACCCGCGGTGGGAGCCGAAGGCCTGGT
>CANPVD010000091.1 GCA_947581615.1 Candidatus Humimonas hydrogenitrophica
CCTCGATGACTTCCCGGCCGCCTTCCTCTCGATCCACCAGCGCCAGAACGCCCAGCACCTGCCCGCTCTCCGCCTGGACCGCGCCAATGGCCTGGAGAGCGGAGCCTCCGGACGTGATGACGTCCTCCACGACCACGACCCTGGCGCCGGGCTCGAAGCAGCCCTCGATGCGACGGCCCCGGCCGTGGTCCTTGGCGCGCTTGCGCACCGAGAAGGCGTGCACGGGCTCGCCCCGTCGCCAGCTCTCGCCCGCGATGGCGTAGGAGATCGGGTCGGCTCCCATGGTCAGGCCGCCCACGAGATCCGGATGGAGGCCCGCCCCCGCCAGCGCGTCGAGCCCCACCTCGCCCAGGAGGGCCTGACCCTCGGCGTGCATGGTGGTCGTTCGGCAGTCGATGTAGTAGTCGCTGCGCCGCCCCGAGGCGAGCTCGAAGTCGCCCGTACGGAAGGACCGCTCCAGCAGGAGCCGGAGAAGCCGGTCACGGGCGGGGCTCACCGTGCCCGCCGTCCCGGGAGCGTCGCGTCGTCGGCCACGCTCCACCCTCTACAGGGCACGCCGGTAGTCCGGGTTCTCACGCGCCTCGGCCGCATCGCACTCCGCGCACAGCCCGTAGATCTTGACCTGCCGGGTGATGGGCTGGAAGCCGTACTCGGAGGCGACCTCGGATTGGAGCGTCTCCAGCTCGGGGCGATGGAACTCGATCACCTCTCCGCACGAGGTGCAGATGAGGTGGTCGTGCCGGGAGGGTCCGATGCGGGCCTCGTACCGCTTGAAGCCCTCGTCGAAGTCGTGCTCGGTGGCCAGGCCGACGTCCACCAGGAGATTCAGCGTCCTGTAAATGGTGGCCTTGCCCACGTGGTCGCCCCGCTCCTTGAGGCGGGCCGCGATGTCATCGGCCGACAGATGGCCCGTGGACTCGAACAGGATGCCGGCGACGGCTTCGCGCTGCTGGGTCACCGGGAGCTGGTGCTCCTGGAGGCTGGCGCGGAAGACGCTCATCATGACCGCCGCGCAGCCCAGCGGGGGTCGGGTCTGTAGAGTGCTGTCCATCGGCTCGCCGCTCGGGAGAATCGGTACTCGGAGCGCCACCCGGCGCGGATCCGCGCGGAACTCGTACACGCTTTGGAAGCTAGGCGGGATGTGGCGTTCAATCAATAGCGATTATCGATTCAGGCCGTCTCCTCATGGAAGCGATCCTGGACCTGCCGGAGGAGGCGGTCGACGGGGGCCCCGCGCCGGGGAAGGAGGTAACGGTCCGACACGCGGTTGAGGCCGCGGCGGAGTTCCACGAACGCCTCCGCCGCGTCACGAAACAGCCCGTCCAGCGATTCCTGGCGCGCGACCGGGTCGTTCGCTGCCATTCGGTAGCCCGTCTGACCCATCTCCTCGTAGTAGTCCAGACCCGGCCCCCCCTTCCGGCGCACCCGCGACGCGATGTGGTCGGGGAACAGGCCCGACAGCCACAGGGCGAAGTTCCCGAGATGCGCCTCCAGCAGGAAGGCGCGGCGCCCCCGGGCCCCGGACATGTCGGCCAGAATGTCGACCAGGTAGTGGTACTCGCGGTCGTCGTGGTCGGTGATCCGGTAGGACCGTCCCCGGAACCCGAACTCCAGGACCAGGGCCGACACGTAGTCGGCGATGATCCGGCTCTCCAGTCCGCTCTCCAGGAGCGCGTGGCGTACCATGACGTACAGGACGAGCCCCAGCGGGAGGTCTTCGACGCCTCCGCCGCCGGTCAGCAGCGCCGGCAGGGCGGGGTCGTCCAGCAGGGGATCCAGTCCGCGCTCGGCCAGCGCGGCCTCCAGGTCCCGGACCCGGCCTTCGTCCCCGCGGGCCAGCGCACGCACCACGCGTCCGGCCTCGTCCCGACCGAAGGAAGATCGAACGTTGGGAAGGATCATCCTCACCTCCTCGTCCCTGGCGGCGAGCCTTCGCCGCCCCCCTCCTACCCCTGACGGTTCTTGCGGATCTCCTCCAGGATCTTGCGGGCCATGTCCTTGTCCCAGGTCACGGCGCCCGTCTTGACCGACACTTCGACCTTGGTGGCCACGTCCGTCCGCTCCTCCAGGTCCACCGTGACATCGTCGTCGCCCGACTTTCCCCAGATCTCCCGGTTCTTGCCGTCGTCCGAGTCCTTCTGGCCCTTGTACTCGACACCCAGCGTGCTGAATGCCGTGCGGGTCGCGTCGGTCACGGGTCCGAATCCGCCCTCCACCACCTGGCCGACGCCCCGCGTGGTGAAGTAGAGTCCCCCGCCGGCGGCCCCGGCCGCGGCCGCCAGGCAGCCCGAGACCAGCAGCGGCAGGGCCAGGAGGAGCGCGGCGGCCAGGAGTCGTCGACGCATGACTATCCTCCTCGTGAGCGTCCGGGGGTCGACGCGGGCGGTGGGACGGTCCCGGCCCGCCGTGGCGACGTACGTCGCACCTTCCCCATCCTTATAGGCCGCGGGCGCCCCACGCGCCACCGCTCACAGGTCGAGCACCACCATCGCCTCCCAACGTCCCTCTCGCTCGCGCACCTCCAGCCCGTGGTAGGTGACGCCCTTGATCTCGCGCACGGGATCGGTGGCGCGGCGGTTCCAGGCGACCCGGGCGTCGAGCCTGGCGGTGCCGGACGCGTCCCGGGCCAGCTCGATCGAGATCGGCGAGGGAACCGCGCCGCGCCGCTCGCCTCCCTCCTGGAGGGTGCGGAGCCACGCAACCAGGAGACGCTCCGTATCGGGGCGCTCCAGGCGGATCGCCTCCTCCTCCAGGACGTCCGGCGCCGCCTCGTGGCCCAGGGTCCGCCTCAGCCCCTCCGCGGCCAGCCGGAACAGGCCGGATGGGGAATCAGCCGTGAGACGGAAGCCGACATCGGCCGTGTGCGAGAGCTCCTCGATGCGCTCCAGGGGTACCTCCGGGCCGTGGAAGGGGGCGGCCGCGCCGGCGTCGGCCTTGCAGTGCTTGCACGAGGGCGCCGGCGAAAGGAATATGCCGCCGGAGTCGGCCGGGGTTCCAGCGGCCGAAGTGGGCCCGCACCTTTCGGACGAGGAGGACCCGTGCTCGAGCGCTCGAACCGATCACCGGCGTGGCTGGCGCTCCTGGCCGGCGTGGCCTTCCTGGCCGCGTGCGGCGGGAGCTCGGGCTCCGCCGACGCCGCGCCCGCGGGTTCCGCGAGCGGATCGTCAGCCGGGGCCGGAGCGACCCCGTCGGCGGCCCCCTCGGGCTCGACGGGCGCGGCCGACACGGTGGCCCCGACCGGCCTGCAGGTGGCGCATCTCACCGTGGGTGGACACGCCGTCACGGCCGAGGTGGCCGACAACGACCAGACGCGTGCCCGCGGGCTCATGAACCGTGACTCGCTGCCGCCCGACCACGGCATGCTGTTCGTGTACCCGCAGGAGCAGACCCTGTCCTTCTGGATGCGGAACACCAGGATCCCGCTGGATATCGCCTTCATGGACCATAAGGGCGTGATCGTCGACATCCAGCACATGCAGGCCGAGAGCGACGACCTCCATGGGTCGAGCCGCCCCGCCATGTACGCCCTCGAGATGGCGGAGGGTTGGTTCGCGGCACACGACGTGAAGGCGGGGGACATCGTCACCTTCTGAAGACATCGAAACGCGGGCACGAGGCGGATCCATGGCCGAGACGAGGACCGAGCGCGATTCAATGGGCGAGGTGGAGATTCCGGCGGGCAGGCTCTACGGCGCCCAGACGGAGCGCGCCCGCAGGAACTTCCCGATCAGCGGTCTGCGCTTCGACCGCCGCTTCCTGCGCGCCCTGGGCTCCATCAAGCTGGCCGCGGCCCACGTCAACCGGGAGCTGGGCCTCCTGGACGATCGGCGCGCCGGGGCCATCGAGCGGGCCGCGGCCGAGGTGATGGAGGGGAAGCTGGACGACCAGTTCGTGGTCGACATCTTCCAGACCGGCTCGGGGACCTCGACGAACATGAACGCCAACGAGGTGATCGCCAATCGGGCCATCCAGATCCTGGGCGGCCAGATCGGCTCCCGCGACCCGGTCCACCCCAACGACCACGTGAACCTGGGGCAGTCGTCCAACGACGTGATCCCGACGGCCTCCCACGTATCGGCCCTGGTGGCGATCGAGGAGGAGCTCCTGCCTTCGCTCGAGCACCTGCGCGGGGCGCTCGAGGACAGGGCCGGGGAGTTCGACGGAATCCCGAAGGCCGGCCGAACCCACCTGCAGGATGCGACGCCGGTGCGGCTGGGCCAGGAGTTCGGGGGCTATGCCAGCCAGGTGGCGCACGGGATCCGCCGGGTGGAAGGGCTCCGGGACGCGCTCGGCGAGCTGGCCATCGGCGGCACGGCGGTCGGCACGGGAATCAACACGCACCCCGAGTTCGGCCGCCGGATGGCCGCCGAGCTCGGCGACATGACCGGTGCGGCCTTCCGGGAGGCCGACAACCACTTCGAGGCCCAGGGAGGCCGGGACGCGCTGGTCGAGGCGAGCGGCGCGCTCAAGACGCTGGCCGTGAGCCTCATGAAGATCGCCAACGACCTGCGCTGGCTCTCTTCGGGCCCGCGAACCGGGATCGGCGAGATCTCGCTCCCGGCGGTGCAGCCCGGCTCCTCGATCATGCCGGGCAAGGTGAACCCTGTGATGGCGGAGTCGGTGTGCCAGGTCGCGGCGAAGGTCATCGGAAACGACGCGGCCATCACCATCGGAGGGCAGTCGGGCAACTTCGAGCTCAACGTGATGATCCCCGTCATGATCCACGGCCTGCTCGAGTCCATCGAGATCCTGGCCTCGGTGTGCCGGGAGTTCACCGACCGCTGTGTGGTCGGAATCGAGGCCAACGGGGCACGCTGCCGCCGGAACGCGGAGTCCACGGCGGCGCTGGCCACGGCGCTGGCCCCGGAGATCGGATACGACCGGGCGGCGAAGGTGGCCAAGAAGTCTCTGGCGGAAGACAGGACGCTCCGGGACGTCGTGCTCGAGGAGGGGCTGCTCGGAGAGGAGGAGCTGGACCGGATCCTGGACTTCCGCGCCATGACGGAGCCGGGCATCCCCTAGGGCGCCCGCCGTCCCGTCACGCTCGCGCAGTTCATCGCAGGATGCATCCGTACATCAACGAACCAGGGGACGTCGCATGCGACTGATCGTGGGGACGCCCGAGGGAGTGCAGGTCTACAGGTGGTTGGCCGGCGAGCGCCGGGCCCAGCTCAAGGTGGAGGCCATGCAGGGGCATTCGGTGACCTGCGCCTGGGCCACCGAGGGTGCCGTGTTCTGCGGGACCGAGACCGGGAGGCTGTACGTGTCGCGGGACCGCGGGGAGAGCTGGGCGCCCCGCTTCCGCGTGCCCGGCCAGCGGCCCGTGCAGGCCGTCTCGGGGCGGCATCGGGGCGAGGCGCTGTACGTCGGCGTGGAGCCGGCCGGCGTGTTCATCTCCACCGACGGAGGCGGAGATTGGGAGGAGATGGAGTCATTCGCGGCCCTCGAGAAGATCGAGGACTGGAAAGCGTACGGTGACCGTCAGCCGCACGTTCAGACGCTGGCTCCCGATCCGCTCGACGAGGAGCGCCTGTACGCCGGGGTCGAGGTGGGCGGTGCCTACCGCAGCGAGGACGGCGGTCGCACGTGGCGCCCCATCCACGACGGCCTGTACGAGGACGTCCACATGCTCGAGGCCGACCCGATCCGTACCGGGCGCCTGTACGCGGCCACGGGCGGCGGCTTGTATGTGAGCCAGGAGCGCGGCGAGGAGTGGGTCGCGCCCCGGCCACCCATCGGCCCCGCCTACTGCACGGCCATGCGGCTGTCTCCCGAGGACCCCGAGCGCGACGGCCCGGCGATGCTCCTGGCCACCGCCGCGGGTCCGGCCGGCTCGTGGGGAGAGGGCACCGAGGGCGCCGCCCCGCGCCTCTTCCTGAGCCACGACGGGGCCAACAGCTGGTCCGAGAAGACGCTGTGGGACCCGCGCGGGGTCCGGGACGGGATCACGGCCCTCGCCTTCGACCTCGAAGGTCCCGGGCGCTTCTTCGCCGGAACCAGCGGCGGCGAGATCCACTACGCGCTCGAGGAGGACGGCGGCTGGGTGTACGTGACGGGCGCCCTTCCCCCCGTGCGGACGCTCGCCGTGGTCTGAGGGGCGGGCCGCGGCCGCCCGGGGCCCGGAGGAGGGCCGCGGGTCAGAGCAGAGGCGCCACCAGCCGGACGACCTTCTCCCGGATACGGTCCCACGTGGAGCGCTCCCGGTGCCGCTCCAGCGTGATCTCGTCGGCCCGGGCCAGGTCCCCGCGGAATAGCGAGTCGAGCACGGCGCCCACACCGCGATCGTGAAACAGGAGCGCAGTCTCGCTGTTCAGGCGCAGGGAGCGGTTGTCCAGGTTGATGCCGCCCACCGAGCCCCACACGCCGTCGGCTATCAGGGTCTTGGCGTGGATCATGGCAGGGCGGTACTCCCAGATGCGGACGCCGGCCCCGAGCAGGGACTCGTAGAAGGCCTGGCCGGCGTAGCGCGTGCTCGGCATGTCGGTCCGCGGACCCGGGAGCAGAAGCCGGACGTCCACGCCCCGCCGGGCCGCGGCCTCCAGGAGCTCGACGAGCACCGGCGGCGGCACGAAGTAGGAGTTGGTGATGTGGAGCGTGTGCTCGGCGCCGGCCACGGTGAGCGCCAGGTAGCGCTCGGCCGCAGTGGTCCCGAGGCCCGGCTCGGAGACGAGGAGCCCGGCCCGGACCGAGTCGGTCTCCGCACCGTCGGGGCTTCCAGCCTGCGGGGAGGTGGCGCCGACCGCCGGCGAGACCGTTCCGGTCTTCGGTGCACTCGTACCCGTCCGCGAGTCCGGCGGAAGGAAGCCGGCGCCTGCCCGCAGCTCTCCGGTCGCCTCGGCCCACGCGGCCAGGAAGGCGGCCTCGGTCCGCCGCACGGCCGGGCCGGTGAACCGGACGCTCGTGTCTCGCCAGGGCGGCGTCTCCGGAGACTCTCCGATCCACTCGTCCGCGAACCCGAAGCCGCCGGTGTAGGCGATCCGTCCGTCCACGACCACCGACCGCACGTGGCTCCGGTGCTGGGCCCTGTGCAGTGCGTACCAGTGAACGGGTCGAAGCACGGCCACGCGCGCTCCGGCGGCGCGGAGGCGCGGGCCGACCTTCCTCAGGTAACGGCCGCAGCTGAAGCCGTCTCCCATCACGAGGACCCGAACCCGGGAGCGGGCGCGCTCGACGAGAGCGTCCGCCAGCCGGTCGCCCAGGCGGCCGGGCTCGCAGTAGTAGTCCTGGACCGTGACCGACCGGCGGGCCGTGGCGATGTCCCGCAGCATGGCCTGGAATACGGCCGTGTCGGTGAGGATCTCGACGCGGTTGCCGGGCTCCAGGTGGGTCCCGGTGAGCGCCTGGACGACCTCGAGGAAGCGCGGGTCCGAGACGGAGGGCGGATGCTCCCCGGCGTCGGCCTCGACGACGGCGCGCACGGGCCGTCCCCGAATCACGTCGGAGATCCGGTGCACGAGCACGGCGGCCCCGACCACAGCGAGCACCGCCAGCACCCACACGGGGGCGCGCCGGACGTGTGGGTGGCGGGCCTCGGGCCGCCCCTCTCCGGACTGGATCGGCGTCGGCTCCCCGGGGGTAGCAGGTTCCGATGCCAAATCGATACCTCCCCGAGTTGCGCCGGGTGGCGCTGGTCGGCCCGCTGGCCGCCAGCGTCGGCGCCTGTATCACCGCCCGGGCCGCTCTCACGCCCGGCGAAGGAAGTCATTGCATGAACACCGTCTCGCCGGCGGGCACGCCCGCCGAGGTTGCCTGGCTCACGCCCGCCCGTCCCGATCGGAGCCGCGGGCTCGAGGCGTGGTGCGCGGCCGTGGGTCCCGCCGTCCTGGAGCGCGTCGCCGCGACCCCGACGGAGCGCTCCGACTCGCTGGTGGTCGTGAGCTGGAACGTGCACGTGGGCGGTGGTGACCTGGTGCGCCTGGTTCACGACCTCCGCGCCGGCGACCTCACCGGCGGAGGGCCCGTCGGCAGCTTCGTGCTGCTCCTGCAGGAAGGTTACCGGGCGGGACCCGAGGTGCCGGAGTCCGAGCCCGGCGCGCGGTCCGCGGCCCGCATCTTCGAGACTCTTCCTTCTGGCGGGCGCCCGGACGTGGTGCAGGCCGCGCGCCGTCTGAACCTGCATCTATTCTACGCTCCTTCCATGCGTAACGGCGAGGCCAACGAGGATCGCGGCAACGCCATTCTCTCCACCCTGCCCCTCGACTCGGCCACGGCCATCGAGCTGCCGCTCGAGACGCAGCGTCGCGTGGTCGTGGTGAGCACGATCCGCGGCCTGACGCGGTCGGGGCGGTCCTGGAGTCTCCGGGTGGCGAGCGTGCACCTGGCCCACCGCTCCCCGTGGTCCAGGATCGGGGACAGCTTCGGCGCCGCACGGGCCCGCCAGGCCAGGGTGGTGGCGCGCGAGCTGGCGGAGGGTGCGGTCGTGGTGGGGGCGGACCTCAACACGTGGAGCACGTCGTCCCTCGAGGAGGCACCGCGGCTCCTGCGTGCCAGCCTCCCGGACGCCCCGGCCGAGCGGGAGCCCACGTTCACGGTCGGCGGATTCCTGCCGCGGAAGCTCGACTACCTGATGTTCCGCGTGCCGCACGCCCGCGTGGAGAGCGTCCGGCGGGTGGACGACCGGTACGGCTCCGACCACTTCCCGCTGGTTGGGATCGTCGACTTCGGGGCCTGAGCTCCAGATCCAGCGTCCTTACCGGCTTCCAGGGGGCTCCCCTCAGATCTCCCGCGCCTCGGTGGTGAGCGGGCCGCCGGCGTCGCCCGTGTTCACGGTCTCCTCGGGCTCGATGAGGAGGGCCGACGCACCCTCCTCGCTCACAGGACGGTGCTCCACTCCGCGCGGAACCACGAACATCTCGCCCGGACCCAGCTCGACGTCGCGGTCGCGAAGTTGGATCGTCAGGCGGCCGTCCAGGACCAGGAAGAAGTCGTCCGTCTCGGCGTGCGAGTGCCACACGAACTCGCCCCGAAGCTTGACGACCATGACCTTGTAGTCGTTCAGGCGCGCGACGATGCGCGGCTGCCAGGGCTCGTCGAACAGGGCCAGCTTGGCCGCCAGGTCGACCTTCTCGGTCACGTCACCTCCTCATCTCCCGAACTTCGCGGCGAGGCGCCGCACCGTGTTGAGGTTTCTCAGGGTGTGCTCGGGTCCGCCCAGCGCCCGCTCCAGGTGCCGTGTCTTGATCGGGGAGTCCGACATGCGGCCCCGCCTCAGCCAGACCACCTCGGCGCCCGTCACGTGGAAGCGGTCGTCGGGCCCCTCCACCGCGGCGAGCGCCTCGCGGACCTCCCCACTCGCCTCGTCCCTCAGGAAGGCCACGTGGGGCGTGAAGCCGGCCTCCTCGGCGCCGATCACCGGCTCGATCCGGGTGAGCGCCTCGAGCCGGGCCAGGGGGCGGAGGAAGACGCGGACCGGGAAGCCGAGCGCTCCCTCCAGGTGCGCCTCCAGCGCTCCCTCGAGCGCGTGAGGGTCCGCGTCCGGATCGGCGAACACCACGTTGCCGCTGGCCAGGAAGGTGGCCACCTCCTCGAGGCCGTAGTCCTCGAACGCCCCGCCGAGCGCGTCGTTCTTGACCCGTCGGCCGCCCAGGTTGATGCCGCGCAGGAACGCCGCGAGACGGGACACCTCAGCGTCCTTCGGGACGCGGCGAAGGCGGACCCCCGATCTCGATGAACTCCACGGGAGCGCCGTTCTCGACCACGAAGGCGACGCGCACGCGGTCGGAGGGGGAGTTGGGCTGGATCAGGACCTTCCGGCCGGTCAGGGCGGCCTCCAGGTCCGGCACCTCGAAGGCCACGTGGGGCACGGTGCGGACCAGGCGGGGCAGCGGGCTGTCGTTCTCGAACCGCATCCACTCGACGCCGAACTCGCTGGTCTCGTAGCCCGAGACGTACATCCCCAGCTCCGGAAGGTGCGTCTCTCCCGGCCGGACCTCTGAGGTCGGGATGCCCACGTGGTGGTATCTCACACCGGCTCCCTCACCATCTCGGGTGCGCCAACCCGTCCTCGACCTCGTAGAAGGCCAGGTCGGTGCCGGTCCGCAGCTTCGTGATGTAGACGATCTGACCCGTGTGCATGCCGAAGTGCTCGACCACGTGATAGATGGCGCCGAGGACCGTCGTGCGGGTCCCCTGGATCACGCGGCGCTCGAGGAGCCGAACGGGTTCCAGCCTCGACAGGACGCGGTCGGCTTCGGTCACCGTGCGCTCCAGCAGGGTCAGCAGCTCCGCCCGGTTCCGGCCCCCCTCGGCCTCGAACTCGGCGTGGCGTTCCCGCTCGTCGGGCTCGCCCCCGACCCCGCTCACGATCCACTGGCGGACATTGCCGGACAGGTGGAGGACCAGGTTGCCGACGCTGTTGGACTGTGCGTTCGGACGCCACCAGAGGTCTCCCTCCGGGAGCTCGCGGAGGCAGCCGCGGACCCTGGGGATGTACTCCGAGGTCAGGAACGCCCGCGAGCGGTCGATGAAGCCCTGCCCGACGTCCGACGACATGATCTCTCCTCCTCGGCTCCGCTTCACGGCGAGCACGTCCACGTACGCGACCCGGCGCGCGGGCGGCGCAGCAGGAGGCGCCCGGTCCCGAGACGGGAGGGGTCGCGCCGCCGCCATGTCGCCCCGCCGTCGGTCGTCCGCGTCACTCGAGACCTGGTGGCGCCCGCAACACGTCCCAGTGGTCGATGTGCTCGTCCTTCTCGACCAGGTACCCGTCGTCCTCGGGGTAGAACACGGCCCGCTCCGGGTCCGGGCCGGCGAAGCCCTTCACGGCCTCGAGCGAGTCCCACAGGCTCATGAACAGGAACTCGGTACGCCCGTCCTCCTCCCGGCGGGTGAGCAGCACGCCGTGGTTTCCGGGCGTGGCCTCGATGTCCTTCACGCCCGTCTTCGCCAGGTACTCGAAGTAACCATCGGCGTCCTCACGCCGTGTCCAGCCACGCCACGTCCTCAGGATCATGCGTCCTCCGCGGTCTCGGCGTCCGGGGGCTCGACCCCCTCGAGCCCTGTGACCGTCTGGACTTGCGGGGTGGCCCGCCCGTGAAATCTGAGCTCGAACACGTCGGGCCGGGAGTAGTGGCCCGCCACGTCGAGCTGCCACCGCGGCGCCACCAGCTGATCGGGCTCGATCGCGGCGTACAGGATCGTCTCCTCCGCGTGCGCCGGGCCGGCCAGGAGCTTGCCGTCCGGGTCCACGATCACGCTGTCGCCCGGGTTGATCCAGTCGTCGTCGCCGGCCGGCACGGCCTCCCCGAGCTCCAGCCGGTCGGGGAGGTCGTCGGCGCGCAGGGCCTGGCAACAGCCGACTACCACGCAGCGGGACTCCTTGGCGATGTGCCGCATGCTGGACAGCCACGGCTCCCCGCGGTCCCAGGTCGGGGCGAGGTGGATCTGCTCGCCCCAAGCGTACAGGGTCTGCCGGGCCAGCGGCATGTAGTTCTCCCAGCAGATGAGACCCCCGATCCGCGCGAAGCCCACGTCGACCACGGCCAGGTCGCTCCCGTCGCCCCTCCCCCACACGAGCCGCTCTCCGGCGGTCGGGATGAGCTTCCGGTGCCGGCCCAGGACGGAGCCGTCCCGGCCCAGCAGGAGCAGCGTGTTGTAGAGCGTGCCCGCGCCCGCCTCCGGGTCCCGCTCGTTGACGCCGATGGCCACGACCACGCCGGCCCGCGCGGCCGCCTCCCCCAGACGGCGGGTGGCAGGACCGGGAATCGTGACCGAGTTGCGGTAGAGCTCGGCGTACAGGGCCCGGAGCCGATGGGTCTTTCCCGACGGGATGAACCACACCCACACGGGGTAGGCCGGGACGAACGCCTCCGGGAACACCACGAGGTCGGCGCCCTGCCCGGCGGCCCGGTCGATGAGATCGCAGGCCTTGTCCAGCGTTCCCTCCAGGTCCAGGAACACCGGCGCCGCCTGCACGGCGGCGATCCTGAACGAATCGGTTCGGCTCATGCTCGTTCTGCCTCGTCGAGTCGTCGTGATGGAGTGCCCCACCGGTCCGCCCGCGTGCCCTCCTTCATCCCGCCCACACCCGCTCGAGGGGCGAGGCGGGGCCGTGACCCGGATAGACGCGCCGGACGCCGTGGTCCCGCAGACGCCGCCAGCTCTCGTCCACCACGGATGCGTCCTCCTCGCGGGCCATCGAGGGTAGCGTGAGATCGCCCGTGAAGGCCGCGCCGTCGTCGAGCACCAGGGAGACGCTGTCGTCCGAGTGGCCCGGCGTGGCGACGATCTCTCCCCCGAGGCCGATGCCCTCCAGCACGGAGCGGCTCTCGTCGAAGGAGATCACCACGTTGCCGTCGGGCGTGATCTCCACGTAGCCGTCCCCCGGCTTGATGTGCCGCTTCATGAGCGGAATCGCCCGCACCTGGGACCCGAGCACGAGGAGCGGCACCCCCTCCCGCTTGAGCTCCTCGGCCAGTCCCGCGTGGTCCATGTGGTAGTGCGTGGCCAGGCCATAACGGACCTCGGCGAGGGGTACGTCCGCCTGCTCCAGCCGGGCCCGCAGGAGTCCGAGGGTGCCCGGCCATCCGAGGTCCACGAGGAGGCGAGACCGTCCGGCGCTCACCACCCAGTAGTTGGTGGAGCGGTAGCCCACGTTGACGATCGTGACGGGCGCCGTGGCCTCAGCTCTAGCCCGGCGTGGACGCGTCCGCGCCGGTTGCTCCGTCGCCGGGCAGCTCGGCAGGTTTCGCGGAGACCATCGCGGCGACCCGTGACAGGACCCCCTCCATCTGCCGTCCCCGCCGCCGCGCCCAGCTCGGGAGCCGAATGGCGCCGAGGCCGACCAGTCCGAGGCCGATGAGGAGCAGCGGGCTCACGCGTGCCAGAACGGCCGGATCCAGCCCCGCGGTCAGAAAGCGAGCGATGGCTGCCACGGTGCCGAGACCGAGCAGGCCCAGCCCGCCCATCATGAACACGCGGGAGTTCTCACGATAGGTGCGGAGCCGCAGCCGCTGACCCTCGGGCGTCGGTTCGAGGAGGGCCTGGAGGTTGCCGTTCGTCCACTGCCGGAAATTGCCGTCGACCCGGACCCGGCCACGCGCGTCGAAGGTGTCACGCAGGTCCACCACCAGTCGCTCCCATTCCTCCTCGGTCAGGCGGCGGCCCAGCTCCAGCGACCGGCCGACCCCGATCGGGAAGCCGAGGAAGGTCCGCCGGGCCGGGCGCTCGGATCGGTCCAGGGAGGCGGCCGCGTGCGCCACCGCCTCGGGCGCGATCCCCACCTCGCGGCCGATCTCCTGGAGGTCGGCCAGCGTGAGCCCCTCTCCGGAGGCCAGACGCCGGCGACCCTCCGGGCGGGCCTCGGCGGCCCGCTCGAAGATGGTCGTGACTTCGTCCTCGGTGTAGCGTCGTTCGCTCATGGCTGCAAAAGATAGGGTTTCCGCGGCGGAAACGCCCGTACCGGCCCGAACGGACCACGGCCCGGACGGCCCCCTCGGGACGGAGGATGCTCAGATCGTGTGGAAAGCGTATACGATCACCGCGGTGGTCCACAACGCGAGGAAGACGTGGACCAGCAGGAACAGGTCGAGCCCCTTGAGCACCGTTCACGTCCACGCCTGGCCGTACACGCGTCGCAGCGC
Source organism: Candidatus Humimonas hydrogenitrophica (assembly GCA_947581615.1). Taxonomy (GTDB): domain Bacteria; phylum Gemmatimonadota; class Gemmatimonadetes; order Palauibacterales; family Palauibacteraceae; genus Humimonas; species Humimonas hydrogenitrophica. The sequence goes on from CANPVD010000091.1 coordinate 13,581, forward strand.
CGCCGCCAGGTACACCAGGGCCATGGCCGAGAGGAGGAAGTCGACCAGGGGTCGTGTGCCCGGCGGCCCGCCCGGAACGCGCTCCACGATCATCAGGAGCAGGTAGAACGCCGTCCAGTGCAGCAGTCCCGAGATGCCGTGCCGGAGGAAGCTTCCCATCGGGTCGAGGCGGCGCGATGGCTCCTGCCCGCACTCGTGGCAGAAAGGTCCGGCCAACAGCGCCCCGCAGTTGGCGCAGCGCACGGTCAGGGGGTCCCCGGCTCGATCAGCCACGCCGCGGCCGACGGCTGGGTGTGGTCATCATACCCGCCCAGGACGAGGACGTCGCCCGACGGGAGAAGCGTGGCGGTCGCGAACATCCGCGGCCCGCCGATGTCGCCGTCCACGGGCACGAAGGCGTGGCGCGCGTGGTCGTAGACTTCGGGCCGGGCGGCTCCGCCCGCCACCACCACGTCGCCCGAGGGGAGCACCGCGATCGCGTCCCGTATCTTGTGTCGGCCCCGGCGCAGGTCCGGGCCCGGCGAGAAGGTCCCCGACCCGGGTTCGTAGAGCTCGGTGCTCGCGAAGCGAGCCGCGTAGCCGCGCCGGTCCGACCCGCCGATCACCAGCACCCGGCCGTCGTGGAGGAGCGCCGCGGCGTGTTTCACGCGCGCCGTCGCCATCGCGCCGGTGGCCGCGAAGGTCCCGGTGCCGGGATCCAGGATCTCGGACGTGGCGAGGATCGACCCGTCGGCGCCCTCGCCTCCCGTCAGCAGCACGCGGCCGTCGGCGAGTCGAGTGGCCAGGTAGTGGTTGGTCGCCGCGCTCCCGACCGCCGAGAAGGTGGAGGTGGCCGGATCGAAGACCTCGACGGAGGCCAGGTTCCCGAGCCGGCCCTGGCCGCCCCCCGCTACGAGCACCCGGCCATCGGCGAGAGGAACCGCGATCCCGCTGGCCCGCGCCGTCGTCATGTCGCCCACCCGGGTCCAGGCGTCGGTCCGCGGGTCGTAGACCTCGGCGGTGGCCGTGGGCCCGCTCCCGTCCCAGCCCCCCGCCACCAGCACGCGGCCGTCCGGGAGGCGTGCGGCTGCGTGGCTGGCGCGCGGAACATGCATGGGGGCCGCTGGATGGAATCGACGCGTGGCGGGATCGTACAGCTCGGCGGAGGCCAGCGTCCGACCGCAGTGGTTCCCCGTGCAGCCGCCGGTGACCAGCACGTCTCCTTCCTGGAGAAGCGTGGCCTGGTGGGCGGCCCGGTCGCTCGCCATGTGACCGGCCGGCTCGACCCGGTAGCCCGTCGCCTCGGCGCCTCCTCGCGCCGGGCCCCACACTCCCGCCACGGTGAGCACGGCCACGATCAGCCCTCCCATGATCGCCGCCTTGAGCCACCTCATCCGCACCTCGGCGCTTCGAGTCGCGACTGGATCGGGTCCCGGGCGCGCCGCGCTCAACCCGTCGCCGGGCCGAGCGCCCTCTCCACCAGGTCGCCCACGGGCGCGGGCCCCTCCACGAACCGGCGGTTCACGACCACCGTGTCTCCGAAGGTGATGGTCGTCATCCCGGTGAAGTCGAGGACGACCCTGCCAATTTCCCGACAGAAGGGTGGATTGTCGATGCCGGGGACCTTGGCCATGCGGACCCGGCGGCGGGTGGCTTCGTCGAAGAAGGGCGCCAAACGGACCTCCGCCTCGTCGCCGAGGGGGAGCCCCTGCGGGCGGTAGCGCTCCCGCTGACTTCGGATCCAGGTCGACCCCCACCGGGAGAGGAAGTCGAGGAGGATCCCCGGTCTCAGCGCCTGTGCGCGGCGGACCAGCGCCCCGCCCAGCGAACGCCCAGGTACAGGAGGGCGGCGTTGAGCACCATGGCGCCGAACAGCAACAGGAGCCGGGCCGCGCCGGCCACGCCGGGACCGGTCTCGCTCACGACGCCCATGGGAAAGATGGCGCTCCAGGGCAGCGTGAGGAGAATGGCCCACACGCCGGCGAGATTCGAGCGCGTGAGGACGGGGAGCACGAGGGTCAGGAGCGCCACGATCAGGTAGAGCGCGGCGACGACCACGGCGCTCCGGGACTCGAACAGGTTGGTCGGGGATCGAGGCATGGCTTCTCCGGGGTCTGGACTTCGCCTCCGGCCCGCCCTGTGGCCACCTCTCTACGTTACGACGATCTGAGCGGCGCTCCAAGCTCGGCAGAGGCCCGGGGCCCGTTCGGCACGGCGTCCCGGGACCACGGTCGGGGTCCGGCGGCGGCGGTCCGGGTCCGGCGGCTGGGGCCCGGGTCAGGGCTCTCCGAGCTGCCGCGCCGCCTGGAGGGCCAGAGAGGCGAAGAAGGAGCCGACCCGGGATCCCGTGGCATCCGCCACCTGCGCGAAGGTCTCGAACTCTCTCTTCAGCTCCAGCCGGCGTCCGGCTCCCGTCTCGAGCAGTTCGACGGCGCGCTCCAGGAGCGCATCGTAGCGGGGCATGAGCTCGTGGGAATCGATCAGCATGGCCTTCTCCTGTGAGATGGCCCGCCCGGTGGACGGGCGGTCTACAAGGGTGCGGTGGCGGGAGCTGTTCCGGGCGCGGTCACGCCGGTGACCGCCAGCCTCGAGCGATCCAACGGTCGGCGCCACTCCTGGATCAGCAGGAGGGTCGCCCAAACCATGACGCACGTGGTCGTCACGGCCCCGACGAGGCCGCGTCCCGCCGCGGTGGCCGCGGTCAGGTTGTAGGTGGTGTGCCACAGGGCCGCGGCCAGCACGCTGCCGTCCGTCCGGTTCACGACCCGGGCCAACACCACGGCTCCGGCCACGATGCCCAGTCCGAAGCCTCCGAGCAGGGCCCCGGGGCCCATGGCCCGGTAGGTCTCCACGACCCCGAACAACGGGGCGTGCCACCCCGCCCAGATCGTGGCCAGGACGAGTGTGCCCCTCACGGCGCCGAACCGGTCCTGCAGCCGGCCGAGCGCGAAGCCCCTCCAGCCCGTCTCCTCGCCGTAGCCGTTGAACAGGAGGACCAGGAGCAGCACGACCGGCACCGGAAGCATGGGAAGTCCGGAGTAGACCGTGAATTCGCGGATGTGCGGGAGCGGCCGGCCCACGAGAGGCGCCAGTACCAGGGCCAGTGCGAGAAACGCCAGCGGGCTCAGAGCGTAGGCCAGGAACCGGACCGTCGGCTTCGATACCCGCCGCATGCGTCGGAGCAGGCGGCCGGGACCAGCCCTGCCCTCGGCGACGGCCGTGACCAGCAAGGCGGCCACCGCCGGGCCCAGGAGTCCCGGGAAGTGCGTGACGGTTCCTCCCGCAGGGACCCGCTCTCCCCGGAGGAGAAGCGGGATCCAGTCGGCCCAGGAGAATGCGTAGGCCAGGACCACGAAGGTGGCGACCCGGTGCCGCCGGACGAGCGCGCGCATCGCGTCGGTTCGCTTCTCTCAGGGCTCGCTGGTCGCCGGCGTGCCGCTTTCGAGCGGGACCGGCCGGAGGACCGGCCGGTAGGCGGCGCGGTTGGCGTACAGGACCAGGAGGCTGAGCGCGAACCAGATCAAGGCCCGCGGAATCCGCGCCGGATGCAGGACGGCGAGCACGTACGCCACCCGGATGGTGGCGAAGATGTAGCCGGATTCTATGATGGCATCGATCAAGGGCTTGCCGTCTCCGGTGATCACCGGGAGCGGCGCGCCGAGCCGCTCTGCCACGATGCGGCTCCGCCGGGCACGGTGGCGGCGAGCGTGACGAGGGACGGCGCGTCCAGAAGCGGCGTCTTCATGGGTCTCCTCCTCGCGGTCGGAAGGAAACGGCGAACGGACGGGCCGTCTTCCCGGGGTCGAGGAAACGTCTGCTGCATGATAACCTACTCGGGCCTCACAGTCCGGCTCCGTTGTACTCTCGGCTCCCCGCCCCTATGCTGCCGCCCATGCGCCGATTCATGCGATGCGCCGCCGCGCTGGTCGCCGGGGCGGCCAGCCTGCTCTCCGCGGACCGGGCCCTCCCGGCCCAGCAGCCCGCCGCGTCGGCCCCGGCGGCCGGCGGCCGGCTGCGGTTCGTCGCGGACGCGCGTCAGGCGGGACCGGTCGGCTACCGGGACCCGCTCGGCGCGATCTCTCCCGATGGGAATTGGCTCGCCTATGCATCCGGGGATCGACTGCGCCTGATCCGTGTCGCGGGCGGTCCGGTCCATGCGCTGGGTTCGCCGGCCCGCGCCATCCGCTCACTGGTCTGGCTCCCGGACGACCGGGGCGTGGCGGCGCTGGAGGTGGATTCCGCCGGCCACGCGGGCTGGTGGCGCTTCACGGTGCCGGACGGAGCGCCACGACGCCTGTGGTCCGGGTCGGTCGCGGCCGTGACCCCGGAGGGCGACACGGTGCGGGTCGATCCCGACCGGGCCCGGCAGCTCGCCTGGTCCTCCGAGGGCGCCCGCGTCGCCGGCACCCTCCCGTGGAGGGGAGGCTTCGCGGTGTGGATCGCGCGCGCCGACGGTTCGGCCGGCACGCTGAGCCCGAGCCGGACCGAACTCTCGTTCCCGGTCTGGGCTCCCGACGGCCGCGCCGTGGCCTGCCTGGCGCGCGAGGGTTCCAGGCCGCACCTCAGCCTGCCCTGCGGGGCCGAGCCTGCCGCGAACGCTCCGGTCGCCTACGGGCCCATCGCCTTTGCCCCGGACGGCCGAACGCTGTACTACGGGGCTCCGAACCACCACGGCACGCTGGACCTCCGGGCCCGGCCAGCGGCGGGGGGACCGTCACGCGTCCTCACCCGGTTCGCCCGGGACGCCTACGCTCCGTCGGTGACGCGGGACGGCCGGGTGTTGTTCGGGACACAGGACTACCGGGTGTCGATCGCCGTCGTCCCGGCGGAAGGTGGCGCCGCCCACCAGCTCACGACCTTCCAGTCGGAGACGCCGTCCTGGAGTCCCGACGGCTCGACCGTGGCGTTCACGTTCGGCTCGTGGCGCCGGGTGGTGGACGACTTCGACTACCCGAACATCGCCCAGGACCTGGGGACGGTCCGCCTGCGCCGCTCCGAAGCGGCGCTCCGGCCCGACGCCGTCATCCGGGCCTCACCCGCCGAGGACCAGAGCCTCGACTGGTCGCCCGATGGGCGCTGGATCGTGCTCCACTCCCACGCCGACGGCCTGGATGACGTATGGCTGAAGCCGGCCGATGGCTCGGCCCCGGCCCATCCCATCACCCGCGGCGGACACGAGACCGGCTGGCCGCGGTGGTCGCCGGACGGGCGCTGGATCGCGTACGAGACCGACGTGCGGGATCATGGGCGCTGGCGGGGCGTGCCCATGGTGCTGGGGATCGACCCGGCGACCGGCAAGGTGACGCGCCCGCCGCGCCGCGTGCCACTCGACGGATTCGCCGGAATCGTGGACGAGCTGGTGTGGGCCGGGAGCGCGGACAGCCTGGCGTTCGACGCGTCCGAGGGCCCGGAGCGGCGCGCCCTGTTCGTGGTGGGGCGCGAGGGCGGCCACCCCCGTCTCGTCCACCGCTTCACCAGCGGCCAGGACTATTCGGGCCTCGGCGTCGCCCCCGACTTCGGCTGGCTGGCATTCATCGCGCCCGGCCCTCACGGGTACTACCAGGTCTTCCGGGTTCCGGCGACGGGCGGGGCGCCCACGCAGGTGACGATGGACCCCACCGACAAGACCCAGCCGGCCGTCTCCCCGGACGGCCGCTCCATCGCCTTCACGGTGGTGTCCTACCGGACGCTGTTCTGGCTGATGGAGCCAGCGGACGAATGAGCGACGGAGGAGCGCCATTCCGGCAGCGGAGAGCCTGACCATCTGGGTCGATGCGGACGCGGCTCCGCGGGACGTGAAAGAGATCGTCTACCGGGCCGCCCGGCGCCTGGAGATCCGGACCGTCCTGGTCGCCAACCGCCGCCTGTGGACGCCGCCCGGCAACCCCCACGTCAGCACGGAATGGGTCCACGGCGGTCCGGACGTGGCCGACAGCCACATCGCCGAGCACGCCTCGGAAGGAGACCTGGCGATCACCGCCGACATCCCGCTGGCCGCGACCCTGGTGGAGAAGGGGGTCCTGGTCCTGGACCATCGGGGTGAAGTCTACACCGAAGCGAACGTCCGGGAGCGGCTGTCGGTGCGTGACTTCATGGCGTCGCTCCGGGACGCCGGGATCGACACCGGTGGACCCGGGTCGTACGGCCCGGGGGACAAGCGAGCCTTCGCGAACGCGCTGGATCGTACGCTCACCCGCATACTGGACTAGTCGATCGGGCGACGCCCGACCTCCGGCCGCGGCGGAGTGGGCCCGCGTCGCGCGGCCCCGGGCCACGGAGCGACGCGGGCCGATCGATCCCGGGCCCGGGGCCTCCCCGTCAGTGCCCCAGGTACCTCACGTGCACGTACCGGCCGAGCCGCAGGTCCCACAGCAGGTACCAGCCCGGGTGGTACGGGTCCACGTAGATCGCGAACTGGTCGCACTGCCAGCACCACGGCCGGGCGTAGGGCCAGTCCCACGACGCGATCTCGAAGGAGAACCCGCCGCCCAGCCACACCCGACGCGCCCCGATCTCGATGCGGACGACAGGGTAGCGGTAGCGCGGTCCCAGGAAGCGGAAGCGGCCGCGCTCGAACGGGCGGGCCAGCCGGTAGCGCCCGTCGTCCCGGTCGCGGTCCCAGACCCGGTCGCGCTCGTAGCGACCGTCCCGCGCCCCGCTCCGTCGGTAACGAGGGTCGTCGTCTCGGGCCCGCGCCGGCGCTCTCCGCTGCGGAGCTCGTCGCGGGACCGCCTGCCGCTGCTGCGGCGCCCTTCGCGGCGAGGCCTGCGGCCGCCGCGGCGCTCTTCGCGGCCCGGCCTGCCTGCGCTGCGGCGCCGTCCGAGGCGCGGAGCGCTGCACCACGCGCCGGTGCGGCTGCCGGTGCGCCCGGGGCCGGGCCTTGCCCTGGGCGGTGAGCGGCGTGGCTACGGCCAGGGCCATGGCTGCGATGACCAGGCTCGATCTCATGTGCGTCCTCCCGCGTTGTCCGGGGACGGGCCTCTCCATCCGTCCAGGAGGTGCGGAGAAGCTCCCTCGTGGGATACACCCCGGGTGTCCATCTCGTTGGACGAATCGAGAGCGGTTGAAGTCACCCGGTCAGCGTGAGGCCGGCCGCGAGCCACGGGAGGCGGGCCACCCACCGGGCCCCAGCCTACCAGGTCAGCTCGAGGACCCTGCCCTCCCACTCCCGCTGCAGCCACTCCGCCAGCCGGGCCGCGTCCCGCGCATGGAAGGTGAGGCAGGGCGAAGGCGGGCCCGGGGCGCCGGCCTCCTCCCCCAGGAACTCGACCGCGTGCACAGGATGCTCGAAGGTCCTCTCCTCTCCCTCCAGGCGGGCGGTCATCCCGGCGCTCGCCGTGCCCTCCCGGACCGCACCGACCAGCGCGAGCAGCTCCCGCTCGGGCAGGGCGATCGCTCTCCGCACTTCGAAGCGTGCCGACATGGGCTGTGGCTCTCCGGTTCGGGGTCCGATCTATTCGTCGACGTCGTGCTCCAGCTGCCGTGCGTGCTCGGCGGCGTCGCCAGGGTGAGCCTCCAGGAACGACGTCATCCGCGCGTCCACCGCCGCCGCCTGCTCGATCATGGAAACGTGACCGGCGGAGTCCACCGGGAAGAACTCGGCCGAGGGGATGTCGCGGCGCACGTCCTCCGAGAACCGGAACGGGACTGTACGGTCCTGCCTCCCCCATACCAGCAGCACCGGCGTACCCGTCCTCTCGACTCGGGCGTACAGGGAATCGTGGTTCGTGCGACCCATGGCCTTCATGCTGGACAGCAAGGCCCGGCCGAAGCCCCGGTAGCGCATCTGCGGGCGATACCGGTCCACCCAGGTCGGGTGGTTCTCGGGGTGGAGGAAGTCCGTCATCTGGCCCTCGGGCAGACGGGGCTCGTGGAACGTCTTCCACGCCCAGGTCCCGATCACGGGCGCTCGCAGGGTCCACGGCAGCTCGACCCGCCCGGCGGCCGGGTCGATGAGGGTCAGCGTGCGCACGCGCCCCGGATGGGTCGTGGTGAAGTGGGCCGTGACCAGGCCCCCGAAGGACACCCCGGCCAGGTCGATGGGACCGGTGATCCGGAGGGAGTCGAGCAGTGCGGCCAGCTGGTCGTCGTAGAGCGCTCCGTCGTAGCGCACGTCGGGACGGTCCGAGAGGCCCCGGCCGTAGAGATCGTAGCGAAGCACGCGGTAGCCGGCGCGCGTCAGCCCCGCGGTGGTCGAGTCCCAGATGTAGTAGGGAACCGAGAATCCGTGCACGAGGACGACGACCCGGCCGGAGTCGGGGCCGGCGAGGTCGTAGTGCGTGATCCCGTGGGGGAGCGCGACGAAGCGGCCGGGAGCCCCGGCGCGGGCCGCCGCGTCGAGCGGGGCGCGCTCCGGGCTCCGGAGATCGCCGTAAACGACCGCGCCGACGATGAGGACTGCGATCACGGAGGTGACCACCAGGAGCGAGCGGCGCATGGGAGGCGACCCCCGGAAGCAGGAATCCCGCGTGCGGCTGACCGCTACAGGCTACGTCGGGGCGGCCTCGTCGGCCATGGGAGGCGGCCCCTCACGTCGGCGTCGCGGGCCCGGAGGCCCCGCGACGGCCCGCCGCGCGACGCTTCATGCGCCAGAACACGAACCCGCCCACCAGTCCGACGATGAAGCCCGCCGGCCCCGTGATCAGCAAACCGAGCAGGGGGCCCTGGTTGGCGCCGGGGGCGAAGATCATCGGCCCGAAGAAACCGGCGCAGAAGGCCACGCCCCCGACGATGAAGCCGCTGGACAGGACCGTCGACGCCGCCGTCGGGCCCGCGGCGCCCAGTCGCTTCCACAGGTACCGGCCCACCCCGATCGCGGCGGCCAGAGCGACGAGGGCGGGGATCCAGCGCTGGTCCGGGAGGGGCAGGAGGGAGAAGGGGATCCAGTAGATGAACAGGTACGTCGCCGGTAGCACGAACAGGAGGACGAGCACCCTGGTGGACCTGGACATCGATAGGCTCCTTTACAGGTCGAGCCGCCGTCTCGAGCGTCGTACCTCGGGGACCCGGGCGCTAGTCCGGGGTGCCGCCGCCCCCGGCCGGCTCGGCCACTCCGAGCTGCCTCCACATCCCCAGGAAATCGAGCTGCTCCCACGCCTCGACGACCTTCCCATCCACGAACCGGGAGATGATGATGCCGTGGATCGTCACCTCCTTGCCGGTGGGCGCTATGCCCTGGAACGGCCCTTCTTGCTTCCCGTGCGTCGTCCAGCGGGTCACCACCTCGTTCCCCGACGCGATCATGTCGTCGGCGGTGATCCTCATGTGCTGGAAGTCGGCCAACACCATGGCGTGCATGGCCTCGAAGCCGTCGGCGTCCAGTTCGCCCATGACGCCGTGGTAGACGTAGCCGGGACCGAAGTAATCATCCAGGTAGCTGGCGTCGCCGCGGTTCATCGCCTCCACGTAGCCGCGCGCCACGGCGAGGTTCTTCCGGGAGGCCGTGTCCCGGCCGGACCCGCGTGCGCATGCGGATACCAGGGCGAGGGCGATCAGGGGAACGAGGAACCGAGCCGGGTTGACGGTGGCTTGCTTCCGGACCATGGCGTGTCCCTCCGTCAGACGGGGGTGGAAGGCCGCGGCCCATGCCACAACGGTCGACGGGGGGGCGCGGGGTGTCAATGTGGCCGGCTCTGACCCGGGGCTCCCCGCGCCTGCCGGGGTGGGTCGTCCCTCACACCTCCACGTCCCCCCGGGACGTCGGCCGCCCGGTCGTGCGGCGGCGTGTCCCTCGCCGGCGGGTGAGAGAGACAAACTTCGCGAATATTGGTGCGGCCATGGTATGGCGCCAACCTCGGCATCAGGGGAAGCTCGATGCAGTCACTCCGCCAGGATCGCCGGTCGCCAGTGCGCCCTCGGTCGCCGGTGTGGGCCGGCTGCCGCACGATGCCCGGCCGGCGAGGCCGATGCCAGTCAGCGCCGCCCGATCCGTCCTGTCAGGGCGGGGCGCTTCTCGCGTCCGGCTCGCGTCCCCGCTGAAAGCCGAAGGGCCCTTCCCCCCGTAGATTCCGGCGCCAAGCCCGCCGCCGCGGAACGGGCGGTAGAGGACCGCACTCCGAGGAGGAGATCCCCATGGAAGAAGCCCTCGATCGGCTCCACGCTCGCGCGCGGCGCGTTCCGGCCCTGCGCCGGCTCGCCATCGTCTCGCGGATTCTGCTCGCGCTGGCCTTCATCCCGACGGGCACGGTGAAGCTCCTGGGCCACCGCTTCACCTCGCTCGGGGTCGACACCCGGGTGGGAGCCTATTTCGAGGCCATGTATCGAACCGCCTTCTACTGGAACTTCATCGGCGCGGGGCAAGTGGTGGCCGGGATCCTCCTCCTCATCCCCGTCGCGTCCCTTCTGGGAGCGGTCGTGGCCTTCCCGATCGTGCTCAACATCTTCGTGATCACGGTCGCGGTAGGCTTCCGCGGGACGCCGTTCGTGACCGGCCCCATGCTGCTGGCGGTCACCTTCCTCCTGTGCTGGGACTGGGATCGGCTGAAGCCGATCCTGTTCGAGCCCCGGGCACGGCCCGCCCTCTCCCCGTACCCGCCCCTGCCAACGGTCGAGCGGGCGGGCTACGCGCTGGGGACGCTGGCCGGGCTCGGCCTCCTGTGGCGCGCCCGCTTCCCCGAAGCCGCGCTCGTGATCTGGTTGTGCCTGGGCGCGGGCGCCGTGGCCGTCCTCCTCGTGCTGACCGGCTGGATCCAGGCGGCGCGCCGAAGCGTCACGCCGGCGGTCCCGGAGCCGCCGACCGGCTGATCCGGCGCCCGAGGAAGACCAAAGCGACTCCGATCCCGACGAACAGGAGGCCCGCGAAGAGGATGGCGAGCCCCCAGAACAGCCACGAGCGGTCGGACTCACCGAGGACTCTCGCGGCACGGGCGACATAGCCGCCGATCATCCACACTCCCGCCGCGGCGACCGCGACGCCGATGCCACCGAGAGTCCGGCCCGCCAGGCGGCGCCGGCGGGGCCGGCCCTCGGGTGCCGGTCGAATCATGATGGGTCGCTCATCGAAGGCGCTCCTTTGGATGCCCTTACGTGAAAGCAGGCCGCCCCACGATCCGGGCGCGCCCCCCGCCGGCTCCCGGTGCCGGTCTTGTGCTTCTCGAATCATCGCGATAGATCGGCTGTCTTGCCACGTCGTCCATCGACGACTGTCCCGCATAGAGGGCTGTGAACGGGAGTCGCAGGACCTTGCCACCAATGGAGGGGCAGTCATGCCACGCTGTATCACCCGAAGTCACGTAGTCGTGTTGGGAGCGGCGCTGCTGGGTGCATGCGCCGGCAAGCCGCAGGTCACCGAAGTGAAGGGGGCGTGCGCGGATGTCTACGGCGCGCAGGTCTGCACGCTGGCTCACGTCCAGGGCGACAGTCTGATCGACGTCCAGGCCACGGTGCCGCTGGCCAGCATCGAGGGCGCGCCCGCCGAGATGCCCGAGGCCTGGCCACCGGTCGCGGTCGCCAAGCTCGCCACGCCGTCCTCGGCGCAGAGCGGGATCCACGAGCTCACCATGTACTGGGAGGCGCACGGTCATCCGCCGGGACCCTACCTGACGCCGCACTTCGACTTCCACTTCTACCTGGAGCCGCCGGCCGCGATCGCCGCGATCGACTGCAAGGACCTGAGCAAGCCGGCTCAGCTTCCGGAGGGGTACACCCTGCCCGACGTCGCCCTGCCCCCGGAGATGGCCAAGGTGGTGGGCGTCGACACGCTGGTCGGGCTTTGCGTGCCGCAGATGGGCATGCACGCCGTGCCCACCGCGGAGCTGGAGAGCGACCATCTCTTCACGGGCGACATGATCGTCGGCTACTTCGCGGGAAAGCCGATCTTCTTCGAGCCGATGCTCACGAAGGAGCTTCTCGCGAAGAAGCAGTCCTTCTCCTACCCGATTCCGGACCTCCCCGGCATGACCGGCCGGCATCCGACCGCCTTCCGGGCGGACTGGGACGCGAACGCGCAGGCGTACCACTTCGTGTTCTCCGGCTTCGCCGGGACGTGACCCGGACGGCATGACCCCACGGCACGGAGCGCCGGGCCCCCTCGATCGGGGGTCCGGCGCCCTCCCTTACGGAGTCCCTCCGCCGGGACACCGCCTGCCACCCGACACACGGCCTGGCCGCGTACGGCTCCGGGTCGGGGACCTCGAACGCTCCCTGGACTACTACGGGCGCGTCCTCGGGCTGCGGGTGATCGAGCGCTCGGCGGACCACGCTTCCCTGGGCGCGGACGGCGTCACCGGGGCTCCCTCGGTCCTGGTCGATCTCGTCGAGCGACGCGGGGCCGCGTCCGCTCCGCCACGGGGCCGGCCCGGCCTCTACCACTTCGCCGTCCTCCTGCCCGATCGCGCCGCTCTGGGCCGCTTCGTTCGGCACCTGGCCGCCGTGGGCGAGCGGGCCGGGTCGGCCGACCACCTGGTGAGCGAGGCCCTCTACCTGCGCGACCCCGATGGCCTGGGCATCGAGGTCTACGCGGACCGGCCGCGCACGGAGTGGCGCTGGCGGGACCGCCAGCTCCTCATGGCCACCGAGCCGCTCGACGTGGCGGACCTGGCCCGGGCGGCCGGGGACGGGCCGTGGAGCGGGGCCCCCGCGGGGACGAGGATGGGCCACGTCCATCTGCACGTGGGGGACCTGGGCGTGGCGGATGCCTTCTATCACCAGGCCCTCGGCTTCGACCGGGTGGTCTGGAGCTATCCCGGAGCCCTCTTCCTCTCGGCGGGCGGCTACCACCACCACCTGGGGCTCAACACATGGTCGGCCCTGAACGTGCCGCCGCCCGAAGACGAGGCGCAGCTCCTCGAGTGGGAGCTGCGGGTCCCGTCGGCCGACGCCGCGGAGAGCGCGCTGGCCAGCCTCGAGACGGCCGGGCACGCCGCCGAGCGTTCGGCGGACGGCGGGCTCGTCCGGGATCCGTGGGGGACGGCGCTGCGGATTCGCACGGAGGACGCGGCGTCGGCGTAGCCGCACCCGCCGCGCGGCTCAGTCCTTCAGGAGCGTCCCTCCCGTCAGGTACACCAGCGCGTGGTGGACCACGGAGACGGCGCCCAGCGCCCAGCCGAGCGCACGCGCCCCGGCCGCGTACAGCGCCACCGCCGCCAGACCGGAGACGGCCAGCTCCTGCGCGAGCCGCGGGCCCTCCGCGGCCCGCCCCGCGCCGCGGAAGTCCACGGCCCCCCAGAACCCGAAGCCCGCCGTCGGCACGGCCAGGGCCACAAGCACCCGCGTGAGGGTCGAGCGGCCCTGGTGCCAGCCCCAGTAGCCCAGGCCGAGCACGATGCCCGCCTCCATGAGCGCGCGCAGGGCCAGATTGATGCGCTGGAGGGCGGTCATCCGTCGCGGGTCCGGTCCTTCATCGGCCCCCGATCCCGAGCTCCTCTCGGAAGTTGTACACGGCCGTCTTGGACTGGCCGTAGCCGAACCCCAGGCTCTCGAGGTACTCGACGCAGTCCCTCGGGCTCTTGTGGCGGGCTCCGAACGCGTGCAGGAGGCGGTCGTACTCCGACTGAGATCCGCGGCGGGTCGAGGTGTGGTGCGGACCGAGGTGCAGATAGTTGTACGCGCCGTTCCTGGCCTGCTGGTCGTCCGCGCCGTGTTCCGCGAGAATGGCCTCGCAAGCGCCCTGGCTCAGGCCGCAGGCGCGGGCTCTGTGGTTGTCCAGGACCCGCGCGTACTCGTCCTGGTCGAAGTGTCGTATGGCTTCACACATGATCGGCTCCCGTGAGCGGACGGCGCCCGTCGATTCGCGTCCCGGCGCCGGCTACAAGATCGCCGTTTCGGCACTTCGCTGACAGACCGCCTGTCCCGTCGGCGCTCGCCTCGGCCATGTGAGGTCGTCGGCCGTCCCGTCAGGGGAGATCGGCCCTCACCAGCCGAGCCGCCAGGTGGAGCCGCACCGCCGGATGGGTGCGCAGGCTCATCTCCAGGCGGTAATCGAACCGGTCCGGCGCGATCACCAGCCTCCGGACCGAGGCCAGCACCCGGTCGTCGTTGACGATCCACACGCTCTCCAGGTCGAGCGCGATGGCCCCGTCCTCCCCCCGCACGGCGGATCCCCGCAGCACCTCGACGCGGCCGCTCTTCTGGGCGGAGACGAGCTCGAACACGCCGTCGTCCCGGTCGATCAGGAAGCCGGATTCCCAGAAGATCGGCTCGTCCATGCGGCCGCTTCCCGACGGCTTCCACGTCTTCTGGACGTAGTGGAGGATGGGGTCCTTCCCGTCGTGTTCGAAGACGAGCTCCTCCCGGTAGTCGGTCGCGTCGATGGTCGGGTACTCGGCGTGGCCGCGTCCCTCCCAGGTGCCGACCAGGTGCAGGAAATCGTCGAGTCGAACCGTCACCGCCCGGTCCCTTCGTGGGGATCATCGGGTGTCGGCGTCGTGGAATCCGGAGCGAGCGCCCCGAGCCGGCGCCGCTCCGCGTCCAGCGCGCGCTTCAGGGCGCGGGCCTCCCCGAGCATGGATTCGTCGGCCTGGCGCGACACCGACGCCGTCGTCGTGCGCGTCAGGAGGACGGAGCGGGCACGGGCCCACGCCGGGTCCTCCCGGGGCAGGCTCCACAGGGGATCGGGCTCGTCGTCGTAGCCTCCCCGGAGCCCCGCGAGGAGGAGGGAGTCGGCGAGGCTCAGGCCCCGACCGCCGAGCGGGTTGGGGAGCACCATCGGCAGGATGAGCCCGCTCGCCACCAGCGTCCGGTTGTAGAGTCCATCGACGAAGGCGGCGTTGTTCCGGTTGAGGATGTCGGTCAGGGTCGTCGACGCGTCGTAGAAGCGGACGATGCGATCGCGCAGGGCCCGGTTGCCGATCAGACTCAGGTTGCCGGTGCTGAGCAGGTCCTCGTAGGTCGCCTTCGAGAGCGTGGCCGTGCGCCGGACCAGGAGCTCCGTGAGCGCCACGCGGACCGAGTCGGGTTCGGGTCCGGCGCGGCTCGAGCTGAAAGCCCGGTAGGCCGTGAGGCCGTTCAGTTCCTGTGACCGCTCGTACGCCGCGGCCTCCCGGAGGTCGGCCATGGTATGCTCGATATCCCGGGACAGGAGCGCCAGGTAGGTCGCCTCAGTCGCGGCGTCCCGGCGGCCCTGGTACCAGGCGTTGAGCGCGATCGCGACCAGGACGCCGCTCGCGACGACCAGGAACTCCGCCCCGAACCAGCGCAGCCGCCGCCTCCACGTGCGCGTGGATCCGTCGGCTCGGTTCGATGCAACGGTTGGAGGTGCGTAGGACACGGGCTGGGCCTTTCGCCTGCGAGGCACGGCGAGACAGTGGTTCGGACCCGGGTTCGGGCGCGGGCGCGGTCCTCGGGACGTTAGCGCGCCGACCCCCGTGGCGGCCAGCCCGCAGCTCCGGCTTCGAGCCCCAACCGCGGCATGCCTTCCGGCCGCCGCGAACGCACCCGTGGCCGGACGCGATGCCCTCCCGAAGGAGCATCAGAGCCGCGCCGCCCACCCCCGTACGGTGTCGTGGTGGGGGCTCCATGCCTCCCACGCCGCCCGGGCCCAGGCACGGACCCGCGCCGCGTGCTCGTCGGCGTCGGCGGCTCCCTCCACGTCCAGGACCGTGAGCGCGCCGAGCGAGGCGGGCGGCTCGAGCCACTCGAACCGGTCCCGAATCCGCTCCACCGCCCGCTGCCGGAAGCGGGCCGCGTCGGCCACGCTGCGCCCCCGCTCCAGCACCAGGTGGAGCGCGACCAGGTGCACGCCGGCCGAGTGGATGGTCTGCGGCGAGGGCGTGCCGGGATGCTGCACGGCATAGGTGTCCACAGTGAGGCCATGCACGGCCAGGAAGGCCGGGTCCGAGTACTCGCGGGCCAGGACGCGGCCGAAGGCGGCCCAACAGCCCGGCGAGGCCCCCAGGTAGCGGTGCGTCGGGCCGTCGACCGTGGGGACGAGCGCCCCGCACCCCGGGCAGGGCTCGGTGCCGCCGCCGCCGGAGGCCTCGGCTCGCGGCCTCGCTCCTTCCGTCAGCGGTTCCTCCTCCATCGGAGAAAGCTCGACCGGCTCCCTATCCCCCGACCGCCGCCCGAATGCGGCCGATCTGGCGAAGATGCAGGAGGTCGTGCCCTGCGAACAGCTTGGTCATGAGCCGCAGGCTCTCCTCGCCTCGCTCCTCGTGCAGCGCGACCCGGTCCAGGGCTTCCTCCGGGACGCCGCGCAGCAGACGGACGTTCTCCTGGCGAAGCACGCCGAACGCGTCCAGGGCTTCCTCCGCATCCGCGTCCTCGTACAGGAGCGCGGCGGCCCACGCGTCCTGACCCCAACCCGTGAGTCGCGGCCGGCCCTGGGCCAGGGTCAGGCGAAGCCGCCAGCTCCAGGCGATCTCCGAGTCGGCCAGGTGCCGGAGGACGTGACGGATCGACCACTTTCCCTCCGCCTCGGGCACCGTGAGGCTGTCTTCGGGCAGCTCGGAGACGACCCGCCGGAGGGCCGACGGCGTCGAGGCCAGCACCTCCACGGGATCGCGCTCCCCGAGCAAGCGGAGGACGGCGTCGATGTAGGCCTGCGTCTCCTCGGCGGTGGCCGTCGCCGGATTGGTGAACACGGACATGGTGCGCTCCTCATCTCTCTCGCGTAGGGATCGGTACCTGGAGTCGCCACGATCGAAGGAGGGACGGGTAGAGGACCCCGATCGTGAAATCTGGGCTTGTCGTCCCGTCCGCTCAGCGGTGCAGGACGGGAAGGTAGGCCTCCCACGGCCCCACGGCCTCGCGGTACTGCCTGGCCATGACGCGGGCGACCTGCGCGATGTGCCCCAGGTCGTGAGCCACCCAGGTGGCCAGGAGCTGCTCGAGCGTGACCCGGCCGAACTCCGGGTGCTCGCCCGTGAGGGCGAGCTCTTCGAGGCCTAACTCCAGCGCCTGCAGCTCCTGGAGGTTGCGGACGCGGAGCTCCGCGAACCGGTCCAGCGCCTCGTCCAGCGTCCGCCCGCGGTTCGTTCGCAGGTGGCGGAAGCGGTCGAAGAGCTCGAAGCGCCGGTCCGGGCCGCGGGCGAGGATGATGCGCGCCCGGGCCATCCAGTCCTTCTCCTCGCCGTCGATGAGGTGGCCGAGCACGTCGAACGGGCTCCACGTGTCCGGGCCCTCGTTCGCGTGTGTCCACCCGACACCGAGGCCCGCCAGCAGGGTGCGCAGCACGCCGGGGGTGCGGCGCAGGACCGCGATCCCGTTCGCGAGGTCGAACTCCATCGTGCGTTCCTTGTCCAGGGGAGGCTCAGTCTTAGGGAGGCCATGCCGTGTTGCGCCAGTCCCGCGCTCTGGGCCGACACGGCGAGGAGACCGTACCAGCGCAGCTCGAGTCCAGCCTCCAGACGCCCGAGCACGCCGGCAAGGTCGGTCCCGGCGCAACCCGCCATGGCGAAACGCTCCCGGGTTCCCGAACATGGAACGGACATCGTGGGCGCCGAGGTTCCGGCGGCGCGCCGCACCTCGCCGCCAGCGCGGCCCGCACGCATCCATGTTGGAGATCCCATGGACCACGAGGACCTGACCCGCCACGTCGAGGACGGCGGCGGCATTCTGTGCATCCGGAGCCCGGAGACCCACCGGGGCTGGAACGGGATCCGCTACCGCACCGGGCTCTCGGCCAAGAACGTTGGCGCCAGGCGCCTGTCAATGAACGTCGCCACGGTGCCGCCCGGGGCGGTCGCCTACGCGCACGTCCACGTGGACTTCGAGGTCATGCTCTTCATCCTCGAGGGACGCGTGCGGCACGAGTACGGCCCGAACCTCGAGATCTCGATGGAGAACGGCCCCGGCGACTTCATCTTCATCGAGCCCGGCGTGCCCCACGAGGTCCTGAACCTGTCGGACACCGAGCCCGTGGTGGCCGTGGTGGCGCGCTCGGACGCCTCGGAGTGGTCGAACATCGTCGACTATCCGTCGACGAGGCGACCGGCGGAGGGCTAGCTTCCCGGGTCGGCCGCCCGCTCGAACGCCTCCAGCATCGCTTCCTCGAGACGCGGGTGTAGGACGGCGCTGTCG
>CANPVD010000092.1 GCA_947581615.1 Candidatus Humimonas hydrogenitrophica
GGGACCGGCCGCGATCAGCAGGAGGGCCACCAGGACCGTCCCGAAGACGGACTGGAGACGTCGCATCGTCCTGTTCCTTCCGCGTGGTGGTCAAACAGCGGGGCCCGCACGCCGGATACGGCATACGACCCTCGATCGCCGGTCCACCATACGCCCGGTCCTAATCTCGATGCAAGCACGCCGGCGAGGCCGCTCCCCCCCCTCCGGCGGGAGAAGGCGTCCCACGGGCGCGGTGTTGAAACCCGTCCGGCTCCTGGCTCGTGGGGTGAGGTGTAGACGACGCCGGAACGCCGGCCCGGGGCCATTCCAGCGCCCCACGGAGGAGGACGCCACGCACGCGACCCATGGACCGGGGCGCGCCGGCGGGGGCCGGCTGGATGGCCTCCCGGCCCTCTCCGTCGCTCCCGGACACGACCGATGGCGGGGGAGGGTTCATCCTCGGCCCGGACCACGCCGGGATCGGAATCGGCGACGTTCCCCTGCTCCACGGTCTGCGTCTCAACTTCAGGGACGCCCGGCTGCGCCACGTGGACGGGATCGCCTTCAGCGTGCGGGTCCAGCCCACGACCGGATCGGTGGCACGGTGAACGGCCTGGCGGCCGCCATCCTGCCCACCGAGGCCGAGGGTCTCACCGGGCTGGGCGTGGCGGGCTGGAACCGGGTCCGTGGCCGAGGGACGGGGCTGGTGATCGGCCTCTACAACGACGTCGACGAGCTCCACGGCGTCGAAATCGGACTCCTCAATCGCGCGCGAGACCACCCGCCGCCGTTCCAGTTCGTCCCCTTCATCAACGTGCACCTTCCCTGATGGCCGGCCGGGCGCGAACGAAGCGCTCCCGCCCGGCCAGGTCCCGCTCCACGACGACCTCCTCCCACTCGCCGCTGGCGCCGAGCAGCGCCCGCACCGCGGCTCCCTGGTCGGCTCCGATCTCGAGGAACAGGGCGCCCCCGGACACGAGGTGCGCCGCGGCGCCCGCGGCGATCTCCCGGACCACGTCCAGACCGTCCGGCCCACCGGCCAGCGCCCGCCGGGGCTCGTGGGCTCTCACGTGGACCGGAAGTCGCTCGATCTCCTCCTCCCGCACGTAGGGAGGGTTCGAGACGACGAGGTCGAAGCGCTCTCCATCCCCAATGGCGTTCCACCCCCGCGGCCCGGTCAGGCGGAGCTCGACGCGGGCCTCGTCCAGTCCGACGGAGGCCCGGTTGGAAGCGGCCTGGTCCAGCGCCGCCGCATCCACGTCCACGCCCACCGCGCGCCGCACGACCCCCTCGTGGACCAGCGACAGCGCGATCGCGCCCGATCCCGTCCCGATGTCGAGGGCGCTGTCAAGGAGCGGGGCTCCTGGCGCAAGACGGCGGCGCACGCTCGTGACGCCGTCCGGATCGTCCGGCCGGCCGCGTGAGGTCCGGCCCCTGGCCCACGCCACGATCCTGTCCACGAGCTGCTCGGTCTCGGGCCTCGGGATGAGCGCCCGGGGATCCGACGCGAGCACCAGCTCGCGGAACTGGACCGTGCCCTCGATGTGCTGCAGGGGCTCGCCGGCCAGCCGTCGTTGCGCGGCCCGTGCCAGCCGCCGTGCCTCTCCGGTGCCCAGGGTCTCGGTGCCCGTACGGGCCAGCTCGGCCCGCGAGACGCCGAGCACGTGGGCGACGAGCCGCTCGGCCTCGAGACGTACGTCCTCGACCCCCGCGGCCCGGCCCGCAGCGGCCAGCTCCCTCTCCAGCCCCCGGAGAGCGTCCCGGCGAGAGGGGGCCGGGGGACGCCGCGGACGATCGGCACCCCACGGGTCGGCGTCCGGCGACCCGGGTCGGTCCCCGCGTCCCCGCGCCCCTGAGCCTGTGCTCCCGTCGTCACCCATGGGGCCCTCCGTCCTCGCCTGCCTCGGCTGTCACCACGCCCTGCGGCTCCCCACCTTGCCGCCCATGCACATGCCGTCCATCGTCACCGACCTGTCCCCCGCCCTGCGCATCGTCCTCATCGTGACGATCGCCGCCGCCGCCCACCTCCTGGTCCGCCTCGCGCGGACCGGCGTGGGCCGCCTGCTCAGCACGCCGCGGCGGGGCCACCGCACCGCCGACGACACCCTGCGGCTCTGGCCGGGCCGGCAGGGCACGGTCGAGCCCCTCGTGCGCCAGCGGATCCTGGCGGCGCTCAGGCAGCGGGCCCCGGATTACCACGACTGGATGCTCAGGGTCACGAACCGGGTCGCCTGAGCGCGGACCCTCAACCGGTCGCCGCCTCCAGCCGCTCCTCCATGCCCGCGACCCGCAGAGCGTCGACGAGCGCGTCCAGGTCCCCGTCCAGGATCCCCTGGAGGTCATGGGTCGTGTAGCCGATCCGGTGGTCGGTGACGCGGCTCTGCGGGTAATTGTAGGTGCGGATCTTGGCCGAACGGTCGCCGGTTCCGACCTGGGCGCGACGCTCGCGGGCCCGCGCCGCCTCCTGCTCTGCGATCTTCCGGTCCAGGAGCCGGCTCCGAAGCACCTTCAGGGCCTTCGCCTTGTTCTTGTGCTGGGATTTCTCGTCCTGGCACGTCACGACCAGGCCCGTGGAGAGGTGGGTGATACGGACGGCCGAGTCCGTCGTGTTCACCGACTGTCCTCCCGGACCGGAGGATCGGTACACGTCGATCTTGAGGTCGCCCGGATCGATGTGAACGTCTACATCCTCGGCCTCGGGCAGGACGGCCACCGTGGCCGCCGAGGTGTGGATCCGCCCGCCACTCTCCGTCTCGGGCACCCGCTGCACCCTGTGGACGCCCGACTCGTAGCGGAGCCGTCCGTAGACGTCACGCCCGCGGACCACGAAGATCACCTCCTTGAAGCCCCCCGCCCCGCCCTCGCTGAACGAGACGGGCTCCACGCTCCATCCCCGGCCCGAGGCGTAGCGAGTGTACATGCGGTGCAGGTCGCCCGCGAACAGCGCCGCCTCGTCGCCCCCCGTGCCGGCCCGAATCTCCATCACGGCGGGCCGGTCGTCGAGCGGGTCCCGGGGGACGAACAGCCACCGGAGCCTCTCTTCCATCGCTCGGATCCGTTCCCGGAGATCCTGGGCCTCCTCGCCGGCCATCTCGGCCAGCTCGTCCTCGCCCCCGGCCAGCTCCTCGGCCTGACCGAGCTGGTCCAGCAGGCGCAGGTACTCATGGCCGGCCTCGACGGCGGGCCCGATGTCCGAGTGCTCCTGGGCGAGGCGGGTCAGACGATCGGAGTCACCGAGCACGTCGGGGTCCGCCATCGCCCGGGTGAGCTCCTCGTTGCGCTCGAGGAGATCGTGGGCCCGGCGGGCGAGCAGATCGCGGGTGTCGGTGTCGGTCACGGGAGGCGGAAGGTCGCGCGCCCCGCGAGCCCCGACGTTCGAACGCCGGGGACGAGGCGAGGCAGGTGGACGGGGCGCTTCACTCGGCGGGGGCCGCGGCCTCCTCGTCGGCAGGCTCGGCGGAGGCCTCGGGCGACGCCTCGCCCGTCTCCTCCTCGCTCCCGGCCTCCGCGGCGCCGGGCTGCTCGAAAGCCTGCTTCTCGGACCCTGCGGCACGCTCGGCGGCCTCGGCGACGGCCTCTTCGGCCTCGGCGCGGCGGCCGTACTTGGACAGGAACCGCTCCACGCGTCCCGCCGTGTCCACGAGCCTCAGCTTGCCGGTGAAGAACGGATGGCAGTGGGAGCAGATCTCCACGTGGAGCTCGGGAACGGTGGCGCGGGTCTCGGTCACCCGGCCGCACGCGCATACGATGCGGGCGTCCACGTATTCGGGATGGATGTCGGTCTTCATGGATCTCGTCGTCTCGAGTGCCGGAACTGGACCGTCGGCGCCCCATACCCTCCAGGGAGCCTGTTGTTGCGCCTCCTCGCCCCAGAAACGGATGGGAGCTCGGCCGTCAACGCGAGCCCGACATGATAGCTGCCCCGGGCGCGATGTTCAATGCGCTCGGGCGAGGACGGGCCGCCCCCACGCCGGCCCGGAGGTCACCTCCCGGTCAGCCGGGACCGTACGCCCGCGAGAGCTTCCGGTTCGCCCAGGATGGTGAGGCGGTCCCCCGGCTCGAGCCTGGTGGAACCCGAGGGCACGAGGGTGCGACCCCCACGGTGCACGAGCGCCACCAGCGCCCCACGCGGAAGCTCCAACTCCGCGAGGCAGCGGCCCGACAGGGAGCCCGCCGGCGTCCCGGGCCGGATCTCGACCGTCAGGAAGCGCTCCTCCCGAAGCAGCACCTCCTTCACCTCGACCTCGTGGCGGGCCGCCAGCCACGCTCCCATGAAGCCCTCGTCGTCCACCCTTCCCGCCAGCTCGGCCAGGATGCGCAGGTGCCGGCCGGCGTCCGTGCGCGGGCTGGCCAGGAAGAAGAGCGCCCGGATGGGCTCGTCGGGCTCCTCCTCGAGTCCCATGTCCACCCCCTTCCGGGCGCGCACGAGGACGAGCCGTGGCTCGGTGAGCGCGCGGAGACGGGCGTGGGGCAGCGCCACGCCGTGCGAGACGGGCGTCACGCCCAGGCGGGTGCCTTCCAGGAAGGTGTCCAGCAGATCTCGCTCCGAGCTCCCGGTCTCCGCGGCCAGGGCCCGGGCCGCGCGCGCCGCCACGTCCTCGAACCGGGCCGGATCCGGAAGGTCCAGGAGGAGTGCGTTCGCGAGCAGCCCCTCGAACGGATCGGCCTCGCGGAGGCCCTTCTCTTTGAGGATTTGCCGGAGCTCCCGGTCCAGTCCCTCGAAGCGCCGCCGACCCCAGCGCTCGAACACGTGGTACATGGCGCCCTCCCGCTCCACGCGAGCCCGGGCGTACCACCGGTACCAGGCCACGGAGGCGACGACGATCCCTGCCGTGAACAGGATCGACTCCAGGCCGATCTCCACGATGAGCCACATCGAGGCCAGGAAGCCCAGGATCTGCACCCAGGGGTACAGGGGGGACCGGAAGCCCGGGTCGTAGGCCTCGAGCCTGCTCTCTCGCATCACGATGACCGCCAGGTTGACCATGCCGAAGATCAGGAGCTGGAGGGCGCTGGCCAGCTTGGCGACGGTCTCGACCTCGAGGGTGGCGAGGAAGAGGATCATGAGGGTCCCGGTGAGCACGATCGACCGACCGGGGGACCGGAAGCGGTTCAGCTCCTGGAGGCCCGAGGGCATGATCCGATCGCGTGCCAGCGCCAGGGGATAGCGCGATGCCGTCATCACGCCGGCATTGGCCATGGCGGCGAATCCCGTGATCGCCGCCCCGACGATGAGGACGGGCTCCAGGGGCGCCGGCAGCCAACCCAGCAGCGCGCGTCCGGCCGTGGCGACCGGCGTCAGGTCGTGGTAAAGCTCGTCGGCAGGGAGCACGGCCACCATGATCCCGATGGTGAGCACGTAGAACAGGATGGCCACGCCCAGGGACAGGGCCATACCGAGCGGGATGTTGCGGTCGGGGTCCTTCACCTCCTCCGGGATGCTGGCGACCTTCGTGATTCCCATGAAGGACACGAACACGAGGCCCATGGTGGAGACCAGGCTGTGGGGTCCGAAGGGCAGGAAGGGCGTGAAGCGCTGCCGAGCCGTCTCCCTGGCCGCCGGTCCGGCCAGCTGGGCGATGGCCGCGAAAATGAAGAAGGTGAGCACGGCGAGGAGCGAGAACACGAGCACCCGTTGGAGCCGGCTCGTCTCGCGGGCCCCGACCAGGTTGATCACCACGAACAGCACGGTGAGCCCGATGGCCAGCGGCCGGATCGGGACGCTGACGAACAGCTCCAGGTAGGCCCCCATGCCAATGAGGGCGAAGGCACTCTTGAGGACGAGGGCCGCCCACGTCCCGAGGCCCCCCACGGTCCCCACCATCGGGCCCATGCTCCGGTCCAGGAAGTAGTACGTGCCGCCGGCGCGCGGCATGGCGGTGCACAGCTCCGCCTTGCTGAGGAGCGCGGGGACCACCAGGAGGCCCGCCAGGAGGTACGCCAGGACGACGGCCGGTCCGACCTCGGCGGCGGCGATCCCGGGCAGCAGGAAGAAGCCGGAGCTGAACATGGCGCCGGCGCTGATCGCGAACACGTCGGCGAGGGAGAGCTCCTTCGCGAGACGCTTTCCCCGGGCGAGAAGAGGCATGGGCGAGTGGGCCTGGGCGAGGGGCGACGCGGCGCGACGTTCTCCAAGCTAGCGCCGCGCCACCCGGGACCGCCACCGCCCCTCCCTCGCCCTCCCCTCTTCTGGCGCGCGCGGCCGGTACCGACGCACCGGTCGGTCACCTACCTTGCGACCATGGACCGCACGCTCGCCGACACGCGCGGCATCCTCCTCGATGTCGATGGGACGTTGATGCAGGATGGCCGTCTCCTGCCCGGGGCGGCCCGGGCCGTCGCCGCCATGCGGTCGGCCGGCCTCGGGCTCCGCTTCGTCACCAACACGAGCCGCCGCCCGCGACGGGCGGTCGTGGACAGCCTCCGGGAGGCCGGACTCGCCGCCGACCCCGGGGAGGTGCTCACCGCCCCCGTGGCCGCCGCCGACTGGCTCGGATCGCGGGGCCTCCAGCGGATCGGCCTGCTCGTCCCGTCGACGGCCCACGAGGACTTCGCCGACCTCGAGATCGTCCCCCAGCGGGACGGTGCCTCGCCGGCACCCGAGGCGGTCGTCGTGGGAGATCTGGGGAGCGACTGGACCTACGCGGTCCTCGATGCCGCCTTCCGGTGGGTGCTGGAGGGAGCCGAGCTGGTGGCCATCCAGAGGAACCGCTACTGGCGCACCGGCGGTGCCCTGCACCTGGACGCCGGGCCGTTCGTGGCGGCGCTCGAGTACGCCTCGGGGCGGGAGGCGATCGTGGTCGGCAAGCCGGGGCCCGCGTTCTTCGAGGCGGCGGCGCGCTCGCTCGACCTGCCGCTGCCGCGACTGGCCATGGTCGGGGACGACCTGGAAGTCGATGTCCTCGGAGCCCGGAGCGCCGGGGCGTCCGGGATTCTCGTGCGCACCGGGAAGTTCCGGGAGGAAGACCTGGACCGGCCGGGCCCGGCACCCGACCACGTGCTCGGCTCGATCGCCGACCTGCCCGGGCTCCTGGGTCTCTGAGGCCCCATCTCGAAGAGGACATCGCATGGACCTCATCAACCTGTTCGATTACGAGGCGGCCGCCCGCCGCCGCCTGGACCCGATGGCCTGCGACTACTACGCCAGCGGGGCCCAC
Source organism: Candidatus Humimonas hydrogenitrophica (assembly GCA_947581615.1). Classification (GTDB taxonomy): domain Bacteria; phylum Gemmatimonadota; class Gemmatimonadetes; order Palauibacterales; family Palauibacteraceae; genus Humimonas; species Humimonas hydrogenitrophica. Next base: position 7,137 of record CANPVD010000092.1, read on the forward strand.
GACGAGATCACGCTGGCCGAGAACCACGCCGCCTACGACCGGCTGCGGTTGCGCTACCGCGTCCTGCGGGGCGTCGGCGACCGGGATCTGGCCGCCTCCCTGTGCGGCGCCCGGCTGTCCATGCCGATCGTCGCGGCCCCGACCGCCTTCCAGCGGATGGCCCACCCGGACGGGGAGCTCGCCACGGCGCGGGCCTGCGGCGAGGCCGGCACGGCGATGATGCTGAGCACCCTGTCCACGGCGCCCCTCGAGGCCGTGACGGCGGCCACGGACGGCCCCGTGTGGTTCCAGCTGTACGTGTACCGGGACCGGCCCACCACGGTCGAGCTCGTGGCGCGGGCCGAGGCGGCCGGCTGCTCGGCGCTCGTGGTCACGGTGGACGCGCCCCTCCTGGGCGTCCGCGAGCGGGACGTCCGTAACCGCTTCCACCTGCCGGAGGGGCTCGCCCTGGAGAACCTGACGGCCGACGGCATGCGCGCGATGCCTCGCGCCGAGGAGGGTTCGGGCCTGGCCGCCTACGCCGCCAGCCTGCTCGATCCCGACCTGGACTGGGACGACGTGGCCTGGCTCCGGTCGATCACCGCACTCCCCGTTCTCCTCAAGGGCATCGTCCATCCCGAGGACGCGCGGCTCGCGGTCGAGCACGGAGCCTCCGGAATCGTCGTCTCCAACCACGGCGGCCGCCAGCTCGACACAGCGGTCGCCACCGTCGAGGCGTTGCCCGAGGTGGCCGAGGCGGTGGACGGGCGGATCCCCGTCCTCGTCGACGGCGGCATCCGGCGCGGCACCGACGTGGTCAAGGCGCTCGCCCTGGGCGCGGACGCGGTGGCCGTGGGGCGGCCGGTGCTTTGGGGGCTGGCCGTCGAGGGAGAGGCCGGAGTGAGCCGGGTGCTGGAGATCCTGCGGGAGGAGCTCGACCTGGCCCTGGCGCTGTGCGGCTGCCGGGGACCGGGAGAGGTCGGCCGCGACCTCGTCACCGGCGGCCCCGGATCGGCGCTCTGAGCGCCCGCTCGTGAAGCGCTCCGTCGACGTGGTGGTGGCGGGCCTCGGCGTCGTGGGGAGCGCCGTGGCGGACGAGCTCTCCCGGCGGGGCCTCCGGGTGGTGGGAGTCGACCCGCGCGTCCCGCCCCATCGACTGGGCTCTTCGCACGGCGAGACCCGCATGATCCGCCAGGCCTACTCGGAGGAGCCGCTGTACGTGCCGCTCGTGCTCAGGGCGTACCAGGCGTGGCGCGACCTCGAGCGGCGATCCGGTCGGCGGCTGCTGTTCGAGGCGGGAGGGCTCGTGGGCGGCATCCCCGACGGAGAGCTGGTCCGGGGAGCGGAGGTGAGCGCCCGAACGTACGGACTCCGTCTGGAGCGCCCCGACCCGGAGGAGGCCGCCGAGCGCTATCCCTTTCTCCGCCTTGGCGCGGACCAGCACCTCGTGGTGGACCCGAGAGCCGGCTATCTCCTCGCGGAGACGTGCGTGTCGGCTTTCCTCGACCAGGCGCGCGCGGCGGGAGCCGAGCTGCGGACGGGGGAAGCCCTGGTGGGGTGGACCGAGCAGGGATCCGGGGACGGAGCCGGCCTCCTGGTGCGCACCAGCGCCGGCACGTGGCCCGCCGGCGGGCTGGTGCTCGCCGCGGGAGCCTGGACCGGGAGGGTGGCAGCCGCCCCGGCGCTGCGGCTCCAGCCGGTGCGCATGGTGCAGCACTGGTTCCGGGCGGAGGACGCCGGGTTCGATCCGCGGACCCTGCCCGTGTTCCTCATCGAATACAGGGCGGGGAAGATCCTCTACGGGTTCCCGGACGTCGGCTCGGGAGTCAAGGCCGCCTTCCACCACGGCGGCCGGCCGGCCGACCCGGACCGGGCGCGCGCCCCCGCGTCCCGGGAGGAGGTCGCCGCCGTGCGCGAGGCCCTCGGACGCCACTTCCCCAGCGCCCGCTGGCGCCCCGTCCGCTCCGAGCCCTGCCTCTACACGCTCACCCCCGACCGGCACTTCGTGCTGGACCGTCATCCCGCGTCCCGACGGGTGGTGGTGGCCGCCGGATTCTCGGGACACGGCTTCAAGTTCGCGGGAGCCCTGGCCGGGATCGTGGCCGACCTGCTCGCCGAGCGCCGGCCGGCTTTCGACCCCGCTCCGTTCCGCCTCCGCCGCTTCCCGCCGGGGACGCCGGGCGGGCGCTAGCGAGCCCCGTTCCCGGGCCCTCGCCCCGGCGCCGGCACTACACGGGGAATCCACGCGGCGTGTTTCTTGTGGCGCAGGGGCCGAGGCTCCATCCTCCGCAACCGGTCGCGCTCCGCCCGGGCGTTCCGGGCGGCCCTCGCGCGACGCGGGACAGCGATCATGGCAGGGGACGAGAGGACAGGGAACGGGTACGTACGATCGGGGACGTGGGCCGAAGGTTCGAGGAGAGATGGCCGCGCCGGGCCGCGGCGAGCGGGGAGCGATCCGCCGCCGCTCGCCGCTGGGGACGTGGCACGTCGGCGCCCGGGGGGCGCGGGTCGTCGCCCCCCGAGCGGGGACGCTGGCTCGCGGCCGCGGTGGCGCTCGCCACTCTCGTGACGGCGTCCCCGGTGGCGGCCCGCCAGATGGCCTCGGACACGGCCGGCCCCCGCGCGTCCTCGGACGGCGTTCCAACGCTGCGGGCCGTGCGTCGACAGGGCCCCATCCGGATCGACGGTCGGCTGAACGAGGCCGCCTGGCATAACGCGTCCGTAGCCCGGCATTTCGTCCAGGGCCGACCCACCGAAGGCGCCCCTCCGGCCGAACCCACCCGGGTCCGCGTCCTGTACGACGACGCGGCCCTCTACGTCGGCGCTCACATGACCGAGGCGGACACCTCGCAGATCGTCTCTCGCCTGGTGCGCAGGGACCAGCAGGGACAGTTCGACTGGTTCGAGGTCGCCCTCGACCCCAACCTGGACCGACAGACGGCCTACGTGTTCCGCGTGAGCGCCGCCGGCGTGCAGTTCGACGAGTATCTGTTCAACGACTCGCACCGCGACGAGAACTGGGACGCGGTGTGGAGCTCGGCCGTGAGCCGCGACTCCACGGGCTGGAGCGTCGAGATGCGGATCCCGCTGTCCCAGATCCGCTACGAGTCCCGCAAGGGGAAGCAGGTGTGGGGCGTCGACTTCGGACGCAACCGCGTGGCGTCCAACAGCCGCAGCTATTTCGCTCTCATCTCGCGCACCAGCCAGGGCAGGGTGAGCCAGTTCGGTCGGCTCACGGGCATCCAGCTCACCTCGAGCGGCACGCGGCTGCAGATCGAACCCTACGTGGCCACGCAGCTGAACCGTGCGCCGTCCGATCCGGCGAACCCCCTGTTCGACGGGTCCACGCTCACGCCGCGGGCCGGCCTCAACGCCAGCTACGGGCTGGGCTCGGCCTTCAGCCTCGACGCCACCTTGAACCCCGACTTCGGCCAGGTGGAGGTCGACCCGGCGGTCATCAACCTGAGCGCCTTCGAGACGTACTTCCCGGAGAAGAGGCCGTTCTTCGTGCAGGACGCCCGGGTGTTCGACTTCCAGCTCTCCGGCCGCCGGAACTCCCTGTTCTTCAGCCGCCGCATCGGCCGCGAGCCGCGCGGGTCCGGTCCCGACAGCGCGGATTACACCGACGTGCCGTCCCAGACCACCATCCTCGGGGCCGCCAAGCTCACCGGACGCTCGTCGAGCGGCCTGTCCGTGGGCGTGCTCGGCGCGGCCACGCAGAAGGAGATGGGGACCGCCTACTTCGCGGGGAGCGGGAGGACGACGCCTTTCGTCGCCCAGCCGAGGGCCGAGTACGGGGTGGCGCGCCTGCAGCAGGATTTCCGCGATGGGGCCAGCCACGTCGGCGGCATCTTCACCGCCATGCACCGGAGCCTGCCCGCCGACGGGACCCTGGACTGGCTCACCTCGAGCGCCTACTCGGGCGGCTTCGACTTCCAGCACGACTGGGGAGGCTCCAGAAACCGGAACTGGTCGGTGCACGGCTACCTGGCCGGCACCCTCATCCGTGGAAGCCCACAGGCGCTCGTGGACGTACAGGAGAACCCGCAGCACTACTTCCAGCGACCCGACGCGTCGTACCTCTCGGTGGACTCGACGGCCACCAGCATGACGGGCGCCAGCTGGAGGGTCTACCTGGAGCGCCAGAACGCAGACCACTGGACGTGGTCGACCTGGCTCGGCGACGTCACGCCCGGCTTCGCCGCCAACGACCTCGGCTTCAACCACGACGGCGAACACTGGGACATCGGCGGGCGGGTGGAATACCAGGACATCGACCCCGGTCCGCTGTTCCGGAGCTGGCGGATGAGCCTGTTCACGTTCCACGACTTCCGCCAGTCCGTCTTCCACGGGCCGCTGTCGCTGGACCACGTCCGTCGCGCCTACAAGGACGGGAACGTCTCGGTGAACGGGAACTTCGACCTGAATAGCAACTGGTCGGTGGACTTCGGGCTGGACTACGGGCCCCAGAGCTACAGTGACACCCAGACGCGCGGCGGGCCCCTGATGGTCAAGCCTTCCGGCTATCACGCCGACCTCGGGATCCGGACCGACTCCCGCAAGCTGGTCAGCCTGGAGCCGCGGATCGAGTACGGCCAGCACGCCCGGGGAGACGGACATTCGTTCCAGACCAGCGTCCAGCTCTCCATCCGGCCCAGCTCCAACGTCGAGATCCAGCTGGAGCCCTCCTGGCAGGTGGAGACGAGCGGCAGCCAGTACGTGACGACGGACGAGTCCGCCACCTTCGCGCCCACTTTCGGCGAGCGCTACTTCTTCGGCGACCTCACGCAGCACCAGCTCTCCCTCCGTACGCGGCTCAACGTGGCCTTCTCGCCCACGTTGAGCCTGCAGCTGTTCGCCCAGCCCCTCCTCGCCTCGGGTCGATACACGGGCTACAAGCAGCTCGCCCGCCCGGAGTCCTTCGACTTCCTGCGCTTCACCCGGGGTGTCGCCCACTCCACCGCGGCCGGCGTGACCTGTGCCGGCGGCGCGATGTGCGTCGCCGACGGCCTGGTGTACCTGGACTACAACGGCGACGGCTCCCCGGACTTCTCCTTCGACCGGCAGGACTTCAACGTCCGGTCCCTGCGCGGGAACGCGGTCCTCCGGTGGGAGTTCCGCCCCGGCTCGATCGTGTACTTCGTCTGGCAGCAGAGCCGTCGGGCCGATGAGACCTTCGGGAACTTCAGCTTCTCGCGGGACTTCAGCGGCCTCCTCAACGCTCCCCCCGCCAACACGTTCATCGTCAAGGCCAGCTACTTCCTGAACCTGTAGCCCCCCCTGCCCCCGGGACGTCACCGTTCGAGGCCGCCACGCCCATGGCCCGCTTGCCGAACAAAACCCGAAAGGTTAGGGTGAGGGCACGTATGGACGCCTTGCCCCCTCCCCGAGTCCACCCGTGAAGTCGCTCCCCGTCCGGGGCCGAGGAGCGGTCGGCAATCCCGCCAACCGCTTCGACGGCATCGACGTGGAACGCGAGGCGTGGACGGTCGAGGACCCGGGGCCCGAGACACGCCTCCTGCGCGACCGGAGCCGCTCGATCATCGCCCGCAACCAGAGCCCCGACGTAGGGTTCGCGGCCAGCATCAATCCCTACCGGGGCTGCGAGCACGGCTGTGTCTACTGCTACGCCCGCCCCACCCACGAGTACCTGGGCTTCTCGGCCGGGCTGGACTTCGAGTCCAGGATCCTGGTCAAGGAGGACGCGCCGCGACTCCTCAGGGAGGCGCTGTCCTCTCCGAGGTGGGAACCGCAGGTCCTGGCCATGAGCGGGGTCACCGATCCCTATCAGCCCGCCGAGCGCCGGCTCGGGATCACGCGCGCGTGCCTCGAGGTGCTGGCCGAGGCCCGGAATCCGGTGTCGATCATCACCAAGAGCCGCCTGGTCACGCGGGACGTGGACCTCCTGGGCGAGATGTCCGCGCACGACGCCGCCCGGGTGACCGTCTCGGTGACCTCGCTCGATGAGAGCCTCCGGCGCGTGCTGGAGCCCCGCGCCCCCACGCCGGAGCGCCGCCTGGAGGCGATCCGTGCCCTCGCCGACGCGGGCGTTTCGGTCGGCGTCCTCGTGGCCCCCGTGATCCCCGGCCTCACCGAGCACGAGCTGCCGGCCATCCTGGAAGCGGCCGCCGAGGCGGGCGCGACGCACGCCGGCTGGGTCATGCTGCGCCTGCCACACGGGGTGTCCGGGCTGTTCGAGGACTGGCTGGAGACGCACTTCCCGTGGAGGAAGGACAAGGTGCTCGGCCGCATCCGGGACGTCCGCGGCGGCGAGCTCAACGATCCGCGGTTCGGGAGCCGCATGCGCGGGGCCGGCCCCCTGGCCGACCCCATGGCGGACCTGTTCCGGGTGGCGGCCCGGCGCTTCGGGCTCGACGGGGTCGCCCGTCCCCTGTCGACGGCCTCCTTCCGCCGGCCGGCGCCCCCGGCCGAGGCGGGTTCGACCGGTCCCCAACTCTCCCTGTTCGGGCCCGCGGAGGGGGGCGGAGGCTTTGAAGGCGACAGCCCCCGGGCGCGGACGGGCCTCAGGCGCCCAGGTGGATGAGGTCGGAGAGGACGCCGCGGCCCAGGATCCAGCCGAACACGGCGGCGGCCAGGGCGCCCCCTCCGAGCCACCACTCGGACACGACGCCCGCGTCGAACAGGAGGCCCGCGGTGGACACGCCGATGGCGGCCGAGCCCATGGCGACGTTGGCCACCTCACGCAGCAGCTCCCGGCGGCGGTCCCGGCGGCGGCGGATGATGAGCGGGTGAGGCACCCCCTCCCTCTCCAGCTCGGCCCGGTCGGGGCGACGCCGCACCCGAGCCGTCGACGTCGCTCCGCCGCCGCGCGAGCCGGGAACCCGGCGCGGACCCGTTGCATGCGGGCGTGCGGCGCCGGAGCGCCCGCTGGCCGCGCCCGACGAGCCGGAGCCGCGCCCGGCCATCCCCGTCGTACGCACCAGCAGCCGGCCGGACAGCAGCTCGGAGAGCGATGTCGAGCCGCGGCCCCGCTTCAGGAGCCGGGACCGGAGGTGGGACGACCGGTCGCCGCGGCCCTTTCCCTTCTTGTTCGCGGCCCTGGCCAGCGCCGCGACGCCGGCCGTGGCGGCCAGTATACCCGCTATATCCATGGCTCCTGCATTTCGACACTCGCCTGGGTCCCGACCGGGCGGGCCCGCTCCTCCAAGATCGACCCGGATCCGGACGGCTGCAACGCAACCGATCGACCGGGTCCGTGCCGACCGCTCGCATCGAGCGGCCATCCGCCGCATCCTGATCCCGGCGCACGATCGCCCGCGGGGCGGTCGTCGACGCGCGCCGAAGATGCCTCCATCGGATACGAGGCCACACGATCATGATCGATGCGCCACGCTACGCCGAGCTCGCTCCGCCCGACCGGATCCTCATGGGGCCGGGACCCAGTGACGTCCATCCCCGTGTTCTGCGGGCCATGTCCACGCCACTGATCGGCCACCTCGATCCGGCCTTCCTCGAGATCATGGACCAGGTGCAGGCCCTCTTGCGCTACACCTTCCGCACCGGGAACCAGTGGACGATTCCGGTGAGCGGCACCGGATCCGCAGCCATGGAGGCGGCGTTCACCAACCTGGTCGAGCCCGGTGACACGGTCCTCGTACCCTCGAACGGCTACTTCGGGCTCCGCATGGCCGAGATGGTCCGGAGGGCCGGCGGCGACCCGGTGCCCGTCGCGGCGCCCTGGGGCCGTCCGCTGGACCTCGAGGACGTCCGGGCCGCCCTGGCGGAGCATGGGCCGGACGTCGTCGCGTTCGTGCACGCCGAGACCAGCACGGGCGTCCTGCAGCCACGGGTCCCGGAACTCGTAGCGATGGCGCACGACGCCGGCGCCCTGGTCGTGGCCGACACGGTGACCTCCCTGGGAGGGGTCGAGCTCGAGGTGGATGGATGGGGACTCGACGTGGCCTACTCGGGTGGGCAGAAGTGCCTGTCCTGTCCCCCTGGCGCCAGTCCGCTCACCCTCGGGGACGCGGCGATGGCGAGGATCCGCGAGCGCGCCGAGCCGATGCGGAGCTGGTACCTGGACCTGTCGCTCCTAGAGCACTACTGGGGCGACGAGCGCTCCTACCATCACACGGCCCCGATCACGAACGTCTACGCCTTGCGCGAGGCCCTCCGCCTGGTGGCCGAGGAGGGGATCGAGGCGCGCTGGGCACGCCACTTGAGGGTGGCCGGTGCACTTCGCGCAGGACTCGAGACCATGGGACTCAGTCCACACGCGGACATGGCGTTCTGGCTTCCAAGCCTCACGACCGTTCGCATCCCGGAGGGGATCGACGGCAAGCGCGTGGCCCGGCGCCTTCTGGTGGAGCACGGGATCGAGATCGCGGGCGGCCTCGGGGACCTTGCCGGGGTGGTGTGGCGCATCGGGTGCATGGGTCATTCGGCCCGGCCGGCCAACGTCATGGCCCTGCTGGCGGCCCTCGGCGGCGTGATCGCCTCCGAGGGCGGGACCGTGGACCAGCCGGCCGGCCTCGCCGCCGCCGCGGAACGCCTCACTCCACACTGGAGCGGGCGGGTTCGGTGACCCGAATCTCGTTCTTGCGCGACGACGTGTTGTACACGCCGGCCTGGGCCCAGAGCACGCCCCCCACTTTCACGAGCCGGGTCACGACCCCCTCGACGTCCTGGTGGATGCGGGCGCAGCCATCGGCCAGGGCCGCCTCCGCGGTCCGGCGTCCGAGCTGGACGCTCCACTTCACCTGGTCCGCCTCGAACGGCTGACTGGCCAGCCCGGTCACGTCGATCGTGTCCAGTGCAGGCTCCCGTGCCGAGGTCATCGGAAGGCCGGATCGATTCGTGCTGCGCTGTCCGCACCGTCGGGTGCCTCGATCGTCGACGCTCCGGTCCTTCAGCGACCGCCTGGCGACCGGGCGCCCCGGCGCCCGTCCTCGCCCTCCGCCCGTCCGCCTCTCTCAGTCGTCCGCGCGAAGCAGCGCTCCCTTGAGGTAACCCGTCTCAGGAATGGTGAGGACGTCGGGATGGTCCCGGGACTGTGCCAGGATGCGCTCCAGGACGAGGGGCCGGCCGGCGTCGCCCGCGGCACCGGCTAGCATCTCCAGGAACGGCTCGCGACCCACGTGATAGCTGCACGAGAAGGTCAGGAGCCGGCCGCCGGGCGCCAGGAGCGACATGGCCCGCAGGTTGATCTCCTTGTAGCCGCGCAGGGCGGCCGCGACCGACGACTTGCTGCGGGCGAAGGCCGGCGGGTCCAGCACGACGAAGTCGAATCGCTCGCCGCGGTCCGATCGCTCGCGAAGGAAGTCGAACGCGTTGGCCTCCACCCACTCGATCCCCTCCAGCCCGCCCAGCACCGCGTTGCGCCGTCCGCGCTCCAGCGCCGGTTCCGACTGGTCGACGGCCACGACGCGCGCCCCGGCGGCGGCCAGGTGGAGGGCGAAGGAGCCGTGATAGGTGAACGCGTCCAGGGCGCGCACGGGCCCCATCCCCGTCTCGACCGCTTCCGCGACGAGGCGGCCCGCAAGCCGCCGATTCTCGCGCTGGTCCAGGAAGGCCCCGGTCTTCTGTCCCGTCCAGGGCGCGGCCAGGTAGCGAACTCCGGCCTCCTCGACCTCCACGTCCTCGGGCACGCGGCCCCGAACCAGCTCGACGCCCCTGGGCAGCGCCTCGTAGCGCCGCACCGGGGAGTCGTTCCTGAGGAGGATCCCGGTCGGCGCGAACAGATCCGACAGGACGTCCACGATGTCCGTGCGGGACGCTTCGAGGCCGGCCGAGAGCAGCTCCGCCACCAGGTAGGGTCCGTAGCGGTCCACGACCAGCGAGGGAAGACCGTCCGCCTCGGCGTGCACCAGGCGATACGCCGTGGCCTCGATGCCGCGGCGACGCGCCGCCGCCCGGGCGATCTTCTCCCTCCACCAGTCCCGGTCCACCGCCAGGTCCCGGCGCTCCAGGAGGCGCAGCCGGATCTCCGACGTGGGCGAATAGAGGGCACGGCCCAGGTAGCGCCCGCCCTCGTCCCGCACGATCGCAACGCCGGGGCCCGCCGCCTGCGGCTCGTTCCGCACGTCGCTCCGGTAGATCCACGGATGGCCCCGCGCCCAGCGCGCCGCGCCGCGCCGCCGCACCACCGCCTCCCGCTCCGGGCCCCGCGAGTCATCCCCCATAGCGCCGCGAAGCTAGGACGGCCCGGCCGGACCGGCCACCCGGCCCACGGCCAGCCACGCCGCCGCGTCGTGCGGCCCCGCCGCTCCGGAGACGGCGGCCTTTCCGGAAACCTTCCGGGCCCGTACGATCCGTGCGCGACCTGCCCGACGGATCGCGGTCGGGCGTGCCGAAACCTCCGTCCGTGGCGGCATCGGGGGCCGGCCGCGATCGAACGCCAGCCTGGAACCAGCGAGGGGATGACGACCATGCTGCGGCGATTCTTCCTGTGGTGCTCCGAGAGCGCCTGGCTCGCCGAGAAGCTCCCACACATGCCGTTCGTGCGGCGTTCCGTGCAGCGCTTCGTGCCCGGGGAGGGCCTCGACGACGCGCTGGGCGCGGTCGACCGCCTCCGGGACCACGGCATCGCCTCCGTGCTCACGCGGCTGGGCGAGCACGTCCACAGCGAAGCGGAGGCCACCGAGGTGGCCGACCACTACGTGGCCGTGCTGGAGCGGGAGGTCGAGACCGGCCGAGACGCCGAGATCTCGGTCAAGCTCACCCAGCTCGGGATGGAGCAGTCCACGGCTCTCGCGCTCCGCAACCTCTTCCGGCTGTGCCGGGAGGCGGCGACGCGAGACAACTTCGTGTGGGTCGACATGGAGGACAGCTCGTACGTCGACCGCACCCTGGAGGTCTACCGGGGCGCTCGCTCCGAGCACGCGAACGTGGGGCTGTGCATGCAGGCCTACCTGCGGCGTACGGCGGCCGACCTCGAGGGCGTCCTCGAGGGGGGCGGCCAGGTGCGGCTCGTGAAGGGAGCGTACGACGAGCCCGCCGACGTGGCCTTCCCGGAAAAGAGCGACGTGGACGAGAACTACGCCTCCCTCGCCGTGCGTCTCCTCGACCACATCGGCAAGACGGGCGGGCGGCAGGCCTTCGCCACCCACGACCTGGCCCTGGTCGAGCGGGTGCGCACGGCGGCCAGGGCGACCGGCATCGCGCCCGAGGCGTATGAAATCCAGATGCTGTACGGAATCCAGGCGGAAGCGCAGCGCCGGCTGTCGGCCGAGGGTGAGAACGTGCGCACCCTGATCAGCTACGGGAGCGAGTGGTTCGCCTGGTACATGCGCCGGCTGGCCGAGCGGCCCGCCAACGTCACCTTCGTGCTCCGGAACCTGCTCTCGGGCTGAGCCCCGCTCCCCCAGGCCCCCTCAGGACCCGCCCCCCGGTCCGGGGCACGCGGCCGGCACGCCGCGCCGCGCGGCGTGGCGCACGACCACGAAGCAGATGGTCTGCGCCACCCAGACGCCCACCTGCCGATCCCGGTTCAGGGCCGGGAAGAAGTGCATGTGGCGACCGATCTGGATCGCGGCCCGGTCCAGCCGCGGGTGTCCGCTGGTGGCCACCACGCTGACCTGGTCCACGTGCCCGGTCGGCTCCACGAACAGCTTGAGGTCGACCTGTCCCCCGATGCCGGCCCGTCGAAGGTCCTCCGGGTAGTAGCGCTCGCGATCCCAGGTCGTGAGAGGGTCGTCCTGGAGCAGCGGAGGCAGGTCGGGGCGCCCGACCTGCGAGGCGAACCCCGGTCGCGGCGAGAGGTGCGGAGGCGGCGGCAGGGGCTGTGGGGCCGGATCGAGGGCGCGATCCGCCGCCGAGAGCCGTGCCGGATCGGGATCGGACACGGTCACGGCGGGAGGCTCGGGCCTGCGGAGGGCCGGAGGAGGGGGCGGCACCCGGACCTCCGGCGGCAGGGCGACGAGGGCGAAGCCGCCGCTCTCGCCGTAGTCGAGTCGGCGCGTCGGGGTCGGGAGCGATCCCAGCGCCAGGAGGAGGCCGTGCCCCACGCCGGACAGGACCAGCGCGGCCGGGAGCGCACGCGACCACTGCCGCCGCAGATCGGTGGCGGCGCGAGGAGCACTACGCGCGCTCGGACGTGTCCGCCCGGACCCTCGGGTCGTGGCCCCGGTCACGGACCGGCGAATGCCCATGGGGCGGCTCTCATCCGGAGGATGGTCCGGCCGGCGCCGGGCTCCGCGAAGCCCGCTGCGGCCGTCTCCGGAAGCTAGGCGTTTCCGCGTCGCGGCGTCAACGCGGACGCCTTCCCGCCGTCAATGAAGCGTGAAATCGCGCACGGCGGCCGGTTCGGAGTCCGACGGTGGCACGACCGTCATCCGAACCGAGCGGTCGTCGGGGCGGAAGGAGAAGGTCTGCAGGGCCTCGCGTGTCCCCTCGCGCATCCGGCGGAGGGCGCTCTCCCCCCGTCGCCTCAGCTTCCAGAAATCGAACGTTCCGATCTCCATGGCCGGGGAGGGCGCGAGCACGAAGCTCGTCACGGGCTTGATGTGAATGTCCGCGCTCCGCTCGGGAGCCCCCAGCGCGATGAGCTCGTTGTACAGGCTCACGTCGCGCAAGGCGCCTCGTTCCAGGGCACCCTGGCGAACCTCCAGCACGCGTCCAAGGCGGCGCAGAATGGACCGTTCGGAGTGTGCGCGCTCGAAGGAGGCGTGCAGGGGGAAGATGAACAGGAGGTTGCAGCCCTCGAAGCGCGTCGTGTAGCGGATCGGAAGGTTGTCGAGGACGCCGCCGTCCTCGTAGGCCACGCCGCGCGGGCCGTGGACCCTGGGAAACAGCGGCGGGACGTCCATCGAGGTGAACACGGCCTCCCGAAGCGACGGGCCCGTGGCAACGCGATAGCGGCCCAGGTCGGGGTTCACCACCGGTGCGACCGGTACGTAGCCCCGGCCGGATGGGGCGACGCGATGGTACCGGTACGACGGATCGCGATTCGTGGCCACCTCCACTCGGGCCCGGTCCACGTTGGTGCGGGTGAAGTAGAGCCAGGGAGGTCCTCCGGCCAGGATCGGACCGAGTGAGGATCCGAACAGGGGCCCGAAGGACCGGCGCCAGGGCCGGTTGCGCAGGACGTAGTTCCGCAGGCCGGGAATCCAGTGAGCGGGCTCGATGAGCCGCGCCGGCTCGGCCGCCCGCCACCAGCCTTCGAGTCCTCCGTCCTCCACGTGGTTCGTGAGCCAGAACATGGCGTTCCAGGCTCCGATCGACGTGCCCGCGATGGCCCGGACGTAGGGAAGGACGCCCTCGCGGGCGAGGAACTCGCGTAAGGCCAGAAGCGCTCCGGCCTGATAGACGCCCCGGGCCCCACCTCCCGAGAGGACGATCCCGATCCGCAGCTCCGTGTCGTCCACGTCCGGGGGGGCGCGGTCCTGGGCCACGAACCGGGCCAACCGGTCGCTCGGCGCGTCGCCGGGCGCGGACACGGGCTCGCGCCGACGCGAGGCCGGCCCGCCGGACGACGCCCAACGCGCATCGGCTTCGGCGGGCCGCCCTGGCGCCGCCTGCGGCTCTCCGGGCGCCAGCGTCGCGAGGAGGTCGTGGATCCAGGGCACGAGGAGGATCCACGCCAGCAGCATCGCCCCCAGTCCGGCCGCCGCCAGACCCAGCACACGTGCGGCGGCCAGCCGCCCGAGCGCCACGACCAGCAGGGTCGCCCCGGCCCATCCCGCCACCAGGGCCGTCCGAAAGCGCCACGAGAGCGACAGGAATCGCTCGATCAACGGACGCCGTCCGCCCGGGAGGAGCGACCGACAGCGGCGGACGATGGTCCCCGTGGCAGGCCGATGGTACGCTCCCGCGCTCGGGTCGGAGGCTCGCTACGTGGCCCAGAAGAACATAGACCCACCGGGAACCGGTTGGAAGGTCGGATCGGCTCGCGGGTCCCGGGGTGCCGAACGGCCTCCCTCCCCTCAGCCTCCCTCGTCCCGCCACTCCAGCGCGAGGCGCGAGCACAGCGATCCCTTCGCGGCCGCCGCTTCCAGCTGGCTCGGCGGCGCCCAGGCCCACTCCGCGTACTGGGTGACGCCCTCGACCGGCTGGGGAACGACGGGCTCACCCCCCTCGATCGAGGCACCGTAGAGGCGCATCCGCAGGCGATAGGCGTCCCGCTCCAGCTCGCCCTCGCGGAGCAGCGCGCCGGGCCGGAGCGTCACGCCGAGCTTTTCGCGGCCCGCTCGGCGCACGGCCTCTTCCCAGCCCTCTCCGGGGCGGAGAGAGCCGGCCGGCAGGCCCCAGGCGTCCGGCAGGTCCTCGTCATCGAGCGGGCGCCGTACCGCCAGCACCCGGCCGGCCTCTCCCCTGACCAGGAAGGCGACGGAGCGCTTGGTGGACTTCATGGCCCCAAAGTCGCCGGCACGGCGACCGACCGCGAGGGGACGTGCGCGGGAGGAGCCGGAGCGTCGACGCGCCGAGCGGCCGTCGCTCACCGTCGTCCTCCCGTTGACGATTCGGCCCGCTCCGCCCACCTTGCCGGTACGCTCCTCAGGTTCCGCTCGGCATCCGTCCCCTACGAAGCGGAGGGCTCGACATGCCCATCTCCCTTACCGTGAACGGCCAGTCGCACCCGGTCGATGTTCCGGACGACATGCCCCTCCTGTGGGTGCTCCGGGACGTGATCGGACTCACCGGCACCAAGTTCGGGTGTGGCATAGGCCAGTGCGGCGCCTGCACCGTGCACGTGGATGGGGAGGCGATACGATCCTGCCTGACTCCGGTATCGTCGGTGGGCAACTCGAAGATCACCACCATCGAGGGGCTGTCCACGGACCGGTCCCACCCCGTGCAGCGGGCGTGGATCCAGGAGGACGTCCCCCAGTGCGGCTACTGTCAGTCGGGCCAGATCATGAGCGCGGCCGCACTCCTGGCCGGCAACGGCAGCCCGAGCGACGCGGACATCGACCGGGCCATGAAGGGCAACATCTGCCGCTGCGGCACTTACCAGCGCATCCGGAAGGCCGTGCACACGGCCGCCGGGCTGGCCGGGAAGGAGGGCTGAAATGGGCGCCTGGACGAAGGACGGGATCGAGGGCGTGTGGGCCGCCCTGGGCTCCGGGGCGGCGGTGGACGCGAGCGTGACGGCTTCCGGCGGACTGAACCGGAGGCAGTTCGTCAAGGTCGCGGGGGTGGCGGGAGCGGGCCTCGTGCTGGCCGTGTCCCTTCCCGGCTGCTCGCCGAAGGACCGGAGCGGCGCCGGAGGGACGACGGAGCAGGCCGCCTTCGCGCCCAACGCGTGGATCCGGGTGGGAACCGACGGTCGGGTCACGTTCATGGTCGACCGGTCCGAGATGGGCCAGGGCGTCACCACCGCCCTCCCGATGATGCTGGCCGAGGAGCTGGAGGTCCCGCTGGACGACGTGCACTTCGAGTTCGCGCCGGCCGCCAAGGAGTACTTCAACCCCATGTTCGGCATGCAGGGTACGGGAGGCTCCACCAGCGTACGGGCCGCGTGGGAGCCGCTGCGCAAGGCGGGCGCGGCCGCGCGCATCATGCTGATCTCCGCAGCCGCCAGGAAGTGGGGCGTCGACCCATCGACCTGCACGGCGGCGGACGGGAAGGTCACGGACGGCAGCGGACACAGCGCCTCGTACGGGGAGCTGGCCGAGGCGGCGGCGACCGAGACGCTCCCCGAGAACCCGCCGCTCAAGGACCGGAAGGACTTCAAGATCCTCGGCAAGCCGCATCCGCGGCTCGACACCCCCTTCAAGACGGACGGCTCGGCCACCTTCGGCATCGACGTGCGGCCCGAGGGCGTGCTCATCGGGAGCGTCGAGCGCTCGCCCGTCTACGGCGGCAAGGTCAGGAGCCTCGACGACTCGAAGGCGATGCAGGTCCCCGGCGTCCGCAAGGTCGTGAACCTCGGGGACCGCGTGGGCGTGGTGGCCGACCACTACTGGGCCGCTCAGAAGGGACGCGAGGCGCTCGACGTAGAGTGGGACGACGGGAAGTGGGCCGACCAGTCCAGCGAGAAGATCCTGGCCACCTTCCGCGAGCTGGGCTCGAAGCCCGGGGCCGTGGCCCGCGACGACGGGGACGCCGGGACGGCTCTCCAGAAGGCCGGATCACGCGTCCACGAGGCGACCTTCGACCTCCCGTACCTGGCGCACGCGTGCATGGAGCCGATGAACGCCACCGCCCACGTACGCCCGGACGGGTGCGAGGTGTGGGTTCCCACCCAGTTCCAGACCGCCAACCAGCAGACGGCGGCGAAGCTGGCGGGCGTGGATCCCTCGAAGGTCCAGGTGCACACGACCTACCTGGGCGGCGGGTTCGGTCGCCGCGCCATGCAGGACTTCGTCGAGGACGCCGTGCTCCTTTCGAAGGCGGCGGGCGCTCCCGTGAAGGCGGTGTGGTCGCGCGAGGATGACGTACGACATGACGGATTCCGGCCGGCCAGCCATCACGTGCTGCGCGCGGCGCTGGACGGGAGCGGGAAGCCGGTGGCCTGGAGCCACCGGGTCGTGGCTCCCTCCATCACGCGCGTGTTCTCCGGCCAGCCCCTCGAGAACGGCCTCGACACCGAGGCGGTCGAAGGGGCGGTCGCCATGCCTTACGCGATCCCCAACGTCCACGTCGACTACCACGACGCGGAGGTGGGCGTCCCCGTGTGGTTCTGGCGCTCGGTCAACAACAGCTTCAACGGCATGGTGGTCGAGGGCATGATCGACGAGCTCGCCCACCTGGCCGGCAAGGACCCCTACCAGTACCGGCACGACCTGCTGGCCGACAAGCCGATCCATCGGCGGGTCCTCGACCTGGCCGCCGACAAAGCAGGCTGGGGGAAGGCGCTGGCGTCCGGCCGCGCACGGGGCATCGCCGTGTTCGAGTCCTTCAACTCGCACGTGGCGCAGGTGGCCGAGGTGTCGATCCAGGGCGGGAAGCCCAGGGTGCACCGGGTCGTCGCCGCCGTCGACTGCGGCCCCACCGTGAACCCCTCCATCATCGAGGCGCAGATCCAGAGCGCCATCGTCTACGGGCTCACCGCGGCCCTGTACGGGAACATCACGATCCGGAACGGCCGCTGTCAGCAGGGGAACTTCGACGACTACCTCATGCTGCGCATCGACGAGATGCCCGAGGTCGAGGTGCACGTCGTCATGGACAGCGACGCCGACCAGGGCGGCATCGGCGAGCCGGGGACCCCGCCGATCGCGCCGGCCGTGTGCAACGCGCTGCGCTCGCTCACCGGCAAGCCGATCCGGAGCCTGCCCATCTCGGTGTAGCGCCCGCCCGAATCGACCCGATGCGAGACGGCCCGTCCCTCTCCGGGGCGGGCCGTTCGCGTTCAGGACGGTCGGAGCCGCGCACACCCGCGACGCCGGAAGGCCCCGGCGTCGCCCTGCCCTATGCCTCCCGGCGCCGCTTCTCCTCGCGCAGGTCCTGCGTGATCCTCAGGCTGCAGAAGCTCGGCCCGCACATCGAGCAGAACTTCGCCGAGAGGGCCCCCGCCCCGGACAGCGTCTCGTCGTGGTACGCCTGCGCGGTGACCGGATCGAGGGCCAGGTGGAACTGGTCCTCCCACCGGAATTCGAAGCGGGCCTTGCTGAGGGCGTCGTCCCACTCCTGCGCCTTCGGGTGTCCCTTGGCGAGGTCGGCCGCATGGGCGGCGATCTTGTAGGCCATCACACCCTGCTTGACGTCCTCCCGGTCCGGGAGGCCGAGGTGCTCCTTGGGGGTCACGTAGCACAGCATGGCCGTGCCCAGCCAGCCGATCATGGCGGCCCCGATGGCGCTCGTCATGTGGTCGTAGCCCGGCGCGATGTCCGTGGTCAACGGCCCGAGCGTGTAGAAGGGCGCCTCGTGGCACCACTCGAGCTGCTTGTCCATGTTCTCGGCGATCTTGTGCAGGGGGACGTGGCCCGGTCCCTCGCACATGACCTGCACGTCGTGGTCCCAGGCGACCTCGACCAGCTCCCCCTGCGTCTTGAGCTCGGCGAATTGCGGATGGTCGTTGGCGTCGGCGATGGCTCCCGGCCGGAGCCCGTCCCCCAGCGAGAAGGCCACGTCGTAGCGGGCCAGGATCTCGCACAGCTCGTCGAAGTGCGTGTACAGGAAGTTCTCCTCCCCGTGCACGACGCTCCAGTGCGCCATGATCGAGCCGCCCCGGCTCACGATCCCGCCGATGCGCCGGTCGGTGGCCTTCACGTGCTCACGGAGGACGGCGGCGTGCACGGTGACGTAATCGACCCCCTGCTCGGCGTGCTCGATCAGGGTGTCCCGGTAGACCTCCCAGGTGAGATCGGCCGGGTCCCCGCCCACCTTCTCGATGGCCTGGTAGATGGGGACCGTGCCCACCGGGACCGGCGAGTTCCGCAGGATCCATTCGCGCGTGGCGTGGATGTCCGGGCCGGTCGACAGGTCCATGACCGTGTCGGCGCCCCACAGGACCGCCCGGCGCAGCTTGGCCACCTCCTCGTCGATCGAGGAGGCGACGCGCGAGTTCCCGATGTTGGCGTTGATCTTCACCTTGAAGCGCCGGCCGATCAGCATCGGCTCGAGCTCCGGGTGGTTGATGTTGGAGGGCAGGATGGCGCGGCCGCGGGCGATCTCCTCGCGAACGAGCTCGGGCTCCATGCCCTCGCGAATCGCGGCGAACTCCATCTCGGGCGTGACGATCCCGCGCCGCGCATAGGCGAGCTGGGTGGGGGTGCCGGTGCCGCGCAGCACGCGATCGCGGCG
Source organism: Candidatus Humimonas hydrogenitrophica (assembly GCA_947581615.1). Lineage (GTDB taxonomy): Bacteria > Gemmatimonadota > Gemmatimonadetes > Palauibacterales > Palauibacteraceae > Humimonas > Humimonas hydrogenitrophica. The sequence continues at coordinate 25,764 of CANPVD010000092.1, forward strand.
AATCGCCTCGGGCACCCGGGCCCGCTGCTCGCCGGGGACCCGGGCCTCCCGGGGCACCTCCTCCACATCGCTTCGGCCCCGGATCCAGCGCTCGCGGGTCCGAGGCAGTCCCAAGCGCGGATCCCTACCCTGCGGACCGCTGGTGTCGTACAGGCGCAGGGGCGGCTCTCCTCCCGAGAGCGTCACCTCTCGCACCGGGACGCGGACGCCGTCGGAGCCCTCCAGGTAGAGCTTGCGGGAGGCGGGGTAGACCGTCTCGAAGCGCTCCTCGTCCGGCCCGTTCTCGGGGCGATCGCCCGAGCGGGCTCCCACTTCGCCGGGGTGCGCGTCGCCGCGGGCCGCCGTCTCGGGTCGCTCGGGCGCGATGGAGCTGGGGCTGGAATCGGGCACGGACCTCGCCTCCTGTGTCGGATGCATTCCTGGAGGGAGAGCACGCTCCGGAAGCGAGAAGCGGCCGACCGATCGGCCGCGGCGGGTCCGGGGCCGCGCTCCCTACGCCGGTGTTAGCCGGTTCAGGTTCCAAGGGACTCTCTCAATCGCCCGCCCGCCGGCGGACGATACCCCTGGCGGCATCGCTGAAGCTACGGGGCGGCCCCGGGCGCTTCAAGCCGCGCCAGGAAGCTCCCGTCCTCCTCCTCGAGCACCACTTCGGTGCGCCAGCCGCCGATGTCCGCGATCGTGGACAGGGTGTCCGGGTCCACGTACAGCTCCGGGAAGGGGTCGCCCCACTCGCCGCGAAAGCCGAGCTGGATCTGCACTTCGCCGACGTAGCGACCGTCCTCGAGGCGTGCGAACGGGACGCGGCGCTCCGACTCCGGCCTCAAGTCGGCCGAGTCGATGAGGATTTGCCCCCCAGGCGTCGCCAGCCCGGATAGGCGCCTCAGGAGGATGCCCAGCCCCTTCAGGGTGCCGGCGAGTCCGGCGCCGTTCATGAGCATGAGCACCGTGTCGAACGGGCCGCCCCGAAAGGAGAACGCGTCGGCGCGCGCCACGCGGCGCACTCCCCGCTCGCGCATCACCCGGCATGCTTCCGGATCGATCTCCACGGCCACGACCTCGAGGCCGCGGTCCTGGAGGACCAGGCTGTGGACGCCGCTACCGGCGCCGAGATCCAGCACGCGACCCCGGCAGCGCCGGAGAGCCTCACGTTCGAAGGAGAAGAACTCGGCCGGCTCCCGGAAGAAGACCGACACCGGGATCACGTCGCTCTCCCCGAGGTCGGAGCGCATCGCCAGCTCGAGCGCCTCGCCGCCTCCCCCGTGGTAGGCGCGCAACGCTCGTCCATACGGGCCACCGACGTATCGAGCCATCGACCTCTCCGGGTCCCGAGGCTGGTCGCGGGTCGCGGGGGTGGATAGGATGCACGCCGCGGCACCGCATCGCCACGCTCGCCGCCGGGCGTCCCCTTCGGACCCAGGAGCCGGCCTCTCGTGCACCCCGCCATCGTGACCCTGCTCGCCTCGAGCGCCGCGGCGACGGCCTCCGCCCTCGGGGTGCTGCCGCTCGTGGGGCGGGCGCGCGTGCCGGAGCGCTGGATCGGCTGGGCCAACGCGCTCGCCGGCGGCATGATGTTCGGGACGGCTTTCGCGCTCGGCGCCGTGGAGGGAGAGGCCGCCGTTCCCGCCGCCATCGGGACCCTCGTGGGGATCCTGTTCATCGCCTGGACCCACGCGGCCACCGGCACCGAGGACCTGTCACTCAACCGGCTCGGCGAGACCGGGCCGGAGTATGGCTATCGCGTGGCGCTCGTCCAGACGCTGCACGCCGGCTCCGAGGGCATCGCGATCGGAGCGGCGATGACCGTCGACCTCCCGTTCGGTCTGTTCACGGCCGCGACCATGGCCGTGCACAACATCCCGGAGGTGACCGTGCTGGCGGCCGTGCAGCGCTCCCGGAGCGTGAGTCTCGCCACGGCCGCTCTCACGGGGGTGGCCACCAACGTGCCTCAGGTGTTCGTCGCGGTGGCGACGTACGCGATCGTGAGCGCCGCCCCGGGCACCCTCTCCTGGGTCCTGGGCCTGGCCACGGGCATGCTGGCCAATCTGGTGCTGGTCGAGCTGCTTCCCGAGTCGTATCGGCAGGCCGGGCACACGAGCATCGCCGTCGTGGCCAGCGCCGCCCTGGCCATGGTCGCCCTCCTCATCGGCTGGGTCGGCTGATGCACCAGATCCTGCTGGTGGGCTTCTACGGTCTGATCACGGCACTGGCTACCGGACTGGGCGCCGTCCCGTTCGCGTTCGTCAAGCGGATCTCCGGCCGAACGGCGGCGCTGGCCAACGCGCTCGCCGCCGGCCTCATGCTGGGCGCCTCCTTCGGGCTCCTGGCCGAGGGCAGCCGGCACGGCGCGCCGCAGACCATCCTGGGGGCCAACGTCGGCCTGCTGTTCGTTCTGCTGGCGCACCGGTGGATCGGTCACGGGGACGTCTCCTTCGGCGAGGTGACCGGGGCCGGTGCGCGCCGCATGCTCCTCATCGTCCTGGTCATGACCGTCCACTCCTTCTCGGAGGGTGTCGCGGTCGGGGCGGCGTTCGGCGGTGGGACGGAGCTCGCCTTTCTCATCACGGTGGCGATCGCCGTCCACAACGTCCCCGAGGGTCTGGCCATCAGCGCCGTGCTTCGGCCCGAGGGCACGAGCGTGCTGGCGTGCGCGGGCTGGAGCGTGTTCTCCTCCCTGCCCCAGCCCCTCATGGCCGTGCCCGCGTATCTTCTGGTGGAGACCATCCACCCCGCGCTGCCTTACGGCATCGGCTTCGCCGCCGGCGCCATGGTGTTCATGGTGTTCCTCGAGCTCCTCCCCGAGGCGTTCGAGGACGCGCCGCGCTGGCTGATCGGAATCCTGACGAGCGGATCGATGACGGTCATGTTGCTGTTCCAGAGGATCCTCTAGCTCGGAAACCAGGTCGGGATCGGATCCGTAGTCGACCGGGAGCGCCGGAGAGGGTGCTTGCCCCCTCCGGCGGCGCGCCCGACCTTGCGGGTTGACCGCGCGGTCCGAGCCGCGCCCCCCATCCCCGCCATCGAAACGCACGGATCGACACATGACGCCGAAATCCTTCGATATTCCCGACATCCCGGACATTCCAGGTCTGGACGACGACGACGCGGGAGCGGGCGGGTCGCGCGGTCGATCCCGCCGAGGCGGCGGCTCCGGCGGAGGCCGACGTCGCCGATGGCCGTGGCTGTTGAGCGGCATCGTCCTCGGCGTCCTCGGCACCCTCTTCCTCCCCGGTCTCCTGCGTCCCTACCTCCCGGCGGCCCTGCGGGGACGGACGACGCGCGTGGAGGGCCTGGTGGTCGAGAAGGGGAAGGAGGGCAGCCGGCTCCTCCTCACCGTGGATACGCAGGAGGGAGCCATGCTCGCCACGTTCGACAAGAAGGTCCCCGAGATCGACCTCCTGGTGGCCCGAGGCGACTCGGTGACGCTGGGCGTCCCGACCTACCGACCGTTCGTGCAGGAACCCGAGCTCCTCGGGGTCAAGAAGTTCCCGGGCGGCGCCCCGCGGACCGGAGGCGGCGTGGCCGCTCCGGCCCAGGGGGCGGCGGGCCCGGGCGCCCCGACATCCATGGCGCCGGACACGCAGCCGGGCCGTGATACGACCCCGTCGTCCGACTCCACCGCCGGCGAGGAGAGCCGCTGAGGGGACCCCGCGAGGCGACGGGGCCGTGCCTGCCCCGGCTCCGGTCCCGCCCCCTTGCGATCGACTGGTATACCATCGACGGCGTAGCCGGGATACCTTGGACTGAGGACGGGACCTGTCCGTGGCGACACGAACTCGATCCGGAGCACCGTCGATGAAGCCCGTCAACGACCGTGAGGATGGACCGCTACTCAACCGGCCGCCGCTACGCGAGCAGATCCGGGCGATCGTCCGGGAGTGGCTCATGGAGGGAAGGCTGTCGCCGGGCTCGGACCTCAACGAGCGCGAGCTCGCGGAACAGCTCGGCGCCAGCCGCACCCCCGTCCGGGAGGCGCTCCTCCTGCTCGCCCTCGAGGGTTTCGTATCGGTGAGCCCCTACCGTGGCTACTTCGTGGCCCCGCTCACGCGCGAGGAAGCGCACGAGCTCTACACCCTCATCGGGGTGCTCGAGCGGCACGCCCTGCTCTCGGGAGGCCTCCCCGACACCGAGGAGCGGAGCCACATGGCCGAGCTCGACCGGGAACGCCGCGGCCGCATGGACGATCCCGGACGCCAGATCGAGCTCGACCGGGCCTGGCACGAAGCCCTGCTGTCACGCTCGGCCGGCAACGCCGTCCTGCACGAGGAGCTCGCGCGGGTCAAGAACCGCGTCACGCGTTACGAGCAGGCCTTCCAGCGAGCTCCCGTCGAGTGCGCCCAGGCCATGGAGGAGCACCGCCGCATCCGGGAGGCCGTGGACAGCGACGACCTCTCGGGAGCCGCCAGCCTCCTCGAGGCCCACTGGGGGACGGCCGTCCAGACCCTTCCCCGGTGGCTGCCCGAGCAGGAGGACTGAACGAGGCGCCGCATCCCACGGCTATTCCACGGGACCTGGGATACACCGTCCTATCCGCACTACGCGCCACTTCTTGCAAAAAAGGCCAGGCCGGGCGCCGGCGAGATCTCTCTACCTCGTGAGCCGATCCGGTCGTAAATGGGTTACCCACAAATACATCGAAATTCATTGACAGGTTGCCGAGCCCGGGAACGCCGCGTGCGCATGCGACCCACCGTTCGTCGAGGCGCAACTCCAGAACGGTGAACACCATGGAGCACCGTGACACGACCGGCCATCGGCCTCCGGCGCTAGGCGGCGCCGAGTGCGGAGACCATCCCTCGCGGGGCGGGAGGGCGTGACCTTGTTACGCACGCTGCTCGAAACCACGGCCAGCCTCGCCCGCAGGGTCGTCGACCGACTTCTGCACCGGAGAAACCGCCGCTTCTGGTGACCGGTTCCCATCCTTCGCCCCGCCTTCCAACCTCCCCGTTGCGGGGCGGATCATCCGCTCATAACATGGGATTTATTCCGGCCTAAAGTCGCCGCGCTGCGACTCCCACCCCCACGTCCGCGTGGCCGGCAGACGGCCAGAGACTCCGGGATCCGGACACGCACCGGAGCGCTCGCGCTTCCCTTCTCCCCTGGAAGGAGGTCGATCGATGTCCATCGTCCGACGGTTCCTGCTCAGCCTCGCGATCCTCGGCGTGGCCCTGCCCGCCGGCCAGGCGACCGCACAGAACGTGGCCCGCACCTACTGGTTTACGCCGCCTCCCGGCAAGACAGCCGCGTTCGAGCAGGCACTCAAGTCCCACGCCGCCTGGCGGAAGGAGGCCGGCGATCCGTGGAGCTGGAGCGTCTACCAGGTCGTCAACGGAGAGCGGCTCGGCACTTTCGTCGCCCGCTCCGACGGACACGCGTGGGCCGATCTCGACGTCTACGACAACGGCTTCGGGCCGAAGGGGAGCGAGCGCTTCGGCGCTGACGTGGCTCCGCACCTGGCCTCCGAGACGAGCCTCCTCACCGTCGTCGACACGGCGCACATGAGCCTGCCCGACAAGCCCGAGGGCTACGCGCTGGTCGAGCTGGTCGTCTACCACCTGAAGGCCGACCAGGTGCAGGCGTTCGACCGGGCGATCGACCAGATCCACAAGGCCATCGTCGCGAGCAAGTGGCCCGTGCACTACGCTTGGGAGATGCCCGTCAACGGCGGACGGGGCGAGGACCGTTTCCTGGCCATCTTCCATCCCGACTGGGCCAACTTCGAGCCCATCCAACCCAGCATGGAGGCCATGCTGACCGAGCAGCTCGGACAGGACCAGGCCCTGAAGCTGTTCCAGGCCATCACGGGCACCTTCTGGGAGACGACCAGCATGGTACTCCGGTACCGGCCGGACCTCTCGGTCGTTCAGGAAGGCATGTAGGGAGCGCAACGCAACATGCGAGGGGGGTGAGGCGAGTTCCCCTCACCCTCCCGCCACTCCACAGAAGCGCAGCGCCGCGACGGCGACCACCCGGGCCGCGGTGACGAGCTCCTCGATGACGACGTTCTCGTCGGGACGGTGCGCGTCCCGTACATCGCCGGGTCCGAAATGCACGGTCGGAATGCCCCCCACCGCGACCAGGAGCCGCATGTCCGACCCGTAGCGCATCCCTCGCACCTGCGGCACCGTCTGTGTGACCTCCCCGAACGCCGCTTCCAGTGTCCGCACGACCTCAGAAGCCGGGTCCGTGCGGGCCGCCCCGAACTGCGCACCCGACCACTCCACGACGGGCGGGTTTCGGGCCAGCCACGGGTCGTGGGCGGACGCGGACGACAGCGCGGCCTCGAACGCCCGTCTAGCGTCCTCCGGCGCCTCTCCGGGCGGGAACCCCAGCCTCCCCTCGAACTGGAGCGACTCGGGGACGGTGGAGGCCCAGATGCCGGAACGCACGCGGCCGATCGCCAGGGCGAAGGGCAACGCGTCTTCCGCGAACAGGGGATCCGACACGTCGCGGTTGCGCTCGACCTCGAGCTCGCGCAGCGCGGCCACGAGGCGCCCGAAGGGCTCGATCGGACTCACACCCTCCTCGCGGAAGGCGCCGTGTGCCGCCAGGCCGGGCACCGTGACGCGGAAGCCCAGCGCCCCGCCATGGGCGGGTCCGATCGCCAGGCCGGTGGGCTCGAGCACGATGGCCCCCTGGCCCGTGTGCCCGCGTACGAGCGTGGCCAGCGTTCCAGCGCCACCGTCCTCCTCCCCGATGACGCTCTGGAGCTGCAGCGTTCCCTGCAGATCGACCCCCGCGTCGGCGATCGCCCGAGCCACCGCCAGGGCGCAGCACAGCCCACCCTTCATGTCACAAGTGCCCCGGCCGTACACCCGGCCGCCGCGGACCCGTGCCTCGAAGGGAGGCGAGGTCCAGCGATCCGGCTCCCCGGCCTCGACCACGTCCACGTGGCCATTGAGGATGAGGGTGGGGCCATCCCCCCGTCCCACCGACCCGACGACCCCGAGTCCCGAATCTCTCTCGATCTCGGCCGTGTAGGCCGGATGTCTCCGGAGCGTCTCGAAGTCGATCTCCCACACGTCCGTCCCCAGCCCGATCTCCCTCATTCGGCCCGCCACGGCCTCCTGGACCGGCGTCTCGCCGCCCGACAGGCCAGGAATCGCCACCAACTCGTCCAGGCAGTCCAACAGGTACTCCGGAGACAACGCCCCCAGCACCCGATCCTCGACCTTCCTCACGCTCCACCCCCCATCGCGTGGCGACGGCGCCGACGCGACCCGTCGTCCAACGCATCATCGTGGTCACTCGGCGCACCTGGACGTCATTGGTCGCGCCCGATCAAACCCTGGCGGCTCCCCGTACGTCCAATTTGACAGAAACGGTCGTGCCAGGTCCACCCCACGTCGCCATGCGGAGGGCGCCATGCGGTACGCCACGCCAAGCAAGCTCGGTCGACTCACCAGCCCCCTCTCTATGCTCGCCTTCCTGCCCATCGCCATGGCCATCCAGGCGACTCGACCCTCCGGGGACCAGGACGTGGGCGTCCGGGTCGAGGCCGCACGCGCTCTGTTCGGCACTCGCGTGCCATCGCAATACCTCCGGGTAGATCCCTGCCGACCGGATCCGATGAGCGTTCGCCTGCCGGTCGAGGGGATCGTGCTCCCCGACCTGCGCCAGCACCCGTGGCCCAGGCCTCCACTGGCCGTCGCGGCCGACATTCTGGCCTCGGAAATCTCGCCACTGCGCGAGGCGGAGCATGGCATCCAGGCACCGGGGCGGATCGCGGAGCGATGGCAGGAGGCGATCGTCCCGCCGGCGTTGAAGCCCGAGCCATGGCCCGCGCCTCCCGCGGTGCGTGCCTGGCTCGAGCCCAACCGGGTGGCACACCTCGAGCCCGATCCCCCGAGCATCGTCCCGGTGACGGTGCCGCACGAGACGCTCACGGACGTGACCCTGGCGCGCATCCCGTGGCCGGAGCCGGAGGACTCGGTCCGTGAGCCCGCGGGACGCTGTCCGGTCGCCTGACACGACGCGGATCGGACCGCTGAAACCCCGCGACCGGGAACTCCGTAGGGAGGGGCGAAGGACGAACACGAGGATGCGACCGACACGATACTGGAAACAGGAGTGACGACGATGCTCTACCGACGCTGGAATGGCCGACGACCCGAGATGCTCTACGTGAGGAAGCTCGGCTGACGCGAACGACGCACCCGGCAGAGGTCCGGAACGAGAGGGGGATGGCCCAGGGTCGTCCCCCTCTTCTTCGTTGTGTCCGCACCTGGCGCCCACGTTGGTGTATCTCCGGTTCGAATCGCACCACCTCGCGGACGACGGGGGCACCTTGGGCCGAACGTACATGGATCCCACCCACAGAGACGCGCGGGACATCCGCACCGGACGGGGCGACCCCGAGGTGGTGTTCGTCGGGACCCGCAACCGCATCGCCCTGGACACCGATCTCGACCCCGGGCGCCCGGTCCCGGACGGGACGGTGTCGGTCCAGATCCTTCGCAAGGACACGGGCGTCCCGATCGGGCAGTTCGCGGCCGTGGAAGGCTCCCTGGACCGGTTTAGACAGCTGTTCGTGGAACCTCGACAGGTCGGCCTGACCTGCGTCCAGGAATACCCTGGAGTCGTGGGCCAGCTGCTGGTACTCCTTCCTCCGGTCGCCCTGTCGGAGCTCCAGGGCGAAAGCGTATCCCCCCCGGAGGACGAGGACTGGCGGGCCAGCCTGGAAGACGAGCCCGACCTCGGGGCCGTCGGTGGCGACCCGCGTGCCGCCGCCGAGGGACACGAGGACCAGCTCGCGGCGCTGCACGCCGGGAACGTGGTGCGTTTCGCCGCCGACCGGGAGCATCCCGACAGCCTCACGCAGGAGGCCGCCGGCCTCCTGCGCGATGCCCTCGAAGGCCCTCTGCCCCCCCTGTCGGAGCGCCTGATCGAAGAGCTCGCCTCGAGCGCCCCCGGAGAGCCCTAGGACCGCGACGGCGTCGCGGCGGTCAGTCCGGGACGGCGCTCGACGGGCACGGTGCCGCAAGGGCGACGGACGTTCAGCGCAGCCGTACCACCCACACCTGCAGGCCCGGCGGCAGCGCGCTGCCCGACGCACCCCGGATGCGCACCGCCGTTCCGGGATGAGCCGGCCCCGTCATCTCGAAGTAGACGGAAGAGGCGGAGCGGACGTCCTGGCTCACCGTCCAGTCGCCGAAGCCCTCCTCCACGGGCTGCAGGCCGGTGTTGATCCCGTAGGCATCGAAGATCCCGTGCAGGTCCCAACTGGCGAGGCCGAGGTCGGGCCCGACCGCCGGCACGCGGTCATCCAGATAGAGCGCGGCGGCCCAGTCGGCCAGGAGCCCCCGCCAGGGCCGGCCCACCACGGCCTCTACGTTGGCGAAACCCGAGGCGTCGTCGTCGATGAGTGCACGCTGAAGGGCGCGTTCGCCTCCGAGCCCCGGGCCGAACCGGTCGGAAAGCCACCGGAGAAAGGCCCAGCCGGCGGCGTACCAGGCCGGGGCCCCGTCACAGGGCGAAGGATCGCTGATCAGCCAGCCGCAAGCCGCCGGCGCATCCGGTACCCGGGTGGCCGAGCTCACGTACCCGAAGTAGTCCGAGAGACCCTGGAAGGGCTCGCGGTACCAGTACGTTCCGTCGGCATCATGGCTGTAGGCAACCCGCAGTCCGTAGTCCTGGCCGGGGGCGTTCCCCATCACGGCGTGGCCCACGACCTCCTGCGCCAGGACCGCCTGCCCTTCCATCATCCACGACGCCATCCACGGCGCCGCTGCCGAGAACCGGTGACCCTGCTGGATGATGTGCGTGATCTCGTGCGCCATGATCAGGGGCGCGCGCGCGCGCAGGGAGGACGCGGCCACGGGCGTTCCGTACATGCCGGTCGGGTCCGGAGCGCGCGAGTAGTACACCTCGCCCTCGTCGCTGGACGGACAGGAGAAGGCCCCGGATGAGTCCGACCGGGGGTAGAAATCTCCTCCGAACACGAACGCGGTGGCTCCCGACCAGGTGCGATTCACCTCCCGGGTGAACACGGCGATGACCCTGCCGTTGCCATCGATGTCGGTCGGTCGACCGAAGTAATCCGCCAGGGTGGCGAGGATGGGGCCGTCCAGGCGGTCGCTCAGCGTCTGGTACTGAGACAGGGTCATTCCGCCGGCGGGATTCGCCACGTCCTCGGCCAGGATTGCGTCCGTGCCCAGGACCCGGACGACGGCTCGGATGGTGGTGAACGTGGTGCACGGGTTCGACGCACGGCCATCCGGCACCCGCAGGGTGAGGGTATCCCCGACGCTCGGCCCGTTACCCAGCACGGCGGAGCGGATCCGCTCGAGGCGTGACGCACGGCGCGCCGCCGAAGCGCGACGGGCCGGGATCGAGCCGGCGGGGTCCAGGTTCTCCCGGCTCCACGCGTCCAGGCGCGTCTCCGCGGCGGCCTGGGCCGCGCGCTCCGCGTCGCTCGCGGCCGGCTGCGGGTCATCATCGTGATGGTGACCGCCCTCCTGGCGGTCGAATCGCAGGCCGGGCGTCACGGCCCCCATCGAGGCGGCGGCCGCACCGCCGGGAGGGGCGAGGACGGCGGTGACCGTCACCGATGTCAGCGCGTCCGGGACCAGGTCCGAGGGCGATGGGGCCGTCGCCTGGACTCCGAACAGGTAACCGTCCGAATCGGACCTCGCCGCGAATTGCAGGCAGAAGGCGGTGGAGTCCTGGACCAGCAGACGGCCTCCCACGTCGAGCGACACGTTCGTCCCGCCGCCCTGGAGCCGCGCGTCGGCGCTCGCCGGCGGATCGAAGGGCGTGCGCACCTCCACGGCCACCGTTCGGGACGGCCGGCAGCCGTAGGTCGGGACCCGTACGCGCAGGGAGCCCGGAGCTACCGCCAGGACCCGGGCCGGCACGCCGTCCACGGCGACCGAGTCATCGGAGGGCTGCGGCCGAAATCCGCTCCCGAGGAGGACGGCCTCGGCGCCCTCGCGTAGCGGAAGAGGGCTCACGGAAGTGATGCTCGGGGGGCCGGTGGCGAACACCCTGACGGTGGCCTGGCCCGACAGCCCGGATTCCCCTGTCGCCGTGACCGTGGTGACGCCCGTTCCGGCCGCGGTCACGAGCCCCGCCGTATCGATCGAAGCCACGCCCGAGTCCGACACGGCCCACCGCACCCCCCCGCCGTAGGGAACCGGCCGACCCAGCGCGTCCTCCGCGCGAGCGGACAGCCGCAGGGTGTCCCCGGTCCCGATCACGTCCGCGGTGTCCGGCGTCACGCGCAGGCTGGCCACGCTCGTCCCGGGACTCGCGGGGGCCGTGGGCGCACGGCCCCCGCACCCCGCCACGAGCGGCAGGGCCGCGGCGAGGACCAACCTGTAACGCGGCGTGGGCATGTGTGCTTCCATGGGCTCGAGCAGCTATCGCGCCCGGAGGTCCGGGCCGGACGCCGTGCGCGACCCCTTCCTTATCAAGGGCCGTGCCCTGCGTCGTCGGTATCGATGGAGTTGAGATGAAACGACTTACACCGGCTCTCGCGCGAGCGCGGATCACCGGGTCGCGCAGGACGCGACGGACGTTGCGATCCGCGGGGCCGTTCCGTGGCCCCTGCCTTGAAGCGTGCGAGCCGGTCTCAGAGGACATCGCTCGGCATCCGGATCGTCGAGACCGACGCCCGTCGCTTGTCGATTCCGCTCGCGGCGGGTAGGATCGGATCGTACCGGTTCAGGCCTTCTCACGCGCGCGGAAGAGGCTGTGTTGAGGATCCGAACGACCGTTGAGCGCCGGCACCCGACAGAGTCCCTCGCCCTGCTCGTCGGCCTGGCCTCGCTGGCCTGCTGGCCCGCTGCCGGGATCCGGGCGCAGCAGCCCGCAGGGCCGCCGTCCGTCCTCGCCCGCTACGAGAGCCGCGAGGTCATGATCCCCGCCCGGGACTCCGTGCTGCTCCACACGGTGATCTACCGTCCGCGGACGCGGGTCGGCCCCCTGCCCATCGTCCTCCTCCGCACCCCCTACGGGGTCGAGCACGCCGACCGGAACTTCCGGAGCTACCTCCGGGCTCTGGCCGAGGACGGCTACATCTTCGCCTTCCAGGACATCCGGGGCCGGTTCGGGTCGGGCGGGCGCTTCGTCATGCAGCGCCCGCCCTGCACCCCCTCGGCCGACTCGGCCTGCGTCGACGAGGGCACCGACACGTGGGACACGATCGACTGGCTCGTCCATCACGTCCCGGGCAACAACGGGCGCGTGGGCATGCTCGGGATCTCCTACGGAGGCTGGCTCACGGTCATGGCCACGCTGCATCCGCACCCGGCCCTGAAGGCCGCCTCGCCGCAGGCTTCCCCCGCCGACGACTTCATCGGAGACGACTTCCACCACGGCGGCGCCTTCCGGCTGAGCTACGGGTTCGAGTACGCGGCCATGATGGAGACGGACAGGGAGAACACCCAGTTCCGCTTCCCCGTCCACGACACCTACGAGTGGTACCTGCGTCTGGGCGCCCTCTCCCACGTGGACGAGCGCTACCTGCACGGCTCGATCCCCACCTGGGAGGACTTCGTCCACCATCCCGACTACGACGATCACTGGACGGAGCAGGCCGTCGTCACCTACCTGCACGGCGTGACCGTCCCGACGCTGAGCGTGGCCGGGTGGTGGGACCAGGAGGACTTCTATGGACCCCTCACCATCTACAAGACGCTGGAGCGGACGGACTCCACCGGGATCAACGCTTTAGTCGTGGGGCCCTGGCGGCATGGGGGATGGTCGAGCGGTCCGGGCGACAGCCTGGGAGCCATCCGCTTCGGAAGCGCCACCGGCGAGCACTTCCGCCGCGACGTCCAGGCCCCGTGGTTTCATCGGCTCTTGAAAGGCGCCCCTTCGGGGGCGGGCCCCTTGCCGGGAGCCGTGACGTTCGAGACGGGCTCGAACCGGTGGCGGACGTGGTCGGAGTGGCCGCCCCGGAAGGGGGTCACCGACCGCGACCTCTACCTGCGGGCCGGGGCCGCCGCCGCCTTCGGTCCGCCCCCGGGGAGAGCGGGAGCGGAGGCCCGGAACGGCGGGCCCACGGCGGCCGCCGAGGCCGGCGCCCCGCCCTTGGACGCGTACGTCTCCGACCCGGCCCACCCGGTGCCCTACCGGCGGCGGCCCATCGAGCCCACCTACGACCCCACCGGCTCGGGCTGGTACACGTGGCTCGTCCAGGACCAGCGCTTCGTCGACGGTCGCCCCGACGTGCTCGCCTGGGAGACGGGGCCCCTGGACCACGACGTCACCGTGGCCGGCAACGTGGTGGCCCACCTGTTCGCCTCCACCTCCGGCGGCGGCAGCGAC